>SVGL01000013.1 GCA_015056325.1 Clostridiales bacterium | reverse complement strand
CTGCTGAGACCGCCGCGAAGGCCGCCATGGAATACGGCCTGAAGACTGTCGAAGTGTACGTCAAGGGTCCCGGTTCCGGCCGTGAGGCTGCGATCCGCGCTCTGCAGGCCGCCGGTCTGGACGTGAGCATGATCAAGGACGTGACGCCCATCCCCCACAATGGCTGCCGTCCGCCCAAGCGCCGTCGCGTGTAAGCAAACGAAGGAGGACATTGAAACATGGCTATCAACAAGCAGCCTATCGCCCGGAAGTGCCGTTCTTTCGACGTTTCCCCGGCGGTCATGGGCTATGGCAATAAGAAGTCTAACCGCAACCCCGGCGGCATGCGCCGCAAGAAGGTCTCCGAGTACGGCGCCCAGCTGAAGGAGAAGCAGAAGGTCAAGTTTGTGTACGGCATCCTCGAGAAGCAGTTCGAGGGCTACTACAACAAGGCCACCTCCATGAAGGGCATCACCGGTGACAACATGCTCCAGCTGCTGGAGCAGCGCCTGGACAACGTCGTGTACCGTCTGGGCCTGGGCAAGACCCGTCGTGCTGCGCGCCAGATCGTGGTGCACGGCCACATCCGCGTCAATGGCCAGAAGGTGGACATCCCCTCCTACTCCGTGAAGGTGGGCGACGTCATCACCCTGCGCCAGAAGAGCGCTGAGTCCGAGCTGTTCAAGGGCCTGCGTGAGGGCACCACTGCTGTGACCCCTAAGTGGCTGACCTTTGACGCCGCTAACCTGACTGGCACTGTGGTTGCTCTGCCCGCCCGTGAGGACGTGGACTTCGAGCCCCAGATGCAGATGATCGTCGAATTCTACTCCCGTTAATGAAGGGTGCTGCGGGAGTGGGGATGAGGATAATCACCCTCTCCCGCAAAGACATCCCTTCAGTGCGAACCTGAGCAAGGAGGGTTTAAAAAATGGCCGTAGAAATCGAAAAGGCAAAGGTCGAATGTGTCGAAGTTGGCGACAACGGCAAGTACGGCAAGTTCGTCGTCGAGCCGCTGGAGCGTGGCTTTGGCCATACGCTGGGCAACTCTCTGCGCCGCGTCCTGCTGTCTTCCCTGCCCGGTGCTGCTGTTTCCTCTGTTCACATCGAGGGCGTGCAGCATGAGTTCTCCACCATTCCCGGCGTGACCGAGGACGTGACGGAGATTATCCTGAACCTGAAGGGTCTGGCCGTCAAGATGTACGGCGAAGGCCCCAAGTCCGTGATCGTGGACAAGATCGGCCCCTGCGAGCTGACTGCAGCTGACATCAAGGTGGATGAGGAGATCGAAATCATCAACCCCGAGATGCACATTGCCACCCTCAATGAGGATGCGCACCTGCAGATGACCCTGCGCCTGGAGCGCGGCCGCGGCTATGTCAGCGCCGATAAGAACAAGGCCCGCGATATCACGATGCCCATCGGCGTCATCGCGATGGACTCCATCTTCACCCCCATCCACAAGGTGAACTACACCGTTGAGGACAAGCGCGTCGGCCAGTCCAACGACTACGACCGCCTGACCCTGGAGGTGTGGACCAATGGCACCCTGAAGCCCGAAGAGGCCGTCAGCGGCGCCGCCAGCATTCTCACTGAGCATCTGGCTTCCTTCGTCCGCCTGACCGACACCGTCCTCCCCGTGAGCATGGTGCAGCCTGAGGACGACAAGAAGGAGAAGGTCCTGGAGATGACCATCGAGGAGCTGGAGCTGTCCGTCCGCGCTTACAACTGTCTGAAGCGCGCCGGCATCAACAGCGTGGCCGAGCTGGTTCAGCGCAACCAGGAAGATATGATGAAAGTCCGCAACCTGGGCCGTAAGTCCCTGGAAGAGGTCGAGCAGAAGCTGCAGGAGCTGGGTCTGGCCCTGCGCCCGAATGATGAATAAGACGGGGCTCAAAAGTGCGGAATGCTGAGTCATTCTGCCGCCCACCCATGATAGGAGGAAATACCCCATGGCTTACCAGCGCAAACTGGGTCGCACGGCCTCTCAGCGCAAGGCGCTGCTGCGTGGCCTCACGACTAATCTGATCAATAACGGCAAGATCGAGACGACCGAAGCCAAGGCTAAGGAAGTCCGCCGCATTGCCGAGCGTCTGATCACTCTGGCTGTCAAGGAGCACGAGAACACCGTGACCGTGATGAAGGAGTTCCACAACGACAAGGGCCAGCTGGTTCAGCAGGAGGTCGTGAACGACGCTCCCTCCAAGCTGGCTGCCCGCCGTCAGATCGTGTCCTACCTCTACAACCTGCCCGTGGCTCGTGAAGAGGATGAGCGCAAGGCTGACTACAAGGCTCGTCAGCGCGAGGTCAAGTACCCCGTCGTTGAGAAGCTGTTCCGTGAGATCGCTCCCGCCTGCAAGGAGCGCAACGGCGGCTACACCCGTATGTACAAGATGGGCCCCCGTCGCGGCGACGCTGCCGAGATGGTGATCCTGGAGATCATCAAGTAAGGGTCTTTGGCCTCTACTTGAACCGTTAGAACGTTTACACACCGCACACATCAAAAGCAAAGCATCAAAGCACATCCGATCGGCTCGACCGCACATCGAGCCGGTCTTTTTTGTTGCCTTCCTGCCTCATGCGTGGTATAATGTCCCTATCCCACATGAAAGGATGATCCCCATGAAGTTCATGATCGCCTCAGACCTCCACGGCTCGGCTTATTATACCAGGCAGCTGCTGGACGCCTTCCAGCGGGAGGGTGCTGACCGCCTGCTGCTGCTGGGCGATATCCTCTACCATGGTCCCCGCAACGATCTGCCCAAAGACTACGCCCCCAAGCAGGTCATCGCCATGCTGAGCGAAATCAAAGACAAAATCCTGTGCGTCCGAGGCAACTGCGACACTGAGGTGGATCAGATGGTGCTCCCCTTCCCCATTCTGGCGGATTATGCGGTCATTCCCGTCGGCAATCAGCTGATGTACTGCACCCACGGGCATCACTTCAACGTGAACGCCCTGCCGCCCATGCAGAAGGGCGATATCCTCATCTACGGCCACACCCATGTGCCGCTCAAGGATGTCATGGACGAACGTGCCTGCCTGAACCCCGGCAGCGTTTCCATTCCCAAGGAGAACAGCTGGCACGGCTACATGACGCTGGAGGGTACGCACTTCCGCTGGATCGACTTCGGCGGCAGCCTCCATATGGAGTGGAACGCCAACTGAACATAAAAATGTCCCCGGCAGTCGTCTGACTGTCGGGGATGCTTTATGCCTGGCAAAGGGCTTCTTCGCGGTCGTAGAGCGCCTGCATCTGATTGTAAGCCTCGTCCACGATGCGGTCGCGCTCAGCGATGGGATCATTTTCCGGATCGTAGACAATTTCCGTGCCGAAGGATACTGTACGTCCCTCCTTATGACACAGCACCGGGATGAACCGGCACCGCTTGCCCGTACGGTTGTAATACACCTGGGCCAGCATGGGAAAACCGCGGAAAAGCGTCGGCGGCCTGCCGGACTTGTAACCAGGGCTGTTGGGATCAGTATCCGGATCCTCCGGAAAGATCAGCAGATTTGCGCCCTGCTGCAGCGCCTCCACAGACTGGCGGAAGGTGCTCATCAGCTCCCGGGGCTTATGGCGGAACACGGGGATGGACTTCACCGCCTGCATGAGCTTCAGGGTGTTTGTTGCCAGAAACTTCGCTACCCGCTGCTTGGTTGCATCCTTCCATGTGACCCTCTTGAGGGTGTAGCGCTTCACATAGGCAGTGGCTTCCTGGGGATCACAGCACAGCTCGCTGATGGTCCAGGGGCGCACAAAGCCTGGGCAGAACAGCATCCCGGCAATGGGCCCGTACATTTCACCGTGGTTACACAGATAGATCACCGGATCATTCTCGTCCAGACGAACGTTCTCCTGCTCCTTGATGGTATGAGGCATCAAACGGCGCAACACAAACATCAGCAGACGGATGGACCTGGTATGGGTCTGCGTCATCATCCTGCCTCCTTTGCAATGTGATATTAGCATTTTACCATACGATATGACAGCATTCAACTCAATATTCGTTGAAGTTTTCTGTCGTAAATGCGAAAAAGTACGATTTGTTCTTGCGTTATTCACAAACCTGGGGTAAGATAGATACAAACCCGTAAGCAACATACGAAAGGATGCCGCCTATGCATACGCCCATTTATTCCGAAGCTGATTATACCGCCATCCAGGCCCAGAAGCACAAACGCTGGCTGATCATCGGCATTCCCTGTGCTGTGTTCGCTGCAGCGCTGATAGTTTCCCTGTTCATTCGTTTGCAATGGCTGACGATCGCCTGCACCCTCATTATCGGCGTATTGCTGATCGCCGGGTATGATCTGTTCATCAAGCCCCTGCGCTGCTATGCGCTGCACCTGAAAAACTGCCTGGACGGCCGTACCCACGAGTGCACGCTGCCCTTCATCCGCCTGTCGGAAAATATCGACCTGGTGGAAGGCGTTCGCTTCCATCAGCTGCTCGTTTCTGATACCGACGCAAAAGGCCGTCCTTATGAGCGTCTGTTCTACTTCGACGCGGAGAAGACCCTCCCCGACATCCAGGAGGGTGATCTCATTCACATCGTCCACCATGATCTGGCCGTCGCGGACGTCCAGCTCCTCCCCAAGGCCGAGTAATTCGGCCTTTTTTGTTGGAAATCAACAAAATTTGCAGAAGTTGAAAGAATTCCCCTCCCCGATTCGTTTATATCTGTGTAAGGACATACATACCGCGGCGCTCTCTTATCCGCGCCAATAGACCCATCAAGGGAGAAATACCATGGCTACAATCCTGATTATTGACCCGGATACTGCTGCCCGCACCCGTATGTGCGAGGCCCTGGAAGCAGCCGGTCACCGCTGCCTCCTGACGGAGAACATCGCCGAGGGATACGAGATTGCCCGGCAATCCTCACGGCTGCTGACCATCCTCAATGCGCGGCTCTCCTGGGCGGAGAGCTTCGCCCTGTTGCGCCTGCTGGAGGAAAAGGCCTGGCCGCTGCTCTTCATTACGGCGGACGCCTCCACCGTTCGCC
Organism: Clostridiales bacterium; assembly: GCA_015056325.1. GTDB lineage: Bacteria > Bacillota > Clostridia > Christensenellales > Aristaeellaceae > UBA11524. Next base: position 54,420 of record SVGL01000013.1, on the reverse strand, counting down.
ACCTGCATGCCCTCTACCAAGGGCCTCGCGGCGTACTCCTGGCCCCCTACGACGGTAATCAGCTGCGCCATAGCGTCGCCATGCTCCTGTCGGAAACCAACAGCCAGCTGACCCTGGGCGCATTACGGATGGATGTCGAAAACCGCGAGTGCACCCTGGACGGCGACCTGCTCACCCTGACAGCCCAGGAGTTCAGCCTGCTGCAGGCCCTGATGGAAAGCCCCGACTCTCCCCTCACCCGGGAGGAGCTGCTGCGCACCGCCTGGGGCTATCACAGCGCCGGCGAAACCCGCACGGTGGACGTGCACATCCAGCGTCTGCGCCGCAAGCTCGGCACCAGCTGCATCGAAACGGTGTACAAGCTGGGGTATCGGCTGAAAATGGCATAAACGCTGCAAGGCCGCACGAATCGCGGCCTTTTATCATGCAATCACCCGAGATTTACACTTTGTTCATGCATTTATCGCCCAAATATGCTATAATGATATTGTAAGATCGGAGGATTATGCCATGATCGAACTTCGAGGCGTCACCAAGCGCTACGGCGCTGTGGAAGCCATTCGCGATATTTCCTTCACAGCCCCTAAGGGACAGATCGTCGGCTTGCTCGGCCAGAACGGCGCCGGCAAGACCACCACGCTGAACATCCTCACCGGGTACATGCCGCCCACAGAGGGCCTGGTGCTGGTGGCTGGCATGGATATGCTCACCCAAAGCCGCGACTGCAAGCGGGCTATCGGCTACCTGCCGGAGAAGCCCCCCCTCTACGACGAGATGACCGTGCGCAGCTACCTGAAATTCGTATGCGAGCTGAAAGAGGTGGCCCGCAAGGCCATCCCTGCCCATGTGGATGAGATCATGGCCACCTGCGGCCTGACCGAGGTCGCTGAACGGCTGATCGGCCATCTGTCGAAGGGCTACCGGCAGCGCGTGGGTGTGGCCCAGGCCCTCTGCGGCGATCCGCCCGTCCTGGTGCTGGACGAGCCTACCGTCGGCCTCGACCCCCGGCAGGTGGTGGAAATCAGAGCACTGATCCGGCAGTTGGGGCAGAACCACACCGTCATCTTCTCCTCCCACCTGCTCAGCGAAATCCAGCAGCTGTGCCAGCGGGTGATCATCCTCCACCGGGGCAAGCTGATCCGCGAGGCCGATATGGCAGAGCTCACCGGCGCCGGCGATGCACTGATGCTCCGGGCTGCCATCAAGGGCCGCCAGCAGGACCTGCTGCCCGCGCTGCTCTCCCTGCCCTGCGTGCGCCGGGTGAAGCCCTTGAAGCAATCCGCCCCGGGCGTCACGGAGGTCAGCATCGAGTGCGAGCCAACCTCCTCCCCCGATGCCCAGACCGCCATCTTCCGCCTGCTGTGCGCCATGGACGCGCCCATCATGCAGCTTGTCACCGAGCAGGACACCCTGGAGGACGCCTTCCTGCGCGCTACCTCCCAAGAATAACGAATGTAAGGATGTGACCTTGTGCTGTCCATCTGGAAGCGCGAGCTTCAAGGCTATTTCTACACCCCCGTGGGCTATGTGTTCATGGGCGTGTTTCTGACGCTGTCATCGGTGATCTTCTACCTGACCATCATGCAGAGCCGCTCCAGCGATTTGCTGACCTTCATCGGCACGATGAGCTACCTGTGGATGCTGCTTTGCCCGGTGCTGACGATGCGCCTCCTGGCTGAGGAGAAGCAAAAGCGCACCGACCAGCTGCTGCTGACCAGCCCCGTTTCCCTGCCGGGCATCGTGCTGGGCAAGTACCTCGCCGCGGTGACGGTCATGGTGCTGACTGTGCTCCTGACGGGGCTTTTCGTGCTGATCGTGGCCATCTACGGCCAGGTCTACCCCGGTGAACTGCTGGTGGGATATCTGGGCTTCGTGCTGCAGGGCTGCGCCTTCATCGCGCTGGACCTGTTCATCTCTGGCTGCACAGCCAGCCAGGTGACGGCAGTGGTGGCGGCCTTCGGGGCGAACTTCGTGCTGTGGATGCTGGATCTCATCCAGTCGGCCATCCGTATCGACTGGGTAAACGGCATCCTGAGCTTCTTCAGCCTGTATGAGCGCACCGAGCCCTTCCTGATGGGGCAATTCTCCTTCGCCAGCGTGGGATATGACGTATTCTTCGCCGCGGCGTTCATCCTGCTGACCATTCATGCGATGGACGCGCGGCGCTACAGGGGGGCATGACGATGAAAAAGATCAACCTTGCCTTCCTGCATGACCCCAAGTTCCGCTACGGCAGCCTGTCCACGGCGCTTTTGTGCGTGGCCATCGCAGTGCTGATCGCCCTGAGCGGCCTTTTCACCGCGCTGGAAAAGAAGTACGGCTGGCGGGTGGACTACTCCTTTAACGCCATCACCTCTCATTCCGAGGGTACGGAGGCCATTCTGGCAGAGCTGGAATACCCAGTGCACATCTACGCCCTGTACGAGAAGGGCGACGAGGATCTTCTGCTCTTTGAGCTGCTGAACCGCTACTCCGCCGCCTCTGACCTCGTCACCTGGGAGCAGGCCCCCCTCTCCCTGAACCCGACCTTTGCTGCGCGCTTCGCTTCTGCCTCGGCGGATCAGACCGTCACGGCGGACAGCCTGGTGGTCTTCTGCCCGGAAACCGAGCGCTTCCGCGTGCTGAACGCCGCCGACTTCCTCACCCTGTCCATCGACTACGACGCGGGCACCTGGGCCTATGACAAGCTGACCTACGAGAGCAGCATCACCGCCGCCATCTCCTACGTCACCCAGGAGCGCATCCCTGTGGTGTACATGGTGCAGGGCCATGACGAGCTGGACGAGAACACCGCCGCGACCCTCACTGACTTCCTGCGGGGCAATCACTACGACGTGCGCTTTGCTGCACTGGCGGAGATTACCCCCGTCCCCGGCGACCTGCTGGTCTTCCTGGCCCCCGTGCGTGACCTGACGGACACCGAGCTCACCATTGTCACCGACTTCACCCGCCAGGGCGGCGCGCTGCTCTTTGCCTGCGATTACACCGACCCTATCGCCAGCATGCCCAACTACCGGGCGCTGCTGCGCTCCTACGGCTTCCTGCCCCTGGAGGGCGTGGTCGTCGCCGCGAAGGAGGACAAATCCGGCTACTTTGAGGGCAACCGCACCGTGCTCCTGCCCCAGATGCAGCCCACCGACGTCACTTTCGACCTGATGATGAATGGCGCCGCCACGCTGATTATGTCCACCGCCCGCGCCTTTGAGACGCCCGCCACTACCGACAACAGCCTGACCGTCACGCCCATGCTGCTCTCCGGCGAGGGCTCCTACCTGCGCAGCGTCAGCGGCAGCACTACCCTTGCCAAGCAGGAGGGCGACCCCGAAGGGCCCTTCCCCCTGGCGCTGGAGGCCTACCGCTTCTCTGACACCGGTGACGTCAGCCGCGCGGTCATCCTCGGCTCCTCCGCCGCGCTGACCAGCGAGTACTACTATTCCATGACTCATGCCCAGGAGTTCATCCTCCGCGTGATGGAGTACCTGACTGACAGCGCTGCCAGCAACCTCCACATCATGGCCCGCACCGCCGTGCGCCCCGGCCTTTCCGCAGATGCACTGACCCTGGGGAGCCTCCTGCTGGTGGCCCTGCCCCTCACTGTGCTGGGTGCTGCGCTGGTCATCCTCTACCCCAGGAGGCACCGCTGATGCCAAATCTTCGCAGATTCCGCCGTATTCCTACGGAAAAGAAGCGCATCCTGCTTCTATTTTTCGCGCTGATGATGCTGGGCGTGATCGTCACGACCTTCCTCCTGATAAATCAGAACGAAGAGGTAGAGCACACCGCCCCCATTGACGCCACGGTCACGCTGACGGATGTCGCGCTCTCCGACGTAGCGTCCATCACCATCCGCCGGGGCGATGAATCCCCCTGGACGGCTACTCCCATGGGTGAAACCGTCGATATCACAGGTGACGTCACTATGACGCTCACTCGGGACGAATGCCTTGATTTCCTGGCCAGCGCTGCCTGCATCACCGCCGAGGACGTCCTGACCAATGACTCCGCCGTCTACGCCGCCCACCTGGCTGATTACGGCCTGGAGAATCCCCGCTATGAGGCCCGCATCGTTTACACTGACGGCACGGAGATCTCCCTCCGCGTGGGCGATAAGGGGCCCGACGGCACCTGGCGGTACATGCTTGTCAGCGGAGATGAGCGGCTGTTTACCTTCTCCAACGGCTCCGTGGAGGGCCTCTTCGTCAACCGAGACACCCTGCACAAGGTCAGCCAGCCCAATCTGCACAAGGCGCGCATTGACCGCATCACCCTCACCGAGGGCGAGCGAGTTGTCCAGTGGACGCTGGAGGGCAGCATCACCGACGCCGACGCCATCGACCGCTGGCGCATCACTTCCCCGTTCTCCTACCCCGCAGACAGCACCGCCATGGAGAAAGTGCTCTCCAATGCTTCGAAGCTCCATCTCTCCGCTTGGGTCGCTCCCGCAACCGAAGAAAACCTCGCCCAATATGGCTTTGACGCACCTCGTATGACCATTGAGCTCCACCAGGCTGCCGGCACCATCGCCGTCACCGGTGCGGACGGCGTCGCTCAGCCCACTGACTACCCGGAGAGCACCGTGACCTTCATCATCGGCGGCGAGAAAAGCGATATGGTTGATTATGTCCGCTACGGCGACGGAATTTACCTCTCCAGCCACTTTACCATGGGCGTGTTCATGGGCTACGACGTGAGCGCCACCATGAGCCGCTATCCGCTGATGACCGCCCTTGGCAACCTGGCATCGCTGCATATCCGCGAAGGCGATGCGGTCACCGAGTACGTCCTCACCCGCGTGGAGCAGGTGGCCGCCAACAACGAGCTCATCACCGATGCAGACGGTAACCCGCTCTACACCGCAGCCGTCACCTGCAACGGCGCGCCGCTGGATTACACCGCATTTGAGTCCGCCTACAACGCCCTGGCGTTGGTGACCGTCTCCGGCATGCTGCCAGCAGGCGAGCACATCACTGCCGAGCCCCACACGGTCTTCACCTTCACCGACGTGGATGGTACAGTACACACGGTGGCCCTGGCTACCTTCGATGTGCTGCATGACGCAGTCATTGTGGACGGACACCCTGCGTTTTACCTGATCAAGGGCGGATTCAAGTTCGCGTTGAAATAATCACAAACAAAAGGAGAAATTGCAAATGATTGGTGCCATCATTGGTGACGTCGTGGGTTCCCGTTTCGAGTGGAATAACCACCTGAGCAAGGATTTCGACCTGTTTGTGCCCGATTGCCGCTGTACTGACGACAGCATCATGTCCATTGCCGTGGCAAAGGCTCTGCTGGAGAGCAAGCCGGACTTCTCCGACCTGAACGAGCAGGCTGTACGCTGGCTGAGGGAAATCGGCCGACGCTATCCCGATGGCTGGTACAGCCGCCGCTTCAAGGCCTGGCTGATGAGCGAGAATCCGCAGCCCTACGAGGCCAACACGAACGGCGCTGCCATGCGCGTCAGCGCCTGTGCCTATGCCGCCCGCAGCCTGGAGGAAGCCAAGAAGCTGTCCCGCGCCGTGACTGAGATCACCCACAATCATCCCGAGGGTATCAAGGGCGCTGAAGCTGTGACGGTAGCCGTGTACATGGCAAAAAACGGCAGCTCCATGGCTGACATCCGCGCTGAAATTGACGCTCACTATTACCCCATGGATTTCACCCTGGACGGCATTCGTGCCAGTTACGCCTTTGATTATACCTGCGAGGGCAGCGTCCCCCAGGCATTCATGGCCTTCTTTGAGTCCAACAGCCTGGAAGACGCCATCCGCAACGCCATCTCCATCGGCGGCGACAGCGACACGATCGCTGCCATTGCGGGCGCGATGGCAGCCCCCTATTACGGCGTCCCCGAGACGCTGCGCATCGCCACGATTGCATATATGGACGAAGGAATGAAGGAGATTCTGACCGCCTTCGAGCAGCGCTTCCTCCCCATCTGATCGATCCGTTTATACGCAAAAAGGCTCCGGTTCCAATGGAACCGGAGCCTTGGTTTGTTATCACAGATTGCGGGAGTAGTTGGGAGCTTCCTTGGTGATAGAGATGTCGTGGGGATGGCTCTCAGCCAGACCGGCGCCGGTGATCTTGATGAACTCGGCATGCTCGCGCAGGTAATCGATGGTGGGCGCGCCGCAGTAGCCCATGCCGGCACGCAGGCCGCCGATCATCTGGAAGACGGTGTCCGCCAGGGCGCCCTTGTAAGGCACGCGGCCCTCAACGCCTTCGGGCACGAACTTCTTGCTTTCAGCCTGGAAGTAGCGATCCTTGGAGCCAGCTTCCATCGCAGCCAGGGAGCCCATGCCGCGGTACACCTTGAACTGACGGCCCTGGTAGATCTCAGTGGCGCCGGGGGCTTCCTCGGTACCGGCCAGCATGGAGCCCAGCATGACGCAGGAGCCGCCAGCCGCGAGGGCCTTGACGATGTCGCCGGAGTACTTGATGCCGCCGTCCGCGATGACGCGGATGCCGTGCTTGTCGGCCTCTTCAGCGCAGTCAGCAACAGCAGTCACCTGGGGCACGCCGATGCCGGCGACCACGCGGGTGGTGCAGATGGAGCCGGGGCCGATGCCGACCTTGACGCAGTCCACACCAGCAGCAATCAGGTCATGGGTAGCGCCAGCGGTGGCCACGTTGCCGGCAAACAGCTGGATGTTGGGGTAACGGTTACGGATGGCCTCGACCTGCTTGAGCACGCCCACGGAATGGCCATGCGCGGTATCGATGGAAATCACGTCAACCTTGGCGTCCACCAGGGCGTCGATACGGTCGAACACGTCGCCAGTAACGCCGACAGCCGCGCCGCACAGCAGACGGCCGTTGCTGTCCTTGGCGGAGTTGGGGTACTTGGTGGACTTTTCGATGTCCTTGATGGTGATCAGACCGCGCAGCACGCCGTTCTCATCCACGATGGGCAGCTTCTCAATGCGGTGCTTGGCCAGGATCATCTTGGCCTCCTCCAGGGAGGTGCCAACGGGCGCGGTGATCAGGTTCTTGCTGGTCATGAACTCATGGATGGGGCGGTTGTAGTCCGTGACGAAGCGCAGATCGCGATTGGTCAGGATGCCCACCAGCTTGCCGTCCTCGCAGATCGGTACGCCGGAGATGCGGTAGCGGCCCATGAGGTTCTCCGCGTCCTGAATCAGGTGCTTGGGAGAGAGGAAGAAGGGATCGGTGATCACGCCGTGCTCGGAACGCTTGACCTTGTCAACATGCGCAGCCTGATCGGCGATGGACATGTTCTTGTGGATGATACCCAGGCCGCCTTCACGGGCCATGGCGATGGCCATGCGGGAATCAGTGACGGTATCCATCGCGGCGGACATCAGCGGGATGTTCAGCTTGATCACGGGGGTGAGCTGGATGGACATGTCAACATCCTTGGGCAGAACCTCGCTGCGGGCAGGCACCAGCAGCACGTCGTCAAAAGTAAGACCTTCGCGCACAACCTTCTGAAGCATGGGATGATCCTCCTCCACAAATCCTCAAATAGTGTTTGGGTTATCAGTTATTTTAACAAAAGCAACGTATGTTGTCAATGGCCGTACTGACGAAAATTCTCCCATTTATGAAAGTATACAAAAACACCCCGTCCTTCCGGGGGATTGCACAACCATTTTTGCCATTTCAGCAAGAAAATCATTGCGCTTTCTTACCTATCTGTGCTATACTGTTGGCAGAGAAATAGGCCGAATGGTCGGCTTCGTTCAGGAGGTTATTATGTCGAAGAAGATCGTGATCACCATTGGCCGTCAGTTTGGTTCCGGCGGGCGCTATGTGGGTCGTCTGCTGGCGGAAAAGCTGGGCATCCCCTTCTATGACAAGGAGCTGCTCTCCGAGGCCGCGAAGAGCTCCGGCATCTGCGAGGAGATCCTCGAGGAGCATGACGAAAAGCCCACCCGCTCGCTTCTTTTCTCCCTGGTGACCGGCGTGCAGCATCACATGGGCAGCAACTCCTTCTACATGGACATGCCGCTGAACCACAAGATCTTCCTGGCGCAGTTTGACGCCATCCGCCGCATCGCAGCCGAAGGCAGCTGCGTCATCGTGGGCCGCTGCGCCGATTATGTTCTGCGCGATGATCCGAACGCCCTGTCTGTCTTTGTCAAAGCGGATATGCCCAGCAAGATTGACCGCGCCGTAAAGTACTACGGCATCGAAGCTGAGAAGGCCGAGGACCGCATCCGCAAGGCCGACAAGCAGCGCGCCAGCTACTACAACTACTACGCCACCGCCACCTGGGGCGATGTGGATAACTACGACCTGGTCGTCGATACGGGCGTGCTGGGCGTGGAAGGCGCGGTGGAGCTGATCGCCAAGTGCATCGAGCTGCGCGCCGCCAAATAACAACATTTCATTTGAGGTGACCCGATGAAGAAGCTTGCAGCGCTGCTGCTGTGCCTGATGCTGCTGACCACCGCAATGGCGGAAATCGCCTGGCCCGCGTCTTTGACCAGCGGTCAGGCCCATCTGCGCAGCTATGTGGAGGACGTCAACCTGACCCTGACCCAGCTTGGCGGCGGCACCATCGACATGCAGTATGAGCTCTATTCTACCTTTGCCAGCATGGGCATGAACGGCGCCGACACCCCTGAAACGGTGGAGATGTACTTCCTCCTGGGGGACGCAGGCCTGCACTCCCTGACGCTGCGCATCTGTGACGCAGATCAGTTCGAGCTGGTGGCGGCATCCTGCCTGGCATCCTCCTCCGCGGCGATCTCTGTGGACAGCGCGCGGGAGCTGACTGCCAAGTACGCTGACGTCATGCGTAAGGATCGGGCCAACCCCGACGCCATGACCCACTCCTTCGAGGAGGACGTGATCGATCTGCAGGGCAGCCAGCCTCGGGCGTACTTTGCCTACTACCCCAACCAGTACGGCGACGGCAAGTCCTGGCTGCAGATGACGCTGATCTTCGCCCGCCCAGGCAGCGAAGACGCTGGTCTGGGCCTGGCGGACGCCACACCTGCCCCCAACACCGATGAGGAATACGAGGGCTATTTCTCCCAGGATAACTACACCCACCTGGAGGTCTTTGTCACGCCTACGCCGGAACCTGATTCCGCCGCGATGGAGCGCTGAAACATCCCCCGGTAGATTGCTCTGCCGGGGTGATTTGTTATGGAGACTGCTATGCTTGAATTCACAACGCCGCTATGCAAAAAGGGTGAGGGTTCTCACCGGGAGCAATGGCCATTGATGGTCGTTGGCATGTTGCTTTTCACTGCAGGCGCGCTGTATTTCCTGATTGATTCATTATCCACCGTGCTGCTTTTCATCGTTTCGCTACCCATCATGCTGTTCTGCGCCATGATGGCACTGTCAGCCTTTCTGGAGCTGCAGCAGCTTCTGAGCAAGGTCTGCGTCACCGCCGAGGGTGTCACTGTCATATCGCCCTTTTTCCCACCCAAGCACCTGACCTGGGATGGCTTTCAACAGGTCTGCATCTGCCTGTATGTTTCCGGACGTGGCATGCTTGATAACCGCTATCCACAGCTTTGCTTCGTCTGTAAGGGCGAGCAGCGCAGCATACACGACCGCTGGAAAACTCACAACCCCTTCCACCACCACAAACTCATTGCCATCGACTACGACGAGGAGCTTTTCGAGGCTATTCGTGCCATTTGTCCGCTGGAGATCGTTGATCTTCGCAACACCGCGCCCTACCAGCCTTTCAACAAGGAGGCATCCCAATGAAATACCAGTTTACCGTACCTGAGTACAAAAAAGTCCGCGTCATCGTTTCCACCGATACAGCCTGCGAGGCGGATGACCCCTTCGCCATCGCTCATGCGCTCCTCTCCCCCAAGCTGGACGTGAAGGCCGTCATCGCTGAGCACTTCATGTCTGAAGGTTCGATGGAGAAGAGCTACGCCGCAGCAAAGCACCTGCTCGCGCTGATGAAGTCCGACGTCCCCGTCCTCCACGGCCAAGTCTGGCCCAAGGACGGCAAAATCAGCGAAGGCGCGCAGTTCATCATTGACGAGGCCCGCCGGGAGGATGCACATCCCCTTTTCGTGCTGCTGATGGGTGCGACCACGACCATGGCCGATGCCCTCCGCGCTGCCCCCGACATCGCTGACAAGCTGACCATCGTCACCATCGGCGGCAACGCCTACGGCAAGGACGCCTGGGCTTTCCGCGAATTCAACTGGGGCAATGACCCGGACGCCATCAACTTCATCCTCCGGGACACAACGGTGCCGGTGTGGCAGATTTGCATCAGCGGCTACGGCATGATGCGCGTAGGTCTGGCGGAGCTGCAGCAGAAGGTCGCCCCGTGCGGCGAGGTCGGCGCGTACCTGCTGCGCCAGATGGACGAGTACAACAACTTGCCCTGGGCAGGCTGGACAGCAGGAGAAAGCTGGGCGTTGGGCGACAATCCCAGCGTGGCGGTAGTCCTCCACCCCGGTTGTGGGGAAAGCCGACGTCAGAATGCCTGGCTCATCGACGCAGAGACCCGCTATACGGAAGAGCTGCCTGGCCGCGAAATTCTGGTGTACCACCGCATCGACAGCCGTTATGTGCTGAACGATCTTTTTGCCAAGCTGGCGATCAATTTCGGCCAATAAGGAGGCCCCATGAACCACGAAGCATATATCCGCAAGTGCTATGACCTGGCCATCAGCGCAGGCAAAAAGGGCTTTGACACCTTCGGCGCGATCCTGGTGCACAACAACAAAGTGCTGGAGGAGGCCGAAAATACCGCCGACTACCAGCGTGGGCTCTTTGGGCACGCGGAGTTCAACCTGGTGCACAAGTGCGCCAACAAGTATTCCGACGACGTGCTGCGGGAGTCCGTTTTCTACACCAGCTGCGCCCCCTGTGAGCGCTGCCTGGCCGCCATTGCTTCCCTGGGCGTGCGGAAGGTCGTGTACGGCGTGTCCTATAAGGAATTCTCCAAGCTCACGCCCTTTGACGATCAGCCCCTGGACCGCGAAGGCCTGCTGGCCCAGCTGCATCTGCCCGTAACGCTGGAAGGTCCCGTTCTGGAGGACGAGGGGATGCACGTCTTTGAGTACTGGGGAGGCGAATACCGCCCGCTGGCCGAGCTGATCGCAGAGATGGACGCCATCAAAGCACAGAATCGCTGATTTCACACAAAAAGACCGCTCAAACGAGCGGTCTTTCCTTATGCTTTGATAATGCCCTTGCCGTACTTGGCCACCAAGCGGTCGCGATCCGCATTGCCGATCACGATGGTCAGTTCAGTACCCTCATCGGTGTAGGCTTCGTTCACCACCCGACCAAGGGGGCGGATCTGGCTCACCAGACCATACTGGCTGAAGGGGATCACAAAGGTCACCGGGGCGTAGGATTTTTGCAGCTCCGCAGCGATGCGGCGGTGGAGCTCATCCAGACCCTCACCCGTCTTGGCAGAAACCATCACCGCACCGGGGAAGGTGGGCTCGACGCCACCCAGGTCGCACTTGTTGACGACCTCAATGCGGGGCTGCTCAGTAGCCCCCAGCTCAGCAAGAACCTGCATCACCGTGTCGTGCTGCTTGTACATTTCGCTGGACGCGCCATCGTTGACGATCAGCAGCACATCCGCCAGGGCCGCCTCGTCCAGCGTGGAGCGGAAGGCGCTGACCAGCGCGTGGGGCAGCTTTCGGATGAAGCCAACCGTGTCCACCAGCAGGAAGGAGGTGTGCTCCGCCGTCTCGATGCGGCGGCTGACCGCATCCAGGGTCGCGAAGAGCTGATCCTGCACGTACACGTCGCTGCCGGTCATCTTGTTGAGGAGCGTGGACTTTCCTGCGTTGGTGTAGCCCACCAGGGCCACGACGGGAATCTCATTCTTCTCGCGGTTCTTGCGGCGGAGTTCACGCTGCTTTTCCACCGTTTCCAGGCGGCGGCGCAGCTCCGTCATGCGCTCGCGGATGCGACGGCGGTTCATCTCCAGCTTGGATTCGCCGGGACCGCGGGTGCCGATGCCGCCCGCCAGTCGGGAAAGTACCAGGCCCTGACCAATCAGTCGGGTGGACTGATACTGCAGCTGGGCCAGCTCGACCTGCAGCTTGCCCTCGGCGCTGGAGGCGCGCTGGGCGAAGATGTCCAGGATGAGCGTCGTGCGGTCAACGACCTTCACGCGGAGCATATCCTCCAGGTTGCGCACCTGGATGCCAGTCAGCTCCTCATCGAAGATGACCATGTCTGCCTCGAGGGCCTGAGCCTGACGGGTCAGCTCATCCGCGCGTCCCTTGCCGATGAAAAGCGCCGTGTCAGGCTTATCGCGCTTCTGCAGGAACATGCCGACCACTTCGGCGCCGGCGGTATCGGCCAGGCGGGCCAGCTCCTGCAGGCTCTCCTCGCTCTCGATGCCCATGAGTACGGCGCGCTCCTTGGCGTTCGGGTTCTTCTGCTCGTCCTCCCAGCCGACGATGCGGTCGCTCTCTTCCACCTGGCGGTTCCACTCCGCGTCCGGCACCTTGTACCAGCGGACGGGCTCATCCATGAGGATATTCTGCTTCTCGCCCAGGAAGGACGCCTGCACAAAGGTCGGCTCGCCCTTGAGGCAGCCCACGGCGACCATCGCATCATAGCGGAAGGAGCGCAGGGCACTGAGGTCCACATCGGACAGGCGGCCGTCGCCGTTGGGATGGGTATGCACGCAGCGCACGCAGCTGAGACGCTGGGCGTTGCGGCGCAGACGATAGTCCCGCAGCTCCACGTCACGATCCGTACCCACGGACACGTCCACGATCTCGCCGTCACGGGTGATGTACACAGCGATCTCGCGGTTGAGCGCGCCGGTGAACTTGGCCAGGAACTGCATCAGCTCCCGGGGGAGGAAATCGCCGTCCTCCACTTCATAGTTGTACAGGCTCGCCAGCGCGTCGATCACGCTGTCGCGGATGCCCGTCAGGTTGCCATGGACTTCTTGCTTCATGGGGTGTCCTTTCCGTGGTTAAACCAGCTGTCTGCCTACAGTCTACTGATCAAAAACGGGTCGAAGACCCTTAGCCGTTTCCATTTTCATCGGGTTCCATGTAATAAACGTCGCCAGTGACGGCGTCCAGGTTAACTCGGTAGGCCACCTGGCTATTCTTCACCAGGGTAATCTCCCACACGCCATTGTACCCCTCGCCGCCCATGAGGTAGCCATAGCCCACGGCATACCCCTCACTGGACTCCAGCCCCAGCACAAACAGCGCCTTGGTCAGCGCATTGCCGGCAGACATGTCGCCTGCCTGGGGCAGCCCGTAGCTGGGCAGCGGCGAATAGATGGCGTCGTGAAGCTGCTTGTCCTCCAGGGGCCACAGGGCGTGGATGCCCTTCCGAGCCACCCAGCGGTCATAGGCATCCTGGAAAAAGCCATCATTGGTGGTGCAGCTGGCTGCCACGTCACCGCTGAACGCATCAATCTCCACGCACCAGCCGTCAGTCAGACTCGTCAGGTCGAATACTGTGACAATCCACCGGAAGCTGTCATCGCTCATACGGACCAATTCTGCGCGGGTCTGGTAACTCTCAGGTTGCACAGGCAGCTCCTGGAGGGCCTTGGTGATGGCCGTTTCCAGGGCAATATGGCCGTTGGCAGGATCAGCGATCTCCACCGGGATAGCGGCAGCGTCCTCCGCGAAAGCAGGCACGCACAGCATCAGTGCCAGGATCAGCATCATCAGTTTCTTCATCGTCATTCCTCCTGTGAGGTTTTGGGGATTCTCCCCTGCCTATACAACGAATCAGCGTGGGAAAATCTTCCCGTCACTTGCGGGTACGGATCATCTGCACGCTCAGGAAGCCGATGAAGGCACATTCCACCAGGATGACATGGCTATCGCCGGTTTTGAGCAGCGACAATACCGGCACGTTGATGCCGATGAGCGCCAGGTACTGCCCGGTCACCGCCAGTATGAGGGCCGTGAGCGGCGCCCACAGCAGGCCGGAGAAGGGCTCGCGCTTCTTGGTGGCTCCGCACAGGGGCAGCACCAGCGCCAGCATCACGCCCAACAGCAGCCCCTGGAAGACCTCCGTCCAGAAGGGCATGCCCTCCAAGACCGGCAGCACCAGGCACAGCAGCGCCGCCATCACCAGCGGCAGCACGATCACGCACAGCTTGCGCAAAAACATCACAGTTCCTCCAGCAGCTTCTTTTCCTTCAGGGTGAGTTCAGCTTTCTCCAGCAGGTCGGGGCGGAATTTCTTCGTCGCGCGAAGGCTCTCCTGCCGCCGCCAGGCCTTGATCTTGGCATGGTCGCCGGACAGCAGCACCTCCGGCACCTCCATGCCGCAGAGCTTACGGGGACGGGTGTACTGGGGGTACTCGAGCAAGCCGTCAGAGAAGGATTCCTCCTCCGCGCTCTCGCCGGAGCCCAGCACGCCGGGGATGAAGCGGCTGACCGCATCCGTCAGCACCATGGCAGCCAGCTCGCCGCCGGTGAGGATGTAATCCCCGATGGAGATCTCCTCGTCGATGCAACTATCCAGCGCGCGCTGATCCACGCCCTCATAGTGGCCGCAGAGCAGCACCAGGTGCTCCTCCTTCGCCAGCTCGCGGGCCTTCTGGGTGGTCAGCGTCGTGCCGCGAGGTCCCATGTAGATGCGCCGCCCGGAGAAATCCTCCCCGGTGACATGCTTCATCGCGTCCATGATGGGCTGGGCGAGCATCACCATGCCCGCGCCGCCGCCAAAGGGGTAGTCATCAGTGTTCTTGTGCTTGCGGTCGGAGAAGGGGCGGATATCCACGCACTCCACCTCGATGAGCCCCTGCTCCCGGGCACGGCCGAGGATGCTGCTGTTCAGCACGCTCTCAAACATCTCCGGGAAGATGGTCAGGATGGTGATCTTCATCCCTTACTCCTCCCAAACTGCAACTTCGTCCAGCTTTTCGCGGATGACGCTGATGCGCTTGCCCGCCACGTCCACCGTGGGGAAAACAGCCTTCAGTGCCGGCGCCATGACAGACTTTCCCTTCGCCTTGAAGACGTACACGTCCACCACGCCGTGCTGGAGCACATCCTGCAAAACGCCGATGGACTTGCCTTCCTCATCGACACCCTCGCAGCCGATGAGGTCGGAGATATACACCTCGTCCTCCTCCAGGGGATTGGCATGGGCGCGGTCCACATAGAGCTGCACCGCGCGGAACTTTTCCGCATCCTCCATGGAGGCGCACTCGCCCAGCATCGCGTACACAAACCCTTCGTGGACGCGGTTGCATTTCACCTTCAAGGACTGGTAGCTTTCGCCCTGCTTGATGTAGAGGGTCTTCCAGCGGCGGAAATCGTCGTGGTTGGCGGCGTAGGGCTTGATCTTCACCTCGCCCTTGATGCCCTGGGGCTTGAGGACTTCGCCGATCATCAGATAGTCGATCATATAGGTTCTCCTTTATATCCGTCACGCGGGCGGGCGACCAATGGTCGCCCCTACAAATACATCTGCATATCCGTAGGGGCGAGCATTGCTCGCCCGAATCATCGGGCAGCAATCTTGGAAAAAGGGCACAGGAAATCGTCTTTCCCGCGCCCCTTCAAATTGTATCTAACAGTGCCGGAAGGCATCCTCCAGAAATGGATGTGCGTAATGGCGAGCAGAATTTGTGCCGGCTGCAAAGCGTGAAGCTCGAAGGTTACCTGGATGGTAATCGAGAGGTTCACGCACAGCAGATGGGGCAAACTCAGCGGCCAGTGCGTGCAGACATTTTGCAGAGGTTGCCTGGCTTACTTGTCGTCCTCGACGATCTCGACATAGACAGGCTTGCTGTTCTTGGCAGTCGCCGCCTTGATCACCGTGCGGATGGCCTTGGCAATGCGACCCTGCTTGCCGATGACCTTGCCCATATCCTCGTCAGCAACGCTGAGCTCCAGGATGATGGCCTCGGCCTCGGTCTCACGGACGACGACCTGGTCGGGATGATCCACCAGGGACTTCGCCACAAAAGTGAGCAATTCCTTCATGGTAGGGTTCCTTTCTGCCAGCTGGCGATCAACATAAGCATAGTACGCCCTTGGCGCATACACTCATGCCGAAAAGATTGGCATGCTGCCAATTACTTCTCGATGACGCCGGTCTTCTTCAGCAGAACGCGAACGGTGTCGGTGGGCTGAGCGCCGCAGGTCAGCCAGTACTTGGCGCGCTCGCCGTCAACCTTGATCTCAGCAGGCTGGGTCATGGGGTTGTAGTAGCCGATCTCCTCGATGAAGCGGCCGTCACGGGGGCTCATGACGTCAGCGACGACAACGCGGTAGAAAGGCTTCTTCTTCATACCCATGCGCTTGAGACGAATCTTAACAGACATTTTTGTGTTCCTCCTCAAATTCTTGTGAGTTGATCTATATGGAAATCATATACGCTTTGTTATATGACCCACGCAAAGTTAGTGTGGACTTTCGTCCGATTAACGCATGCCGGGGAACTTCCTCATCATGCGCTGTGCCCGGCCGCCCTTCATCTGGCTGGTCATGCGTTTCATCATGTCCTTGGCCTGCTCGAACTGGCGGATGAGCTGGTTGACGTCCTGCACGGTGGTGCCGGAGCCGGCGGCGATGCGCTTGCGGCGGCTGGCATTGAGGACGCTGGGGTTGCGACGCTCACGGGGCGTCATGGAGCGGATGATGGCCTCGGGCTTCTTCATGGCGTTCTCGTCCACGTCGATGTCCTTGCCGCTCATGCCGGGGAGCATTTCCAGCATCGACTTGATGCCGCCCATCTTCTTCATGGACTGCATCTGGTCGAGGAAATCCTCCAGCGTGAGCTCAGCCGTACGGGCCTTCTTGGCGATCTTCTCGGCTTCCGCCTCATCGAAGGCCTCAGTGGCCTTGTCGATCAGGGTCAGCACGTCGCCCATACCGAGGATTCGGCTGGCCATACGGTCGGGGTGGAAGGGTTCGATCTCGGTCAGCTTTTCGCCAATACCGGAGAACTTGATGGGCTTGCCGGTCACCGCGCGCACGGACAGGGCCGCACCGCCGCGGGTATCGCCGTCCAGCTTGGTAAGGATGACGCCATCAACCTCCAGCTTCTCGTTGAAGGCCTTGGCAACGTTGACGGACTCCTGACCGATCATCGCGTCCACCACCAGCAGGATTTCCTGCGGCTTGATGGCGGTCTTGATGCGGACCAGCTCGTCCATCAGCACCTCGTCGATTTGCAGACGGCCGGCGGTATCAATGATCAGCACATCGCGGCCCAGGTAGCGGGCACGCTCGACGGCTTCCTTCGCGGTCTGAACGGGATCCTGGGTACCGTGCTCGTAAACCGGCACCTTCACCTGCTCACCGACCACCTGCAGCTGCTTGATAGCAGCGGGACGGTAGATGTCACAAGCGGCGAGCATGGGCTTCTTGCCCTGCTTGACCAGCCAGCCGGCCAGCTTGGCGGCCATGGTGGTCTTACCAGCGCCCTGCAGACCGCAGAGCATGTAAACCGTCAGCGGGCTGGAGGACCAGGTCAGCTTGGCATTTGAACCGCCCATGAGCTGGGTCATCTCATCGCGAACGATGGAAATGACCTGCTGGGAGGCCGTCAGGCTGGTGGTGATCTCCTGACCGATGCAGCGCTCGGTCACCTTCTTGATGAAATCCTTGGCGACGGCGTAGTTGACGTCGGCCTCAAGCAGCGCCATGCGAACCTCTCGCATGCCCTCCTTGACGCTCTGCTCCGTCAGCTTGCCCTTGCTGCTCAGCTTGCGCAATGCGCCCTGCAGCTTCTCTGTCAAGCCCTCAAAGGCCATTGTTTTCCTCCTGATCGAGCCGGATGAGCGTGTCGATCACGCCCTCGGCTTCATCGTAGCGCTTTTCCTTCAGCAGGGTGCGGCATCTTTCGAGGCCGTCCTCCATTCGCTGGAAGCGCGCTGCCATGCCAAGCTTCTCCTCCATATCGAAGAGGCGCTGGGCTGCACGGGTGAGCATATCATGCACGCCCTGCCGGCTGACGCCTGCTTCCTGGGCAATTTCCCCCAGGGAGAGATCTTCCTCACAGTGCAGCGTCAACACCTGACGCTGCTTGTCAGTGAGCAAGCCGCCGTAGAAAGCCGTCAGCCAAGCCAGCTCGATCTTGCGGCTGACCTCGTCTGCCATACGTTCTTCGGACATGGCGCTCACCTCCTGTCAAGGGGTTTCCGTTGACACCAGGACATTATACTATAAGCCCGCACGGGTGTCAAGTACTTTTCCATGACAGCCACAACTTTTTTTGAAAGAAATGGCCGCCTTCCACGCGGAAGACGGCCTGTGTTTTACTTGTAAGGAATGTCCTGCCCGGTGAGCTCCTTCCAGAACTTGCGCAGCGCTTTCTGGTTGGTCACGCCGTAGTCGGGATCGTTCTGCTCCGTCTCGGACATATCGCGCAGGAAGTGCACACAATTCTGGCCCTCAAAGTCATTGTTGGGGATGGGATTGACGCCATGGGCCACATTGTGGGTAGTAGCTACCGTCCAGCGTCCGTCAGGCAGTCGAACATAGACAGGCTTGGGCGTCCAGGTCTCCTTGTAGCCGAAGGCAGCATGCATCGCCGCAGTATCCGCCTTGGTGGAGGGCTCCACGTCGCAGTGGCGGCCACGGGCGATGATCGTCAGCGACCAGCTGATATCCGTCGCCGGGTCATAGACCAGGAAGGCCTGGTTGTGGCCCAGGGTGGTTTTAAGCTCATCCGCCCAGTGCAGCAGCTGAATCTGGCTCTTGGCAGGCGGTGCCACATAGCCCATGGAACCATAGATGCCGCTGGAGCCGCCGGTGGGGAACGCCTTCGCGCTGCCAGAATAGAGCAGCGACTGGGTGTTTTTGCCTGCCACGCCGTCCACAGAGAGGCTGTTGATCGCCTGGAAGGACCTGACTGCCTCATAGGTGGCGTCGTCATAGGTACCGGTGACGGTCAGACGGTAGTTCAGCTTCACCAACGCCTGCTGCAGGCGGATGACCATGGGGCCCGTCGCGCCGGTACGCAGGTTGGTATACGCCGGGACGCTCTGCCCCTGCTTGACGCCTGTGCTGTTCAGCGCATCGTCGGAATAAAGCTTGGCATAGGTGCTGGGATTGCCCTCACCGTCAGCGGTGAGGCTGTTCATCTGCTGGAAAGCCTTCATGGCCGCCGCAGTACCGCTGCCGTACTGACCGTCCGCCGTTCCGCTGAGAAAGCCCAGCGCGATCAGCCGCGTCTGCACGGACTTCACGTCATTGCCGGAATCGCCCTGGGAGAGGTTGCGTTCCGGAATACCGTTAGGATCGGTGGTATCTTCCTCCTCAGGAGGCAGGGGCGCTGGAGTCTGTTCAGCCCGGATGGCTGCGTCAGAGAGCAGCACGCCGTAGGTCATGGTGCCCGCCACGCCGTCTGCCGTGAGGCCATTGGCCTTCTGGAAGGCCTTGACCGCAGCAAGGGTATTGGTGCCAAACTGACCGTCCGCCTCCCCTGCCAAATAGCCCAGCTCAATCAGGCGGCGCTGCATAAAGGCCACATCCTCGCCGGAATTGCCGTAGCGCAGTGTACGGTAGAGCACTACCTCATCGGTCGGCGCTGGCGTCGGCGTGGGGGTGGAATCCTCTGCGGGGGGCTGAGACGTCGTTTCATCCGCAGCGATGGCGTCATCGGAGAAGAGCGCCGCGATGGTCTTGGGGCCGACGGCGCCGTCCACGCTCAGCGCGTTCTTGCTCTGGAAAGCCTTGACTGCCGTCAGGGTCACCGAATCAAACTGACCGTTGGCTGCCTGAGTGAAGTACTTCAGCTCCGCCAGTCGCTGCTGGGTATAGCGTACGTCCTCGCCGGCCATGCCGAAACGCAGCGTACGGGTGGGCATACCGTAGCTGGGGCCCTGCTCCTGCACAGGCGGGGTGGTCACGATGGGGCCGGAGGTACAGTTTCCGTTCTCGTCAAAGAAGGATTCCAGTCGGGTCAGGGTGAGCTTTCCCGCCTTGCCGTCCACGGTAAGGCCCTGGTGCTTTTGGAAGGCCTTCACCGCCAGGTAGGTCGCGGAACCGAAATCGCCGTCTACCTTGCCCACATCGAAGCCCAACGCATCCAACGCCTGTTGGAGCATGCGGACCCGCTCGCCCTCCATGCCATACTGGATGGTGGTGTACACACCGCCGAAAAGGCCGCTGCCAGCAGCAGGCGTATCCGTGCCGGGATCGCCGGTAGAGGGCATATCGCCAATGTGGATGCCGGTCAGCTCGGCAATCTTTTCCAGCGTCGCAGGGCCAGCAACACCGTCATCCGCCAGACCGTTTTCCGCCTGGAAGGTTTTCACCGATGCGCGGGTGCCTTTGCCATAGATGCCATCAATCACGCCTGTATAATATCCCAGCTGCGTCAGTGCGTTCTGCAAACTGGTCACGTTGCTGCCGCGCTGAGGATAGCGCAGCGTCAAAGCAGACGCGCTGCTTGTCATCAGCAGCATCGCCAGCAACGCCATCGCTGCCGCACGCAGCATCCGTTTCTTGATCATGTTCATTCCTCCTGGTATGAATCACTCCGCCAGATGGGGAGTTTCATCTTTGCCAGTATAGCACAGATTATGTCGCTTGTAAATATTTATTACATTCTTGTTACATTCGTTGCATTTTCCCGCAGCAAAAACGCCGCACCAGACGTCTCTGATGCGGCGTGTCGATGCGATTTATCAGCCCACACCGGGAATGATCACAGCACCGGTTTCAGCATGTACAGCGTCGCTGCTGTCCAGCTTGAGCTGGGTGCGGGGGCCAACCTTGCCGTCCACCGCCAGACCATTGCGGGCCTGGAAGAGCTTCACAGCCTCCTGGGTGCCCTTGCCGAACTTGCCGTCCAGCTTACCGGTGTAATAACCCAAGGCAGCCAGGCGAACCTGCAGGGCCTTGACCTTATCGCCGGAGTCACCGAAGTTCAGCACGGGATCTTCGGGTTCGGGCTTGGGCGGCACAGGATCATCCGCGTCCAGGGCATTGGCGGAGAAGAGCACCTTGATGGTCTTGGGGCCGACGACGCCGTCCGCCACCAGGCCGTTCTTCTGCTGGAAGGCCTTCAGGGCCTTCAGCATGCCAGAGCCGAACTTCTCGTCGATCTTGCTGTTATAGAAACCCAGGTCGTACAGGCGCTGCATGGTGTACTTGACGTCCAGGCCGGTGTAGCCAAAGCGCAGGGTACGCTCGGGGATACCGTAGACGGGCGCGTTGGGATCGGGTTCGGGCTCAGCGGGGGTATTGCCGGCAATGGGGCCGGAGGTGCAGTTGCCGCTGGCGTCAAAGTAGCCTTCCAGCTTGGTCAGGGTCTTCTTGCCCGCCTTGCCATCCTGGGTCAGGCCAACGATCTTCTGGAAGGCCTTCACCGCCGCATGGGTGGTGCTGCCGTAGGAGCCGTCCACCTTCACATTGAAGCCCAGCGCCAGCAGCGCGCGCTGCAGGATGCGCACACGGTCACCCGCGGTGCCGAACTGCATGGTGCGATAGTCGCCGCCAAAGATGGTCTTGGGCTTCTCGGGCATTTCGACCTTGTCATCCTCGGTTTCCTCAAAGACAACGCCGGTCAGCGTGGTCAGCTTGGCCTGGGTCGCCCAGCCAGCCAGACCGTCCACCTTCATGTACTGGTCCTTCTGGAAGGCCTTGACCGCAGCCAGCGTGCCCTTGCCAAAGATGCCGTCAATATCCTTGTCATAATAACCCAGCTGAGCCAGGGCAGTCTGCAGGGCAATGACATTGTTGCCCTTATCACGGAAACGGATGGTCTCCGCCAAGCCGCTGGAGGCCAGCAGCAGCATCGCCGCCATTGCAAGCGCCATCGCGCGCAGAATCAGCTTCTTCATAATGAATCCTCCAATGAATACGTTTGGGAAACGTTGTTTTACTCATGATACCACATTTTGAAAGCTCTGTAAAGAGGATTTTAACATTGTTACATTCCCAAAAGCGGGAGAGCTTCCAGCGGGTGCGCTATGATCCTCTCTGCACCGCTTTGGTGAAGCTCATCCTCCTTGCGGAAGCCCCACAGAACGCCCACCGGGTGCATTCCTGCGTTGACAGCGCAGCGCATGTCCGTGGCCGTGTCGCCCAGGTAGAGCACCTCCTCCGGTCGGACGCCAAGGCTTTCTGCCACCGCCAGCGCACCCATTGGATCAGGCTTCACAGGGACGCCCTCCACCTGGCCGCGCACCACCGCAAAGGGGATATCCGGGAAAAAGTGGCCGACCACGTTCTTCGTATCCGCGTCAGGCTTGTTTGAGAATACTGCCAGCGGGAAACCCTTTTCCGTCATGGCCTTCAGCATCTCCGGAATACCGTCATAGGGCTTTGACTTGACCCGGGTATGGGTCTCATAATAGGCCTGGTATTCCTTCTGCACAGAAAGCGCCAGGTCCTGTCGATCGCGCACAGCGCGCTGGGCCAGCACCTTCGCGCCGTCACCCACCAGGTAGCAGTACTCCGCCACTGTCCACTCCGGCAGCCCATGGAGGCGCAGCGCGCGGTTCATGGCGTCAGAAATGTCGTCGATGGTATTGGTCAGCGTGCCGTCCAGGTCAAAAAGAACTGCGCGAATCATCGCAATCGCCCCTTTCGTGAGGGATAACCGCCCGCATTTCCCGCCATACTGAGGGCAAAGAAAGGAGCGATCCCCATGAATGATATTGATCGTTTTGACGGCCAGTACCGCCGTCCGAAGCCTCATTTTTCCGATGAAAAAGCGGAAATCCGCCCCACTGTGGACCGCCGTCAGCTGCTGACGGGCAGCGCAATGCTGGTTGGCATGGCGCTCTTGCTGTTCACGGCACTGATGCCCAAATCCACTGTGGACGACGCCCTCCCCGAGACCGCCCAGGTGCGTTCCGACTCGCAGATGACCACTGCGGCGGACTGCCAGATCATCCAGCACATGTCCTACGCGCCCTGTGGTCACGACCTGACCCGCCGGCAGGTCATCCCCACCGAACTGGCCGGCCAGAACCGCGAGGTCATCTCCGCCGCCTACGACACCTGGAGAATCACCTCCTTCGCCTCCGCAGAGGTGGTGATGGAGCAGACCCTTTCCCTCTACTGCCCGGAGCATGTGGTGCTCATGCCGGACGAAGGCGGTCTTCTCTGCGTATTCCAGAACAAGTATGGCGACGCAATGGCCCTGGTAAAGGAGCTTGACCTGTTGCTGACTGAGCTGCCGGACAGCGTCCAGCAAACCGTTCGTCAGGGTAAAGGTTTCGCCACCATCGAGGAGCTGGAGAAGTGGCTGGAGGGGGCAGACAGTTGATTCTTACCCCAAATCATTGTACGCCTCCAGCAGCCTTTTGCCAAGGTGCACTGGGGGAAAATACAGCAAAAAGACGAGTTGACAACACCTCCGCCCAAAGCTATAATATAGCAAGCAATACATCCGGAGGTTTCCCATGCAGAAGAATGAGAAAAACGAACTTCTCGAGTATCTCTCTGTTGGTTCCAGCACTTTTCCCATCACAATGTTCATCATATTTGCCGTGGGCTCTGTTTTTCTCTTCAGCGTATGGTACCAGAAGGTATTCTTTTTCCTTATCTTTGTCGCCATAGCTTACCATTTCGTTCGTTCAGACCGGAAAGCGCGCACGACACTTGAGCAGCACATTGAATCAGCTGCACAGACAGTGGGACATGATGCTCTGCTTGACGATTTCCAGCATTCCGTGCCCCATTGCAAAGACAGTCTGCGACTTGGAGAACATTTTCTTTATTCCCGCGACGGCCACATAGTGCTGCAATACGGCGACATCGCCCGGATCGAAGAGGAGCACGAAGTGGACGGCCCCGACCATTGGGTCTGCATTGACCCTCAAGGCGTCAAACACAAGATATACGTGATTGACATCTTAACAAAGCTGAAGCAGCTGGCAGCTTTGAAGGAAGCCCTGCTGGAAAAGAACGCAGACATCGAATTTCATGTCCGATCTGTATAAAAATGCCTTCCATCACGGAAGGCATTTTTTCGTATCATCGTTTGTCGCCCAGAAGCATGTCAGCTCAGCCTCTGAATCGCCCCTTCTGATCACCCAGTGCTCCGGGCAAAGCCTCCTGTACGCAGCCTGCCGGTACCTGTCGTCCAGCAGCAGCGCCACGCCACGGTCGTTCTCCGTGCGGATGACGCGGCCCACTGCCTGGGCCACCTTCTGCATGCCCGGCAGCATGTAGGCGTAGAGGAAGCCGTCGCCCAGGGTGCGCTCATAGTAGGCCCTGAGCGTCTCCTGGAAGAGATTCACCTGGGGTAAGCCCACGCCTACAACGGCCACGCCGTCCAGCGCATTGCCGGGCAGGTCGATGCCCTCAGCGAAGATGCCGCCCAGCACGCACAGGCTGAGGACAGGTTCACCATCCGGCGTGTAGGGCGCCAGAAAGGCGCGGCGCTCGTCGTCATTCATACCGGAACGCTGAGCCTGATGGGGAATATCCAGCATCTCCGACACCTGGCGCAGGTAGGCAAAGCTGGGGAAAAACGCGATGTACTTGCCGGACTTTGCCTCCACCATGGCGCGGATGGCCGCCGCGATATCCGGACAGGCCGCGCCGCGGAAGCGATAGCGGGTGTTGATATCCGACTGGTGGATCAGCAGATTTTCCTTCGGGAAGGGCGAAGGCATGGCGAAGCAGGCGTCTTCCTCCGTGCCGCCCAAAAGCATCTTCATGTCCTCCAGCGGATGCATCGTCGCGGAGAAGCACACCACACCCCGCAGCATGGTGGTGACCTCCTCGAAGTAGCTGGCCACATCCAGCGCAAAGGCGGTGATCACCTTGTTCTTCCTGCCCTGCCAGAGCCAGGCGTAGTCAGTGGTATCCCTCTTGCGGGCACGGATGAAGGATAAAAGCAGCGTCACCGTCTCCCGCAGGTGCTCGCCCTCCTCGCCCCAGGGGAAGCGGTCGTTGTGGGCCTCCATGAAGGCGTCGGCCAGCTCCATGCAAGCGTTATCGAAGGAGCTGGGGAGCTTCGTCAGTTCGCCCTCGGCGGATTCATCCTCGGGGATGGGCAGATCGTCGATGGCCTTGAGCACGCCGGTCATGGCCTTGTACAGGGCGTGCTTGCGGCCCGCCGTCTTGCCCACAAGGGTGCGCAGCTTGCGGATTCGTCCGCCGTCCACCGCGCCGGAAAGCATGTCCCGCACACGGGAAAGCAGGTTGTGGGCCTCGTCGATCAGGAGGGTGACGTCCGCCGTCTTGTCAAAGATGCGCTGGATGTGCACCGCCGGGTCGATGGCGTAGTTATAGTCGCAGATGGTCAAATCGGCGATTTCAGCCAGGGACAGCGCAAACTCAAAGGGGCAGAGGTTGTGCTTGTCCGCCATGGCCCGGATGTTCTCCGGCGACCAGTCATCGATGGAAAGCATCTCCTCGATGGCCGCATGATCCCGCAGGAAATGCCCCTTCGCCCGGGGGCAGAAATCCGGGTGGCAAAGGGTCGGCGCAGGACATTGCTTGTCCTTGGCGTCCAGGATGAGCGTCCACAGGTGCAACGGCTGCTGTCGCATGCGCCGAAGCGCCTCGATGGCGCCCTGACGCTGGGTGGTACGGGCGGTGAGGTAGTAGACCTGGTTGGTCAGCCCCTCTCCCAAAGCCTTGAGCGCCGGGAACAGCGCCGCGATGGACTTGCCCGTGCCGGTAGGCATGGAGGCAAACAGCCGCCTGCCCAGTTTCACCGCGGTGTAGACCTGCACGGCCATCTCCCGCTGGCCGGGGCGGTAGCTATCAAAGGGGAAGCGCAAATGCCGCAGGGAGGCGTCCCGCTCCCGGCGATGCTTGCGGACAAGGCTCATCCTGCGCACATAGGGCTCGAACACCGTCAGGAAGCGCGCACGGCATTCCTCCGCTGTCAGGGGCGTGTCGAACTCCCCGCGCACCTTGCCGCGGCGATCCACATACACCACGCGAATGATGACTTCCCGGATGTCTCGCTCCTCACAAAGCATATGACCGTAGCAGACTGCCTGCATTTCGTGGGCTTCCAAGGGCAGCATCGGCGGCTCCTTGCGCTGCCAGAGCTTGATTTCCTCAATGATGGGCACTACGCCGTCGCAGAAGGCGTCCATGCGCCCGGTGAGGAGCATTTCGGCCTCCTCATCCACCGGAACGGTGAGGCTGATGGGGACTTCTGCCTCCCAGCCCTCCCCCAGCAGGCCCTGGCGCGCCTTGTGGCCCAGCATGCCCTCCTGCATGTCCCGCATGCTGCCTGCAGGGCGGATGTCCGCGCCGTGGAGGGTGAATTCCACCAGCCCGCGCACGGATATACGGATCGTCTCCACGGCACTGCCCTCCTCCGGCCATCCCTCGCGTTGCGAGTGCTGGCTACGCTCCGCGATTGCAAGCAATCGCTGTCGCTAGTCAGGCTGCGCCTGACCTCCGGTTTCGGCCATCCCTCGCGTTGCGAGTGCTGGCTACGCTCCGCGATTGCAAGCAATCGCTGTCGCTAGTCAGGCTGTGCCTGACCTTCGGTTTCGGCCATCCCTCGCGTTGCGAGTGCTGGCTACGCTCCGCGATTGCAAGCAATCGCTGTCGCTAGTCAGGCTGTGCCTGACCTCCGGTTTCGGCCATCCCTCGCGTTGCGAGTGCTGGCTACGCTCCGCGATTGCAAGCAATCGCTGTCGCTAGTCAGGCTGCGCCTGACCTTCGTGTTATTGCAAAAAGGCGGAACAGCCCATGACTGTCCCGCCTATGCGATTACAAAACCTTCATCGCGTCCAGGGTGTCCTGGGCGGCGCCGATCATCTCGGCAAACTGCGCCTTGAAAGCCTTCGCGGCCTCCTTGAGGGCAGCAATCTGCTCTTCCAGCTCTTCCTTCTCCTCGGTCAGGTTGCCCAAGCGAGCCTTGACCTCGACCTCGGCGTTCGCCACGATCTCCGCCGCCTTCGCCTCAGCGTCGGCGATGGTCTGCTCCTTGACACGCTGGGCCATTTCCAGGATCTCCCGGAAGGTGCCGTCGTTGCCGGTGGGCGCGCTGACCACAGGGGTCGCCTTGGTGACCTGGGGCACAGCCTGATGCTGCAGACGGTCATTCTCAGCCTTCAGAGCGTCCATTTCGGCCTCGATGCGCTCCAGCTCGTCACAGATGCTGTCCAGGAATTCGTCCACCTCGTGCTGATTGTAGCCGCGGGCAGCCACGTGGAATTCCTTGGTCTCGATCACTTCGATGGTGATTTTCTGGTTCTGCATAGCGGTGTACTCCTCTCCGCGGGCAGTGCCCGCACCCGGCTCGCGATTCAGTCGACTTCCTCCAGCCACCCGTATTCCGCGTGATGGTCGGCTCGCAGCCTGTTGTTGTGCTGCCGCCCGCATATCGGGCGGAACATCATCATTTAAGCTTATGTTCATTTCTTGTGGAATATCTCCAGTTGTACCGGCAGCCGATCCTTGCGCGTGGGGCTTCCCACCTCGCTGAGGCGGATGCGCCCAAAGCCGCGTATCGACAGCAGCTGACCGGCATTCAGGACGCGGTCAGTGCGCTCCTCGGGCATGTGGTCAACGGCCACAGCACCCATGCGGATCATCTCCGCTGCACGGCTGCGGGAGGTCTTCATCCCGGCGGACAGCACGCAGTCCAGCCGCAGGGAGGCCACGGTGTCCCGCAGGAACTCCCCCTTGGGCGGCTCGATGGCGGGGGCTTCCTCCAGCAGCTGCACCTTAATGGGTACATTGCCGGCCTTGTCCCACTCCACGGGGAGACGGGCGGCAATCTCCGGCAGGCAGCACAGGTATGCCCGGTCTTCCTGGGCGATCAAATCGCCGAAGAAGGAACGATCCATGCCCAGGGCCATGAGGCTGCCCAGCAGGTCGCGGTGCTCCACATGGGCGAACTTTGCCGCCCAGCGGATCTCGACCCACACAGCGGTGAACTCCGCCTCCGCCCAGGCCGGATGGAAGCAGACCTGCTCCCGCTCGGCGTCGGGCCAGCCGCCGTCAAAGGAAACGGCCACGCGGGCTTCCCGTGCCGCATGAACGGCCATCGCCCGCTCCTCCCCGGTGACGAAGCGCCCCGGGA
The DNA here is from genome assembly GCA_015056325.1 of Clostridiales bacterium. Taxonomy (GTDB): domain Bacteria; phylum Bacillota; class Clostridia; order Christensenellales; family Aristaeellaceae; genus UBA11524. The sequence continues at coordinate 26,533 of SVGL01000013.1, read as the reverse complement.
CGGGAATATCCAGCCTGTCCGCCCGCTGAGCATTCTGCTGCAGCCGCAGGGCCAGCTGGTTTGACATGTCTTTCATCATCAGAACAGAATGGCGAAAATCCGGTTCAGCAGCCACTGGCCGATGGAAATACCAATCAGCAGCGCCACAGGAGACCAGTCGATGATCTGCCAGTTTTTCGGCATATACCGGTTCACCAGCTTGCGGAAGGGCGTCAGCGCAGGCTCAATCACGCTGGCCAGCCGGGTCGTCCACTGGTTGGCGGGCACCTTCACCACCGTGAGAATGAAGTACACCAGCACCAGCAGCTTGTAGATGTCAAGCAGGGTATTGGTGGCATTGGGGATGAAGCTGAACATGTTTCATTCTCCTTTGCTGGGGCGCCATCAGCGGCTCTTCACACCGAATCCGCCGTAATCGGTAAAACCGTTGACGTTCATGTTATTTCGGGCAGCACGGCGGCCCATCCCGGCAGCGAAATCGTCCTGCTGGCCGAAGCCATGCATGGGCTGCACATTGTTCGCCGCAGGCTGCGTCCCCATCTGCTGGGGCTGCATATTGGCCTGCAGCGCACCGGGCCAGCGGCGCTCGATATCCGCCATACCTGCACGGCGCAGCCCATCGAAGGGCGCCACATACACCTGAGGCGGAGTTATCAGGTAGATCTGCTTGCCGGAAACGCGCATGAGACGCTGCTTCATTGCGCAGGCCGCGCCAAAGATCAGGTCCATGCAGCGGTCGGCCTCCACCAGATCGGTGATCTGCTCGGCGTTGACGATAACCGCCTCATTGTTGTACATGAACTCAATCACCCGGAAGCAGCTGGGTACGCCGGTGATCTGCGCCACGCGGAAGATCATCTTGTACGCATGGCCATCCACCACATAGCTGTCTCCGCCGGGGAAGGCGAAGGTATGGCCATCGCCGGCAGGCTGTTCAGGCTGCTGCGGCAGAATCGGCTGCTTTGCAGTAAAGCCGCGGGGCGGCTGCTGGGCATTATGCTGGAATGCCGGCTGACCAAAGCCGGGACGGGTCTGCTGGGGGGCCTGCTGGCGCTGGAAAGCCTGACCTGGCTGTGCCGGACCCGGCTGAGCGCCCATCTGCTGGCCCTGGAACTGGGCCTGGGGACGGGGCGGCACCTGCTGGCTGTTCACGGGCGGCTGGTAACCGGTGCGGGCAAAGGGCGCCTGCTGCGGCTGCTGGGGCATGCCCTGCTGGGGCTGACCCTGCATCTGTACCTGACCGGTCTGGCCGCCAACAGGCTGGAAACCCTGCATCACCGCAGGATCCACGCCGGAGGGCATCATATTCTCAAAGCCCGCGGGACGGGCCTGCTGATAGCCGGTGGGGTTGGGCTCCGCCTGCTGACGGGTCATCTTAGGCACATAGCCGCTGAAGCCGCCGTCGGCACGGTTGGGAGAATACCCCTGGCTCTCCTGCTGACGGGGCTTCATCGCCTGCATCATCTTCTGTTTTGCGTTATCCCAGAACGCCATGTATCTTCTTCCTCCCAGAAACTGGTCGTTACTTGCTATAATCTCTCGGGCCCAGCAGTGCGCTGCCCAGGCGGACCATGGTTGCGCCGTGCCTTGCAGCCAGCACATAGTCGCCGGACATGCCCATGCTCAGCTCCTGCATGACAACCCCGGGGATCGCTTCATCCCTGAGCTGCTCAAAAAGCGTGCGCATGTCGCGGAAGAGTCCCGCCAGGTAGTCCTGCTCCTGGGTGTTAGGCATAACCGCCATCAGGCCCTGCACGCGGAGGCCGGGCATGCGGCTGACTTCCCGCAGGAAGGGACGCACCTCTTCAGGGAGCATGCCGCCCTTCTGTTCCTCCCCAGCCGGGGACACCTGAATGAGCACCGGCATCACGACGCCAGCCTTTTGCGCCTGCCGGTCGATCTCCAGCGCCAGGTTCATCCGATCCAGAGACTGAATCAGGCATACCTTATCTATTATATACTTAACTTTGTTGGTTTGCAACCGCCCGATGCAGTGGAAACGGAATTTTTCCTTGAGATCCGGCCATTTTTCAACGATCTCCTGCACCCGGTTTTCGCCGATCTCGGTGATACCCAGGCTGCTTAGGGGAAGAATCTCCTCCACCGCGTGAGTCTTGGTCACCGCGATGATGCGGGGCGGTTCATACCTGCCTTCTGACGCCTGCGCGATGGCAGACAGGGCGGAATCATACCGCTGCCGGAGCAATGCCTCCATGCCGCAGACCTCCTTGATCAAAATCAGAACAGCAGCACCGTCATGCCTTCAAACAGCAATCCCTGCTGGATGGCCTGGAAGTAGGCGTTGCCGTTGTCCGTGTGGATGACATTCACGGGGATAAAAGACTCGGTATTGCCGTCCACCACCACCACGCCGGTCATCCCGTCCTGGGTGTAGATGGCACGCTCGGGCACACACAGGGTGGACATGCTCTCGCCCAAAATGGCGCCGCAGGAACGCATGTACAGCACCGGCTTCACATCGCCGGAAACCTTGAGGCGTACCAGCAGCTCGCCGCCGGAACGGGTGAAGTTCACCACCTCAGCGTAGACGGCGGTGTTTTCAAAGCGCTCCAGCTGCAGCTGATAGATCTGACCCTTGACCGGGTTCCACTCCGTATCCCTGGAGAGGAAGAGCACATACCACTCGCCGTTTTCCACCATGCGGTAGATGGTGGTCTTGCCCTTCTGGGCGGTGGTCTTCTCCGGCGCCTGGCCGTTGATCATCGCACGCACCTGGCGGGGCTCGAAGGTGGTGTAGTTCTCCCCCGTCAGGCCATACTCGTAGCCGTCGGAGTAGAAGCTCACCAGGCCGGAACCGGCAGCGGTGTACTGCTTGGTCCAGGAGTCAATGCGCTGGGTCTGGGAGAGCTCATCGTCAAAGAGGCGGGAGAAGCGCTGGTCAGAGGCGTACTTGTTCTTCATGTACTGCTGGCGGGCCTCAACGGCCTTGGCCAGCTCCTCCTCCTGGTTTTCCAGAGATCCGCGGGCGCCGCCGATCAGATCGCGCACAGCGCGGGCTGCCGTCAGCACGTCGGAGGTGACGCGGTTAAGCTTGGCATCATAGGTGGTTTCCGCCTCGATAAGCTTTTTCTGGTAGTCGCGGATGGCGGAGCGGTAATTGCGCAGCGTATTCATCTCACGGGTGGAATAGCCGGAGGAATACACCTTGCAGATGTAGTCGCTGCGAACGACAGCACTGCCCTCCTCCGCATCGTAGACCACGCTGGTCACGCCCTCAGCATCATAGGGCACCTCGTTGCGGACGATCAGGCAGTCGCCGGCGTGATTTGCGCTCAGGTTGCCGGAGGTGATATAAGCCTCGCGGGCGGCTTCGGGCACCAGGGTGGCATAGAGATACCAGCCCAGGAAGCCCAGGGCCGCCACGATGATTGCCACATGGAAGGCAGTCAGCTTCAGGCGGGGGCGCTGGGGCTTGAGCTGCTGCGGCGGGAAGCCCATGGGCGGCTGCTCCTGCATGACCGGCTGGCTGTGATCAAAATGGTGCTGATAGCCGACCTCGGCATAGGGCTGCTGATAGCCGGTCTGCTGGTAAGGGTTGGGCTGCTCCTGCACAGGCTGCTGCGCCTGGGTGTAGACACCATAGCCGGATTGCTGCAGGTCATAGGGGTTATACTGCCCCGGCTGGCCCTGATTCTGATACCCGGCCTCCTGCTGCATGCCGTAGCCGTCGTAGGGATTGGCCGCGGGCTGCTGCATCTGCGTGCCGTAGCCCTGGGGGGCATACCCCGGCTGCTGGGGCTGGCCCTGGGGATATCCCCCGTTCGGCGGATAGAACTGGTTATCCATCTATATGTACTCCCCTCTTGTGTCGTGGGAAAGAAAAGGTCAGTGCAAAGTATTCCAGCGCTCGGTCAAATCCCGCAGCCTGGCAAGGATTTTGCGCTCCATGCGGCTGACCTGCATCTGGCTCACGCCCAGGGCCTTGGCGGTTTCCCGCTGGCCCAGGCGCTCAATGAAGCGCTTCTCCAGCAGCAGCCTTTCCACGGGCGTCACCTGCTGCAGCACCCATTTCATCCACTGCTGCTGCTCCACCCGCTCAAAGCCGTCATCGTTGACGCCAAGCCGGGCCTCCAGCTTCTGGGCGTCCTCGTCGGAGCCCATGGCAGCATCCATGGAGACAGTTTCGGAAGCGTCCCGGGCGTCCAGCAGGGCGAGCAGCTCTTCCGGGGTGATCTCCATCGCCGCGGCGATCTCCTTCAGGGAGGGCTCTCTTTGGAGCTGCTGGGTCAGCTGATCGGTGACCTTGCGCATCTGGTACAGGCGGGAGCGGGTGTCGCGGTTGACACGGATCGCCCCGCCCTTGTCACGGATATGATTGCGGACCTCGCCCGCAATGGTGGGCATGGCAAAGGTAGTAAACTTGAAGCCCCGCTCCGGCTCAAAGCGCTCGATGGCCTTCATCAGCGCGATGGCCGCAACCTGCTCCAGGTCCTCCGTCTCCACGCCCTGCCCGCGAAACTTCCACGCGATGGTCTTGCACAGGGGAAGGTATCCCTCCACCAGCATGGCCATCACGTCCCGGTCGCGGGTCCTGGCATAGTCGGCCAGGAGCGGCGTCAGGCGCGTATCGTCCATATCGTTACGCCCCCATTGCAACCGCTTTTTTCAGCGTCAGAGAGATGGCTTCGATGCAGCCGCAGTCCTGCTGGCACATCTCCACTTCGGGGATGAGGGTTTCCAGCACCGCGCGGGAGACCTCTGCCTCGTCTGCGTCGATGGTCAGTCCGCCCTCGCCGGTGAACTCCGCGCAGATGCGGATGGTCAGCTTGTCGCCCCCGTCCAGCACATACAGCGTCAGCCAGGAAACATCACGTCCCTGATGCAGCAGGCAGTCTACCGCCTCGTCCGACGCATTGCGCAGATCGTCCAGCGCACCGGCGTCCAGATCCTTGAGCATCGCCACGCCGCCAAGGGCCAATCGCAGCACCAGCGCGTACTCCTTTTGACCGGGCACGCGCAGAGTGATCTCCTGCTTGATCATCAGCAATCCCTCCTGAGGGTCCAAAAAGTCAGTCAGGGCAATCGCATGGATCGCCACATTGTATTATAGCACATCCACCACCATTTTGGCAAGCAGCAGCACGAGCACCACCAGCAGCATCCAGCGGATGAAGCCCACGCCCTTCTTGACCGTGAGGCTGGCGCCGATCCAGTTGCCGGCGATACCGCACAGCGCAGCCGGCAGCGCCAGAGCGAAGAGGACGTTCTGCGGCTCGTTGGTCAGGTAGGAACACAGGGCCGCCACGTTGCTGGTGAGGTTGACCACCTTCGCGGTGCCGGAGGCCATCACCGCCTCCATGCCCAGCATCATGGTGAACATGAGGATCAGGAACGTACCCGTGCCGGGGCCGATCAGCCCGTCATAGAAGCCGATGGCCAGGCCGATGGCAAAGGCCAGGGGACGGTAGAAGGTTTCCGCGACGATCAGGCGGCCGTCCATATTCTTTTTGCGCAGCACGACCACCGCCACCAGCGGGATGGCGACGATCATCAGCAGGCGGATGGTCTCCTGGGGGATGTGCTGCTGGAGCAGCGCACCCAGCCAGGAACCCGGAAAGGCGCCCAGGGCCGCATAGATACCGGCCTTCCAGTCGATCTTGCGGTCACGGACAAAGCGGGTGGTGGACGCCACCGTGCCCAGGCACGCGGAGAGCTTGTTCGTGCCCGCTGCCTGCAGGGGGCTGAGGCCCGCCGCCATGTAGGCAGGCAGGGAAATCAGGCCGCCGCCGCCAGCCACAGAGTCGATCAGACCCGCCAGAAACACCAGCGGACAAACGATGAGATAGGTCACCCAGGTCAGTTCCATGCTGCAACATCCTTTCGTAAAAAACGGGGAAAACGGAGCGCGACTTTCTCACGCTCCGTCCTGGTTATTGGCTGATGAAGGCGCCGTAAATGGCCTTGATCGTCTCTTCGTAATCCGTATCGTTCACGCCGACGATGATGGACAGCTCGCTGGAGCCCTGATCGATCATGCGCACGTTGATGCCGGCCTTGCTCATCGCACCGAAGAGCTTGGCAGCGGTACCGCAGTTGTGCACCATGCCGCGGCCGACGGTGGCGATGATGGACATATCCTCATGCACGGTGATGGTATCGGGGTTTGTGGTCTCCACGATTCGGTTGATGATCTTCTCCCGCACGGGGGCAAAGGCATCGCCCGCCACCACCACGCACATGGTGTCGATGCCGGTAGGCAGGTGCTCGATGGATACGCCGTAGCGCTCGAAGGCGCTGAGCACTTTGCGGGAGAAGCCCAGCTCGGTGTTCATCATGGCCTTGGCGATGGACACGACGCAGAAGCCCTTGCGGCCCGCGATGCCGGTGATGGTGGGATGGGCCTCGTCGAAGGGCAGATCCAGGCTGATGATGGTGCCGGGATGGGTGGGGTTGTTGGTGTTGCGGATGTTGGTGGGGATGCCCGCCTTGTGCACAGGGAACATCGCGTCCTCATGCAGGACGGAAGCGCCCATATAGGCCAGCTCGCGCAGCTCCATGTAGGTGATGGAAGAGATCTCGCGGGGCTCTTCCACGATGCGGGGATCCGCCATCAGGAAGCCGGAAACATCCGTCCAGTTCTCGTACACCGCCGCATTCACCGCCCGGGCCACGATGGCGCCGGTGATATCAGAGCCGCCGCGGGAGAAGGTACGCACCGTGCCATCATAATAGGAGCCGAAGAAGCCGGGCACAACCGTGGGGATGCCGTCAGAAAGGCGCTCAGCCATCAGGCGGTTGGTCAACTCCGCGTCCAGCAGGCCATTCTGGTCGAACTTGATCACCTCAGCGGAATCGAGGAAGCGCCAGCCCAGGTAGTCCGCCAGCAGCAGACCGTTGAGGTACTCGCCGCGGGAGGCGCAGTAATCCTCATTCGCGCCGGCGGCGATGCGCTCGTTCACCTCGTCCAGGGCCGCGCCCAGGTCAACGGTCAGGCCCAGCTCCTCAGCGATGTCCATGTAGCGGGCAGCGATCAGGTCAAAGGTGTCCTGGAAGTCCTCGCCCGCATGGGCCTGACGGCAGCAGCTGTACAGCAGGTCGGTGATTTTGTCATCTTCCTTGAAGCGACGGCCGGGCGCCGAGGGCACCACATACTGGCGGCGTGCATCCAGCTGCAGGATGGACTTCACCTTCTGGAACTGGCCCGCATCCGCCAGGGAGCTGCCGCCGAACTTGGTGACGATCTTGTTGGACATGTCATCGACCTCCATGAGAATCAGATAAAAAGCGGAAATCGTTTTCCATCATACAAGGCCGGGCCTTGATTGTCAACGATTTCCGCCGCAAAAAAACGGGAAAAAATCAGAAGTTTTTCACCTTTGCATATATTGGGAGAAAAACCGCCAGATAGGCCGTTTTCAACCTGTTTTGCCTCTTTCGTAGCATACCACGAAACAGGCGGCTCTATCCCTTGAAGAGACTGTCCGGCACAAGGGTCGAAACATGCTGCAGCCGCTCGCACAGCGTGGTGTAGCGCATCAGCACATGGTCGTTTTCCACCATCAGTCGGACAATCTCCTCCCGGCCCACCAGCACCACCAGCGAGCGAGCGCGGGTCAGCGCGGTGTAGAACAGGTTACGGGTCAGCAGCATCGGCGGGCCGCCGACCACTGGCATCACCACCACCGGGAACTCGCTGCCCTGGCTCTTATGCACGGAGAGGCAGTACGCCAGGTCGAGGTTCTCGAACTGGGCGGAGGCGTACACAGCCTCTTTGTCCTCGTCAAAGCGGACGGTCAGGCAGTGCTCCTCAGGATCCACATCCACCACGAAGCCCACGTCGCCGTTGAAGACGCCCTGGCCATCCTCCCAGCCGGAGGAGGTCAGGCGGCACCATTCCAGCTGGTAGTCGTTCTTGGTCTGCATGACCTTGTCGCCCAGACGGAAGATGGTCTCGCCGTACTGCAGCGACGGCTTGTCCTTCGCCGGGGGATTGAGGTTCGCTTGCAGCATCTGGTTCAGCGCGATCACGCCGCACTCGCCCTTTTTTGCCGGGGCAAGCACCTGAATGTTGCGCACGGCCATTTCGGCGTACTCCGCCGGGTCATATTTGAGGAACTTGGGCAGTCTCTGCGTCACCAGAGACACGATGGTTTGGGCCGCGTCGTAGAAGCCCTGCTTGCGCTCAAAGAAGAAGTCGGTGCCCTTTTCATTCAGCAGGGGCATCTCGCCGTGATTGATGCGGTGCGCATTGACCACGATGCGGCTGGTTTCCCCCTGGCGGAAGATGTCCGTGAGCATGCACTTGGGGATGACGCCGCTGACCAGCACATCCTCCAGCACATTGCCCGCGCCAACGCTGGGCAGCTGATCCGCGTCACCCACGAGAATGAGCCGCGTACCCGGCTCGATAGCGCGAAGCAGCGAACGCATCAGCATCAGATCCACCATGGACACCTCATCCACGATGACCACGTCTGCTTCAATGGGGTTCTCCTGATTGCGGGCGAATTGACCTTCATCGCCGCCATATTCCAGCAGGCGGTGGATGGTCTTGGCCTCCACGCCAGTGGCCTCGGTCATGCGCTTGGCCGCGCGGCCCGTGGGCGCGCACAGCACCACCTCTCCCTCCTGGGAAAGCAGGCTGATGATGCAGTTGATGATGGTCGTTTTGCCAGTGCCGGGGCCGCCGGTGATGACCAGCACACCCTCCTGCGCAGCGGCGGCGATGGCCTCCCGCTGGCGGGATGAAAAGGTGATCCTGTGCTTCTTCTGGAACTTGTCGATCTCCTTGTCCACGCCGGCAGCGCTGCCGTGACCGTAGGCAGCCATCAGCTCGCACAGGCGGAGGGCCACTTCCCTTTCCGCGCTTTCAAAGCCGGGCAGGTAGATGCGCTCCTCTCCGTCCTCGCCAGACTGGATCAGCTCCCGCACCATGGTCATGCGGATGAGGTGATGCTCCGCCAGCTCCGGCTCCACGCGCAGCAGCTGGCCCGCGCGGCTGAGGAGTTCCTTCCTGGGCAGGTAGATATGACCCTGAGCAATGGCGGCTTCCTTCAGCAGGTACTTCAGCGCCGCGCAGATGCGGCCCTCGCTGTCCGGCGGCACGCCCAGGGAGGTGCCGATGCGATCGGCAGTCAGGAAACCCACGCCGTCGATATCCTCGCACAGGCGGTAGGGGTTCTCCTTGATGATGGCGGGCGTTCGCTCGCCGTAGAGCTTCGAGATCTTGATGCTCAGGTTTGCTGGGATGCCGTAGGTCTGCAGGAAGACCATTGCCGTGCGGGCTCCCTCCTGCTCCCGGTAGGCTTCGGCGATCTGCTTCCAGCGCTTCTTGCCCATCTTGGGCACTTCCTGCAGCATCTCCGGGTGCTCGGACAGCACGCGCAGGGTGTCCTCGCCGAAATGGGCCACGATGGCCTTCGCCGTGGACGGTCCTACACCATGGATGATGCCGCTGCCCAGGTAGCGCTCGATGCCCAGCAGGGTCGTGGGCTTCTGCAATTCGACGGAGGCGCACTTGAACTGCCGGCCATAAGTCGGGTGGGAGATCCACTCGCCGGTGAAGACGGCCTGCTCGCCGGGATGCAGCTCAGGCAGCGTGCCCACGACGGTGATCTCGCGGCGGCCTTCCCGGGCCGTGAGGACAGTATAGCCATTATCGTCGTTGCGGTAGATGGTACCAAGGACGCTGGCTTCAACCTTCTCCATGGGCGCGCCTCCTTTCCTGTATTCATGATGGTGGACATTATATCACCCTTCAACCAAAAAGGGAATGCCTGTTTTGGTTTTCACTGAAAAAAACGGTGCGCAACCCTCCTTCCGGCAGTATGGAGAAATCGTTTTCCGGAAACGTTTCCGAAATTCAAATAGAATGTTTTTCTCCTCCTGCCAAAGTGCACAAAACCCGGCATTTCCTTTGGTTGGAGTCATACATAACGCATGAAATTATTTATAAAACCACCACTTGCATTTTCAGGGCAAACATGGTATATTATCAGCGTACCGGAAAGGTACCAAGACGACACGGAGGTGCTACTAAAATGAGGTCTGTAAACATTAAGTTGAACCTGATGACCGACGGCGCGAAGTTCGTGCAGATCGTCGGCGCTTACCCCTACGACATGGACCTGCGCTCCGGCCGCCACGTGGTTGACGCCAAGTCCATCCTGGGCATTTTCTCCCTGGACTGGTCCAAGCCCGTCACCATGGAAATCTACTGCGACGAGTGCGAAGATCTGCTCAACGAGATCAAGCCCTTCATCGCCTGAGGTAGGCCCGCGCAATGCGGAACAGGCACTGCCTGTGCACCGCAATTCACACATGCAAGTCCATCCCCTTCGCCTGCGAGGCTGGAGGGGATTTTCATATTTCCGGGAAGGAATCCGCCTTTCCACGTCAAATACATACCGCGAAAAAACATTCAGGAGCAGGATATCCCGATGGAACGCAAGCACATTCCCGAGACGGAGAATCGACTTATTATCCTTTATACCCTGCGCCGCCTGGGCCCGGTGACGGCCATGCAGCTGCTGCAGGCCATGGCGGAAGCCGACCTGATGAACTACATCACCATGCAGCTTGCCCTGTCGGACATGGAGAGTCAGGGGCAGATCACCCAGCGGGCTCATCCTTTGGGGAACCTGATCGAGGTCACCGGCGAGGGTGATTTCATCCTGCGCAGCTTTGAGAAGCGCATCCCCGCCAGCCGCCGGGCACTGATCGACGAACGTACTGACGCCTGGCGCGACCGCTTCCTGACCGAGCAGATGGCCCCGGCGGAGTCCTTCACCCTGCCCGATGGCCGCACCGTCATCCACCTGCGCCTGCTGGACAAGGCCGCTACCCTCATGGATCTGATGCTCTATCTGCCCGCCGGAAAGACGCTGACGCTGCTGCCCGAACGCTGGCGTGCCTGCGTGCAGGTGACATACTCGACCGTGCTGGCCCACCTCACGACGGACTACGATCCCTCCCTGCCCATGCCCGACATAACCCAGACCGAATCCGTCCGCCAGTGCGGGTTGGAAGAGTGGCTGCTCACCCTGACGGACAATCCCTCTGCCCCCGCCATCGACCTGATGATGTCCCTGCCCGAGGAGCATCTGGCCCGTTGCAGCGCCCTTCGCTGGCCGCTGGTGTGCGTCGAAATCCGCCAGTTCGTGCTGGACGTGCTGGAAAACGCCATCTGACAAAGGAGGAACGCCCATGAAGCTGATCCTGATCGCCCTCGTGATGCTGCTGACCCTCGTGACCGCCGCTCTGGCAGAGGACGCCCCCCTCAAGTGGGGCCAGACGGACGCCGTCCTCCCCTACACCGCACCGGGAAAGCTCGCCGTACGCGAGGAGATGCCGGACCTCATGACCTTCGAGGACGGCACCCCCGTCATCACCGCTGAGGACTGGGAGCGTCGCCGTGCGGAGATCAAGGGCCTGTACGAGTACTACATGTACGGCTATATGCCCGATGGCTCGGAGGAAAACCTGGCCTGGCGCGTGGCAGACAGCGTGCTGTACATCGACATCGCCCGCGAAGGCAAGTCCGTCACGCTGATGGTTCCCTTCATCCTGCCAAAGGGCGAAGCCCCGGAGGGCGGCTGGCCCTACTACATCGAGTACAGCTTCTGGGGCATGAGCGATGTGGTGAAGTACGCAGCCAACCGCGGCTATGCAGGCTTTGCCTACGCTCCCTACGATGTGGCGTCGGATAATGCCTTTTTCCTGGGCGCGTTCTACACCCTGTATCCCCGGGGCATTCATGCCACCAACCGTACCGGCGCGCTGGTCGCCTGGTCCTGGGGCGTCAGTAAGATCATCGACGCGCTGGAGCAGGGCGCTGCGGCGGAGCTGGGCATCAACGCGGAGTACTCCCTCGTGGGCGGCGTGAGCCGTTTCGGCAAGTCGGTGGCGGTAGCCGGCGCCTATGACGAGCGCATCAAGGTGGTCATCCCCTCCTGCTCCGGCGCGGGCGGACTGGGCATGCTGCGGTACTCCTGCCAGGGCAAGACCTTCGACCTGAGCAGCCTGAACTACAAGAATGAGCAGGGCAATGGCCTGTGGACCAACGGCACCTGCGAGTCCTTCTCCAACATCCGCGCCTCCAGCGAAGGCCACTGGTTCTGCGGAAACTTCCTGGTGGTCAAGCAGCCGGAGATGCTGCCCTTTGACCAGCATTTCCTCGCCGCCCTGTGCGCTGCCCCTGACCGCCACTACATCGTTGTCACCGGCATCCTGAGCGAGGAGTGGAACAATGTCGAGGGCCAGACAATGGCCTTCGTGGGTGCACAGCCTGCGTGGGATCTCGTCGGTGCGCCGGACAACAACAACATGATTGTACACCTTTACGGACACACGATCCTGCAAAGCGACATGGAGCTCATCCTGGATTACTGCGACCAGGCCTTCTACGGGCTCGAACCAGCCCGCGACCTGTCTGTAATGAAAACCAATGTGTTCATGGAAGACAGCAACGCCTCCGACCTGCTGAAGGCTTTCATGGCCAAATAATCGGATATTCTTTCTTCGGGATGCGTATAGCAGAACATTCGCCTACGCATCCCGCTCTTTTTTCGCTTATTCACGAACGTTCTCTAAATCTTCTTGAAAATTTCCGAACATTTTGCATTTCAAGGGCTTCCATTATTCGTAGAAGTGTGTTATAATGTGCGTGATGTCCTCCGCAGAGGAGGATATTCTGCTGCCCGACGCATTTCAACCTCATAGAAGGAGTCATATATCGTGGAAAAAATCCGCCGCAATGAACGCATGAGCGCCATGATGAAGATCCTCTCCGGCGCGCCCAACCGCATTTTCACCCTGAGCTATTTCTGCGAAATGTTCGGCACCGCCAAGTCCACCATGAGCGAGGACATCGACATCCTGCGCGACGTGGTGAGCCAGTTCGGCCTGGGCGAACTGGAGACCGTGACCGGTTCCGCCGGCGGCGTCCGCTACCGCGCGAAGGTCAAGCGCCCCGACGCCCGCAAGTTCGTGGGCGAGCTGTGCCAGATGCTGGCCGGCACCGACCGTGTGCTGCCCGGCGGCTTCCTGTACTACTCCGACATCCTGGCCACCCCCGCCATTACCAACCGCATGGGCGAGATCATGGCCACCGAGTACTACAACCTGGTTCCTGACTTCGTGCTGACGATGGAAACCAAGGGCATCCCCGTGGCCTTCGCCACCGCCAACGCCCTGGGCGTGCCGCTGGTGATCGCCCGCCGCTCCTCCAAGGTGTATGAGGGCAGCGCGGTGAACATCAACTATGTTTCCGGCTCCGGCAGCATCGAGACCATGAGCCTGTCCCGCCGCAGCGTCAAGGAAGGGCAGAAGTGCCTGATCGTGGACGATTTCCTCAAGGGCGGCGGCACCGCCAAGGGCATGGTTGACCTGATGCGGGAATTCGGCGTGGAAGTGATCGGCCAGACCTTCGTGATGTCCACCGCCAAGCCGCTGAAGAAGCGCATCACCGGCGAAAAGAGCCTGATGGTGCTGGAGATGGACGCGGAGAACGAGACTGCACACGTCAAGCCAGCGTTCTGGCTGAACGGCGACGCCTGATGGCGTCTCGTCAAAATGCTGCGGCATTTTGTCGAAGGGATTCTGCACTCTTTCGCTGGTCGGATGGCATAGCCGTCCTCCCGGCCGCTCCTCCGTGTAGGGCATGAGTTTTGCAATGCAAGATTCGCCCAGAGCGCGCGGCAAAGCACCGCGATACGATTCAGGCAGAGAGCTGTCGCCCTCCGACGCCTCCTGCGAATGAGTTCCCCCAGTCCCCTGTTACAGATGATGCCATGCAGGGTTTTCCCCAGCATAATCGTTATATATCCGTGCATCACAAACGAAAGGAAGTTATCACTTATGTCCGAGATCGAAAAGGTGCAGGACCAGCAGACGCCTGAGCTGAAGGAACCCTGGCTGAAGAAGTATATGCCCTCCTGGTGGGTCTTCCAGCCCAAATTCAAGAAGCTCAAGAAGCCCTTCAAGCAGGAGCTCTGCGAGTGGGGCGGCACGCTGCTGGTGGCGCTGCTGGTGGCCTTCATCGTCCGCGGCTTTGTGTTTGAGCCTGTGCGTGTGGACGGCGACAGCATGTATCCCACCCTCCACCACGGCGAGTTTATGTATGTCTCCAAGCTGGATTACGGCACCGCCTTCCTGGGCATCCCCTTCACCGGCATCGGTACCTATATGCCCGTAGGCGGCGAACCTGAGCGCTTCGATGTGGTGGTGTGCAACTATCCCGGCCGCTTCACCGAGCACGGCGCCCGCCAGAACTTCGTCAAGCGCGTGGTGGGTCTGCCTGGCGATACGGTGGAAATCCGCGAAGGCTACCTCTTCGTCAACGGCGTGAAGTACCCGGAGAAGTTCCTGCATGAGCGCATGCACTATAACTTCGGCCCCTACACCGTGCCGGAAGATCAGTACTTCCTCATGGGCGACAACCGCAACAACTCCAACGACAGCCGCAACATGGCTGTGGGCGCCGTGACCCGCGACATGATCGTGGGCAAGGTGGAAGGTGTGCTGTGGCACACCGTGCCCTCCACCCTGGAGGACTGGGGAGAGAAGGACTAACCTGGGCTTACGCAGCCCTGGACCCGTTTTCTCCGCCTCGGCTGTTCCCGCATAAGAATTGAAAATGCTCCGCATCAGCAATGGTGCGGGGCTTTTTTGTGTTGTGCTTTCGGTGTACTTTGGTTGAAAGGAGGCGATGAGCGTGGTATGATAGATGCAGATCAAGCGATAGAAAGTTTTTCTTTGCCAATTCCCTTGACAAGGAATGCTGCACATGCTATAATTCATCACATTAACACTTTATCGCGCTAAATTGTTGCGTCAGGAGGTCATCATGGAGCAGCGCAGGCTTCAAATCCCCAGCGGCATGCAGGATACCCTGCCCGGCGAGTGCGCCCGCAAGCGCCAGCTGGAGGGTCTATTGCGCCGCCTGTTCACCCTGCAGGGGTACCAGGAGGTGGAAACCCCCATCCTGGAGTACTACGACGCGCTGGATGACCGCACCTGGGGCTATCGGCCCGAGGATGTGTGGAAGACCTTTGACGGCGCGGGACGCATCCTCGCCGTGCGGCCTGACTCCACCATCCCTGCGGCGCGCATGGCTGCCGGATGTCTGGCGGATGCACATCTTCCCCTGCGGCTGTGTTATCTGCAGAATGCTACCAAGACGCTGACAGACGCAGCCTCTCTCCTGTGCGAGGAAACCCAGTGCGGCGTGGAGCTGATGGGCGAAGCCTCCCCCGAGGCGGACGCAGAGGTCATCGCATTGGCGGTGAAGGCCTGTGAAGACGCGGGTTTGCTCGACTTCCAGCTGGAACTGGGTCAGGCGCAATTTGTGGCGGGCTTCCTGCAGGAGGCAGGCCTCACCGAGGAGCAGAGCGCGGCCCTGCGCGGCATGATCGAGCGCAAAAACGCCCTGGACATGCAGCTCTATCTGGACAAACTGGACGTCTCTGCGGACGTGGCGGCGCGGTTGATGCGCCTCCCCCGGCTCTACGGCGACGCCTCCGTCCTGGATGAGGCAGAATCTCTCACCCGACACCCTCTGTGCGTGGCTGCCATCGACAACCTGCGGCAGATCCTCGTCATGCTGGCCGAATACGGCTGCGACCAATATGTAAGCATCGACCTGGGCATGGCCCATCAGGCGAATTATTACTCCGGCACCATCTTCCGCGGGCTTGTTGCCGAGCTGGGTCAGCCGCTGCTCTCCGGCGGACGTTACGATGAGCTGCCTGCCAGGTTCGGGCGCGCGCTCCCTGCAACGGGCTTCGCGCTGAGCATGAAGCTGCTGATGATCGCTCTGGAGCGCCAGGGCGCCGCCTTCGCTGCCCCCATCCCGGATGTGGCGCTGGCCTTCGACCCCGGCTGCCGCGAAGCCGCCATCGCCTGGGCACAGGAGAAGCGTGCCCAAGGCGTGTCTGTAGCGATGATGTATGGCATGTCCGCCACGGAACTCCGCCAACGGGTAGATGAGAACCTCGCCCTGTCCTGCGGGTACATCACCGCAGCGGGCATCCAGCAATACGGAAAGGCGGTGCAGTGATGCAGCCCATGATCACCTTCGCGCTGGCCAAGGGCCGCCTCGCTGAGCAGGCCTTTGAGCTCCTGGAGCAGCTGGGCATCGACTGCTCCGAGCCCCGCAATCCGGGCCGCCAGCTGGTCCTTTGGGACAAGAAAAACAACGTGCGCTTCATCCTCGTCAAGCCCAGCGACGTGCCAACCTACGTTGATCATGGTGTTGCGGACATCGGCGTAGTGGGCAAGGACACCCTGCTGGAATCCGGTCGCCCGCTGTACGAGGTGCTTGACCTGACCTTCGGCCGCTGCCGTCTTTGCATCGCAGGCTACGCCGAGCAGCACCAAAGCGCCACCCGCGCCACCTTCCGCGTAGCAACCAAGTACCCGAATGTAGCCCGCAGCTACTACGACGCCAAGGGCCAGACGATCGAGATCATCGAGCTGCACGGCTCCGTCGAGCTGGGCCCGGTGATCGGCCTTTCCGACGTGATCCTGGACATCGTGGAGAGCGGCTCCACCCTTAAGGCCAACGGCCTCACCGTGCTGGAAACGGTCTGCGAGTGCTCCGCCCGGCTGGTAGTCAACCGTGTCTCCATGAAAACCAAGCGCGACCGCATCCGCGAGATCATCGATGGCCTCGCTGACCAAGTGTCAAAGCTCAACAACTGATGTATGGAGGGAACGAACATGATCCCGATTCTGAATATGGCCGACGCCAAGGCTCTGAAGGCCCGCGTGATGAACCGCTCCCAGCTGCAAAATGAAGAAGTCTCCCGCCGGGTGAAGGAGATTGTCGCCCGCGTCCGCGAGGAAGGCGACGCCGCCCTGTTCGAGTACACCGCCCGCTTCGATAAGGCGGATATCAACGCGGATAACGTTCTCGTCACCCGCGAGGAAATCGACAAAGCCTACGAGGCCGCCTCCCCCGAATGGCTCGAAGCCATGCGCGAGGCCGCCCGCCGTATCACCGCCTTCCACGAGAAGCAGAAGCAGAACACCTGGATCAACTTTGACGCAGCTATCAGCCTGGGCCAGAAAGTCACGCCCCTCAAGCGGGTGGGCGTATATGTGCCCGGCGGCACGGCGGCGTACCCCTCCTCCGTGCTGATGAACGTGCTGCCTGCCAAGGTTGCCGGCGTGCAGGAGATCATCATGGTCACGCCGCCCGGCAGGGACGGCAGCATCAGCTATCCCCTGTCCCTCGTCGCGGCGGACATCGCGGGCGTGGACAAAATCTACAAGATCGGCGGCGCGCAGGCCGTGGCGGCACTGGCCTTCGGCACCGAATCCATCCCGCGGGTAGACAAGATCACCGGCCCGGGCAACATCTACGTTGCCAACGCCAAGCGCGAGGTCTTCGGCCACGTGGGCATCGACATGGTGGCTGGCCCCAGCGAGGTGCTGGTCATCGCGGATGACACCGCCGATCCCCGTTACGTCGCCGCTGACCTGCTGAGCCAGGCCGAGCACGATCCCCTGGCTGCCGCCATCCTCGTCACCGACAGCGCGATGCTCGCAGACGCCGTAGACGCTGAACTCACCCGACAGACAGCCCTCCTGCCCCGCAAGGAAGTAGTGGAGCAGAGCCTGAGCGCCTACGGTACCATCGTGGTCGCGCCGACCATGGCCGACTGCGCGGACATCGCCAACCAGATCGCCCCGGAGCACCTCGAGCTGTCCGTGGCTGACCCCTATGCCCTGCTCCCCCTGATCGAAAACGCCGGCGCGATCTTCATGGGCCACTACTCCCCCGAGCCCCTGGGCGATTACCTTGCCGGCCCCAACCATGTCCTCCCCACCTCCGGCACGGCGCGGTTCTTCTCGCCCCTGTCGGTGGATGATTTTGTGAAGAAGTCCAGCCTGATCTGCTGCTCCCGCGCGGAGCTGGAGCGCGTCGCCGATCAGGTGATCCTCCTGGCCCAGGAAGAGGGGCTGGACGCACATGCCAATTCCGTCGCCATTCGCTTTGGCAAGGAGATTAAGTAACTGCAGCGGCCTGATAAAGGCTTCCCCTTGAGGGGAAGCTGTCAGCGCTTGCGCTGACTGATGAGGTGGAAACCTGCATCGCCGACCAACCGACAAGGAGTACATACCATGCGTACCGCTGTATTTTCCCGCCAGACCAAGGAAACCGACATCCGCCTGACGCTTTGCATCGACGGTTCCGGCAAGACGGAGCTGGCCACCGGCGTGGGGTTCTTCGATCACATGCTGGACGCACTGTGCCGCTTTGCCCAGATCGACCTGGCGCTGAAGTGCGCTGGCGACCTCGCAGTTGACGCGCACCACACCGTGGAGGACGTAGGCATCTGCCTGGGCAAGGCCATCCGCGAGGCACTGGGGAACCGCTGCGGCATCCGCCGGGTCGGCAGCGCCTACATGCCCATGGATGAGGCCCTGGCCTTTGCCGCCATCGACGTCAGCGGGCGACCCTACCTCGCCTGGAGCGCTGAGTTCACCGCGCCCATGTGCGGCACAATGGATACCCAGCTGGCGGAGGAATTCTTCCGCGCCGTGACCGTCAACGCGGGCCTCACTGTCCACATGAACCTCGTTGCCGGCCGCAACGATCACCACAAGATGGAGGCTCTTTTCAAGGCATTCGGCCTGGCGCTGCGGGACGCGGTGCGCGTGGACGCCAATATCCAGGGCGTGCTGTCCACCAAAGGCGCGCTGGACTAACTCAATTCCGCATTCCGAATTCTGAATTCCGAATTTGAAAATGACCGGAGGGAATTTTCATGATCCTCTACCCCGCCATCGACATGCTGGATGGGCAGGCCGTGCGCCTGCGTCAGGGCAAGCGCGACGACGTGACCGTCTTCGGCAACCCGGTGGAATTGGCAAAGAAATGGCGCGCCGCCGGCGCAGAATGGCTGCATCTGGTCGACCTGACCGCTGCCTTTGAGGGAAAGACCGCCCATCTGCCGCTGATCCGCGAGGTCGTCGCAGCCTTCGACGGCCGGGTTGAGCTGGGCGGCGGATTGCGTACAATGGAGGATATCGCCTTGCGCGTGGAGGCGGGCGTCAGCCGCTGCATCATCGGCACGGCTGCAGCGGAGAATCCCGCACTGGTCGAAGAAGCCTGCAAAGCCTTCCCCGGGAAGATCGCGGTCGGCATCGACGCAAAGAACGGCCTCGTGGCGACCCGCGGCTGGGTGGAGACCTCCACGCTGACGGCGGTTGATCTCGCCCTGCGCATGAAGGACATGGGCGTGACCACCATCATCTACACTGACGTGAGCCGCGACGGCATGATGCAGGGTCCCAATGTGGAGGCCACTCGGCGGCTGATCGAAGCTACGGGCATGGATATCATCGGCTCCGGCGGCGTAAGCTGCCTGGACGACCTGCGGAATCTCCGCAATGCAGGCTGCGCCGGCGCGATCCTCGGCCGCGCAATGTATGAGGGCGCGTTCACCGTGGAAGAGGCGCTAGCTGCTGTAAAGGAGGAGTAACGCATGCTGGATCGCACCATTCCCTTTTACAACATCATCATGCGCTGCGACCGCATCCTGCCCATGGAGGTGAAGCTCCCGGAGGGGTACGCCATCCGAACCTATCAGCCCGGCGATGAAAACGCCTGGGCCGCTTTGATGTACGCCGTTGGCGAGCAGACATCGCTGGTTGACGCTAAGGCTGAGTTTATTCAACGCTACCTGGCAGATGAGACGCTGACAGACCGCATCTTCTTCGCCGTGGATGCGGAGGGGGCTGTCGCAGGAACCGCCATCGCCTGGGAACAGGATCCCCGAGGCATAGGTACCCGTGCGCTGCATTGGGTGGCCGTGCACCCGGCGCATCAGCGAAAGGGGCTGGGCAAAGCGCTGTGCCAGACCGCGCTGCGGCTCTTCCGCCGGGAGGACAACGCCCTGCCCGTCTACCTCCACACCCAGCCCTGGAGCTGGAAGGCCATCCTGCTGTACATCAGCCTCGGCTTCCAGCTGCAGCCTCAGGACACTTTCTACGGCTACGAAAACCAGTATGTTCAGGCCATGAAGACACTGAAAGCCATCGTCACCCCGGAGCAATACGCGAAGATGGAAGCCAACTCCGCCTTCGTGGCGGCGGACTTTGATCCGGCTTCCCTCAAGTGGAACGAGGCCGGCCTTATTCCCGCCATCGCCCAGGACGCATCCACCGGCGAGGTGCTCATGCTGGCCTGGATGAATCAGGAATCCCTCCGCCTGACGCTGGAATCCGGCTTCGCGACCTATTACAGCCGCAGCCGCCAGCAGCTCTGGCGCAAGGGCGAGACCAGCGGCCACACCCAGCGGCTCATCCGCCTGAGCTACGATTGCGATGGCGACGCCATCCTCATGCAGGTGGAGCAGATCGGTCCGGCCTGCCACACGGGCAAGAAGACCTGCTTCCACAACCCGGTGGTGGACGGCGCCATGCCCGCCACGGCTGGCATCATGGACGTGATCGAAGCCACCATCGCCGACCGCGCCGCGAACCCCAAGCCCGGCAGCTATACCAATTATCTGCTGGACAAGGGCGCAGAAAAGATCTGCAAGAAGGTCGGCGAAGAAGCCACGGAGACCGTCATTGCCGCCATAAAGGGCGATGCGGACGGACTGGCTGGCGAGGCTGCCGACCTGCTGTACCACCTAGCGGTGCTGCTGCACAGTCAGGGCGTGGCATGGCGCGACGTGTGGGAAGTGCTGAAGAAGCGGCATACTTGATAAATCCCCAGGATGCGAGTTCCCGATGATGGTCGGGGCTTGCATCCTTCTTCTTTTTGGGCTATAATAGAAGCAATATACAAATGGGAGCTGATCCACATGTCCGCCGTGCGTGAACACGTTCTGTCCAATGGCATGACCATCCTGTGCTGGCACAACCCCTATCTTCATGGCGTGGAGATGGGCCTGTACCTGCGCGCCGGGACAATCTATGAGACCGAGGAGACCCAGGGCATCAGCCACCTGCTGGAGCATCTGTGCTTCCGCGGCGTGGGAGATCTGAACCACGAGTCGCTGCAGCGCACGCTCAACCGCTTCGGTGCGGACATGGAGGGCATGACCACCGCCGAAGCCATCGTGTTCCGCCTGACCAGCCTGCCCCGGTATTTTGACGGCATGCTGGAGCTGTTCACAAAGTTCTTTGCGCCGAATTTCTGGTCCCCTGAGGACATCGAAAAGGAGAAGGAGATCGTCCTGCGCCAGATTGAGCAGGCGGAGGAGGACTTCGACGAAATGGTGGACCGCGCCTGGCGTGAGACCCCCGCGGGCGTCTTCCCCCGGATGGGCAGCGCCGAGGCCATCGCCAAGCTGGACAATGAAACCATCTGGAACTGGCAGCGCCTTGTTTTCCAGCCGCAGAATGCCTGCCTGGTGCTGACGGGCAACTTCTCCATCGGCATGGAGGAGACCGCAATCGAGGTGCTGGCGGGCCTTGAAAACTACACCAGCGAGCCGCCCTTCGCCCAGCACATCCCCCTGGGCTTCTGCATGCGCGACGCGGAGAGCGATCTGATTGTGGATTCCGCCGACCCCGACAGCCAGGCCCAGGTGCACATCGCATTTGACATCGACGAGGACAACGTTTTCCCCCTGGCCGCCCGCATCGTGGACGCCATCACTGCGGGCAACGACGACTCCATCCTCTTCCAGACCCTGCGGGAGGAAGAAGCCCTCGTCGCTGAAATCGAGAGCTACATCCAGGAGATGGGCCAGTTTCACCGGCTGGTCATCCGCTACGACGTGCGCCAGGAGAAGCTGGTGGAATCCCTGCGCAAGGTGTTCAAATACCTCCACCGGCTGAGCGTGTACGTGCGCCCCATCCGCCTGGAGCAGGTGCGCAGCCACTTCACCGTCGGCCACGCGCTGACCCAGGACAACATCAGCGAAATGAACGAGCTGGCCGGCTGGGCCTGGGTGGCGGGAGACGCCTCCCGCGCAGACCTGGACGCCCAGGCTGCCCAGCTGAATGACCTCTCCCCCGAGGAGCTGTTGGACGCCGCCCAGACCATCTTCCGCCCGGAGAACCTGGTGATCTCCGTTGAGCGCGACCCTGAAATCGTGCAGGAGAATCTGGACGAGCTGTTCCTGGAGCTCAGGGGCCTGTTGTAAACTCCCTCAGTCAGCGAGCAAGCACGCTGACAGCTCCCTCGGGGAGGGAGCCTTTAGTTAGTCAATCTCCGGCCTTCTCGTCCGTCGGGAGGGCCGTTTTCCCATCATGCTTCATCAAAGGAGGTGATCCCCACGGACGCAAAGGTTTACGAGGTGCTGGCCCTGGCCATGCGCTACTTCTTCACACTGATGGGTGTAATGATTGTCTGGCGCGCCTTTTCCTGGCTGAGCAAGGATCGCAAGCTCAAGCACCGTCGGCTTAAGCAGCTGCCGGATGCGGGCACCATCGGCATCCTGACCGTGGAGGCGGGCAGCAAGCAGCTCAAGCCTGGCGAGGTCATCCCTGTGCCCCATGAGGGCGTACTGGGATATCTGCGCACCTGCGATGTGGTTGTCCCCGTGGATGAGGTGGCCACCATGCACCTCGACTTTACCTTCGTGGACGGCAAAGGCCTCTACATCTACCCACGCCGGGGCTGCGAGGCCGTGGTGGACGGCATGCTCCTGGCCAACCGCCGGGACAGCCAGCGCTGCCCCATGCAGCACGGCTCCACCCTGGAGATCGGCCAGGCCGTTCTGCGGCTGGGCGTCTTTGCCGGCCTGAACGTGAAGGAGGCTCAGCCCATGTCCTTCTCCCCTGAGGATGACTATCCCATCCGGGAGACCTACGTTCCTCCGACCCCTCCGCCGGTGTATCCGCCCTATCCGCCCCAGCAGAGCTATTCGCCTTATCAGCAGGCTCCTTATCAGCCTCAAAATCCCCCGGTGCAGCCGCCCTATGCACCCCCGTTCCAGCCTGTGAACAACCCGTGGCAGGGAGGTGACGACGATGCGCAATAAGGATCTGGGCAAGCCCCTGTCCAGCGCGGTCACGATCTTCTTCTCCGGCGCATTCCTGCTGCTCTTCCTGCGGGATTTCAAGTGGCAGGGCCTGGCGCTGGCCTTCGCCGTGCCGATGGCCAATGTGCTCGCCACTACGCTCCTGCCCAGGCTGTTCCCCTCGGACAAGCTGCTGCTTTCCCTGACCAACTTCCTGTGCGCGCTGGGCATCCTCGTCCTCTACGACACAAACCCAACCTACGCCTACTCCCAGGCAGTGTACTACTTCATCGGCCTGGGCGCGATGGTCATCTGCATCTACATTGTGCGGCTGATCCGTTCCTTCCGCTTCGTTATCTGGCCGATGATGCTCATCTCCCTGGCGCTACTGGCGCTGCCGCTGGTCATCGGCAAGGAAACCTTCGGCGCGAAGAACTGGTTCTACGTCGGCGGAATCTCCGTGCAGCCCAGCGAGATCGTCAAGCTGGTGCTGGTGATCGCCCTGGCCCGCTTCATGGCGGACCGGCGGATGATGCCCTGGCTATTCTTCTCCGTGGGGTGCCTTGGCATCCTGATGCTCCAGAAGGATCTGGGCACGGCGCTTTTGTACTTCTTCACCACGATCTTCCTCTTCTACGCCTCCACCGGCAACATTGCTCTGACCGGCATCGGCCTGGCGGGCGGCGCCGGCGCGGCAGTGGCGGGCTATCACATGTTTGCCCACGTCAAACGGCGCGTCGCCATCTGGCAGAACCCCTGGAGCGACTACGACAACGCGGGCTACCAGATCATCCACAGCCTGATGGCCATTGCTTCCGGCGGACTTTTCGGCGTGGGACTGGGCCTGGGCTCGCCCAAGACCATCCCCGTATACCACACGGACTTCATCTTCTCCGTCATCTGCGAGCAATTCGGACTGATCTTCGGCTGCTGCGTGCTGCTGATGTATGTGGCCCTCATTTGGCGCGGCGCGACCATCGCCATGGCGACCCGCTCATCCTTCCACGGGCTGCTGGCCATGGGCATCACCGTGCTGCTGGGCCTGCAGACCTTCGTGATCATCGGCGGCGTCGTGAAGCTCATCCCCCTGACCGGCGTAACAATGCCCTTCGTATCCTACGGCGGCACGTCGTTGGTATCGAGCCTGTGCCTGATCGGACTTTTGCAGGGCGTAGCCTCCCTGAACGAGGATAACCTCAAGGAAGACATGCGCCTGGCCACGCTGGGGTGATCCGCCTCCCCACTGCGGAGCCTGATCATTACCCTTCCGCCATACCCTCACCATAGATAGAGGTGATTCTTTGAAGCAGCAGCGTTTCCGCTTTAAGATGCTGGCACTCCTTTTATTCGGGCTTTTTGCTTTGCTGGCCGTTTATGGCGTATACTCCATCAACACCTACGGCAACCGCTGGTTCGCCTATGCGCGCAACCCTCGTGTCCGCGAGCAGAAATCAACGGTCACCGCCGGCAACATTTATGACCGCAACGGCGTCCTTCTGGCATGCACAGAGGATGGCAAGCGCGTGTACCAGCCTGATGAGGCCTCCCGCCGGGCCGTCGTGCATGTCATCGGCGACAGCGAAGGCCAGGTTTCCAACGGCGTGGAGGGCTTTCAGACCGCCTATCTCTACGGCTTCAAGGCCTCCCTGATGGAGCGCTTCAACGACCTGTTCTCCGGTGAAAACCGTCATGGCGATGATGTCCACCTCACCCTGGACAGCGAGCTGTGTACCGCCATCACCTACCATTTCAGCTTGAATCCCCTTACCAAGGGCAAAAACGGCGCAGCGGTGGTCATGAATTATAAGACAGGCGAGGTCGTGGCGGAGGTCAGCCTCCCCTCCTTCGACCCGATGAACAAAGCCTCCGTCTCCGCCGGCAGCGAGGTCTATTGGAACCGCGCCACCCAGAGCCTGTATCCCCCGGGATCGACCTTCAAGGTGGTCACCACCGCCGCAGCCCTGGAGAACATCCCCAATGTCACCACCCTGAACATCACCTGCAACGGCGGTCTCGACGTGGACGGCCAGGCCATCCGCGATTATGGCAACGCGGTGCACAAATCCCTGACGCTGCGTGAGGCCTTCATGAAGAGCTGCAACAACATTTACGCTCTCCTGGCCCTGGACATGGGCGACGCTGCCCTTCGCAAAACGGCGGAAGGCTTCGGCTTCAACGCGAACTTCCTCTTCCGGGATTTCGTCGTGGAGAACAGCGCCTACCCCACTACAAACCGCACCAATTTTGAGTTGGCGATGAGCGGCTTTGGCCAGTCCTCCATCGGCGCGACGCCCATGCACCTGTGCCTCATCGCCTCTGCCATCGCCAATGACGGCGTGATGATGGAACCCACCCTCCTCCGCCAGGCCACTACGCCCGCTGGCGCCGTGCGCGACACCTTCGGCCCGAAGGTCTATCGTACCGCCCTGTCACCCGCCACCGCCGCAACGCTGCAGCAGTACATGCGTGCTGTGGTCACCGGCGGCACCGGCAGCCGCGCGTCGGTGGACGGGCTGACCATCTGCGGCAAGACCGGTTCAGCGGAATCCAGCCGTAATGGACGCGCCGTGACCCACGGCCTCTTCATCGGTTACATCGACTCGGAGGAGCTGCCCTATGCGGTCTGCGTCGTGGTCGAGGACATCGTGGACGGCGAAGGCGGCGGCTCCACCGCAGCGCCCATTGCCGGGGAGATCTTCAAGTACATCCGCGATCACAAAGAGAGTTTTACCCACTGAGGAGGTCTGCCGATGATCAGCATCTGTCCCCATTGCGGCAGCAACCGTTGGAACAAATCCGCCACCGCAACCCACATCACCTGCCCGGAATGCAGCCATTCCTGGCCCTACCGTCGCGGGCCGCTACTGCTCCTGACCGGCTGCAGCGGCGTGGGTAAGACCACAACGGGCGTTGCGCTCTCGCACATGCAGCAGGACTTCGCCGTGTTGGACGCTGACATGTTCTACCTCCCGGATGACAGCGCGATCATCACCGGCATGCTGGAGCCGATCTGCCGCTTTTCCGCCGCACTCAACCAGCAGGGTACTGCGATCCTATGGACGATAGCCGGCGGTCTGGACTGCATCAAGGGCACCTATCACCGGCAGTTTTTTTCGGAGGTTAAATGCCTGGCCCTGACCTGCGAGCCGGACGAACTCCGCCGCCGGATGACCGAGGGGCGCGGCATCACCGATGAGGGCTGGCTGAATGGTTCCCGGGAGTACAATGCGTATTTCCGCACCCACAACGCCCTGGGGGATATCGCCTTTGACAAACTGGACATCACACGCCTGTCCCCAAATGAAGCTGCGAAGCAGGTATACGCCTGGATGCAAAGCCAACCGTACAAATAAGTCAACCCCGCCAGACATCAGCGTCTGGCGGGGTTTGTTGATGAAAGAAAAAAGAGCCGTCCAACGACGACTCTTGCTGGAGCGGTAGACGAGGCTCGGACTCGCGACCTCCACCTTGGCAAGGTGGCGCTCTACCAACTGAGCTACTACCGCAAAACCGCGTACGCGGTGGATGGCAGATGGAGCGGGTGACGGGAATCGGACCCGCGTAGCCAGCTTGGAAGGCTGGAGCTCTGCCATTGAGCTACACCCGCGAAGAAAATGGAGCGGTAGACGAGGCTCGGACTCGCG
>SVGL01000046.1 GCA_015056325.1 Clostridiales bacterium | reverse complement strand
CAAACAGATCGTGCTAACTTCAATTAATAAGCTGAAAAGCGCAATCGGTCATTGCTTTATGGACAATGATTGATTGCGCTTTGACTATATCTTTTCAAGAAAAAAGATAAATTTACCCTTGACAAATTACATTCCATTGGTTCACGAGGATCCTCGTCAGCCAGGGCTTGAACTGCTCCTGGCGGCGAAGGCTCTCCCGCTTTTCCCAAGCTTTGACGATTGCATCCTGCACCGCGTCCTCCACATCCTGGTTGTTGCCAAGATATAACCAGGCGACGCGATACATCAGCCTTTCGATCCGCTTGACCTCAGCCTGAAACGTCACAGCATCCACGACATCATTCCCCTTCGAAGTTCCTCTGCATAAGCGCTTTTACAGATTCCAACTAACAGACACATGAGAAGGGCATTTGGTTTGCAGGGAGGAAAATTATTTTTGATTATAACACGAATGGCGGAGGCAGGCAAATGATAAACGCTCCACAAGGAGGACGATGGGTCAAAGCTTGCAGATAACCCTCATCAGTCAGAAGGTTATTCCCTGCTTAAGAGTCTTTACCATCACTTCGCGCCAAGTTGGCGCGAAGTTACCAACTCTATCAACATAAATCAACTTCGTGCCAAGTTGGCACGAAGTTGATCGCGGGACTATTAAAACATGTGTCGGTATAAACGTTTTTTTCGCGATTGTGTATGATCCTAAAAGATAGGCGCTCACGCCGCAAGAGGGTTTGCCCTCTTGACCGGAACGAAGTTCCGCATGCCATCCGCTTCGCAGAACGCACTTACAGGTTTACCCTGTATAGAAGTGCGCACTTGCGTTCATCTACAGGTACAGTTATCAAGGGAATCCGTATTTTTCTCTTTTCTTTATGGGCTTAATCTGGTATGATATATACGAATGATTCTGACAGAAGCGACAAGGAAGCACTTCATCCCCTCCTACATCCGCACACGCTTTTCACGTACCAACCGCGCCAACAAAACTCCCTACAGCTACTTCAACTGCACATCCTACCGCCAATTCGCCAAGGTTGAGGGCAAATGTACTGCACACTATGTCCGCTACGACATGCTGTACAGCTATGTTCTGTCCCGACTGCAATACTGGTCGCAGCGCGCCGCCATTGATGAAGCAATACTCTACCGGGAGCTGCTGAATGCTGGCGACAAGGAAAAGGCCGCTGCGAGCAAAAAGCAGGCAGCAGCCCTTGCGAAAGCAGAAAAGCGCAAAGCCGAAGTGGATCGTCTGTTCATGAAGCTGTATGAAGACTGGTCATCTGGCCGCATCACAGAATACAACTTCACGATGCTGTCCGAGAAATACCAGGATGAGCAACAGGCACTCGCCGATCAGATCGCCCTGCTGAAGGAAGCACTGGCAGCTGATCGCCAGACCACTGAGAATACGGCAAAGTGGCTGGAGATGATCAAGCGCTATGTAAATCCGACGGCACTGACTGCTGAAATGCTGAATGAGCTGATCGAAAAGATCGTGATCCATGAAGCTGTTAAGGGCGAAGGCGGCCAGCGGACGCAGAAGATCGAAATCTACTACCGATTTGTCGAGAAAATCGACTAAACCATGACACCTATATCCTTAATTAGGTGAAACCGGGAAAACCTATCCCGATCTGCAGATTCTTGTGGAGGTCAGCCGCCGATTTGACGTCTCTCTTGATGCATTGCTGAAGGAGGATGCAAAGATGGTGCAATCGATTGACCGGGAAAGAGCAGTCGGCGCAATCCGACGCGAAAAATCGCTGATTGATATGTTAACCGGCGCAGGAACTGGCATCGTTGCATCTTGCCTGTTTTCGCCGCCGTCAGCACGGCGAACGACGATGATTCTGTCAGGCCTCATCATGATATGCGTGGGATGGTACAAAAAAGCGAAGTATGATCAAAAGCTCATCCGCTACATTGAAAAAGGCGAATAAAGCGGCCGTTCGTGCGCATAGAGGTTAGCCAAAGGAGCGTATCAACGCTGACACGCTCCTTTGGCGCCCGAGTTATGCATCCAGTACAGCTCGCGCTGCACGAATGTTATCCGCGCTGGTCTGCTGAATATGCCATTCATCCAAGCCCGGGAGTCCCATGGGAACGCCCTCCCGGCGGAAGCGCATGCCGCTCTCAATCTCCGTTTTGCCGCTCATATGGAAGGCCCTCGCCTGGGGCAGGACCGCCCTGAAGGCGGCAATGACGCCTGCATTCACGCCGGCGCCGATCAGCACCTCCGGCCCCTGATTCGCATCCCTCAGCTGCAGCAGTTTTCCGATGGTCTCCATGCCGGCCAAGCAATTCCCTGCCGCACCGCTGGTCAGAACGGTATCAAATCCAAGCGCCCGGGCATCCAGATAGGTTCTGCAGGGATCGCGGGATACGTCAATGCACCGGTGCAGGGTCAGACCGGCGCCCTTTGCTGCTACCAGCAGAGGCTCCATGGCCGTTGCATCCAGATCTCCCTCGGCATTCAGACAGCCGATCACAAACCCCTCTGCCCCCATTTCCCGCAGACGATTGATCTGAGCGGCCATCATCAGGATTTCCGCTCGGGTATAGAGGAAATCGCCTCCCCGGGGGCGAATCAGGCAGCGGACAGGAATATCGCTTTCCGCGCGGATCTGCTGCAAAAGCTCTGCAAAGGGCGTCAACCCACCCACCGCCAGCGCGCTGCACAGCTCCAGCCGGTCTGCTCCGCCGGCAATCGCAGCCCTCGCCGATTCCAATGAGTCAACCGCAGCCTCCAGAATGCTTTCCATAGCAACGCCTCCTTGACAAGATGTCAAAACCTGAAAATAATAAACAAACGGTAAAGAATGATGGACAAATGCCGGAATAACGTGTATAATATAACCAACTGTGGAAGACATGATCGCTTTTCGCAAAATGAATACAGGGGGTATAGACATGAAACTGATCATTAAGAACGACTACAATGCGATGTGTGAATGGGCTGCGCAGCACATTGCGGCTGCCATCAACAACCACAAGGCTGACCGGCCCTTCGTGCTGGGTCTGCCCACCGGTTCTTCTCCGCTGGGTGTCTACAAGCGTCTCATCGAAATGAATAAGGCCGGCGAAGTCTCCTTCAAGAACGTCATCACCTTCAACATGGACGAATACATCGGCCTGCCCCGGGAGCATGACCAGAGCTACTGGTACTTCATGCACCACAATTTCTTCGATTACATTGATATTCCCGCGGAGAACATCAACATCCTCGACGGCATGGCGGCCGATCCCGAAGCCGAGTGCCAGCGGTATGAGGAGAAGATCGCTGCCTGCGGCGGCATTGATCTGTTCATGGGCGGCAGCGGCGTGGATGGCCACATCGCCTTCAACGAGCCCTTCACCTCTCTGACCTCCCGCACCGGCGTGCGCGCCCTGACCGAGGATACCCTGATTGCCAATTCCCGCTTCTTCGACAACGACCCCAACAAGGTACCTAAGACCGCGGTGTCCGTGGGCGTTGGTACGGTCTGTGACTCCCGCCAGGTGCTGCTGCTCATCAGCGGCCACAACAAGGCCCGTGCGCTGCGCCACTGCGTGGAAGGCGGCGTGGATCACGCCTGGACCATCTCTGCACTGCAGCTCCATCCCGATGGAATCATCGCCTGCGACGAGGCTGCCTGCGGTGAGCTGAAGGTGGATACCTACCGCTACTTCAAGGAAATCTACAAGAACGAAAAATAATGCATTGCGCATTGCGCCCTTCGGATATACCGAAGGGCGCAATTTTTGTGCTTACAGCTCCTGACCGGCCATGAAGACGCGGCGGCTGGTATAATCCCCAGAACAGACGAGGAAATCCGCCACCTTGCCCGTCTCGATGGAACCCACCAGGGCATCCGCCCCGATGGCGCAGGCAGGGTTGTAACTTGCCGCGCGGATCGCATCCTCCTGCGCGATGCCAAAGCGGATGGCGTTGACCATACAATCGTAGAGATTCGTGGCGGAGCAGGCAATCGTGCCGTCCGCCAGACGGGCCACGCCGTCCACCAGCCAGGCATCCTGACCGCCCAGCTCAAACTTGCTGCCGTTGGGCATGCCGCAACAGCGGCCGGAGTCAGATACCAGCACCATCCGCTCACCGCCGAAGATGTTGAAGGCAAAGCGCACCATGGCAGGATGGGCATGCAGGCCGTCGCAGATCAGCTCTGCCCGGACGTTGGCATTCTCAGCTGCCGCCGGGATGACGCCGGGATTCCGGTGGTGAATCGCCGGCATCGCGTTGTACAGATGGGTCAGATGGGTAGCGCCGGCGTCGATGGCCGCCTTGGCCTGATTGTAATCCGCATCGGTGTGAGCGATGGACACCGTGCACACATCCTTTGCCTGCTTCACAAATTCCTCCGCGCCGGGCAGCTCCGGGGCGACGTCTACAATCCGGATCAATCCGCCGCAGCCCTCCTGCAGAGCCTTGAAGCCCGCAAAATCCGGCTCCTTCAAATAGTCAGGATTCTGCGCGCCGCGCTTCTTGTAGGAGAAATAGGGGCCCTCCATCTGGATGCCGCGCAGCACGGACAGACCCGCCGGAGCCTCCTCCGTCAATCGCTTTGCATTTGCAAAGGCCGCCGCAAGGGTCTCATAGGGCAGGGTCATGGAGGCAGGTGCAAAGGAGGTCACGCCGACCTTGGCGTAATAAGCCGCCATGGCCTTGAGGCCTTCATAATCGCCATCGGAGAAGTCCGCGCCGGAATTGCCATGGCTGTGTACATCGATCAAGCCAGGAATGACGGTAGCGCCCTGCAGATCGATGGCGTCTTCGGGGACAGCATCTGGCAGGATCTGGCCGAACTTTCCGTCAACGACCTCAAATGCGCCATCATGGAAGGAAAAGTCTCCGCAAAAGATTCTGGCATTCTTGTAGAACATCGAATGATTCCTCCTGTTTCGTTTTATCAAACATGTATCATGATGAGTCCTTCCGGACGGGATTACCCGATCAGGCCGTGCTCCAAGCAGTAATGGTAGATTCCGTCGTCGGATACAGCACCGCACACATCGTCTGCCACGGCCTTCAGCTGTGAAGTGGCATTACCCATGGCCACGCCGACGCCCACTGCCTTGAACATATCCAGGTCATTCTGACTGTCGCCAAAGGCCATCGCCTGTGACGCCTCCAGCCCGAAGTGGGCAAGAACCTTGGCAATGGCGGTGCCTTTGCCGCTGGATGCCGGAATCACATCGACCGCCCGGTCCCAGGATACAGCGATCTTGACCCCGTGTGCCCCTTGGATCAGGGCTGCGTGCTCAGCTTCCCGACAGCCGATCAGGATCTGATACACATTTTCCTGGCAGGCAGCGTCAAAATCCGGCGCGACCGTCAGTTCAAGCTTTGCCAGGCGGTAGTAATCCGCCAGATCGGGATCCCAGCCATTGGCCGCCAGTCGATTCCGCACAGCTACGGATACCGGCCGGCCGATTCCGGCAGCATTTTTCAGCACCTGGGCTACGTCCGCCGGGGCAATGGGATTGCTGTGGAGAATTTCGTTGTTTGCGTAGCAGAGCGAACCATTGTAGGTGCAGTATGCATCAAACTTCAGCGGTCCGAAATCCGGAACCTCCGAGGGCGCTCTGCCAGTGGAAATACAGATTTTGATTCCGCGCTCCCTCAAACGGGTCAAAGCGAGGAGGGTGTTGTCAGAAATATGCCCGGTCTTCGGGTTGACCAGTGTGCCGTCAATATCAAAGAAAATGATTTTCACAGGAGTCATTGCGTCCCACCTTTTTCTGCCGCTGATTGCGCAAGCATGGATGCCGCACGGTCTTTGGTTATATTGTATCGCAGGAAGCCGAAATAGTCAAACAAGTTTCCAACTTTCATGCAATGATCAGGGGCAGCTGCTTCGCTGTACAGCCGGGAATACCAAGCAAAAGCCCCCTCTGATTGATGCCCAGACATAGCGATTCCTTTTGTTCCGCTTGAAACAGGCTGCACGATATGGTATCATATCAATATATCGTACGCTTGAGATCATCATACAACAGTTCCCCGGACGCCGTCTTCGGGATTGATCTACAGGAGGATTCCATGTACCAGATATTCGTGGTGGAGGATGAGCTGCTGATCCGGCAGAGCATCCGCAACGTCATCGAGAACATGCAGGGCCCCTATGCGCTTTGCGGCGAAGCATCCGACGGCGAGATGGCCCTGTCCATGATGCAGGATCTGATGCCGGACATTGTCCTGACTGATATCCGCATGCCCTTTCTGGACGGTTTCGAGCTGATCCGCCATGCCAAGACCATGATGCCCTGGCTGAAGATCGTCATTATCAGCGGATACGGAGATTTTGAATCCGCACAGAAGGCCATCAGCCTTGGCGTGGATCAGTATCTCCTCAAGCCGATCCGTCCGCCGGAGCTGACGAAAAGCATTGAGGAAATGGCCCGCCGCATCGACGCAGACAAGCAGCAGCGCATCTCATCCCAGGGCTATGATGATGACGAGGTGCAGCACGCCCTGCGCCAGCATTTCATGCAGCAGATGCTCTACGGCGGATTACATACCAGCACTTTGCTGGAGCGCGCCCATACCCTGAAGCTGGATGTCGTCAAGCCCTGCTATCAGCTGGTGCTGTTCTCCTTTGGCCCGGAGGAGCTGGATTACCGCCTCCTGCAGATTTCCGTGCGGAATTTGATGGAGCGGCTGGACAGTCCGCTGTACTATTTCAACGAAGCCAGCATGCTCACCGTCCTGTGCGACGGGCGGGATCAGGACGCCCTGAGCGAGAATGTGTATCAGTTCATCGCCATCATCCGCCACGAGCTGCGGGAATTCTGCCCGTCCATCACCACCGTGGTAGGGCAACCGGTGCAGCGGCTGAGCGCTGTTTGCCAGTCCTACCGGACAGCATCTGACCTGCTGCGGAAGGTCTGCGGTGTTGCTGCCGGACAAGTGGTGGACGCCAGCGACGCCGCGCAGATCGCCGCGCAGATCATTGAGCTGGGCGACCCCTTCGGCGCGCAGTTCCAGCACAAGCTTCAGCAGGCTTCCCCCGCCGATGTTCCCGCCCTGGTGGATGAAGCCCTGGACAGCCCTGAGGGCAGCCGTTTCAACAGCACCCTGATGCGCTATTACGCGCTGATTGATCTCCTGAAAATGACGGCGCTGCTGGTTGTCAAGGCATCCCCGGAGCTGGACATGAAGGATGCCGCGACCCGCCTGAGCGCGGAATATGACGTAATGTCGGCCTCCGGGAGCCTTCCGGCTTTCCGGCAGGCAGCCATTGATCTGCTGCAGCGCTCCGTGGCGCTGCGGGAAGAAAACCTCAGCACAATGAAATACAGCCACGTCATCAGCAAAGCTGAAAAATACGTGGCTGAGAATTTCTGTGATCCCAACATTTCCCTCATCAGCGTGGCCAAGTATGTGGGGCTGAGCGCAGCGCATTTCAGCACCATCTTCTCCCAGACGCTGGGACGCTCCTTCATCAACTATCTGACCGCCATGCGAATCGAGCGGGCAAAGGAGCTGCTGACCACCACCAACATGAAGCTGTCCACCATCGCCATGGAGATCGGATACAACGAGCCGAATTACTTCAGCCACGTTTTCCGCAAGCTGGAGGGCACAACCCCCAAGGAATACCGCATCCGCACCCAGGGCGATCAGTAACCCCGGCTGTCGATGATCTCCTGCGTGAGGCAGGCTGCATCAAAAGCCGTTTCCTCCACAAAGGTGAAGCGCGGCGGGGTTTCTCCGCGTTCCAGCTGCTCGATGACGGCCTGCACCCGCGGGCCATGCAGCGGATTGCACTCCACATCATAATTGATCTCACCGCTCATGACCATCTCAAGCGCCTTGCGGTTGGCGTCAAAGGAGACGATGGTCACATCTCTGCCGGGCGTGAGGCCAGCGTTCTTCAGTGCGTCGATGGCGCCGTAAGCCATGTTGTCATTTTCCGCGA
This sequence comes from Clostridiales bacterium, assembly GCA_015056325.1. GTDB lineage: Bacteria > Bacillota > Clostridia > Christensenellales > Aristaeellaceae > UBA11524. The sequence goes on along the minus strand of SVGL01000046.1, from coordinate 3,062 downwards.
TGATTACATCGAAGTCGATCCCCTGGGCCAGGTAAGCTTCCACAAGCTCCTGGCCTTTTGCTTGGGTAAAATCGCCGCTGTCCCGGGCTGCCAGCGTCCAGTTGGGATTGCGGGCCAGGCCTGCATCCAGGCTGGCGGAGCGCCCCACCTGCGCAGAGGAGCCATAGTTGCCCTGCAGGTGGACGATTCGCAGGGGCTGATCCCCGAATTGCTGCTCCAGCCACTGCACGGCGGCATTGCCCTGACGCTGGAAATCCGAGCCGATCCAGCAGGTGAAGAGATCATCCCCGGCATATCCAGTGGCCAGGGAGCTGTCGATCATGCGGTCGATGATGATCACGGGGATGTCTGCCGCCTTGGCCTCCGCCAGCACGGTATCCCAGCCATCCTCGGTGGTAGGGGCGAGGACAATGTAGTCAACGCCCTGGTGGATAAAGTTGCGGATAGCCGTGATCTGCCGCTCCTTTTTCTGCTGGGCGTCATCGATGATGAGGCGGAAGCCATTCTCCGCGGACAGCGCCTGCTGCATGCTGCGGGTATTGGCATTGCGCCAGTCGCTCTCCGCACCGACCTGGGAGAACCCCACCACAATCAGGCTGTCATATTTCTCATCGGAGGGGGCAGCAGAGGGCGCAGCGCAGCCGCCCAGCAAACAGAGCAGCATAAGAAGAGAAATCATCCTGCGCAGCTTCATGCACATTCAGCCTCCTTTTCACCCAGGTTGCGCTTCATGGGCAGCAGCACCGACACGGTGGTTCCCTTGCCCACGCAGCTCTTAAAGGACAAGCCATAAGGCTCACTGCCAGCAGGGCTCCCGTCGCAATACAACCGGATGCGCTTGTGCACGTTCACCAGCCCCAGACCGGTGTGCTTGTCCTCATAGATGCCGGCTTGCAACTCGCGCACCTGCTCCTCGTCCATACCGGCGCCGTTGTCCGTCACCTTCAGGAGCAGCTTGCCGTCCCGCTCCTCGCCCGTCACCGTGATCAGGCCCATGCCGCGGCGGTTCTTGATGCCGTGATACAGCGCATTTTCCACCAGCGGCTGCAGGATCAGCTTGGGCACCATGCAGTCCATCAGCTCCTGCGGCACGCTGATCTCATACCGCAGAATATCCGAATAGCGGATCTGCTGAATCTCCAGATAGCTGGTCACCTGGGAGCACTCGGCGCCCAGGGTCAGCACATCCTCGCCCTTGTTGAGGGAGTTTCGGAAGAAGGTCGAGAGGCTGGTCACCATGGTCACAACGTCTTCCCCACGGTCGCTCTCCGCCAGGATGGCAATGGAATCCAGCGTATTGTACAGAAAATGCGGGTTGATCTGTGCCTGAAGCAGCTCCAGCTCAGCGCGGTGCAGCGAGCGCTGATCCTCCACCTGCTTGGTCATCAGAGCGTCCACGCGGCGGGCCATGTCGTTGAAGCCGGTGTCCAGGGTCTGCAGCTCGGTGATGTGGGTTTCCACCGGCGTGGGCGTAAAGTCACCGCTGCCGAACTGCTGGGCCTTGCGGCTGAGCACACCGATGGGCTCAGTAATGCGCCGCGTCACCCGCACGGAATACAGCACGATCGCCGTACTGAGCACCACGACAGCTGCCACGATCACTGTGGACAGCACCATCACCTGCGCTTTGATCTGCCCCTGGATGCGGGCCAGCTCCCGCACCTCATCGCCAATGTAGTCATGCATGTAGGTTTCGATCAGCATGGTCAGGCCGGTCTCGCCGCGGATGTTGCGCTCCAGCAGGTTCATCCGCTGATCGTAGGATTCCTCCAGGGCAATGTCCTGCATATACCGGCGCAGGTTTTCGCACATATCCAGCATGCTTTGGATGCGCCAGCGGTTATCATTGAGCGTGGTGGTGCTTTCCAGGCGGCGCAGCACATCCACCGCATCGTCCAGGACGTCCATGGGCAGGTCATCCATAGACGCCGTGCTGCGGGGGCGGATCACATGGTTGTACATGCCTGAATCCAGCACCGTCTTGAATTCCTTGTTGAAATCAGCCGCCGTATTGGCATTGAGCAACACCGACGCATAGCGCGAGCTGATGGAAAACAGCGTCACGATCAGCAGCACGATAATAATTCCCAGCACAGGCAGGATGGTCACCAGCAGCTTCTCCACCTGCTGCTTGATCGTTCGGTTTGTATTTCTTCTTTGATTCATACATGTCCACCTCTGCATTGATTATAGCATGAAATGGAAGAAGATTGTATATTTCTAAAAATTCTTTCAGAAATCAAAAGAAATTATCAGTCCTTGATCCATACAGAAAAAAACTCAAAAATGTTTACTATCCCCGCAAAAAGAATTCGAATGTTTTCCACACCATTTCAGTATATAATGAATACAGAAGATCCACACAGAGAGATGTGGACAAAATTGAGGAGGTTGACACATGAAAAAGTTTGCTCGTCTGTTCGTTGCTCTGATGATGGTCTGCATCATGACCATCGGCGTTGCCGCGGCTGAGGTCACCGTGGGCATCGTGAACAACCCCCCGTCCGAGTCCGGCTACCGTGAGGCCAACGTGAAGGACTTCGAGGCTGTCTTCTCCGCCGAGAACGGCTACGTCGCCAAGACCTTCTACAGCCTGAAGAACGATGAGCAGCTCTCCGCCGCTCAGCAGTTCATCACCGATGGCGTGGATTACCTGCTGATCTCCGCCGCTGAGACCACTGGTTGGGACGCCGTGCTGGCTTCCGCCCAGGAAAATGGCATCCCCGTGTTCCTGTTCGACCGTATGATCGACTGTGACGAAGAGCTGTACGCGGCTGCCGTCGTGTCCGACATGGCGAACCAGGGCAAGCTGGCCGTGGAATGGCTGATCGCCCAGAATCTGCCCGAGTACAAGATCATCCACATCCAGGGCGCTATGGGTTCTGACGCTCAGATCGGCCGTACCGGCGCGCTGGACGCTCAGGTTGCCGCCAACGACAACTGGTCCATCGTCGTGCAGCAGACCGCTACCTGGGACGAAGCCGAAGCGAAGAAGATCGTCGAGGCCGTCATCAACTCCAAGGAAGACTTCAACATCATCTACGCTGAGAACGACGGCATGG
>SVGL01000045.1 GCA_015056325.1 Clostridiales bacterium | reverse complement strand
GGAAAAGAAGGTGCGCACACTCTCAATTCCGAATTCCGCATTCCGAATTCCGCATTACAACGAAGTCACGACCTCGCCGCATGTAGCTTTCTTTTCGGCGATGAAGGCGAAAAGGGCGTCCTCAGTGGGCATATCCTTGCTGCAGGCGTGGCTGGCGACCAGCATGGCGGCGCTGGCGCTGCCCATCTCGAGGGCCTCGTTCAGCGGCTTGCCCATCAGCAGGCCGTGGAGGAAGGAGCTGGCGTAGCCGTCGCCGCCGCCGAAGCCCTTCAGGGCGTTCACGGGGAAGGGCTTCACGTTCCAGTTGCCGTCGCTCACGGAGTAGGCGTGGGAGCCGGCCTTGCCATGCTTGATGACCAGGAGCTCGACGCCCTTTTGATGCCAGTACTTGGCGGAGGCTTCGTCGGTGCCGTCCAGGCCCAGCAGGCGCTCCATCAGGTCGAACTCCTCGCGGGAGCCCAGGATCATGTCGCTCTGCTCTGCCACCATGGAGGTGTACACGGCGATCTCGTCCATGTTCTTCCAGGTGTAAGCGCGGTAGTCCGCATCGAAGATGACTATGGTGCCGGCCTTCTTGGCCAGGATCAGGGCCTTCAGCGCGGCCTCGCGGGTGGGGCTGGTGCACAGGCTGGTGCCGGAGATCAGCAGCGCCTTGGCGGAGGCGATGTATTCCAGATCCACATCGTCGGGGTGGAGCATCAGGTCGGCCACGCCCTCCCGATACATGAGGATGGAGGACTGGGTGGGGGAGAGGATCTCGGTGAAGGTCAGGCCCAGCTTTTCGCCATTCTGGCAGCGGGTGATGTGGCTGACGTCGATGCCTTCCTTGACGAAGTAGTTGGTCACGAAGTCGCCGAACTGGTCATCGCTGACCTTGCCCAGGAAGCCGACCTTGCGGCCCAGGCGCGCCATGCCCACCGCGATGTTGGCAGGGGAGCCGCCCAGGTACTTGTTGAAGTTCTCGCTCTCCGACAGGGGCTTGTAGTAGTCCGTCGGGTTGAAGTCGATCGCGACGCGGCCGACGGGGATCACATCCAGCGGTCTGGATGCATCGAACTTGACCATGGTTATTCCGCCTTTCCCGCGCTGCCAAAGAGCGCGATGTACTTTTGCGTGATTGCCTTCACAGCAGCGGCGCTGCTGGTGATGTTGGAGAAGATGTCATCGCCGTGGGGGGCCATGGCAGCGGCGCGGAAGATGTCGGTGGCGATGTTGATCTTGCGCATGCCGAGGCTGATGAGCTTCACGAACTGCTCGTCCGTGAGGCCTGTACCACCGTGGAGCACCAAATGGGCGTTCAGCTTGCCGGTGAGCTGCTCCAGGATGTCGTAGCGCAGCTCCGGGGTGGCGGCATAGAGGCCGTGAGCGTTGCCGATACCCACCGCCAGCGCATCCAGGCCGGTCTGATCCATCAGGAAGCAGTCCTCCAGGGAAGCCGCGACCGTGGGAGAATCGCTGCCGTCCTCGCCGCGGCCCACACGACCGACCTCCGCCTCCACACAGGCACCGGTGGCCTTGGCCATCTCCACGACCTTGCGCACAGAGGCCAGATTCTCCTCGATAGGCAGATGCGAACCGTCAAACATCACGGAGGTGAAGCCTAATCGGAGCGCCTCCTCCACACAGGGAAGAGTCGAGCCATGATCCAGGTGCACCGCCACAGGAACGCTGGCTGCCTTGGCCGCGGCAACCATCAGCGGCCCCAGCATGGACAATGGTGTGTGCTTCAGCCGCGTCTCCGCACACTGAATGATGATCGGCGCGCGTATTTCTTCTGCTGCGGCAATGACGCCCATCACGCACTCCAGGTTTGCCACGCTGAAGGAACCCACCGCGTAGCCGCCCTTTCGCGCTTCGTTCAAGAGATCCCGCATGTTACACAGAGGCATTGTTTTGCTCCTTTTTTATATTTTGGCCGCGCAGCTGCAGCGCAAAAACGGTAAGCTGCGATATATGCTTTCGTGATAGGATATGGATGAAACCTCTCCACCCCTGCGGAGAAAACGAACCTTTTCCAGCACTCACATCATATCATAAAACGGAGCAAGTTGCAAGTATTTATGATGAAATTTTGATAAATTCTTGGGTAAAATTAAAAACCACGCCCCCGCTCCTTGCGGAGCAGAGGCGCGGCGAATCACTTTACATTACGCGCTTGTAACGTATGCAATTACTTGGTGGAAGCGGCGTAGTAATCGCGGGCTTCCTGAACCATGGCTTCCAGACCGGAGGCGTTCATCTCAGCGATGTAGGCATCCCAATCAGCGTCGATGTCCTTTTCGCCGGAGATGAAGTTCACCATCCAGTTGTCCTTCAGGTTGGTCAGGTTGGTCTGGTATTCAGCCATGATGGGCAGAGAGAACTGCATGATGGAAGAGATGCCCTTCTTGTCGTAGCCCAGGCTGTAAGCCCAACGAGCGCCAGCGCCGACCTGGGGATCGGGAGTGGTGGGGCCGTACTCTTCGCGGCCGAACTCGTTCACAGGAGCATCCAGGGGGAAGGTCTCGTTGTACAGGGTGGTAGCAGCCCATTCCTTGGCTTCCTTGTCGATCCAGTACCACCACTTGCCCTCTTCGCCGCGGGTGGCGATCAGGTACTCTTCGATGGTATCGGCATCCTGGATGGAACGACCCTTGGTCATTTCTTCCATGATGGCCAGCACGCGGATGAACTTATCGGTGTCTTCGGTCAGATCGGGAGAGAAGGCGTAGATCTGAGCCAGCAGGTTCCAGGACTTCACGCCAGCGCCGTAGGGGCCTTCAACGGGATCGCCCAGGATCAGCTTCTGATCGGGGTTGGCAGCTTCGAATTCCTTGGCAACGGCGCCGGGCTCGCAGTCGATCCACTCGCCGGCCTCGTTCATGATCTGGTATTCGCCAGTGGGAGTCCAGTGGTAGTAGTTGCCGCGGACGGTCATGCCGATGCGGTTGTTGACGAAGGAGTGGGAGATGGCCCAGTAACCGCCGGTGTTTTCGCCGGTGATGAACTCGGGATCAATCAGGCCTTCCTCGTACCAGGCGTGGAGGGTCTTCAGAGCTTCCTTGTAGCGGGCGTGGGTCGCGACGTACTCCAGCTGGCCATCGATGACCTGGAAAGCGGAGTGGTCGGTGCGGCCGTCAGCAGCGCCGGGGTTGATGCCGTAAGCGCCGAACACGTTGCGCATACCGTCAGAGGACAGGCCGTAGGTATCCTGCACGCCGTCCTTATCGGGATCTTCGAAGGTGAACTTCTGCATCAGGGTGTGCAGCTCGTCCAGGGTCTTGGGGGCCTCGGTGACGCCCACGTTCTCCATCCAGGTCTTGTTATAGACCACGGGCAGATGGAACAGGTTGCCGCCGGAGATGGCGGGCAGACCATACTGGGTGCCGTCCACGGAACCGTAGGTCAGGTACAGGCCATTCTCGTACTCGGTCATGGACTTGTAGTAGGAAGGATGATATTCCTTCACCAGATCCATGTCGATAGCGCCCAGCACGTCCTGATCCACATAGGTGGTGAACACGGAGGGATCCTTCAGACGCATAACGTCCGGGATGTCGCCGCCAACGATGTAGGTGTTCAGCACTTCCATGAAGTTGCTGTCCTCGATGGGCAGAACGTTGATGTCCACGTTGAACTTGTCTTCCAGATACTTGATGGTGATAGCATCTTCAGCGGAAGGAGTCACGTAGTACTGGGTCCAGTTGAGGGTGTACTTTTCCTTGGCATGCCAGTCGGTTTCCGCGTTGGCGGGAACGATGGACAGAGCCAGGGCCAGCATGAGAACCAGGGCCAGGATCTTCTTCATTTGGGTTTCCTCCTTTTATTTTTTCTCAAGCGCACTCGGCGCTTTTGAACAGGGATGGGGGGACTTCTGTCCGCTTGGGGAGCGGTGCGCTTAGCCCTTGAGAGAGCCAACCATGACGCCCTTGACGAAGTACTTCTGGATGAAGGGGTAAACCATCAGGATGGGCAGAGCGGTCACCATGGTCACAGCGGCTTTGATGGTTTCGCTGGTCTGCTTGGTGCCGATTTCCTCGCCGAACTGGGAGACCATCTGGTTGGAGCCTTCCAGCACGATGCGGCGCAGCGTCACCTGCAGCACCTGCTTTTCGGGATCGGTGATGTAAATCATGGAGTCAAACCAGGCATTCCAGTGGCCCACGGCCGTCCACAGACCGACGGTGGCGATGATGGGCAAGGACAGGGGGAAGAGGATCTTGTAGAGGATGATCAGGTCGTTTGCGCCGTCGATGCGGGCGGATTCTTCCAGGGATTCAGGCATTGACATCAGGAAGTTGCGCATGATGGTGATGTTGTAGGCGGAAATGGCGCCGGGCAGCACCAGGGACCAGATGGTATTGCGCAGGCCCAGATCCTTCACCAGCAGATATTCGGGCACCAGGCCGCCGGAGAAGAACATGGTGATGATCAGGATGGTGGTCCAGAAGCCGCGGTTGGGCAGGTAACGCTTGGAGAGGGCGTAGGCGTAATGATAGCCCACGACCAGCGCGATGGCAGTGCCCAGCACCGTACGGATGATGGACCACAGGAAGCCGTACCACACATAGATGGAGGACAGGACGTTCTTGTAGGAATCCAGGGAGAAGTAGGTGGGCAGGAAGTAGATGCGGGACATGGCCTGCTTGCCGGCGTCAGCGATGGATACGGCGAACAGATACCAGAAGGGGTAGATGAAGGTGAAGCACAGAAGGCCCAGGAATACGCAGTTGGCGACATCGAAGATACGCTCGCCCATGCCGCGCTTGATCTTCATGCGGCCGTTAGCGGGAGTGTTCTTACTCATGATTCCTCTCCTCCTTTCTTACCAGATGCCGTAGTCGTTCACGCGCTTGGACACCGCGTTGGTCAGCATGACCAGAGCGAAGTTGATCACTGTCAGGAACAGGGATACGGCGGTGGACTCGGAATACTTCATGTTTTTCAGGCCCAGCTCATACGTGTATACGCCAAGGACGTTGGCCACCTTGTACATCGCTGCGTTGGACATGTTGTAGATCTGATCGAAGTTGTCGCTCAGGACGGAGCCGGCGCGCAGGATCAGCATGATGGTCACGGTGGGCATGATGGAGGGCAGGGTGATGTACAGCACGCGCTGGAAGCGGTTGGCGCCGTCGATCAGCGCCGCCTCATACATTTCCTGATCCACGCCCGCCAGGGCAGCCAGGTACACGATGGAGCCCCAGCCGATGCCCTTCCAGGCGTTGGTGACCACCAGCACCCAGCGGAAGGTTTTGACCTCGCCCATGAAGTAGTACGGCTCGGCGCCGATGAGGCGGAACAGGGCCGCCACGGGGCCGGTGGAGGGGGACAGCAGCTGGATGAACAGGCCGGACAGGGTGATCCAGCTGACGAAGTGGGGCAGATAGGAGACGGTCTGCAGCACCTTCTTGTAGCGCTCGTTGTGGATTTCATTGAGCAGCAGCGCCAGCAGAATGGGCAGCGGGAAGCCGACGAGCAGATTCATTACGCCCAGGATGGCGGTGTTCTGGAATGCCGTCCAGAAAACGGGCATGGAGAAAACCTTCTTGAAGACGTCGAAGCCAACCCAGGGGCTGCCCAGGATGCCCTGACGGAGCTTGAAGTTCTTGAACGCGATGGTGACGCCGTACATGGGGATGTACTTGAAAATGATCAGCATCGCAATGCTGGGAATGAGCAGCATCATCAGGTAACGGTACTTCCAGTACTGCTTGGCCAGACGCTTCATGCGTTGACCCAGGGTCGGCTTGGGCGCCTTGGTGGGGATGGCAGTCATCGCAGGATTCCTCCTTTGTTATGTTACGGCGGCAGCCTTCCGGAGAGGAGTGCCTGCTGCCAGTGGAAACGGGTGTTGCAGGAACCGAATGGGGACGCAAAAACTGCCGCACCTCCGCGGCGGGTTCACGTACAACTTAGCTATTAATAAATATAACGTGTTATGAGGTATTTGTCAAGTGAAAAATGAGTAAATTGTTCAAAAGTTAGCCGTTTTTTCTATTTTTGCGGCTGAAAAACGCATCTTGGAAAATTGAAACCAATTTTTGCCAGGATGTTCAAAATGGGCGATATGGGGGAAGTTGCCAACGAGAAATGGGTTGGATTGTGCAAAAACTTCATAAATCGGAGCATCCCGACCGTCCGAAAACGTTTTTTCTGTTTTGCCTCTATTGACATGAAAGTGCTTTACATGATAATATTATCAAAAGTTGCTCATAAATTGATCGCGAACGATCCTGCGCAAAGGAGATGCATCCGCATGGCTGCCAAGGAGAGAAAAACCTTCCCGCCGTACCTGGCTTTCCTGCTGTTCAACGCCGCCTTCTTTATGATGGATACCACGAACAGCTACTTTCAGATCCACCTGAACAGCATCGGCTTCACAAAGACGATGATCGGCACCATCACCGGCACGGCAAGCCTGGTAGCGCTGGTGTTCCAGCCGGTCTTCGGCGTGCTGACGGACAGCGCGAAATCCAAGAACCGCGTGCTGCAGGGCATGGTGCTCATGAGCGCGCTGCTCTATCCGCTGATCCTGCTGAACAAAAACTTCATCTATATATTGCTGATCTACACCGGCTACGCGATCTTCCGCAACTTCCAGCATCCGCTGAATACCACGCTGTCGGTGGAATACTCCGAGCAGTCGGGCAAGCCCTACGGCCCCATCCGCATGATGGGAGCGGTGGGCTACGCGCTGATGATGAGCCTGGTGGGCGTTGTTTCCGCCCAGGAAAAAGGCGTGGAGAAAACCTTCATCTTATATAGCGCCATCTGCCTGCTCAACATCCTGCTGATCTCCCTCCTGCCTCGGATGAAGGGGCACAACCGCAAGAGCGAGGGCAAGAAGATCTCCCCGATGGTGCTGTTCAAGTCCAAGCCCATCCTGATGCTGATCCTGTTCCAGATCCTGATCAATGTGTTCACGAATCTGTGCCGTTCCTACTTCGGCATTTATTTTACCGATGATATGGGCGGCTCCAATCAGCTGTATGGCACGATGCTGTCCGTCGCTGCGGCGATCGAGATCCCCTTCCTGTTCATGGCGGACAAATTCCTGCGCAAGCTCGGTCCCCGGCTGATGCTCTTTATCCTCGGCGCGATCACCGCTGTCCGCTGGATCGTCTGCTTCTTCGCCACCGGCACGACGACGCTCTTCGTCGTCTACTGCGGCAACTTCATCAACATCCTGGAGACGGTGACCTTTGCGCTCCTGCTGAGCAGGATGGTCGCGCCGCAGCTCAAGACCTCCGTGCAGACTCTCTCCGCCACCATCCAGAACGTGGCCAGCATCCTTATTTCGTCCTACCTGGGCGGCATGCTGGCGGACTGGATCGGCATCCGGCCGCTGTTCCTGCTTTCAGGCGTGATGGTCGCGGTGGTGACGGTGATCTTCTGCGGCTTCGTGTTCAAGTTCGACCAGAACGACCCTGCCCTTGGGGCGAATGAATAAGGAGGAAATGCATATGCCCAGCACCTTCTACAACGGCTTGAGCAAGGAAGGTCAGATCCTTGTGAACGAGGCCATGGACATGATCCGTCCGGGGTATGACCCGCAGGCTCACCTGATGGGCCGCATGGTGGACGGCAAGCCCCATTATTCCGCCCGCGGCACGATGTACTACGCCCTGGGCCTGATGCTGCTGGAGGAGCCCGGCTGTGTGGAAGAGGTGGAGGCCATCATCAAGGCCGTCGCTGCCACCCAGTACGACATCCCCAAGGAGATCTTCCACGGCTGCTTTGACAAGCAGACCCGTCCCGCCTGCCCGGAAGGCGTGCTGGACTACGAGCGCCTGGGTCTGTATGGCCGCTACTACATGGACGTGTTCTATGAGCGCATGGTGGACGCTTTCCGCCTGCGCCTCCAGGATGATCCTGCTTTGGCGGAGCATGCCGCAGCTATCGAGCAGCACCTGAACCTCTCCACCGTGGAGACCCAGCCCATTGTCTGGACGAATTACGAGCCCAACAGCCGCGAATTTGTGCTGATGTGCTATGCGATGCTCCTGGAGCACTACGCCGACAAGCTGAGCGAAGAGTGCATCCGCATCATCGAGCATTCCAGCCGCATCGGCATGGAAGGCGCCATCGTCCGCAGCAAGACCCGCTTCAGCCCGCTGAACACCAACATCCAGTGCATGCATGTGTTCCTGCTGGATTACTTCGGCGTGCGCTTTGATGTGAAGGAATGGCGCGACTACGCCGTTGAATACGCCGAAATGATGGTGGAGAAGTACCTGCAGTACCACGGTGCGGCGGAGTACAATTCTCCTACCTACTGCGGCGTGGATCTGGCTACCCTGGGCTTCTGGGGACGATATGGTTCCAACGAACGCCTGCGTGAGCTGGGCGAGATTCTGGAAAGCGGCATCTGGCAGGACATGATGATCTTCTACAACCCTGCCATGATGAACTTCTGCGGTCCCTACTCCCGCGCGTATGAGCTGGAGATGGGCGTGCATACCAATTTCCATGCGATGCTCTACTGGGCGCTGGGCGAGGAGAAGTTCCCCCTGCATCCTGTGACGGCGGAAACCAACAGCAACACGCTGATGGTCTTTGGCGCGATCAACCTGCCGCCGGAAGTTGAAAAGGGCCTGACTGAGCCCAAGGAGGACGTCACCATCCGTCGCCAGTTCCGCGAGCTCAGCGAGCGCGAGGATCCGGAAAACAACGACGCCCTGTGCACCGCTACCGCCTGGATCAGCCCTGATCTGATGACCGGCGCGCTCTCCGGCAGCGAGAACCCCAGCTATCAGCTGCACCCGCTGGTGGTCTTCTGGCGGGGGGGAAAGGGTCTGGGCACCATCAAGGTGCTGCGCTCCGCCCCCGACGGAGACATGCAGCACATGCATACCGTGCTCTTTGACGGCGTGTGCGACCGCGAACACCTGACCCTGGATGTGGACTTCCGCGTCAACCGCGACGTGAAGCTGTACTTCGAGATCGAATACCCCGGTGTATGTGCGTCCGCCGAGATTTCTGCGGACAAGTGGCTGCTGCCCGGCCTGACCGTTGCCCTGGACGCCAAGGCCCCGGAATTCTTCCTGGAGAAGAGCGAATGCGGCAACATCCTCAAGGTGTGCTACATGTCCCGGACCCGCGTCAAGGAAACCAAGCAGATGCACTTTGATATGGTGCTGAAGCTGGGGTAAGCAGGAACTGATGCGTGAACCCCTCAGTCGCCTGACGGCGACAGCTCCCCTACGCAGGGGAGCCTTGACGAGTGCCCCTTGTTCAATGACTATCCCGTACCCCTCCGCAGGAGGGGGCCGCCTCTCACTACAATGCATGTGAAGTCAACTGTGCGCGACGCGAGGACTCTGTGAACTTATTCACAGATCCGAGCCAAAGCTCACGCAGCAAAGCTGTACCTGCGCGCAACTCCATAGCCCGGCCGATGAGCGGCCGGACGCTCAACACCACCAATGCGCAGCCTGCACGCGCGCACACCTCCAAAGGCCAATCCGGCTCCACCGCGAGAAGGGTGTCGAGAGGGTCGAAGACCCTTCGCGGGGTGGAGGGGCAGCGCCCCTCCCTTGTCTTTCCTCGACAAATCTGCTATACTGACATCATCCACCACCATATACGGAGGAATGAAACATGAATTACAATGAGATCGCCAAGCTGGTCATGAGCCGCCTGTATGCCACCCGTCAGGGCGGCGCCGGCAACCCCGAGGATCACATGAATCTCTCCACCTGGGAATGGCCTCAGGGCGTTGCCATGTACGCGATGATGAAGGTGTACCTGAAGACCCGCAGCCAGAGCGATCTGGAGGATATCAAGGCCTGGTATGCCCAGCACATCGAGCGCGGACTGCCGGTGCGCAACATCAACACCACCGCCCCCATGCTGACCATGACCATGCTCTACGAGGAGACCGGAGACGAAACGTACCGTCCCCTGATCGAGGATTGGGCGAACTGGGTCATGACCGGCCTGCCCCGCACGGAGGAGGGCGGCTTCCAGCACATCACCACCCATGACGTGAACGAAGGTCAAATTTGGGACGACACTCTGTTCATGACCGTGCTGTTCCTGTACCGCGCGGGCATGGCGCTGAACCGCAAGGATTGGCGCGAGGAGGCCAAGTATCAGTTCCTGCTGCACATCAAGTATCTTCACAGCCAGAAGACCGGTCTATGGTTCCATGGCTTCAGCTTCCTGGGCCGTCACCACTTCGGCGAGGCCTTCTGGGCCCGCGGAAATTCCTGGTTCACCTGCGGCGCGGTGGACTTCGTGGAGTGGATCCAGCAGGATGAGGATACGAATGACTGTGTCACCCGCTTCATCCTGGCTGCCTGGAAGGAGCAGTGCCTGAAGCTGGTCGAGCTCCAGGACAAGGAGAGCGGTCTGTGGCACACCCTGCTGGACTATGACGACAGCTACCTCGAAACTTCTGCCAGCGCGGCCATTGCCTACGGTCTGCTCAAGGGTGTGCGCCTGGGCCTGCTGCCCGGCTGCGAAGAGGCTGCCCAGAAGGCTCTCGCCGGCGTCATCGCCCAGGTGGGTGAGGACGGCATCGTCGGCGGCGTGTCCTACGGAACTCCCATGGGCATGACCAAGGACTTCTACCGCACCATTCCCCTGGAGGCCACTGCCTACGGCCAGGGCCTGACCTTCCTGATGCTCACTGAGGTCATGGAGTAATTCGATCCTTTCCGCGCTCTCACAGCGCGGGCTATGAGGTTTCGGACATTGGCAATACAAAAGAGCTGCATCCCGTGATGGGGTGCAGCTTTTGTTTTCGTGTTTCTTTCTCGTTGATGTGTGCTGACATGAAGGTTGTGACAGGCTATAGCGCCGCGAGACCGTGCAGGGGAGCGGCGCACCTGCCAGAAAAGTGGGGTACATCTGCATTGCGCCCCTGCGAGGCCGTTGCAAAGGAGTGGGACGGCGGGCGAGTGTGGCGCAGAGAGACGGGGGGAGTTCAGAGAGGGCGCCATACACGGGGCAGAATTATGGCACCCCCTCTGGCCCTCTTTGCTTCTTTCTCGGGAGCGAGAAAGAAGGTGGAGCAGCCCTGTGCGGTGTCGCGCCACCATGGCTTGATGTGGTGCTTGTGCGGCGCTCCCCTTCGGCGTCACGCCGCTGCAGCTTAAGGAAGACCGGGCGTTGTGCGGTGAGCGCTGCTGTTATTCAGCCTTAATCATCAGGACGTTCACGCTCCAGGGGTCAAACGTCCAGTTGAGCTGACCGTTTACGACCCGGCCCACGCGGGTGACGGGCGCCACCTTGTCCGGCGCTGCGATGGAGTTCACGTCCTCCGGATGGCCGGTGAGGATGGTCGCCGCGACTTCGCCGGTGAGGCCATCGGGCAGCGTGACGTCCGCCGGGATGGCGTTGTCCGTCGGGTTGACCGCCTTGAGGATGACCGTGCCGTCCTCCC
>SVGL01000003.1 GCA_015056325.1 Clostridiales bacterium | reverse complement strand
GGCCTCGAAGGGGTTCACGACATTGCCCAGGTGCTTGGACATCTTGCGGCCCTCAGCATCCTGAACGTGACCCATGACGATGCAGTTCTTGAAGGGAGCGCGGTCAAACAGCAGCGTGCTGATGGCCTCCAGGGTGTAGAACCAGCCGCGGGTCTGGTCAATGGCCTCGGAGATGAAGTTGGCGGGGAAGTTCTTCTCGAACATCTCCTTGTTCTCGAAGGGATAGTGCCACTGGGCGAAGGGCATGGAGCCGGAATCGTACCAGCAGTCGATGACTTCCTTGACGCGCTGCATTTCGCCGCCGCACTTTTCGCAGCGGAGCTTTACCTCGTCGATGAAGGGACGGTGCAGCTCGATGTTTTCGCCCGGATCGGTGACGGCCATCTCGCGCAGCTCGGCGCGGGAGCCGATGACGTGCATGTGACCGCAGCCGCACTGCCACACGGGCAGAGGAGTGCCCCAGTAGCGCTCGCGGGAGAGGCCCCAGTCGTGGACGTTCTCCAGCCAGGTGCCCATGCGGCCTTCCTTGATGTTCTCGGGCATCCAGTTGATGGTGCGGTTGTTGGCAACCAACTGGTCGCGCACCTTGGTCATCTCGATGAACCAGGTGGGACGGGCGTAGTACAGCAGAGGCGTATCGCAGCGCCAGCAGAAAGGATAGTCATGCTCGAAGGGCTGGGGCTTGAAGAGCAGGCCGGCCTCCTTCAGATCCTCCAGGATCATGGGATCGGCCTTCTTCACGAACACGCCGGGCCACTTGGTGTCGGCAGTCAGGCAGCCCTGATTGTCCACGAAGTTGACAAAGGGCACGTTGTTCTCGCGGCAGACGCGGTTATCGTCCTCACCGAAAGCGGGGGCAATATGCACGATGCCGGTACCGTCGGTCATGGTGACGTAGTTGTCCGCCACGACGAACCATGCGTCCTTATCGACCTTACCCTTGGCGAAGTCGAACAGGGGCTCGTAGTGCATGCCGCACAGAGCGTTGCCGGGCATCTCCTCGATGACCTCGACGGCCTGACCGGGGAAGCAGGCTTCGATCAGTGCCTTGGCCATGATGTAGGTTTTGCCGTCCTCCGCCTTGAACCTGGCGTAGGTATCCGTGGGGTTGACGCACAGCGCCAGGTTGGAGGGCAACGTCCAGGGGGTGGTGGTCCAGGCCAGCAGGTAGGTATTCTCCTCACCCGCGACCTTGAAGCGCACATAGGCGGAAACTTCCTTCACCAGCTTGTAGCCCTGCGCCACCTCGTGGGAGGACAGCGCGGTACCGCAGCGGGGGCAGTAGGGCACGATCTTGTGGCCCTGGTACAGCAGGCCCTTCTCATGGATGGTCTTGAGGCTCCACCACTCGGACTCGATGTAATCGTCATGGTAGGTGATGTAGGGGTGCTCCATGTCGACCCAGTAGCCGACCTGGTCGGACATCTCCTCCCAGTCGTGCAGGTACTTCCAGACGGACTTCTTGCACTCGCCGATGAAGGGCTCGATGCCGTACTTCTCGATCTGGGGCTTGCCGTCCAGACCGAGGATCTTCTCGACCTCCAGCTCAACGGGCAGACCGTGGGTATCCCAGCCGGCCTTGCGCAGGACGTTCTTGCCCTTCATGGTATGGAAGCGGGGGAAGAGATCCTTGATGACGCGGGTCTCGATGTGACCGATGTGGGGCTTGCCGTTGGCCGTCGGCGGGCCATCGTAGAAGGTGAAGGTCTCGCCGTCCTTACGGTGACCAAAGGAACGGCGGATCACGTCGTTCTGCTTCCACAGCGCAGCGATCTCCTTCTCGCGCACCGGGAAGTTCATGTCGGTTGCTACTTTCTTGTACATGTGTGTTCCCTCCTGAAATGTTCGGACAGAACCCCTTTTACAAACCTTATAAGTCTGTTCAAAGGGATTTCGCGTCTGCGGACGCGACCAAAGGGCTTTCCGTTCGCCCTTTGGAAACCTTCGGGGCCGAAATGTAAAAAGTCCGCCCCAGCAAATACTGGGACGGATGACAGCCATTCGGCTGATTTAATCCGCGGTACCACCCAAGTTTGACGGCAGAGCCGCCCACTCATCGCAAAGCATCGCTTTGCTTGCCCTGTATCGGGAGCGCCCGGGCCGTCCTACTTCATTCAGACAACCTCACTCCGGGGTGATCTGCAATCCGGCCATATCCTGACCTGGAAAGGCGCACTATCCTGTCAGGCTTTCACCAACCCCTGACTCGCTGAAGGCGCGCTGCCTTGCCGTCCCCATCCAAGTGAACGTTACGGTCTATTATAGCCGAGGATTGCAGAATTTGCAAGGGGTTGAAGCGAATTTCACACATTTTCTGCCTCTCGCCGCCAACGCCATTCCTTGCGCATGGTGAGATAGCCATCCGTATGAATATTGTCTTCCGGCAGCACCTTGGGCTTGCTTGCCTCATAGAAGGCCTCCGCCTCGTCGCAGAAATGCAGCACTTCAGCGCGGTATTCCGCCAGCGGCACCGTCACCTCCGGGCCATGCTGAAGTTGAAGGATCACATCCTCCCCGTCATGGTTGACAAACCAGTCGATGCCACAGGGAGCGCCGCTAATGTCCACCTTGGGCAGGTCATAGGAAATGGTGAACATGGAATGTCCCGTTCCCGCCAGCACCTCGGCATAGGGATCCAGCCCACGATCCTCCGTCAGCGTGCGCAGCAGGTTGATCGCCGATGCGCTCAGGCATACATGATCCTGCAGCACGTCCTCTCCAATCTGTATCCGCACCTCGCCGTGCAAGCAAAGATCCGTTTCCTCCGGCTGACCGGGCAGCCAGTACTTCTCCAGAATTTCCAGCTTGAACATGCTTATCCTTCTTTCTCAATCGTGCATCCGCCGATGAACTCCCGCAGCAAACTCAGCGGCGGCACTTCCTCCAGCACGGTTTCGGGGATGTCCGGGAAGTAGTTGAGCATCTTCACCAGGCGACGCGCGGTCAGGTAATGGGGGCTCTCCGGCGGGATGGCCTTCAGCAGGGCGTAGGCGTAATGCCCCAGCACCGGCAGCTCGTAGTGCAGCGCGGTGTTGATCATGCTGTCGGCCCTCTCCTGGTGGGGGAAAATCCAGGTTTCCTCGCCCCTGCGGACGCTGGGCCACATGGCGAGGGTCTCCTCCGGCGGGGTGGAGCGGAACTGATTGTCCCGCACGATCCGCCGCAGCAGCCGCACATCCGTGGTGCGGATGCGGTTGTGGTCATCCAAGTTCAGGCAGGTCAGCGCACTGACGAAAATGCGGTGAATGAGGGCGTCGTCAATGCCCTCGCTGAGCGCAGGGTTCAGCCCGTGGATGCCCTCTACCAGCACCGGCTGACCGGGCTTCAGCTGCAGCGGCACTCCCTTTTCCATGCGGCTGCCGGTGTGGAAGGAGTACCGGGGGATCTCGACGGTTTCGCCGTCCATCAGGCGCTGCATGTGGTTCCGGAACAGGGGCACGTCAATGGTGTGCAGGGCCTCCAGATCCACCGAGCCGTCTGGCTCCACAGGAAGGTCGGCGCGGTCGATATAGTAGTCGTCCAGGGAGATCATCACCGGCTCCAGGCCCAGCACCCGCAGGTGGATGGCCAGGCGGCCGGTGGTCGTTGTCTTGCCGGAGGAGGACGGCCCCGCAATCAGGATGAGACGGCTGCCCTTCTCGGCGATGGTTTCCGCAATGTCGGCGATGGCCTTGTCGTGCAGGGCCTCGTTGATGCGGATAAAGGCGCGGAACTTGCGCTGTTCCAGCATCTGATGGATGTCAGGGGCGTTCTGCACGCCCAGGATGGCGCACCACTTCTCACTCTGCCCGAAGACCCGCATATGCTTGGGCCGGTCGATGTAGACCGCGTGCCGGGCAGGATTCTCCGGGTCGGCAGTTAGGATGGCCATCCCCCGCCCCGGCAGATGCTGTACGCCGAATACCTGCACATAACCAGTGGAGGGAGCCATCGCGCCATAGAAGTATTCATGCATGCCGCCGCACTCATACAGATTCATAAACGGCACGGGTCGCCGTTTCAGCAGCTCCACCTTGTCGGGCTGTCCGTCTTCCTCGAAGTAGGCAATCGCATCATCCAGCGACCACTCCCGCTTGTCAAAGGGCAGGTCAGCCTCCACAATGCTCTGCATCTCCGTGCGAATGGCGTCCACATCATCCCCCGTCAATTCGTGCCCCGGGGTATGCAGATACACGCCGCCGCCCACGCTGTACTCAATGCGCACCTGTCGCCCCGGCATCAGCCGCCGGAAGGCCAGCAGCGCCACAAACCGCAGCGAGCGCTCATAGATGCGTCGGCCCTCCTCGTCCGCGAGGGTCAGCGGGCGGATTTCGCCTTCGCGGGTGATGACGTCCGTCAACTCCAGCACGCGTCCGCCCTGCTGGATGGCCAGCACGCCTTGCATATCCACCTGAAGCGCGCGGAGGCACTGCATGACCGGCATGCCTTTCTCCGCTTCCAGTATGTAATTGCCGCAAACGATCTTCATCGCAGCACCTCCTGTTCAATTGTTGCATCGCAGTAGAGATATTTTATCACATTTTGCGCCTTTTGTCACCAAAGTCTTTTCTTTCACAAAAAGGCCGTCCGTCCCCTCAGCTTATGGGACGGACGACCTTTTTCATTCAATTCAATCTTCGAAGGGCATGGAGTGTAAGGTGCACCCCGAAGGTTTCCAAAGGGCATCGTGCCAAAGCGGCTCCCCGGTGGGGAGTTGCCGAAGGCAAAGCTTCAAGCGATGTTGGATGACGGAAAGCCCTTTGGTCGCCTCTGCAGAGGCGAAACGCTCAATCCTCAAAGGGCATGGAGCTTCTCTCCACCATCCGCAGCTCCTTGTCCAGGTCGCGGGGATGGCCATGCTCCTGCTCGTATTCCGCGTCGCGCTGGAGCATCTGCACGCGCTTGGTGTTGACGTAGGCCCGGTTGCTGGGAGCCGCCTTGGCCAGCGTCATGCTCATGTTAAGGCCGCCGCCCTGCTGGGGACGCAGCCGCACGCGGATCAGCAGCAGCCCGTGGTGACTGCACTTGGCCAGGCCGATGTACTTATCCGCCGTCTGGCGCACATAGCCTCCCTCGTCCAGGGTGACCTTCTTGCCGCAGACGGGGCAGCGCAGCACATGGGCAAACTCGCTGTCGAAGGCCTCGCGGACGGTGTCAAAGTGCTGGCCGTCCTGACGCTGGCGCTTGTCAGAGTGGATGAGCAGCTTGGGCTGCTGGGGGTACTTGAGCACGTCCTGCGGGTTGGGCAGGGTCGCGAACACCAGCGCGGTGTAGTAGGCGTCGTGCAGGGCATTGTGGAAGTAGCGGCTCTCGTCGGGCTGGATGTTCAGCATTTCCATGGCCGCCTTGAGGCCCTTGCGTTCCTTGCACTTGTGCACGTCGGAGAACAGCCGCTGGATGTCGCACAGCGGGGGAAGTTCGACCTTGCAGCCGAAGAAATCCATGTTCTGCTTCAGCACGCTCACGTCGTCGCAGCCCCAGGTGAGCAGCGTGTAATCCTCGCCGCACCAGGCCGCAAACTGATCCATCGCCTCCAGGAACTGGGGTGCGTCCGCCAGCTCCTCCGCGCCCAGCTGGGTGATCTTGCGGATGCGGGGATGGATCTTCACATAATGCGTCGGCCTGATCGGGATGGAGATGGAATCCACCACCTCGAAGTTCTCCCCGACCTTCACCGCGCCGATCTGAATCATCTCAAAGATCAGCCTGTCCCCCACCTCGCGGTACACATGCGAGTCAAAGGACATCGGCTGATTCCATTCCAGGTCCACCACAATGTAGTTCAAGTCGTTAATCTCCCTAATTTGTCGTTATAAACAAATGGTACTTCCCCGAAGGTTTCCAAAGGGCGATCGGAAAGCCCTTTGGTCGCGTCCGCAGACGCGAAATCCTCAGATAAACGGCTCCTCCGCCGCGCAGGTACCCGCCAGCGCGCCGGTTGCCCAGGCAATCTGCAGATTGTAGCCGCCGGTGTGCGCGTCCACGTCGATCACCTCGCCCGCGAAGTACAGGCCGGAAACCAGCTTGCTCTCCATGGTGGAGGGGTCGATCTCCTTCACGCTCACGCCGCCGCGGGTGACGATGGCCTCCTCGATGGGGGCCAGCTTCTTGAGTGTCAGGGGCAGGTTTTGCACCTTGTCGGCAATGATCTCCCGCTCCTCGCGGGTGATCTGCGCGCAGACCTTGTCGCCGTCCACGCCGCACAGGGCAGGGAACAGCTCCGCCAGGCGGGCGGGCAGCAGACCCGGCAGGACGCTGCGCAGCATCTTGCGGCTGTTGTCGTCGAAGTCCCGCTGCAAGCGCGCATCCAGCTGCTCGCGGGTGAGGCCGGGCTTCAGGTTCAGCGTGACCTGCGCATCCGCCAGGTTGTCCGGCAGATGGCAGCTTGCGGTCAGCACCAGCGGCCCGGACACGCCGAAGTGGGTGAACAGCATCTCGCCCAGCTCGGAATACAGGGTCTTCTTGCCCTTCTTCATCGTCAGGGTGACGTTGCGCAGGCTCAGGCCCATCAGCTCGCCGGGCCAGGTCTCCACTGTCTCAATGGCGGAGAGCACCGCGCTCCGGGGCGTGACGGCATGGCCGAGGCTTTCCGCCATGCGGTAGCCGTCGCCGGTGGAGCCGGTCAGCGGGCAGGACAGTCCGCCCGTGGCGATGATCACCCGGTCGCCGTCAAGGATACGGCCATCCATCAGCTCCACGCCGGCGACTGCGCCGTCCTCGGTGCGGATTTCCTTCACCCGTGCGCCGTAGACGATGCGTACACCGAGTTCCCGCATGAGCTTCTCCAGCGTGCGGGTGACGTCAGAGGCCTTCTCCGTGGCGGGGAAAACGCGCCGTCCGCGCTGCACGACCACGGGGCAGCCGCCGTCCTCCAGCAGCTCCATCATGTGCTGGGGGCCGAAGTAGGAAAGTGCCGAGTACAGGAACCGCGGATTGCGCGGCACCTCCCGCATGAACTCGTCCAGCGTGCAGTCGTTGGTGACGTTGCAGCGGCCCTTGCCGGTGATGTACACCTTCTTGCCCAGTTTCTCATTGCGCTCCAGCAACGTCACATTGCCGCCGGTCCGGGCCGCGAAAATCGCTGCCATCATGCCGGCCGCGCCGCCGCCGATGATGAGGATGTTATGCATTTCGATTTGTTTCCTCCAGATACACCTCGTAGGTCTCCCAGATGGATTCCAGCTGGCGGAAGTGCTCCTTCAGCGCCTCCTTGCGGTGCAATCCCAGGGCCACCAGCAGCGCGTTGATCAGCGACAGCGGGGCAGCCAGGCTGTCCACGAAGGACGCCATGTCCGTACGGGCGGTGAGGGTCGCGTCAGCCATGTCCGCCAGAGGGGACATGGGGCCGTCGGTGATGGCCACCACCTGGGCGCCGCAGCGCTTGGCAAAGCGCATAGCCTCCAGCGTGCGGCTGGAATACCGGGGGAAGGAGATGCCCACCAGGACGTCGTTTTCCTTCAGCTTGGAGATCTCCTCGAACACGTCCGTCGCACCGGAGGACACCAGGTGCACATTGTCAAAAATGTAGTTGAGGTAATAGCCCATGAACTGTGCCAGCGGGGCCGCAGAGCGCAGGCCCATGACATAAATCGCCCGGGCGGAGAGGAGGCGGTTCACCACGTCCTCAAAGACGGTTTCGTCCATCTGCTCCATGGTGGCGCGCAGGTTCTGCACGTCGCTCTTGAGCACCACGTTCAGCGCCTCACGGGGATCGATCTCCGTGGACATCTCAAAGCGCTGATTGGCGGTAAGGCGGTGGCTGACCAGCTCCTGCAGGCTTCGCTGCAGCTGAGGGTAGCCCTCGTATCCCATCGCAGAGGCAAAGCGCACCACGGTGGATTCGCTCACGCCCACGCTCTCGCCCAGCTTGCTGGCGGTCATGAACACGGCCTTGTCGTAGTGCTCAACAATATACTGCGCAATCTTCCGGTGACCCTTCGAAAGGCGCTTGCCCGACTGGTTCAGCCGGTCGATCATATCCTGCATATCCTGCATGGCGGTTACTCCTGATCTCTGTAATGCCTTTGAGCACATAGCACGCCCATGGCTCGCATGACAGACATTATATCGGATTTCCGCCATTTTTGCAAGCGAAGTACCGTAAAAATGCAATTTTACCTGTGCCAGCTTGCATTTTTTGTATTCGTTTTGTCAAATCGCACCCAGCGCCCATGCCAGCAGCAGCATCGCTGCCAGGAAAAGCACGTTCAGCGCGGTGAACACGCCCATGAAGAGGCCCTTCTTCGCCCCAGGCGCCGCGCCGTACAGGCGGAAGGAGATGAGGCTCGCCAGGGAGGCCACCAGCGTACCCAGGCCGCCCAGGTTGACGCCCAGCATCAGCGCAGAGGTATCCCCCGTGAAGGGCGAGAGCAGCAGACATGCCGGCACGTTGCTGATGACCTGGCTGGCAAGCATGCTCGTCACCAGCGGCGAAGCCGCCATCAGCCCCTCCAGCCAGGCGGAGATGGGCGCGTAGGCCTTCACCGACGCCACGAACACAAAGAAGCACACAAAGGTCGCCAGCAGCGTGTAATCCACCTGCTTCAGCACCTGCCTGTCCGCCGCGAACACCGCCACAGCCACCACGACGGCCAGCGCCCACGCAGGGATGACCTCCATCAGCGCCAGCAGCGCGATCACCGCCAGCGCCGCGTACAGCCAGAGCTTGCGGGTAGGCAGCCGCTCCTCAGAGGCGGCGGACGAGGCGATCTTCTCCGCGGGAATCAGCAGGCAGCAGGCCATCAGCATCGCAAAAGCCAGCGCCGCATAGGGCCAGGTCAGCGCTGGAAAGGCCAGCGCATCCAGCTTGCCGGAGGAGTACAGGTACAGATTCTGCGGGTTGCCGATGGGCGTGACCATGCTGCCCAGGTTGGCGGCGATGGTTTCCAGCACCACGGTCAGGGTGAGGTGCTGAATCTTCGCGCTCTGCATCAGCAGCAGGGTGAATGGCACCAGGGTGATCAGCGCCACATCGTTGGTGGCGACCATCGCCAGCAGGAAGCAGGCCGTGGTCAGCGTCATGGCGAGGCCGCGCAAAGTGTGGATGCGGCTCGTCACTGCGCCTGCCAGCTTGTCAAACGCGCCCATGTGCCGGAAGCCCGCCACGATGGTCATCAGGGAGAATAACATCAGCAGGGTTGTCGTGTCGATGCCCGCGAGGGTATGCGCTCCCGGCGGCACCAGCAGGAAGGAAGCAAGGGCGGCGATCAGCGCGACGGTCAGGACGACCTCGTGCTTGAAATAATGCAGGATCTTTTTCATCTCAGCAGCTCCTCCGGCACCTCCGCCGCCATGCGCTCGTAACCCTTCTTCGACGGGTGCAGATGGTCGCCGGAGTCATATTCCGGCAGGAACCAGTCAGGCCTGTCCGGATCGCGCAGGGCTGCGTCAAAGTCAATGCAGCCGTCGATCAGGTCGGTCGTGCGGATGAAATCATTGTACGCATGGCGCATCTCCTGGCGGAAGGGCGCATCCGTGCGCCAGCCGCCCATGGGGATCAGCGTGCCCACGTAGACCTTCAGCCCCATCTCCCGCGCCTGGGCGATGTAGGTTTTCAGCCCGTCGATCAGCTCCTCCACCGTAGGCAGGTCGCTCATGGGGCGGAAGATATTGACCTCCTCCCCCACCGGGTGGATAATGTCGTTGATACCCTGCTGGATGATGACCGCGTCTGCACCGTCGGTGGGCACCTCATGCTGGAAACGACGACTACCCATCAGGCCGTAGCTCTCGTATGTCAGGCAGGAATACTCGCGGAGGATGCGGGTTCCGCTGGCGGCGCGGCGGATAATCGCCGTGCGGTTGAAGCCCTTGCGGGCACAGCGGAGCTGCAGGTCGTCGGGCCAGTCCTGGGCGGTGATGGAGTCGCCGTAGCAGACGATGGTCCTGTTCTCCTGCGCGGTCAGGATGGACACATTGGACAGGAAGTAGTTCAGCTTCGTCGCACGGGAGGTGTTGATGTCAATATCGACGGTTTCGGTCTCGTCGCCATTGGCATAGAGTCCGCCACTCAGCTTGCCGCAGGTGAACACCACCGACCGCATGAGGGTGAAGTCCTTGAGGTAGAAGCTGACATACACCGTCTCACCGGCATAGAGTTCCACCTCCACCGGGTCGCAGGTGACGTTCGCCCCTTCTCCAATGGTGACGGTCCGCTCGCCGCCGAAGGTCACGGAAACGAAAGTGCCGCGCACCAGCAGCGTGGTCTTGTTGATGGTAATGGGCTCGGTGCCGCAGTAGTTGTCGAAGGTCAGGCGCAGCGCAGACCCGTCAAAGGGCACACGGATGGGGTAGCGGATGGTGATATTTCTGGCATAGCGCTCGGGACGATTCTCCGCAATGGAGACGGCGTTGCCCCAGATGCTGGCCCAATGGCAAGTAGGCATGTTGGCATCCTCCGTGATCGTGGTATCTTATTGATTATAGCACACTCCGCGCCAATTGGGAATAGAAAAAAGCCGTCACCGCATCCAACGTTGACAGCCGCTCCGCCTGCAGGTATAATGAATGTATCAAGCGCAATCGTTATCAAGGAGGTCTCCCCATGCGAGCACCTTTTCATGACCCGCTGATCATCCCCCTGGAGGGCGAATACCTGGGGCTGAGCACCGATCTTCGTTTCTCCGGCGTAATGACCCGTACTTCCCCCGATCTGGTGAACTGGTCGGAGCCCTTCCCGCTGCTGCCGGAGACGCCCGCGTCCGTCACGAACCTGGTGGGCACGAAGTTCTTCTGGGCCCCGGAGCTAGTCAAGCGCGGCGATATATGGCGGCTCTACTGCTGCGCCAGCCGCCCCGGCAAGACGCAAAGCGTCATCGGCCTGGCGGAAGCCGCCGACCCCAAGGGGCCCTTCACCTATCTGGGGGATGTGATCGCCAGCCAGCACAGCCCCGACCACAACCATGCCAACGCCATCGACCCCTGCGTCATCGCTGACCGCGAGGGCAAGGATTGGCTGATCTACGGCAGCTTCTTCGGCGGCATCCGCATCCTGCCGCTGAAGGAGAACGGCTTCCGCGACGCCTTCGATGAGGGCAAGCTGATCGCCGCCGGCGGCCACAAGGCCTGCGAGGGCGCCTATTGCTTCTACGATGAAAAGCGCGGCCGCTATGTGCTCTTCACCTCCTGGGGCGATCTGGGCGTGGATTATCACATCCGCGTGGCCTATTCGCAGGACGTGACCGGCCCCTACGTGGACGCCCAGGGCTACGAGATGACCGATCCCGACCCCATCCACGTCCCCGGAGATAAACTGGTGGGCGGCTACAACTTCGACCTGCCGGATCTCCCCGGCGTAATGGCCACCGGCCACAACAGCCTCATGCAGGATGATACCGGGCTGTACATCGTCCATCATGCCCGCCCTGAGGGCGACCGGCGCAGGCCCTTCCTGCAGGTACGGCGGCTCCTGCTGAACGACGAGGGCCGCTGCCTGGCCTGGCCCCTTACCCGGGATGAGCACGCGCTCACCCCGGTGGACGCTCTGCCGGAAAATTGGCGCTTTGTGTACCTGTGCCGCTACAACACCGGCGTGGTGTACGGGCGTCCCGTTTGCATCGCCGACGCCCAGCCCATCCACCAGGGCACGCAGCTCCGCCTGACGCTGTTCTGCAAGGAGTGGGACGGCTACGTCTACCGCCAGGGCGACAAGATCGCCTGCACGCTCATCTCCCCCGACGGCGAGGCCCTCTGGGGTGTGGCAGAGTAACCGCACATGAAAACGCCTGACTCTCAATGGAGTCAGGCGCTTTTTGTGTCATTCCGCCTTGGGGTACACGTCCTTCTTCCAGGCCAGATCAAGTCTGCCAATGGCGACATAACGCGCATTCTCGAAGTTATACGCACAGGTAGAAAGGGTCACAAGCCGATCCTTGCGGCAGTTAATGTCCACATGGGCATCGAAGTTGGACTTACGCTCCGCCCGCTCGACAAAGTTGCGCATGTCTTCCTCATCAGAAATCGCCACATCGTAGCAGTGGTCGCTGCTGTCGGTCACATAGCCGGAGAAGATTTCGATCACGTAAATCTCCTTTGCCAGCACCGCCACCATGAAGGGATGGGCATGGAAGAAGCCGGGCGTCTCGAAATCAGTCAGGCTGTGGAACATGCTGCTGTCCCGCATGTGGTGGCCATAGATGAGGGTGTTGGGGTCCTTCAGATCCGGCAGGTTACGGTAGTCGATAAACAGCGTGCCCGCCCGGTTGCTCCTGCGGTTGAGCAGGTGATCCAGATAATAGCTGTTGTCACGGCACTGGGCCACGGGGTAGTCAATGGGCGTCGCCGGCGCGTACAGCCAAAGCTGGTAGTCGCTGTTGATGCGCTCCAGGTCGGCATGGTCGATCTCCGCCAGCCAGCGCTGGACGACTGCCTGCATCACGCCAATGGCGCTGTCCAGATCCGTGCCGCCCTGCTCCGCCAGCATCGTCAGGTATTCCTGGCCAAAGGGGTTCTCCGCGAATGCCGCCCAACTGTCCTCCACCGTGTACACTACCGCAGGCTCCACCGTGGGGGTGGGCTCGGGCGTCTGCTCGGGGACTGGGGTTGCCGTGGGCACCGGGGTGGGAACCGGCGTCGCGGTAGGCGCCGGGACGGGCGTAGCCGTCGGGCGGACGGTCATGGGGTCGGCGTCCTTCAGGTATTCCGGACGATTTCCTGGGGCGTAGGCCTCCAGCAGCCAGGGCAGGGTCAGCACCCGGTAGGCGGCGGTTTCGGCGCTGCGGGCGTCCTTCTCTTCCTGCCTGTGGAAAGTCTTCCACAGGTCGATTTCCGCCTTCTCCTCCACGCCCGTCGCCGCCAGGAACATCGCTTCCACCAGGGCGTGGACGTCCTCGCTGGGCAGCTGAGCGATGGTTTTCAGCTGCGCATCCGTCAGCAGATGCATCCGGCTGCCCGGTACATACAGCATAGGATAAAACCAGGTTTCATCCCGGACAGGCGGCTCTTCCGCCGCCGCAGGAAGGGCCAGCAGCAGCGCCGTCAGCAGACAAATCAGCCACTTTTTCACAGCATCCACCTCCTCAGCATCTGCCCGGTTTTTCGCAGGCTGTCGTAGTAGTCCTCGCTCACGCCGTACTGGTACTCCTTGATAATGATGTTGCCCACCACGGCGACCAGCGCCAGCACGAGCAGCACCAGCAGCAGCTTCAGCAGGCGCATTTTGTCCAGTTTTTTCATGTTTCTCCTTGTGCAAAGAGGCCGGAGGCATTTTACCGCCCCGGCCTCCTGTGCGTTGTTTAGTTGGTCTGTGCCGACTTCTGGCGCTTCATCTGGATCAGCACCCAGGCAATCGCTGCGAGGATCATACCGCCCGCCAGCATCCAGGTGCCCAGTTCGAAATCATCGCCGGTGTGGGGAGTGTCATCATCGATGACTTCCTCCACCAGGAAGGTCCACGGCACGATGCCCATGGTCGCCATGAACTCGTTGCCCAGGTCGTAGGGCACGGTAAGGGTCAGAACCAGCTCGGTAGAACCAGCGCTCTTGAACGCACCCAGGAGGGTGTTTTCCGTCAGCTGCGCGGTTTCAGAGGTAGCAGCGTCAAAGATCTGTTCGTCCTTGCAGCTGACCTGCAGATTCAGCCGGCTGAGGAACTCCCGATGCTTCTCCTCCACAGGATCCGCACGCAGGAAAATACGAACTTCCTTACCGGAGTTGTTCTTGACGATGATGCGCTGGGTGATGACATCACCAGGCATAACGCCCTTGAAGTTCTCAAACAGGTCGCTGTCAGTGTACACGCTGCCAGGCATGAACACGAATTCCTCCGCGCCGCCAACGAAGATGACGTTGGACGCCGCCTGGGCGGACACGCAGCCCAGCAGAAGGAGGGCTAGGATGAGGGGGATTGTTTTCTTCATCGTTTGTCCTCCTTAGTTGGCAGTAGCTGCCTTGGCAAAGGCGTCCTTGGCATTAGTTACGCCTAGCCCGTCAGCTTGAATAGACTGGGCAATGATTTCAACATGCAGCGTATATCCTTCTGCAGGTGCGTTCGTCAGCGGTGTACAATTGGTAAACAGAACACCCGTCGAATCCTGCGAAGCTACACGACTGTTGTAGTAGTAGAAACCATCCGATTGCAGCTCAGACCAGCCATCTCTTGTCCACTCGATCTGGTAGTCCTTTCCCGCAACAGGCTTCTGCGCATATACCGTGCCGTCAGTTTTTTCCCAAGTAATCACAACTGCCGCCCGGATGTACGTATCAATGTTGCCGGTGTTCTTAATGGCCACGTTGTTTTTGACATTATCCTGGAAATCTTCGGTAACGTCCGTCCCTGTCGAAGTCGGGGTAAACGTGTTTTCAACAGAATCCGAACTGGTCGCAAGGTAGGCAAGCGTGCCGCTGACCGAGAAGGTCAGCAGCAACGCTACCGCGATGAGCAGCACGAGAGATTTCTTTTTGATATTCTTCATATCCGCTCACCTCCATCAATTAGTCTGGGATCCGAAGACGTTTTCATGAGAGGCCTCGCTATCCAGCCACTGTTCATATTCACGAGTATTGTTGAACACAACAGTATTGCTGGATGCATCGGGCTTCAATGTGATCGTCTTTGTCTTTTGGTCAGGCACATAGCGCCAGCTACCACTCTTCTCAGTGATGGTGTAGGTTTCGCCCACCGTCAAGCCATCAATCGTTGCAGTTCCATTGCCATGGATAACCACGTCCAAATCAACACCGTTGCCGCTGATATTGAACACAAAGCTGGTATTGGGATCAAGCTTTATCTCAACACCGGACTTCTGAATCGTCAGCGACGTCAGGTTGTACTCGAACTTGGCGTAGTAAGTAGTGTTGGTGGCATCCCAGATTGCATTCTCTTCCTTGGTCGGCACAAAGGTTACCTCGTTGCCCACCTTCACCGTGCAATCCGCATCACTGTACCAGCCTACGAACTTGTAGACGTTACTGCTGGGGGAAGCGGTAGAACCATTTGCCGTGCCAGTCACAATATTGACTTGCTCAGCATGAGGATCCACATTACCAATCGTAGCCCATTCTGCCTCGGTCAGAACTTGATTGTCCGGACCAACAGGAATGTAGGTAATGGTGGTCTTGTTCTCCTCGAACAGAGCATAGTAGGTGGCAGACTCATAGCCCAGAACTGTACCTTCGTCAGCATCGTAGTCCTTGGTCTTCTGAGGTGTGATTTTACCATTCTTATCAACCAAATCACTTGCCACAAGAATAGTACAGGCTTCATCCGTGAACCAACCCTTGAACGTGTAGTTATCCTTTGCCGTAGGCGTGGAACCCGTGGGATCACCTGTTACCACACCGATCGTCTCTGAGCCAAGGGACACTGTGCCGCCATCGCTACTCTTGGATACTGTGTTGCCATCGCTCGTCATGGGAACGTAATTGATGGTTGCAACCTTTTCACGGTAGTAGAAGTTGATAACGTTCAGGTTGACCGTTTCTTCAATGCGAATCGTAAGCTGTTGGGTGGTCGGATCGAGAGCATCGTATCCAGGGATCGGAACAGCTGATTCAGGGATCGTCTCACCGTACAGCCCCTTAACATTCTCCCCCTCCTTGGAAGGGATCAGTTTGGTGTTACTATTCTCCAAGTAATAGTTCACCACATAAGGGTAACTATTACGAGTGTAGTAAATGTTGATCTGCAGGCCATACTCATCCAGCGTATGCTTACCATCCGGAGAACCCTCGGCTGTCTGCGGCATCCCATTACCAGTGTCGTAAACATACTCCGTCTTGATGTAAGTAAAGCCGGCAATGGTCAGCGGATCGTCACTGTACTGTGTGGTTGCATTCACACCGATATCGCCCTGAATCTGTGAGGAGGTATGCTCCGTCCAGGTCTTGTCGATGTTCTCGGTGTAATGCGTCACCTGGTAGTATGCGTGTTCATCATCCTCGGTGTAGTAGAAGGTGATGACGTTTTCACCGCCAGGAGTTACGACAAGTCGCTTTTGGTATGCGTCAGGCATGTAACCCGGCACAACCACGAAGTTTTCGGTGACGACAGCCTTTTCGTTGTCATTCACTTCCTTGATGAACTCAGTACCATTATCATTCTTGATGGCAGGGCCAAGGATGTTGCCGTTCTCATCAACGATCTTGTAGTAGACCTTATACGGTACAGCATCCACCTTGGTATACCAGAAGATAAACTCCTTAGCGGTCACCTCGCCATCATCACTGATCTCGAAAGTGATGGTGTGGCTGTTCGTCTCCGGGAAATACCCCGTCTGGTAATCAGCGTACAATTCCGTATCGCCCTTGGCTTCGAAAGTCTCCTGCTCACCTGCCAGCTTAGAGCCAACGATGGGATCAGCGATCTCGGTGTTAGTATCCTTGATCATGTACTTGATGGTGTAGGGAATCAACACATCGGAGGTCCACTCCGCGATCAGGTCAAGGTTGCGCTTGATCTGCATATTGGGGGTGAAAACCTGCTTCTGGTTGTTCTCGTCCATGTAGTACCAGACCACGAACTTGTACGGATCACGGGGGTTGGCCTTGTTCATGGCGTCACGGTCCAGGTTGTTTGCAACGTATTCCTGGTCAATGAGCGTACCATGGGGCACATTGGGGAAGGATGCCTCGCGGATTACCATGATGGGCGCACCAGTGATGTCATCAACCTGATCATCCGGATCGTAAATTTTTCCCGCTTCCTTATCAGCCTCCGTCAGGTAGAAGTTGACGGTATACTCTTTAGGCGTCCACTTGGCGTAGATAATGACATTTTCTGCGGGCATCGTTTCTTCACTGAGGACAATCTCGTCACTGGTGCCTTGCGGATTCCAGTACCAACCAGCAAATTCACGAGAGCCAGCTTCATACTGTTCAGGAAGCTCAGGCACATAGTCTTCAAACTGAGCCCAAGAATCGCCATACAGTACGGTTTCTGTTTTCACCACATCGTAACCATCGTTGAACGAAAGGGTGTAGCTGTTGCGCGTGTAGTAGAAGTACACGTCACCGCCGCCATCAATATCAAGCGAATTGCCATTGAACCGCGGATTAGACGTCCACTGGGTGAAGCCTTCGACATCAAAGAAGTCCTCAGCCTTGGTCACGTAGTTGTAATTCGCTTCCACCTTAAAGGCTTCCGTGAATCGCTTCGTCGTACCATTGTATGTGTAAGTTGTAACTCCCGTTGTCTCAGATGCCAATGCCTCAACCATGTAGTGCATGATGAAGGTATCGTAGTTCACATCACTCACAGATAGGGTAAAGCTATGATCAGGCATGATCTCCAGGAACACCAAAACTTCCGAATATTCAGATGAGCCGCTGGGATCCCAACGTTCACCGTCATCATACACGCGGCCAGAGTTCGTCTCCGAGACGCCCTCCTTACCGATAGGCCAGTACTCCGAGATGTCTGCTCCCCACTTCTTCGTGAGCGTATACTCAGTATTATTCCCGTTCTTAAATGTCAGCGTTTTCTCTGTACGGTCATAATACACGTTCATGACCGTAGAGCCATCCGCTGCAACCGTAACGGTATCAGATGTCTTAAGCTCCCACAGATTACTTGGCATATTCGGGTTCGTAATATAGCAGGAGCTGGTGTGGGTATGCTCGGTCAGTGTGCAACTAAAGCACTCCTCGGTATGGGTATGCTCTTCGAGGTTCTGACTACAGTATACGCAATTGGTACCATCATGGGTATGCTCGGTCTTATCGCAGTATACACAGGTGTGGTCGGCGTGACTACCTTCTGTCTTGCCGCAAGATCTGGTCAACGTATCTCCTGATGATAGCGAACCGGTATACACATACCAAGCACCATCAAGGTAGACATATTTGGAATAATACGCACTGCGCTGAAATACTTGACCTTGACTAGGATTCCTCGGTGCGCCAGTCGGTCGGCCACTATTGCGCTCTCCAACATCATCACCATAGCAATCCAAGCTATGCGTATGTACTTCAATAGTACAGCACTCTTCACTATGCGTATGCGCCTCAATGGTACAACAATCGGGACCATGCGTATGCACGGTTACACCACAGTCATAGCAGTCTGCGTTATGGGTATGCTGCTCATAGCCGCACACCGTGTTACCAGTGGTAAAGCTGATCGTGCTGCCAGGCTTTGCATAGATTTCAATGGTCTTCTGGTAGGCGTAATCCTCATCGTTGGCATTTTCGCCCCAGATAACCACGCTAACCTTCGCAAGCTCTTCAACTTCCCACACCGCATAGTAAGTGGTGTGCTTTTCAGGCATGGTGGTCGGCAGTTTCTCCACGTCCACCGTGCCAGCATCCGCCAGGGCCTTCGTCGTTGCCCAGCCCTTAAAGGTGTAGCCCGCACGGATGGGCGTGCCAATTTCCGGCAGGTCGCTACCATAGCGCGCGTACACAGGCTCCACACCATAACCGCCATCCAGCTCAAAGCTCAGCAGGTAGTAGTAGCGGTCATAGTAGATTTCCACAACGGTGCTGCCGTCCGCCGCAATGGTGGGACGGTCATACAACAGCGAGTAGAAGCCCGTGGGAGGCTCTGCAATGTCGGTCTCCGGCACCTGAGAGCCCGTCAGGCCCTTCTTCACCGTGTTAACCGGATTCTGCGTGTAGCCATTACCAACAGTATTCTGGTAATAGTGAATGATGGTATAGTCCACCTCGGCTGGCTCGTAAACAACCTTGACCACTACATTGTTCTGCACAGATGCAATGTTAAACTTAACGGCGTTGTTCGCCTGATCGTAACTTGCCGCCGTGGGGTCTGAAATCTCAACGCGATTGACCTTATAGCCCTGCACGCCGGGATTGGGCTGGCTATGATTGAAGGGAGTGCCACGGCCCAACGCCGCCGAGTAGGAACTGGCAGCGGGCTTATCGCCTTCAAACACATAGTTGATGGTAGCCAAGTACTGGTTGGCTTCTTCAATGGTCATCACGTCGTCCGCAGCGACAGGGGTGGTTTCCTCTTCCGCCGCAGGCTGGGCAGCACGAACAGCAGCAACCATCATCATCGTCGCAGCATATTCCATTACCGTGATATTCGCGATCTTCTCAGGAGCATTAGCCTGACGAACCTGCACAGTTGCGCCAAGCTCCTGCACCATGGCATTGGTGACGTTCAGGATTACCCCCATCTCGCCAGTGATATTAACCCACACGCCACCAACGCTAATCTGCCACTGATCATCTGCTGCACCGGTCAGAACTAGTTGGCCAGAAGTATACAGTGTTGCATCCGCGGATTTTTGGGATATATCCGCCGCAGTAGTAACTAAATACTGCTTACCATCAGGGGCATCACCAATGATAGGCTGATCCGGAATCTCCGGACGTACAGCCACGCCGCCTTCTTCAATACTCGGCATTCCGACAATGGCATCCACATTTTCAACCAGTGCATTCCATTGTTCAAGGGTCATCTCTCCAGCCTGGTAAGCCGTCTCTGCAGTTGCAACGGTACTGAAAATCATCAGCATCGCAAGCAGCAGAGCCGTCAGTCTTGTCAATCTATTCATTTTATCGACTCCTCCATTCTCTGCTGCTTAGTTTGCAGGGGTTTCTTCGAGATCCTTTTCGGACGGCAGCGGGATGATCCACTGGGTCACCGTACCGTCATCGTTGATTTCCTCATGCAGGTATGCAACGTACCAGTCAGTGTTGATGTCCTGGAAGTAGTGGTAGGCCTTGGAGTTCTCGTCCTTCTGCATGAGGACGGAAGTGGCAATTACCTCAATTTCTTCCGTGAAGAACCCGTATTCATCCTTCAGGTACATATAAAGTACGTAATATGTATCACCATTATCATCCGTTTCTGCCGCCAAACTCACTAGCGGTGAACCGGTGTACCACTGGCAGTCCACCGCATGGCGAAGATCGCCATAAGGCAGAACACAGTACTCACTATCAGCCTTTCCGTTAGCGACACAAGAGCAAAGCAGTTCTGAATAGAGCCACGTATTCGGCTCCGTAGTCTGATACCAATAGCTTAATACGGCCTCAGCCAGATTGTATTCCGCACTGCCATCTTCTGGAGTAATAGTCAAATTCCACGTCTCTGACATGTACTCGAATGCGCAATCTGCATACTCTTCAAACATGCCATATTCTGCCCACACATAGTCATATTCGGTTGCAAGCATACTCACATACTGTTCAAACGCAGTTGTCTGTGCCACAACGTAGTATGTATACACAACCGGGGTCGTTTGCCCAGGCAACATCACGTGGCATTCGTATGTATGCGGCTCTATCGTCACTGTACATTCAATGGCATTCCCTGTCTCATTCGCAATCTCTTCGCCATCCACAAACCACTTGTATTTTGCACCCTCAAGATGTGAAACAGATGGCTCATAAATTCCGCCCACAACATCCGTGTGAACCATGTAGTTCAAGTGCCAGGGACAACCGTCCACATGCCCAGAACCCGGGGCAACCGTAATCTGGTTGCAAGTACACAGCACAGCAGGATCACCAGCCGCAATATGCAGTGCATAATCATTCAAGACCAATTCGCGCTCATCAGCATCCAGTTCATCCACCAGATATTCGTGTTGTTGATCCGGCCCCATGCCGATCAGTTCTTCATACACGCAGTAATCATGCTCAGTGCAATACGCACAAGAGTCGCTGGACAGCACCACTGCATAAATGGAGAACCCATCCGCCTGCACCTCAACCGGCTGCACGTCATTGGTAACCCCAATAGGCCCGGCGACGACCTCGGGAGTTCCGTCATTAATATGGTAGACGTAGAGGTACTTCAGCTCCTCGTCGATGCCGGCGGTGTTGACCTGGAAGGTCAGCGCAACAGAGGTACCTTCTGCAGGCTGCAGCTTATTGGTACGATCCGCCAGCGCAGCGAAGGAAATATCGAAGGCCGTCAGCACCTGCACCTTATGGGTACCAGTGGCGTCCATGCTCTGCAGCACTGCAGCCACCGTCTGCGCAGAGGGCACGGTAGGCTCAATCTCCATGATGTAGGGCTCGTCAAAGGCGCCCTCGGGTACCTTCAGGTTGAGGGATTCGCCATTTTCGCCGTTGTAGGTGTAATCGTCAGCGTTGACGCAGTCCTTCTCGTTGTACCGGGCAACCACATCCGCCAGGGTGACGGAAGCATCCGCCATCCACGCCTGGATATCCTCATTGGTATGGATCCAGTTGTAGAAGTCGTAGCCGCCCAGGTAGAAGGGCTTGGTATCAATAAAGTAACTACCCTCATCGGTCCAGTACACATACACCAGGCGATAACCGGTCTGAATGGTGCTGGTAGAGACCTCCAGGGAAATGGTATCGCCAGTGGCTTCGAGGGAATCCCACTCCCAGATACCGCTCACTTCATTGAAGGTGTAGTACTGCCAGTTGTAGTCATCTGCGCCTGCCATCGGAGCAGTCAGAACGATATTCTGGCCCTCCAGCGCAATCAGCTTATCCGGCGTAGAAACATCTGCGCTGACCATGATCTCTTCCTTCGCCCAGCCGCAGCTGTCGTCGTGGAGATCGCTGGCCGGATGCAGCATGCACCAGGAATCCTGCACGGCGCCGCTCACAACACAGGAGCAGAGCATACCAATTTCCGTCTCATACACATCGCCGTCGTTCCACCAGTACTCAACGATGCTCTCTGCCAGATTGGCACCATCGAGCATCACATTCCATACGGTGTTCATATGGACATACATGGCCTCGGAATTCCACACGTCAGTTTCGCTGAGGAAATCATCGCCCCAGGACAGTTCAGCCACATAGTAGTACAGATCACGCGTGGGCTCAAGGATGTAGTTAATCGTTCTCTGTTCAACGCCAGAAGCATCGAGATACTTGCAATAGTATGCGTATGTTTCCGCCTGATAAACCGCGTTGTAGCTGGCGCTCGTCTCATTGACCAGCGGCACTTCCGTTACAGAACCATCCGCATTGGCAATGATCTGATACCACTGGAAGCCGTAAGCCCCCTGCGCACTGACCGCCAGCGGAGCTGTCTTGCCAATCAGGCCGTCCAAACTCACGCCGTCCAGGTTTGCTACAGCTTCCTCATACAGCTTATCCAAGTCACTCTGCGTGGCGTTATCCAGCGTGAGTGCGGACGCAAAGGTGGGCGTCAGCATCATCAGCACCAGGAGCAGAGCCGTGATTCTGGAAATGTATTTCATTGATCATTCCTCCATTCTTTCGCTCTGCTCGTTAGTCAACATAAGCGGGGGCAGTTGCGGGAACTTCCTTCACGCCGTGGATCGTGCCGGTGGTCAGGTCCACCCAGGCGATCACCAGCGCGGGATTGCCGTAGGTCATGTAGCCCTGGGCGTCCACCGCACCAACAGGTGCAGCGTAGCGGGCAACATACACAGTGTAGGTGACGCCGTCCTCGTTCTTCTCCAGCACGATGTGATCCAGCGTATCCACCGTCAGCGCGCGGATGATCATCTCCTCCGTGGCGGTCTTGACCCACGCGGCGAAGTCTGCATCACGGTCAGCACGCTCGGCAGTCATGCAGTTGATGCTCCAGGGACAGGCGGCCTCATGGGCTGCGCCGGGAGCGTCAAACATCTTGTGGTTGGCGGACAGATTGCCCTTCAGACAGGTGCACAGGATGGCTGCATCGCCAGCGTTCACGTGGGCGCCATGAGCAGTGATAACCGCACCGTAGGCGTTCACATCCTGGGCATGGAGCTTGGCGAGGTACTCGTAGCGCTCCATGGCGTCCATCACGCGCAGGAACTCGTAGGCGCACAGCATCTCAGCCGGCAGCTTATCCTTGTAGGCGTCGCAGGGATCCGCATTGGCGCGCTCAGTCTTGACGGTAGTGGTGGGATCCAGCCAGGGGCAGTGCGGGCCGTGGGCGCCGTCAGGAGAAATCATGCTGGTGCAGGTGCACAGCAAGGTGGGATACTCCTCCATGTGGTCAGCCTGCCAACGGGCATTGATCAGGTCCGCCAGCTTGTAGTTGGCACCCTCCAGCGTCACGTTCCAGGCGCCAGTCATGATGGCATAGCGCTCATCGCGGGTCATGCCGGCCAGCTCCTGCACATACTTGCTGATATCGTCGGTATCAATGCTGTAGGTGTAGATGTTGCCCTTGGCTAGCTCAACGCCATTTGCATCGTAAGCCGCACAGAAGTACTGCACGCCAGACATCTCCAGCTCCGCAATCAGGCTGAGACGCGGAATGGCAGCACCCTCCAGCTTGACGAACTCAACGGCGCCGGGCTCACGCACGAACCACTGGTAGGCAACAGCACCCTCATAGGTATAGGTGAAATAGACCTCCTCGCCGATGATGGCCTTGGCCTCGATCACAGAGGCCATCGCCAGGGTCACAGGCTTGCTGGTCACGGTGAAGGCGGAGGCGCCTTCGCCGACGATGGCTTCGCAGTAGTAGCTGATGCCATCGGTATTCTCATTGGCAGTCACGGTCAGGGTGGTGTGGTTTTCACCGGGCAGCAGGGTGATGATGCTCTCCCCGTCTTCCGCGGTTTCAACCTGGTACCACTGGTAAGCGGCAGCGCCGACAACCTCGTAGGTGAAGGTCACGGCTTGGCCGGGCAGCACGCCGTCCGCATTGGCAGGCTGATGAACAACGATGTTCACCACGCGTTCCTGGATATCCAGAGCAGGCGCAACGTACCAGCCGCAGCCTTCGCTGTGGGCAGCACCGGGCGCTACGGGGGCTAAGATGCTCTGCTCACAGCCAGTACAGATCACAGCAGTCTCGCCAGAGGCAATATGTGCGTTGTGGCAGTTAACGTAGAGCATGAAGGTCAGATAATCATTCTCCAGCAGGGAGGACATGAAGCGGTAGCTCTCTTCCTTCCCCAGCGCAGCCAGGTGCTCGTAGCAGCACTCCGCAGGCAGAGCCACGCCGTCCGCCTCATTGACACAGATAACACAGCCCTGAGCAGGCTCCTCCGTAGGAGCGGGCACAGGAGTGGCCGTGGGCGCAGGGGTAGCCGTAGGAATCGCGGACAGATCCAGGTTCAGCAGATCACCGCGGATAAAGCCCTCATAGTTCTTGTAGGTCACGCCGTACCAGATGTAGCCGTCGCCCTGCATTTCAGCGCTGGTCACCAGCACTGCAGTGTTCGCCTTCTTGATGGTGGTCAGGCTCTTGCTGGCGGTGGTGGGCTCGCTGCGCATGTACACAGCGTTGGTGTTGGTCCAGGCTGCCACGCCGCCCTCGGGGATGACAGGAACCTCGCCGCCCTTGCCCACTTCGATGCCCGCGCGCTCCATCAGCACGTTCAGGTCAACATAGTAGCGGACAGAGGAGGTCATCAGCTGCACGGTGCTGCGGGTGACCTTGCCGTTGTCATCACCATGGATAACGGTGGCATAGCCATTGCTGACATACACCACAATACCCACCAGCTGCTGGGAGCCGGTGTCAATCATCAGCAGGTCGCCGGAGGTGGGATAGGCCGTGCGGCTGATCTTCTTCAGCGCGTGTACCTTATCCATCGCGCTGCGCAGCGCTGCATAGCTGTTGCCGCGGGGGAACTGCTTGGCGGTCAGACCAGCCTGGTCTGCAGCCCAGTTGACAAACAGAGCAGTCCAGTCCTCCTGGGCCTTCTCGTCATGGTAGATTGTCATACCATCGGAAGCCTCGGCATAACCGACCTGGGACTCTGCCATATGAACCAGATCATCGCGCCAATCGCCGGTCTTACTGACGGCAGCAGCAGCGGCAGCCCAGTCCTTCTGAGCCAGGGAACCGATGGCGCCCTGGTTGGCGTTGTTCAGATTATCCAGCTCATCGCCTTCGCCGCGGGTTTCTTCGTCCTTCTTGCCGACTTCCAGCTCAATCTCGGGGAAATACAGGTCTTCTGCCAATACAATCCCGGTGGGCGCCATCGCCAGCACCAGCATGCATACGGCCATCAGCCAGGAAACTACTCTGCGCTTCATCTTCTGCTTCCCTCCTTACTCTTCAACGTTCTGAATCAGCGTCTTGACCGGTTCGGACCAGCCCAGCGCCATCAGCGGATCATAACCATTGTTGTCGCTCTGCACCGCCTGAGCCAGCACATAAATCTCCACCGTAGCGTTCTGATAATCATTGCCCATCTCGGGAGCAAAGCTCACCTTGGTGAACAGCGGTTCCGTCTTCTCGCCCGGCTGCAGGATGCGGTAATAATAGTAGAAGCCATCCTGCTCAATCCAGTGCTCGGTGTTGATGTCCACGGAGATGAACTCGTCCGTCAGCTCCGCGGTCACGCCCGGTGCAGGGATAACCGTGGTTTCCTTCTGAATACGGGCGAAGAAGGGTACGCCACCTCGGTTCTCCACGTAGACGACCTTCCCTACCTCCATCGCGGGCATCACATTCTTAATGCCCTCCTCCGGCCAGGGACTGCCATCCTCCTTTTCCTCCACGAGTTCCATATAGAGGGCTCCCGTGGTGATGACGTTGTAGGCCGTCTCCTCCGCGACGAAATAGGCATAGGTGCCCGTCGCCACCGCGGACAGGCCAATCACAATCAATGCGATAGCCACCACTCGACGCTTCCACTGGGTCAGTTTGTTCATGTTCATCTTCACAGGATCGCTCCTCTCATAAATAGGGGGACACACAGCGTAGCCGTGATGATCTCATCAGGTTGTGCCATGAGGGGCACAGGGGGATATCCGCCGCACGGATACCCTCGTGTGCCCCCGTCCCTCTCGGGGAGGGACGGGAGGCGGAGATTACATTAGAAACCGCAGGTGGTGAACCAGGCAGCGATCTCTTCCACGGTCATAGTCTGAACAGCAGACCAGGAGGGCTTGGCGCCCTGAGCCTGAACGGCGTAGGCATTGACCTGCAGCTCGTAGAGAGTAGCGGCATCGCCATTCTCCAGGTCAGCGGGAATCACGATCTGATCGAACAGAGCGTCAGTGGTCTCGCCAGCAGCCAGAACCTTGGTGTAGTAGAAGTAGTCACCATACTCCACCCAGTCATCACCCAGCTTACCATCGACATAGTCGGTGCGGTAGGTGATATCGCCAGCAGGATCAGGCAGGCAATCCCAGCCAGTAACGCTGATGCGCACGAAGCAGGGGTTGGCGCCAATGTTGGTGACGGTGGGGTCCTTGGCCAGCGCCTCGGTGGGATATACTTCAGGAGCATCCGCGGAACCATTCTCGTCCCACTCGGGCTCGGTCAGGTCGATCTTCACGTTACCAATGGTGAACTCGTTAGTCGCTTCATCAGTAGAAGTGAAGTACGCCAGGGTGCTGCCGATGCCCAGCACAGCCACCATCGCCAGGACGGAAGCCAGCAGCAGAATCTTGCGCTTAGACATTGTCGTTTCTCCTTATGAATTATTACTGTCCACCCTCAGCGGGCTCGTAGGGCCAGGTAATCTCATAGGTGCCAGGAATACCGAAAGCAGTGTTCAGAGCCTCATAAGCATTGGCAAAGCCTTCAGCCTGCACGCCCTCGGCAACGACCAGAATCTGCCAGTTGTCCGCTTCCAGAACCTC
This sequence comes from Clostridiales bacterium, assembly GCA_015056325.1. GTDB lineage: Bacteria > Bacillota > Clostridia > Christensenellales > Aristaeellaceae > UBA11524. The sequence goes on along the minus strand of SVGL01000003.1, from coordinate 167,600 downwards.
GTTGATATCGATGATATCCTGGTTCGTCACGCGGGAATCCAGGTAGACCTGATGGATGGCGTTAACGGTAACTTCGTCCTTCACCAGAGCCTTTTCGTAGGTCACGACATACACGTTGTAATCGATACCTGCGATCTGGGTCTCGTAGTAGTTGTAGGTGCCCTCATAGGGAGCACCAGTGCTGTTGGACCAGTCCCACTTGTCAGCGCCAACGCTGTCAGGAGAATAGTTGAAGTGCAGCACATTCTCACCAGCATCGAAACTGGGGTTGCCGTTGTCCAGGATATCGGGGATAGCAATGTGCACGCGCACATAGGCGTCGTTGGCGCCGGTGTTGGTCACGAAGACTTCCTTTTCGACAGCGTTCTTGACGTTGCCATCCTCGTCCTTGCCGGTGGAGGGCATCAGCTCAGAACCCTGCTCGAAGTTCTCGTCCAGGTCAATCTCAACATAACCAACAGTGAACACGTTGGTGATGGACTCGTCATCCTGGAAGTAAGCCAGGGTGCCGCCCACTGCCAGCACAGCCACCATCAGCAAGGCGGAAGCCAGCAACACAATCTTGCGCTTGTTCATGGTTGTTTCTCCTTAACAAAAGAGTGATTTACTCAGCTTACTTCTCAACGATGGTCTCACCAGAAATGGTAGTCCAATCAATCGCAGAGGTGTAATCAGCATCGGTGGGGTTGCCGAAAGAGGTGTTCAGAGCGTAGTAAGGATCATCGAAGCCGTCGGCCTGGCAGCCTTCAGCAGCAACGTAGATCTTCCACTCGTCGCCCAATTCAGCCTTGATGCGGGTGATATCCTCGTTGGTAACCTTGCTATCCAGGTACACCTGGCTCATAGCGTCCACAGTCTCGGCGTTCTTGGTCAGAGCAGTGGTGTAGGTCACAACGTACACATTGTAGGCCTTGCCGCCGATGGTGGTCTCATAGTAGTTCCAGTCGCCCTCGTACTTACCATCGTTGAAAGCCTTGGACCAGTCCCACTTGCCCGCGCCGATGGATTCGGGCGCGTAGTTGAAGTGCAGCACGTTCAGGCCAGCGTCGAAATCGGGATTACCGTTGTCCAGGACATGGGGGATAGCGATATGCACGCGAACCCAAGCCAACTCGGAGCCGGTGTTCTTCACGTACACTTCCTTTTCCACAACATTCTTGGGGTTGCGCTCGCCGTCCTCAAAGTAGGTCACGGGCAGCAGCTTCTCAACGCCGTCCTCATCGTTGTCGAAATCCTCGTACAGGTCGATGGCAACATTGCCGGTGGTGAAGGTGTTGATCTGAGCGTCAGTATCAGTCAGGTAAGCCAGGGTGCCGCCGAAGCCCAGGATAGCAACCATCAGCAGGGCGGAAGCAACCAGCATAATCTTGCGCTTATTCATTACTTTTTACCTCGTTTCGTTTTTGTTAGATTGGAGGGGGATTAGGGGATGATATTACCTTCGGGATCCGTCTCGGTAGCGCCATCGATATCAGGATTCTGAATGGCAGCCCAAGCGTCAGCCTCGCTGAAGGCAGTATTGTTGTCCTTATACTGCTGGACAGCATAAGCGGTGAAGGTCAGCTTAGGCTGATTGGTATTCGCCTCATTCATCTGCACCGTGGTAACGCTTTCCTTAACGGTGACAACATTTCCGTCAAGCACAGCCTGAGACTTGCCAGCCGTCATATTGCACCAATATACCTCAACCAGGCCAGAGCTTGCAGAGTCAAGCTTGGTCCACGCAGAATCGACTGCGTAGGTCATGTAGATATCGAAGTATTCATTCTTTTCAATCTTCACGAAAACAAAGCTATCTTCGCTACCAGCAGTCAGGGTTACAGTAGGATCCTTGTCGATAGTGTGGCCAGGAATCATTTTGTAAGGCTCATACTCTTCATTTTCGTCAAGCTCAACACCGACCTTAGATGTGGTAAAGGTGTTGGTAACAGGATCAGTATCAGCGGCCAGCCAAGCCATAGTGCCGCTAACAGACACAGCCACCAGCAGCACAGCCGCCAGAGCCAGAGCCAGAATCTTCTTAGTCTTCATAGTTGTTCTCCTTTCAAGTTATTGATTACCAAGTTGCAGGAGCAGCAGTCCACGCAGCGGCGGAAGTGGTGAAGCCGTCAGCCTGGATGGCGTAAGCGGTGATCTTCACCGTCTTACCAGCGAAGTCAGCAACATCGGCATCACCATCAACCGTAAAGCTGCTAAACACAACAATATCATCGCCAGCAGAGACAATCTCCTTGTAAGCATAGACATTGGTCTCGTTATTCACCAGAGTCCAAGTACCATTGGCGGTCATCTGATCCACGATGGTGGTATCACCCTCGATAGAAGCGATCTCATTCTCAATCTTCACGAACAGCCAGCAATCTTCGCTTGCTTCCTGAGTGCCAACTTTTTCCGCCACGTGGATGGTGGGATCCTTCACATAGGTGTGGCCAGGAATCAACTTGTAAGTGTTCGCGATCACACGATCCGCAGGGGTAAAGGTAGCACCTTCGGCCAGTTCATCCTCAGTCTTGTTGTCAGCATCAACCAATTTGCCGTACTCGTTGACCTTCGCTTCGTCAAGAGTAATCTTGACATTACCAACACTGAAGGTATTGGTGACCACCTGAGTCGTGTTAGTCAGGTAAGCCAGGGTTGCGCCGACGGACAGGCTCACCAGCAGAACAGCACAAGCCAGGGTCAGCAGGATGCGACGGAGCTTGGAATTCTTCATTTTGAATTCCTCCTTTTCTTTATTTGGGGTAACGATTTTTCCAGGCATACGCCTGAGATTCCGGGGTTGGGTGCAGCTTTCGCTGCGGGTCGTGGGGCGATCACTCGCCCTCAGGGGGAGGTTGCGTGGGCATTTCCGCCACCGGGTGCTGCTCCGTCAGCGTGGCCGATAGCAGAGGCATCGCCGCGAGGGCAATGCCCGCGATCACGCCTGCTCCCGACTGCAGCCAGGTGGAGTTCAAGCCCAGGTACGGAATGGGTAAACCGGGGAGTTGTCTCTCGACGCTCCCTTGGCAGCACGGATACTGGAAACGCTTTCACGCATCGCCAACGCAACCATGACGATCCGCTCCTGCGCTTGTATGCAATCGCGCCGCCGGATTCATCTCATCTCGTCCTATCAACCTCTTTTCTTTGCCGTACCGTCTCACGGATTGTCTCCGATGGGCAGTAAACGCTGGTTTGGAGCCGAAAAATCATGGAATAATGCGACTCCAATCAGGCTTACTGCCTTTGGGGGACAGTAAACCTATTATTACAATCTGTATAATAACACAAATGGCAAATGCAGTCAATGTAATTTGCCTCTTTTTTCCTGTGTTTTTGGAAAAAAACATTTTGAAAACACTTTCCCCAAAAAGCGAATTTGCATCATTATATGCGTCTCTTGTATAAAATCCGACTATTTTGCATCCATTCTTGCATCCGCGGACGATGCGTGGTATAATGCGGCCACAGCATCCGCGAAAGGAGCGTTTCCCAAATGAAGCCCATCAAGACGATCCCGTATAATCCCCTCTTGACCGGGTTGGCAGAGTCCACCCCGGACATCGTTTTCTCCCGCGAGGGCGGCCAGAACGTCACCCTGCGCATCCTCAAGCCCTGGAAAAATGACCTCACCAAGGACAAGCGCTACCCGCTGATTGTGTTCATCCAGGGCAGCGGCTGGACGTCCCCGAACATCGGCTATCACCTGCCCCACATCGGGCGCTTTGCCATGGCCGGTTATGTGGTGGCGACGGTCACCCACCGCTCCTGCAACGATGGCCATCCGGCGCCTGCGTTCCTCCGGGACGTGAAGGCGGCCATCCGCTACCTGCGCGCCCACGCCGAGGAGCATCAAATCGACCCCGCCCGCGTGGCAGCCTGGGGCACATCCTCCGGCGGCAACACGGCGCTGCTGCTGGGCCTGACCGGCGATGACGCTCGCTACGTCAGCGATGTGCACCCCGAGCAGTCCGACGCGGTGAAGGCGGTGGTGGATGTCTTCGGACCGACGGACATGATGAGCCTCTTCGTCACCCGTTTCGGCCCTTACGAGACGGCTGTGCTGGATCCCGGCGCAGAAGGGTACTTCAATCGCATTCTGGGCGCTTCCTGGAAGAGCGCAGAGGGCCGCGCCGCTGCGGACGCCATCAGCCCGCTGCAGCTTCTGCGCGAGGGCATGGAGCTGCCGCCCATGCAGCTGCTTTACGGCGACGCGGACCCCGTCGTCCCCTATGACCAGGGCGAGCGCATGTATGAAAAGCTCTGCTCCCTGGGCTATGAGGCGGACTTCGTGCGTGTGCTGGGCGCGGAGCACGAGGGCAACTTCTGGTCCCAGGCGGTGCTGGACGAGATCATGGCCTGGCTCGACTCGAAAATGAAGTAAATACAGCAACACAAAAGGGATGCGGTTCGCAGTGAACTGCATCCCTCTTGTGTGTCAAGGGTGGCTGCGGCCATGGTTAACTTCTTTTTTCCATGGGGACAGCACATCAGAAGCGGGAGGCCGCTTTCGCGCGTCGAAAGCGGCGCAAAGCCGCCGGGGGAAAGCAAAAATATGCTTTCCCCCGAACCCCCTCCTGCTCCTATGGGGTCGGAAACGCGGCTGCATATGCAGGGCAGCTCCGGTTGCGGAGGCTTGCTTGAATCTCCGCTTGCCGCGGAAGCAAGCCTCCGCAAAGTCGCCGCATTGTTCCTTTGCAGGTTCCGATGCAGCCGCGATACCTGAAGCTTCTGTATCCCTGACGTTCCATGGAGAATCAAGGTTTTTGACACCCTGAGGCATGCAGTTCACAGCGAATTGCACGCCCTGTTTATTTGCTTCAGCCCAGCTCTTCCAAAGCCTCGCGGGTCATCTCGCCCCGGCGGAGCTTCGCGCCAAAGGCACGGGCATTGGCGGCCATCTGGGCGTATTCCTCCGCCGTCAGCGCCGCGATGGCCCCGTGGATGGCGCTGATGTTATCCACCACCAGGCCCAGGCTGTTCTCCCGGACAAAGGCCGCCAGCGCAGCCCACTTCCACACAATCAGCGGCATGCCCTCGCTCAGGTACAGGCTGGCCGTGCGGGGCGATGTGATCATGGCATAGGCGCCGTTGGCCCCGGTGATGCCCTGGCAGCTCATGCCGCCCCAAAGCAGGCCGAAGGAGCCCTCCAACGCCTCCAGCTTGCCGCCGTGCCAAGTGATATCGGTGCGCTTGGCCTTGCCCTTCCAGCCCTCGCCGTGCAGGTGCCACACCACTTTCGTGCGGGGCAGGTCATGGAGGTAGCGGCTGCGCTTTCGGCTCAGATCGCCCGCAACGCACACGCTCATGGACAGCTCGCGGACGGGCACATCGCCGCCCTCGGTCAGGTCCTGCAACATCGCGGTGATGACCTTGTCCTCATGGAGGCCCTGGCCGATCAGGTAGTCCTTCATACGCTGATTCTGGGCGATCACCTGATCAAAGCGGGTGAGCAGCTCCTGGTCGCTCCAGCGGGCGGAGGCGTCATCCAGACGGCGCAGGCTGTCCAGATCATGCACCCAGGCGGCGGTTTTGGCGCCCTTCCACTGCAGGAAATGCAGCGCCCAGCGGGCAATGGGGGCCATCTTCGCCGGATGATAGGGGTACTGCATCAGCAGCAGATCCCCGTGGTGGAGCTTGAAGAAGAGCCTGCCCCAGTCCAGGGTAATGCGGGCATAGTGAAGCGCCTGCTGATACCACTTGTCCGTTTTGGGCGCAGCTTCCTGGTTCAGCAGCACATAGCCGTTTTCTCCGGCAATCCGGCTGACGTCCCGTCTTGCTCTGTCTGCCAGCACATCCACAGGCCCCTCTGCCTTTGTGTTCAGCAGGAAGCGCCGCTTGAAGGAGGGTTTCTCCCGCACCAGCTGTTCAAAACGCTGGGTAAGACGCTCCGCGGCCTCCGAGAGCTCGTGGCCAGCGCAGGTGATGTCATCAATCGTATCGGGACGCGGGCCCTCCGGAAGGCCCTCCAGCGTGTCCAGCATGTGCTCGGCCCAGACGTCGGGATCCTCCGGGGCAAGGAATTCCACCCGGTCGGTGATCGCCGCCGCCTGGGGGAAGGCGTCGGACAGCAGGCAGGGCAGACCGGCCGCCTGGGCCTCCACCGCCGCCATGCCAAGGCCCTCAAAGCGGGAGGGCATCACATACATGTCAAAGGCCTGCAAGAGACGGGGCACATCATCCCGCATGCCCAGGAAGAGCACCTCGTTCTCCACGCCCAGGTCGACCGCCTTGGCCTCCAGGGAGAGCAGGTTCGGGCCGTCGCCAATCAGGACAAGACGGGCCCGTGGCTCCCGCTGGTGCAGCCGTGCAAAGGCCTCCAGCAGGAAGGTCTGGTTCTTCTGATAATGCAGCCGACCCACATGGCCCACCACCAGGCAGTCCTCCAGGCCATAATGGGCGCGCACCTGGGCGCGGGTAACGGCGTTGAAGCGATAATCCGCCGCGGCGATGGCGTGGGGAACGATGGTGAAGGGCAGATCCATCGCAGGGCAGGCCCACTTGGCGCTCTCCTCAGAGCAGGCCCAGAGGACATTGGCGTACCTGGCCATCGTCCGGCGCTGCATGCGGTGAAGCGCGCCGCGGCCCTTGCCCTTGAGGGAGGGATCGCTGTTTTGGGGATTGTGACTGTGGGCGATGCGCACCGGGATGCCGTACTCCGCCGCCAGCTTCAGGGGCGTCATGTCGTTGAACATGCACTCGTTGTCCCAGATGACGTCGTACTCTTTGGCGTGCTGCTCAAAGAAGGCGCGGATCTCCCGATAGTACTTCACCGGATCCTCGCTGCGGCGGGGGATCACATAGGTCCTGCCGATCTCCCGGCGCTTGTCCGCATAAGCCGCGTTCTCATACCGGGACAGGAAATCAAAGCGGACGCGCTTTCTGTCCATGCGCCCGCAGTAGGCCATCAGGAAATTCTCCACGCCGCCGACGGTGCTCGTCATGCCGACCACCAGCACGCGCACCGGCGCGCGGTCGTTCATCGGTTTCACAGGGCATTCCTCCAGTACTTGGAATCAACGCTTTTCTTCCGAGAATATCATACCATGTTTACGCCCAAAACGCAAGAATGCAAAAGAGCGCCCCGCCAAAGACGGGGCGCCGGAGCGTCTGTTGCTCAGTTGTCGCAGACGTAGCGTTTCTTCTGACCGTCGCAGCCGCAGGAGCAGTTATCATCAATGGGCAGGCTGATGTTGAAGGCGTAGAAGTTCTTGTCGTCCAGCTGATCCTTCACCATCTCGATGCCCTCGGCGAAGCGCTGGTAGTGGACGATCTCCCGCTGGCGCAGGTAGCGCAGCACGTCGATGACGTCCGGGTCGTCCGCCTGGAGGAGCAGGTTCTCGTAGGTGGTGCGGGCCTTCTGCTCGGCGGCGATGTCCTCATGCAGGTCGGTCAGCGGATCGCCCTTGGACTGCATGCCGGCCGCGTGGTAGGGCATGCCCGCCGCGCTGGTAGGGTACACACCCGCGCCGTGATCGACAAAGTAGGCGTCAAAGCCGGCCTTCTTGATGTCCTCGCAGCTCAGGTTGCGGGTCAGCTGCTGGATCATTGCGCCCACAATCTCCAGGTGGCCCAGCTCCTCCACGCCGATGTCCGTCAGCAGACCCTTGAGCTCGCCGCAGGGCATGGCGAAGCGCTGGCTCAGGTAGCGCAGGGAGGCGCCCAGCTCGCCGTCCGGGCCGCCGTACTGGCTGATGATGCGCGCGGCCATCTTCGGGTCGGGCCGGGCGATGCGCACGGGATATTGCAGCTTCTTTTCATACACAAACATGCTCGTTTCCCTCCTTCACCGTCAGCAGCCGCAGTTGGCGTCATATTCCCAGGGCCAGGGATCATGCTTCCAGCGCCAGGCAGGATTGCGCGTACCGTCGGTGCAGATGACGTCCTCCAGGAAGGTCGTGGCATAGTTGGGCTCGCAGCACTCCGTCTGCAGCTTGTGGAGCATCATGAGGGCTTCCTTATCGTTGGGATGGGTGTTGAGGTAGAGCCGCAGTTCCCACATGGCGAAGGCGATCTGCTGGCACTTGTCGCCGCAGTCCTCATCGCAGGGATAGTAGCCGCTCAGGGGCTTGTGGAGCTCGGGATAGAGCGTGCCGGCCTTCAGCGCACGGCCGCAGTCGTAAACGTCATCGATCTCCTGCTTCTTCGCCCACATGATGCCCACGCCGCGGTTATCGGCCTTGTTCTTCTGCTTGCCGCAGTTGTTGTACTCAGCCTCCCGGCGACGCATGCAGCGCTCGCAGGTGCAGTCCGCGCGGCCGGTGCAGACGTTCTTCTCGCGGTTCGCGCAGGCATTGCAGTCGTTCTCCCGGCGGCGCATGCAGCGCTCGCAGGTGCAGTCCGCGCGGCCGGTGCAGGCGTTCTTCTCGCGGTTCGCGCAGGCATTGCAGTCGTTCTCCCGGCGGCGCATGCAGCGCTCACAGGTGCAGTCCGCGCGGCCGTTGCAGGCGTTCTTCTCGCAGGCGTTGCAGCGGTTCTGCCGCTGACGCTGGCATCCGGAGCCCGCCTGGCATCCGGAGCCCGGCTGGCGTCCGCCGTCCATGTTGAAATCCCAGTTGCCAGTCACCGGCACGAAACTGGCATCGCAGCCGCAGCCACATTTATTGTTCATGCAAAAAGCACTTCCTCGCTTCAGATGATAGCGGTGGGCGATCCCCTCGCTGCTTCAACCTATGCTGCGGAAGCGCTTGTGTGCTTATTCGATTATATCATACCCGAAGTGGCTGACGATCATCTCCGCGACCTCCTCCGGGCTGAGATCGGTATTGTCGATGCGCAGGTACCTTTCCGGAGCCACACCCAGCTTTTCGCAGACCTCCCCCGGCTCGGAATTGCAGCGGTGGCGGCTCTCCGAGGACAGCATCCGCGCTTCGGACAGCGCCACGTCCCGCTTGGAGGCCTTCTCCTTCAGGCGGTTCTCCGTGCGGTTGCGGATGAGCCGCACATCCTGCGGACAGATGAGCTCCACATAGTCCACCTGTGCGCCGGCGTCCTGGTACAGCTGCGTCAGCCAGCGGACGTACTCGGTGTCATAGGACACGTCGAAGGCCCAGATGAAGGTGAAGATGAGGCCGTAATTGTCCGTCTTGGCAAACTCCTCGAAAACCACCTGGCGCAGGCGCTCCGTCACCGCGCCGTTGTAAGCGCCAAAGAGCTCGATCACCGGCTCGATGGTCATGTGGTTGTGGAAGAGCTTCAAGGGCGTGATGCGCGACACCGCCTGACCGACGGTCATTTTGCCCGCCGCGTGGGCGCCGAAGATGAAGAGCAGTTTCATCGTGCCATCTCCTTTCTGATCCGTTCCAGACTTGCATTCAGCTCGCCAAAGCGGATGGAGCCGTCCTCCCTGACCGCCGTGGCCTCGCAGGTGAGATCGCCTGTATACCCCAGGCCGCGCACAAAAGCGAAGAACCGGTCAAAGTCGATATGTCCCTGCCCCAGCTGCTTTACGCTCATGTTGGCCCAGTCCATGTGACCGCCGGCGTAGTCGTTGACGTGGAAGTGCCTGATATGCGGCCAGAGCCAGGCATTCTCCGGCAGATACAGCGCCTCCAGCTGACTGTGGAAGGCCGCCATCTTGGTGTCGAAGGTGAAGGCGATGTCCGGGTATTCCTCCGCCAGCACACGCATGTGGGTCATGGGATCGCGGGTGTTGCACAGCACGTTTTCCACGGTAAGGAGGAGGCCATGTGCATCCGCAATCTCCCGCAGCACGGGGTACGCGGCGATGTTGCGCTCGATATGCTGGTCGGAGGCCTGGCCCGACCACAGGTGCAGCACCAGGAGCTCCGAGCCGATGGCTGCCGCCAGCTCGCAGTCCTCCCGGAGGAGGGTGATTCCCTCCGCCAGGCTGCCCTGACTGACCAGCTCGCCGATCTGCTTGGTCATGTGGAACGCCGGGACGCTGTAATCCGCCAGCGCCCGCTTGAGGGCCTCGATCTCCCCATGCCAGCTGGTATACATCATAAATTCAAGGCCATCACAGCGGATTTGGGGCACGATCTTCCCCAGCAGATGATAGTCGCGGTTGTTCTTCCTGGTGATGATGGCACCTGTAGAGCAGAGGATACGGTTCATATCAGCACCTCACTCGTTGACAAAGCTCATGTCGCTCAGGCGGCGGATGACCCGTTTCCCCTTGGTGGTGCCGGGATCAGCACGATCCTCAGCCACATAGAAGAAGCTCACGCCGCCCGCCGAGCCGAAGAGGTCGATGCCATTCATCGCCTCCGCCGGCAGCCCCAGCCACATGACGTTGAAGATGCTCAGCAGATCGCCGTGGCTGACAAGGATGATATTCTCGTCCTCGCTGTTCATGATCTCCTCAAACAGGGGCAGCAGGCGGTTCCAGGCATCGCGGCGAGATTCAGCTGCTGCAAACAGCCGGTCATCCACGGTACGCTCCTGCATTTCGAGGTTCTCCCGCAGCCACTGCACGCTCTTCCCCACCGCCGGGCCAAGGTTGCGCTCCCGCAGCTCGCTTCGCAGGATAGGCGTGACGTTCAGCTCCGCCGCCAGGGGAGCTGCGGTTTCCTGAGCCCGCAGCAGGTCGGAGGAATACATTTTCCACGCTTTTCCCTGCAGCAGGGGCAGCAGCCGCTGGGCAATACGCTCCGCCTGAGCGCGGCCCAGCTCGGTCAGGTGCCAATCCGTCCAGGAGCCCACCATGCCATTGGTATGATGCACGGACTGCGTATGCTGGATGGTAATGATCTGCTTCATAGCTGCCTCCCTGAATCAGGAAGGCCCGAAGGTGCATCGCCAGTCAGGCTCTGACCCTCGGGCCAAATCAGTCGCTCGGTTATTTGCGCGCGCGGCGGTTCTGCTTCTGCTTCATCCGCTGCTGGGTGATGGTCTGCCTGACCTTCTCGATCACCGGGGTGTGGGGCTCCTCCGGCTCCTCCGGCTCGGTGGGCGGAAGCGCGCTGCCATCCGCGTTCAGCGGGCGGCCCTCCTTGTCAATGCCGCGATAGCGCAGGCACCACTCGGCAAACTCCTTCACCAGGCCCAGCAGCGTCGCAAACACCGGCACGCCGATGACCATGCCCACCAGGCCGAACAGATCGCCGAAAACCACGATGGCGAACAGCACCCACAATGCGGAGATGCCGATGGAATCACCCAGGATCTTCGGTCCGATGACATTGCCGTCCAGCTGCTGGATCACCAGGATCAGCAGCGCAAACCACAGCGCCTGCACAGGATCCAGGAACAGCAGGATGATGATGCCGGGCACCGCGCCGATAAAGGGGCCGAACACCGGGATGATGTTGGTAATGCCCACAATGATGGAGATCAGCGGCGCGTAGGGCATGCCGAAGATCAGCATGGAAAGATACGTCAGCACGCCGATGATGGCAGAGTCGATGATCTTGCCGGTAAAGAAGCCTGAGAGGTTCTTGTTGGCAGTATGACAGATGCGCAGGGTGGTTTCAGCCGCATTGCGGGGCAGGAAGGCACGGGTGAGAATGCGCGCATGCCTCAGGAGCTTGCCCTTCTGCGTCAGCAGATAGATGGAGGACGCCAGCGCCGTGAACACCGCCACGAAGGTGCTGGTCACATCAGAGAAATAGCCCATGATCTGCGGGATGTAGCCCATGGCCATCCGCAGCAGATCGCTGACGATGGTGGACAAATCTTGAACGTAATCAATCGCGGTACCCAGATAGGGCTGCAGCTCCGGCCAGCGCTCCGTCAGGGCCAGCAGGGCAGCCTCCAGGTTCTTGGTATAGCCGCCCAGGTTGCTGGCAAAGGTGCGGATGGAGTCAAACACCTGCGTCACAATCAGGTACACCAGACCGATCACCAGCACAAACGCCACCAGATAGGCGATGAGCATCGACAGCCAGTGCAGCTTTTTCTGTCCGCGGAAGATATTCTTCATGAGCCAGGAATCCATGGGGTTGATGGCATAGGCAATCACCACGCCGCCGGCGAAGGGCGCCAGGATATTCACCACGCCGCCCAGCATCCCCAGGACAAAACCGCCCTTGTTGAGCATCATATAGAACGCAATGGCGGAAAAGATGATGATCATCCAGTCCAGCATGGTCTCCGGCTTGCGCCGGATCCACTTCTTCTGCTGATTCATCGGGACCTCCCATCAAGCGCGGCAAAGGGAGCCCTCGCCGCACAGACTTGTCATTTGGATTTATTATATCGCATTTTGGCGGCGGGGTCAATGGTTCTTCACTGCGGGCTTTGCTGCATCTTTACCGGTCGCCAGGCATGGGCCAGGAATACACCACTTCTCCCAGGCGGTTGATGTAGGCTTCGGTGGATGCGTCCAGCATCACGCGGGCAAGGGCGCCCCGGAAGAGCTCCGCCTCCTCGTACTGGACGGGCAGCACGATGCTGCCATATGCGTCCGCATAGCCCCAGGTGCCCACATAATCAGCCCCGTCCCAGGTACCGCCCTCGCACACCGTCACCCAGGGTTCCTCCGGCTGACGGAAGTACACCTGCGTCCACTGCGGCTCGCCCAGCAGCTCGCCTTCCCGGGACATCAGCCCACACAGATATTCGTCATCCCCCATGGAGTATTCCACCCAAATGGGGCCATCCTCCGTGAATTCGTACAGCCAGAACACCTTGGACGCCTCCTCCGGCAGGGTGTGGCGGCAGCGGATGGTGCCGTCCGTCTCCACCAGGCCCCAGGTGCCGTCGGGCCACTCAACCCACAGCGCGCCGGCAACCATGCCATTGTAGCCGTACGAAGACCTGCTGCCGATACCCGTCAGCACCACTTGCCCCTGCCGGTCAATGATGGCGTGCGTGCCGACCTCATCCAGCAGACCGACCTCCGCATAGCCGTCCCGGAAGTCGTGGGCAGAATCAAACTGCGCCGGAATGACGATCTCCCCTTCCGTGTTGAGGTAGCCGTACAGGCCGTCCTGCTCAAAGGCAATCAGTCCCTCCGTTACGCCTGGGTAGTAGTCGATGACCACACCCTCTGGCAGTTCCACCACACCCCAGCCAATCTCGATCAGCTCGCACGCACGGGTGTCGTCGCGCTCCGCCACGATGAAGCCGCCGTCAATGCCCCAGTCATACAGGCCGGTGCTGCTGTATTCTATCGGGACAACGATCTCGCCCGTGGCGCGGTCTGCCAGACCGTCCAGCTCGTAGTCCATATTGACCAGGATATAGGACGTATCCCGCGTGGCATAGCACTCCGTCCAGCGCAGGCCGGAGAAATACCGGTTCGGAATGTTGAACCAGCCGCTTCCGCGCTCATCATACTGATTGACCAGATACAGCTCTCCCGCTCCATCCAGGCAGCAGGCGTCGTCAATGTGGTAGGACGGCTCCAGCAGGTACACACCCGTTTCGTCAATGATGCCCTGCGTGCTCTCCCCCTGCCAGGAGGGCACATCCATGGTGTCCACAATCGCACAGCCCCCGTGGAAATGGTACGCCCGCTCCCACTGCGGCGCAATCCCCCACGCCCCCTGCTCGTCAATATACCCCCACAGCCCCGTAACGGGGTCGTAGGCGGGCCACAGCGTCGGGGTGGTCTCTGCGTCCGCCGCGAGGGCAGAAAGGCTCACAAGGGCCATTATGAGGCAAAGAAGCATGGTCAGCTTTTTCATCCGTGCAGCCTCCTCAAAAGGTACTCTCACCTAACAGACGTTTCACATGCCCAAATTATTCCCGGTGGGGGGCGAAAAATCCTTCTTTTTGCAAATTTCTTCGCGCGCGCGCGATATATTATTGTAGAAACCCTCTTCCCTTTTGGCCCCAAAGGTGATATAATGATCAAGCTGGGGTTTATGTTGCTTTGCTCCCTCAGCCCAAACGAAACCGTTTTTTCTACCCCTGCGCACAGGGGTTTCTACCACACATTTGAGGTGTATCATGGCAAACGAACTGGAACTCAATCAGGATATTGAAAATTCCACCCAGGCCACCGGTGAATACGGCGAGGAGCAGATCCAGGTGCTGGAAGGCCTGGAAGCCGTCCGCAAGCGCCCGGGTATGTATATCGGCTCCACCGACGCCCGCGGTCTGCACCACCTGGTGTACGAGATCGTGGATAACTCCGTGGACGAGGCCCTGGCCGGCTTCTGCAAGCGCATTGACGTGACGCTGCACAAGGATGGCTCCGTCTCTGTCATCGACGACGGCCGCGGCTTCCCCGTGGGCATTCATCCCAAGATGGGCCGCCCTGCGGTCGAGGTCTGCCTGACGGTGCTGCATGCCGGCGGCAAGTTCGGCGGCGGCGGCTACAAGGTGTCCGGCGGCCTGCATGGCGTTGGCGCATCTGTCGTGAACGCGCTGTCGGGTCACTTCATGGTCACCGTGTATCAGGACGGCAAGATCCACCGCCAGGAGTACGAGCGCGGCAAGATCCTCTATGACCTCAAGGTCATCGGCGAGACGGAGCGCACCGGCACCACCATTCAGTTCTGGCCGGACATCCGCTCTGAGGAGAACCCCGAGGGCGTGTTCGAGCCCGGCATCACCTTTGAGCATGACGTGCTCAAGAAGCGCCTGCGCGAGATGGCCTTCCTCAACAAGGGCATCCGCATCGTCTTCACGGATGAAAGGCCCGAAGAGCCCATCGTCCACGATTATTGCTACGAGGGCGGCATCAAGGAGTTCGTCAAGTACCTCAACCGCAACAAGGAAGTCCTCTTCCCCGACCCCATCTATACCGAGGGCCTGAAGGACGGCATCCTGGTCGAGGTCGCGATGCAGTACAACGACTCCTACTCCGAGAACGTGTACACCTTCGTCAACAACATCGCCACCCCCGACGGCGGTACCCACCTGATCGGCTTCAACACCGCGCTGACCAACGCCATCAACGACTACGGCCGCAAGTACAAGATCCTCAAGGAGAAGGACGATAACCTCAAGGGCGAGGACGTCCGCGAGAGCCTGACCGCCATCATCTCCATCAAGATGGAGGATCCCCAGTTCGAGAGCCAGACCAAGTCCAAGCTGGGCTCCGCCCAGGCCCGCAGCGCCGTGTACGAGACCGTCAAGGAGGCCCTGGCCACCTACCTGGAGGAGAACCCCCGCGTCGGCAAGATCATCCTGGATCGCTGCCTGAGCGCCCAGCGCGCCCGCGAGGCCGCCCGCAAGGCCCGCGAGGCCACCCGCAAGAATCCCCTGTCCGCCGCTTCCCTGCCGGGCAAGCTGGCAGACTGCTCCGAGCGCGACCCGGCCAAGTGCGAGATCTTCCTGGTCGAGGGTGACTCCGCAGGCGGCTCCGCCAAGGAAGGCCGCGACCGCCACTTCCAGGCCATCCTGCCCCTGCGCGGCAAGATCCTCAACGTGGAGAAGACCCGCGTGGACAAGGCCCTGAGCAACGCCGAAATCAAGGCGATGATCACCGCCTTCGGCTGCGGCTTCGGCGACGACTTCGACGAAAGCAAGCTCCGCTACCACCGCATCGTCTGCATGACCGACGCAGACGTGGACGGCGCCCATATCCGCATCCTGATGCTGACCTTCTTCTACCGCTACATGCGTCCCCTGGTGGAAAAGGGCTACGTTTACGCCGCCATGCCCCCGCTGTACAAGGTCACCAAGGGCAAGATGGAAAAGTACGTCTACTCCGATGAGGAGCTGCAGGCCCTGCTGGACGAGATCGGCCGCGATCCCAAGCCGGAGATCCAGCGCTACAAGGGTCTGGGCGAAATGAACAAGGAGCAGCTGTGGGAGACCACCATGAACCCCGCCACCCGCACCATGATGCAGATCACCCCTGCTGACGCTATGGCCGCCGACGAGATCTTCACCCTCCTCATGGGCGATCAGGTCGAGCCCCGCAAGCAGTTCATCCAGGAGAACAGCGATCTGGTCAAGGATCTGGATATTTAACATCAACCGAAAGGCCCCTTGGCTTCCCCTTGCGGGGAAGCTGTCGCCGCTGCGACTGATGAGGTGGATGCAACACGCAACTGCAGCCTTCCACCTCATCCGTCTTCGCCTTACGGCGAATCCACCTTCCCCTCAAGGGGAAGGCTCACGCTTCGCTATCCTCCGACCAACAAGGGAGAATACATACAATGAGCACCATTCAAGACAAACTCATCCCGGTCAACCTTGAGGAGGAGATGAAGAAATCCTTTATCTCCTACGCCATGGCCGTTATCATTGACCGTGCGCTGCCGGACGTCCGCGACGGCCTCAAGCCCGTGCACCGCCGCATCCTCTATGATATGCACGAGCTGGGCATGACCCCCGACAAGCCCTACCGCAAGTCCGCGCGTCTGGTGGGCGATGTGCTGGGTAAGTTCCACCCCCATGGCGACTCCTCCGTGTATGACGCCATGGTCCGCCTGGCCCAGCCCTTCAACATCCGCTACTGCCTGGTGGACGGCCAGGGCAACTACGGCTCCATCGACGGCGACGGCGCCGCTGCCATGCGATACACCGAAGCCCGCATGACCAAGCTCACCCCCCATCTGCTGGATGGCATTGAGAAGGACACGGTGGACTTCTACCCCAACTTCGACGAGACCCTCATGCAGCCCGCCGTGCTGCCCTCCCGCTACCCGAACCTGCTGGTCAATGGCTCCAGCGGCATCGCGGTGGGCATGGCCACCAACATCCCTCCCCACAACCTGGGCGAGGTGATCGACGGCGTCGTATGCATGATCGACAACCCTGACTGCACCATCGACGACCTGATGGAGCACATCAAGGGCCCCGACTTCCCCACCGGCGGCATCGTGCTGGGCCGCCGCGGCATCCGCGAGGCGTACTACACCGGCCACGGCCGCATCGAGGTGCGCGCCAAGACCAACATCGAGCAGATGCAGGGCAACCGCTGCCGCATCGTCGTCACCGAGATCCCCTACCAAGTCAACAAGGCACGCCTGGTGGAGAAGATCGCCGAGCTGGTGAACGAGAAGCGCGTGGAGGGCATCAGCGCCATCCGCGATGAGTCCGACCGCGAGGGCATGCGCATCGTCATCGAGCTGAAGAAGGACGTCTACCCCCAGGTGGTTTTGAACTTCCTGTACAAGCACACCTCCCTCCAGGAGACCTTCGGCGCCAACATGCTGGCGCTGGTGAACGGTCAGCCCAAGGTGCTGCCCCTGCGCGACATGGTGTACTACTACCTGGAGCATCAGAAGGACGTCGTCACCCGCCGCACCCGCTTCGAGCTGAACAAGGCTCAGGCCCGCGCCCACATCCTGGAGGGCCTGCTCAAGGCGCTGGACCACATCGACGAGATCGTGGCCATCATCCGCGCCAGCAAGGATACCGCCACCGCGAAGACCTCCCTGATCGAGCGCTTTGCCTTCACCGAGAAGCAGGCCCAGGCCATCCTGGACATGCGTCTGGCCCGCCTGACCGGCCTGGAGCGCGACCGTCTGCAGTCTGAATTCGACGAGCTGCAGGTGGAAATCGCCAGGTTGATGGGCATCCTGGCGGACGAGAAGAAGCTGATGGACGTCATCAAGGAGGAGATCCTGGCCATCAAGGAGAAGTTCGCCGACAAACGCCGCACCGAGCTCACCACCATCGACGGCGAGATCGACGTGGAAGACCTGATCGCCGAGGAGGACATGGTCGTCACCCTGACCAAGCAGGGCTACGTCAAGCGCATCACCAAGTCCGCCTACCGCAGCCAGAACCGCGGCGGACGCGGCGTCTCCGGCATGACCACCAAGGATGAGGATTACGCCACCCAGATGCGCGTCATGGGCACCCACGACGAGATCATGTTCTTCACCAACCTGGGCCGCGTGTACATGATCAAGTGCTACCAGATCCCCGAGGCCGGCCGTCAGGCCCGCGGTACGGCGATCATCAACCTGCTGCAGATCAGCGCGGAGGAGAAGGTCACCCGCATGGTGCCCGTGCCCAAGGGCAGCGACCATACCGAGTACAACATCGTCATGGCCACCCGCGAGGGCATGATCAAGAAGACGCCCTTCGAGGAGTTCCGCAACCTGCGCAAGAACGGCCTGATCGCCATCGTGCTGAAAGAGGGCGACGAGCTGATCGGCGTGGAGCTCTCCTCCGGCGAGGACGAGCTGATCCTGGGCACCCGCAAGGGCATGTGCATCCGCTTCAATGAGAGCCACATCCGCCCGATGGGCCGCGCCTCCATGGGCGTGAAGTCCATGAAGCTCAGCGAGGACGACATCGTCATCGACATGGCTCCCATCGAGGAGGGCGCCACCGTCCTGGCCATCACCGAGGGCGGCTACGGCAAGCGTACCAGCCCGGACGAATACCGCGAGCAGGGCCGCAACGGCAAGGGCATCCGTGCCATCAACCTCACCGACAAGACCGGCGACCTGGCCGCGCTGCTCCTGGTGCACGAGGAGGAGGACATCCTGCTCATCACCGATGACGGCACCATCATCCGTACCCCCGCCGCGGACGTGCGCCTGTGCGGCCGCAACACCCAGGGCGTGCGCGTGATGAAGCTGCAGGAAGGCAGCAAGGTCATCGGCGTGGCAAGGGCCGAGAAGGAAGAGGAAACCGACGTGAGCGAGATCGTCGCGGAGATGAACGGCGAAGTCGCAGCGGAGGAAGCTCCTGTTGAGGCCGCCGATGTGGCCGCAGAAGCCACTGAGGAAACCGCTCCCGAAACTGAAATTTGATAAGTGAAACGGGTTGAAGACCCAAGCCCGGTATGTGTGATGCATGCCGGGCTGATTTTGCACAAGGAGAGGCCACACATGCTGACCGACTACCTCACCGCCAAGCCCACCCTCGAAACCCCGCGCCTGCTCCTCCGCCCCTTGGTACCGGAGGACGCAGCCAGCCTCCGCCGCTGGCTGGCCCGGGACGAAATCTACACCTACTGGGGCCGCAAGGCCAGCAAGAACGAGCGCGAGCCGGAATTGATGTTCATCGATGCGCGCCCGTGGGTAAAGCGCAGGCCTGACCCGGATTTCAAGTGGGGCATCGTGCTGAAAGACGCACCTGATTCCGTCATCGGCGAGCTGTCCATCTTCGATATTGAGAACGCCCGCATGGGCAGCGTGGGTTACCGCCTTGACCCCGATCTCTGGGGACAAGGCTATGTTACCGAAGGCCTGCGCGCAGCGGTGGATTTCATCTTCACCCACACCGAGCTGGACCGCCTCCAGGCTACGGCGGATGTGCGCAACACCGCCTCCAACCGGGTGCTGGAAAAGTGCGGTTTCCGCTGTGAAGGCACCATCCGTCACGGCAAAATGGTATCCGTCTACTGCGACTATCATATCTGGGGGATGCTCCGGGAGGACTGGGCGCGATAAGACAAGCCCCCGATATCTCCAAAATCCTCATACGCAAAAACCGGGAGCGCCAACATCGGTACTCCCGGTCATCTTTATTCAGGAAAATGGCTTTCTTCCTTGCCTGGGCCGTGCAGCTCCACGTGATCGCCATAGACCACCATGTGCTGATCCGGCCACACTTCATCGTTCCAGAAGCGCCAGCACTCGTCATCATCAGAGCGCATCGGCAGGGCCAGCAGCGTCACGCCGTTTGCAAAGGCAATACGCAGATCACCCAACTGGTTGACTTCCACCGTTTCCACGGTCATGCCGTCCAGCTGCGTGCGGAGGGCCTTCACCGCCTCGAACAGGCGGCAGTCTGTGTCAGGCCATTCCTGCGGGAAGTCGTCCTCATCCAGACCTTCAGCGCGCCATTTAATGCACAGCTCCTTTGACGGACGGAAATAGTCAATCCGGTCGAAGAGGATCGTTTCCTCCGTAGCCATGCGGTAGCTGGACTCAATGTGCAGCCTGTACTCCCCTTCCTGCCCGAAGCCGAGGGTCAGCATATCCGCCGCATAGCCCGCATCGTGCAGGCATTGGCCGATCAGACCGCTCAGCCGTTCCCGGACATGGGGCAGCTCGTATTTTTTCATTCTTCTCCTTTTCAATAGGCAGAACCCGTCCCCGGCCCCACCAGCTCTGCGCCGTCAGCGTACACGACCAGGTGCTCTGCGGCATCGTCGTCCTCAAAGAGCCGCCAGCATTCCTCGCCGCCGGAGGTGTCCGCCATGACGGTCAGCGTCGCGCCGCACTGGAACACCATCGTCAGGTCGCCCAGCTGGTTGAGCATGGCCGTTCGGACGGTCAGGCCGTCCAGGTCGGCATTCAGGCGCTCGAGGGCCTCGTCCAGGCGGTTCGCGCCCACCTCGTCGGAGTGGAAGTCCTCGGGGATGTAGTCCTCCTCGTAGCCCATCGCGCGCCACATCGACCACATCGCCTCAGAGGGCTGGTACACGTCGTTTCGGGCCAGAATGGTGCGGCCCTGCTCCGTCAGGCGGTAGTAGCACTGTATGTGCAGGTTGTACTTGTCGCCAAAGCACAGCGTCAGCATATCCGCCGCACGATTGGCATGTGTCAGCGGCTGCCGGATCAGGTTGTTCAGCCTCGTTTGTACAAGGGTGATTTCAGAGATGTTCATGGTTATCCTTTCATAAGGGGATTTACTTGGCGAAAGCTTCCATGACCGCCTCGGCCATCTTGTCCTTCCCGCACTGCTGCTTGTGCCGCACGGGCAGCTTGCGCAGCTCGCGCACCTGCTGGGGCACCTTCACGCCGGTGACCTTCTCCAGCATGTCGCTGCACTCGAAGGCGTCCAGACCGTTCACGGCCTCCTTGCCTTCCACGGCGGAGAGCACGTCCTGGGCGAACTTGTAGGGGCTGGCGGTGGACACGATCACAGCGGTGGTCATATCTCCGGTCTTTTCGCGGTACTCCTTCAGGACGTGGCTGGCCACGGCGGTGTGGGTGTCCATCAGGTAGTGATCGGTTTCAAAGCGGGCGCGGATCTCCTGGGCGCACTGCATATCGTCGCAGTAGCCGGCGTCGAACACGTCGCGCATCCACTCCTGACGCTGCTCGCCGATGGCGTAGGTGTAGCACTCCTTGAGCTGCTTCATCCAGGTGGCGACCAGTTCGCCGTCGCGGTCGGCACACTCATACAGCAGGCGCTCCAGGTTGGAGGAGAGCAGGATGTCCATGGAGGGGGAGGTGGTCTTGAAGAAGGTGCGGCGGGTGTCGTAGACGCCGCTCCGGAAGAAGTCGGTCAGGACGTTGTTGCGGTTGGACGCGCAGATCAGCTTGCCCACCGGCAGGCCCATGTTGCGGGCATAGTAGGCCGCCAGGATGTTGCCGAAATTGCCGGTCGGCACGACGAAGTTCACCGGGTCGCCCAGGGCGATGGCGCCCGCCTGAAGCAGATCCGCATAGGCGGAGAAGTAGTACACAATCTGGGGCACCAGGCGGCCGAAGTTGATGGAGTTGGCGCTGGAGAGCACCTTCCCCTTGGCGTTGACCTGGGCGTTGAAGGCCGCAGAGGCAAACAGGTTCTTCACGCCGGTCTGGGCATCGTCGAAATTGCCCTGGATGCCGATAACATGAGTGTTGTCGCCGCCGGTAGTGGTCATCTGCAGCTTCTGCACGTCGCTGACGCCATCGGAGGGGTAGAACACGGTGCAGGAGGTACCCTTCACATCCTTGAAGCCCTCCAGGGCCGCCTTGCCGGTATCGCCGGAGGTCGCCACCAGGATGGACACCTCGCGCTCCTCGCCGTTCTTCTTCGCGGAGAGGGTGGTCAGGTGGGGCAGCAGCTGCAGCGCCATATCCTTGAAGGCCAGGGTCGGGCCGTGGAACAGCTCCAGCACCCAGGTGTCGTCCTCGATCTTCTTCATCGGGGCGATGGCGGGATCGTCAAACTTCCTCTCGTCATAGGCTGCCGACAGGGCCGCCTCGATCTCCGGGATGGTGAAGTCCTCCAGATAAGTCTTCAAAATGGCGCAGGCACGCTGACGATAGTTCATATCCGCCAGTTCGCCGATCTTCTTCAGGCTGATGGGCGGGAACATGGCCGGCACATACAGACCGCCGTCGGGGGCCAGACCATACAGGATCGCCTGGGATGCGGTGACCGCCGCGCCGCCTCGGGTGGAGAAGAAAGACATGGGAATCACACTCCAAATCTATATTGATGATGCATGACTGATTCTGAGCAGGACGCAAACCATGTACGTCCTGTTGAGAAGCAGCCTTCTGTATACAATCCATCCCTCAAAAGCAAAGGAACAGGGCGGCAGCACTCTCACCACCGCCCTGACGTGTTTTGATTAGATGACGTAGGCCTTGCAGAACTCGGGCATAGCCTCGGGATCGGCGCTGACGGACAGAACGAAGGTCACGTCATGCTTCTTGCCATAGGCCTCCAGGCTCTCGAAGAACCAGCCGGCGTCAGCCAGATCGACCTTGACCAGCTTGAGGAACGCATCCACAAAGATGGTGGAGATGTCGTAGTTGCTGGCCAGCATGCCGCCCAGGAAGCCCAGGAACATTTCGGCGGAGGACACGTGATAATCGTTCACGTTCACGAAACGGACCGCACGGTCGATCTCGTACATGTAGCTGTTGTCCTTATCCAGGAACACAACGTTGCCGGCAGCAGTCTTGGCGGTATCATTGGTCATATCGATGAGCCGCTTGGTCTTGCCGGAGCCCTTGTTGCCTGCGATGATCTTAATCATTGGAAACGCCTCCTTCAATAGAGATAATACTCTTGATACGATTATAAACCATTTTTGCCAAAGATGCAATCCCTCCGGGGAAGATTCCTGCAAAACGGATTGTTTTTCATTCGTTCTTCCCATTTTGAGGGGCTGTATCGTTATCATTCGCCATCCTGTCCAGCAATTCCTGCCTGGTGAGCGAAGGAAGTACACGCTTTGTACAATGGGGCATCGAGGGATCAAACCCGCAGACGGCGGCATAACTGCACCACTCACAGGCATTCCAGCCCTTCATTTCCGCAGGGCTGACGGAGATATCGCCCTCCCGGATGCCGTCGGCCAGGTCAGCAGCCTTCTGCTGCGTGTGGCTGAGCAGGATTTGCATTTCCTCCCGGGAGTAGGCATTGGCGCTGGACGCCACCGAGCCATTCTTGTTGAAGATCTTGCCCAGGGCGTCGCCCTCCGCGTCCATGGCAGAGACCACGCTCACCTCCGAGAGCACCACGCCCTTCAATTGCAGCGTCTTGGCGATGGCGGCTTCCGCGGCGGACTTCACGTCCTCGGCTTCCACCAGGGGATCGTTCACCCGGAAGTAGAACGCGCCTGCCGCATTGCCCTGCATCCCCTGGGCCGCCGCCTGGAGGTAGAGCATCAGCTGCAGCTGCAGGCCATGGTAGAGCCGGGTGGGGTCGATGTCCTTACGGGCAGACTTGTAGTCGATGACCCGCAGGTACATGCCGTCGTCGCCGTCCCAGCGGTCAATGCGGTCGATCTTGCCCCGCAATGCGATGCGGCGGCCGTCCTTCAGCGTCAGCACCACCGGCGGCAGACCGCCCTCCGTGCCAAACTCGACCTCCTCGCCGACGGTGCGGAAGCGGCTGGCTCTGGCATGCCTCGTGAACAGCCAGGCTGCGCGCTTCACCGTGCGGACGTACTTTTCCCCCTGGAGCTTCATGGCCGGGGTGTCGGTCAGGGGGCCGTCCTGCCACTGGGCGGTCAGGGGAGCCAGGACTTCCTCCATCAGGGCGTCGATCTCCTCCTCCGGCAGGTCGGGCCAGTTCGGGTGATTCAGCGCCGCATGGGCAAACCCCTGCAATGCCGCGTGGTAGAACTCGCCCGCGTCGTCCGCCTCAAAGGCCCAGGCTTCCCGCTCCACGGGCTTGAGGCCGTAGTCCACAAAGTGCTGATAGGGGCAGCTGGCAAACTTCTCCAGCCGACTGATGGACACCGTGTCCTGCGTAAAGACCCTTCGGGTCATTTCCAGGGGAAGACGCCCATCAGGGCTCCCCGCCACCGCCGCGTTCAGCACCTGCTTCGTGCGCTCATGCCAGGTTTCAGACTGCCACAGCCACCGCAAAGCATTCGCCCAGGCGGGCTCCAGCGCATCCGTGAGGCCATCGCTCAGGGCACGCAGCCGCGGGGCCAGCGCGTCCAGCGCCAGCTGGGGCGACAGGGGCAGATCATCGCTGCCGTCCGCCGTGACGCCGCCACTCACCGTGAGATCCGGGAACAGGCTGCGCACATCCTCCACCAGACTGGCCGGACGCAGGGCCGTGCCGTCCTGGCTGCCCTGGGCGAAGGTGATCAGCAGCTGCCTCTGGGGCAGGGCGATGGTGCGGTAGAAGTCAGACTGGCGCAGGGCCGCCGTTTCCTGCCTTGTCAGGCCGATGGGGCGCTCATGACCCTCGGAGAGAGCCCGGCGTTCCACCTCGGTCAGCAGACTGTCCTGGCTGGATCCCATCGCGCCGTCCTGCATGCCGCAGAGCACTAAAGCGTCGATGCGCCCGGTGAGCAGGTGCCCCGCCTCGCCGATCATGACCGCCTCCGGCTGGGGCGGCAGACTGGCAATGCTCGCGCCGGTGAGGCCGCTGGTCACAAACCTGGCGATGTCCTTCATGCTGGCGCGCCTTTCACCCAGGAGGGCATGGAGCTGATCCAGCAGGTCCATCACCATCTGCCACACCTGCCGGTTGGAGGCCGCCTCAGCGCCCATGTTCCGGCGGAGCAGCTCCTCTTCGCGGTGCAGCAGGGTCTGGTAGGCATTCACGTCCTCCAGCAGGCGGAACACCGCCTCCACGGACTGGGCGGCAGACTTCGCATCCTTCAGCCGGTCGTGCAGACTTTCCACCGGGGCAATGAGCCGCACACGCAGACTTTCCGCCAGATCGGCCTTGTCACCGCGGGTGAAGGCCTTGCGCCAGCGACCATGGTCAATGCCGTTTTCCAGCGCGTAGTTCTCCAGGAAGTGGGCCTCGTCCATCGTCAGGGGGCTGAAGCCGCTCTTCATCATGTGGAGCACGTCCGGCGTGGCATATCCGCCGGTGGCGGCGCGCAGGGCGCCCAGCAGCATCCGCACGAGGCCGTGGCGGAGGGCACTATCCTTGCGGGCGATGTAGTGGGGCACGCCAGCCGCGCTTAGCGTCGTGGCGAGGATCCCGGACATGCCGCTTTCATCCGCCATGGCGACGGCCATGCGCTGCCAGGGGATCCCCGCTTCATGCCAGGCTTTCAGACATTTTGCGATGTGGGCGGCCTCAGCGTAGGGCGTGGCTGCTGCGTGGATCGCAATGCCCTCGCAAGACCCGCCGAACGGCTCCGCCTGGCGATTGAACAGGTTCTTTTCCAGGTATTCAAGGGCGGTCAGACCTTCCTCCCTGATGGGCAGATACCGCCATTCCACCGGGATTTCCGCCTCCTGCAGGCGCTTCATCAGCTGCGCTGCGCTTGATCGCTGGGTGAGGAAGATCCGCCCGTCGGGGGCGTCGGCAGCGTCCATGGTCATGGTGACGGTGAGGCTTTCGCACACCTTCGCAGACTCCGTCAGCAGCTCCACCATCGGCCCCGGCAGCACGTCGAAGCCGTACACGAACACCGCTGCGTCCTGCATGACCCCTGAGGGGATCAGCCTGCCCCGGATATCCTGCTGCTGCATGGTCTCGTCGGCAAAGCGGCCTTCGATCACGTCCAGGTAGGCGCTCCAGACCTTGGCCACATCGCTTTCCTTGGCCTTCAGCGCGCCGGGCTTCAGGGCTTCCGCATGGGCGGAGAGGGCCTCCGGGGTCAGGCCTGCACGCTGCATGTCCGCCATCAGGACGCTCATTTTGTCCGGAAGTCCCGGCGTCAGCGCCACCCGCTTGTAGTAGGCCAATTCATCCTGGCTCGCAGTCAGCGCCTGGGCGATGGCCATGCTCCTGCCACTTGCGTCCAGCGGGGCCAGGGGGGAGCGTCCGCCGCTCTCGCGGATGCGCCGCGTCAGCCTGCGGGGAGACAGGACTTCGATGTCCAGCAGGCCCGGCAGATTCAGACCTGCGATGATCTCCCGCTCCGCCTGCAGCGTGTACTGCTCCGGCACCAGCAGGATCACCCGCGTGCCCGCCTTGCGCGCCCTGTCAATCTGCGGCAGGATATGGGGCAGCAGCCTTCCGGCCCGTCCGCCGATGATCTTCACTTGCATGCATGCCCCTCCCTTCAAAATTTCTTATACCCATTATACCACACATTGACTCCACTCGACAACCGTGTTATCATCAAACCAGGGTTTCGCCTCTGCGGAGGCGACCAAAGGGCTTTCCGATCGCCCTTTGGAAACCTTCGGCACAATCTGTTTGTCTTTGAAGGAGCTCACCATGACTGACCGCAAACCCAGGCCCAGGCCTGTTCCTCAGAAGCCTACCACCAAGGGATCCGTGTCCAATGAAAATGGGTCGAAGACCCCCTGCGAGTTCTCCTCCCGCTGCGGCGGCTGCACCCAGGTGCACATCCCCTACGGGGAGCAGCTGAAGCGCAAGCAATCCGCGGTGGAGAAGCTGCTTTCCGGCATCTGCAAGGTGGAGCCCATCCTCGGCATGTCCGACCCCTGGCACTACCGCAGCAAGGTGCATGCCGTCATCGGCACCGACTTCAAGACCAAGCAGCCCGTGTCCGGCGTGTATCAGCGGGGGACGCACCGCGTCGTGCCCGTGCAGGGCTGCCTCATTGAGGACCCGCGCGCTGACCGCATCATCCAGACCATCGTGGGCATGATCCCCCGGTACAAGCTGCGCATCTACAACGAGAACACCCATCGTGGCTTCCTGCGGCATGTCATGGTGCGCACCGGGCATCATACGGGGCAGATCATGGTCATCCTCGTGGCCACGGCCAGCGAGTTCCCCGGGGGCAAGGCCTTCGTCGCGGAGCTGACGGAGAAGCATCCCGAGATCACCACCGTCGTCCTCAACGTCAACCAGAAGGAGACGTCCATGGTCCTCGGCAGCCGCGATTATGCCCTCTTCGGCCCCGGCTATATGGAGGACGAGCTGCTGGGCAAGCGCTTCCGCATCAGTCCGCAGAGCTTCTATCAGGTCAACGCAAGGCAGACTGAAGTGCTGTACCAGACCGCCATCGACCTTGCAAACCTCACCGGCAAGGAGACCCTCCTGGACGCCTACTGCGGCACGGGCACCATCGGCCTTTGCGCGTCGGACAGGGTGCAGCGCCTCATCGGCGTGGAGCTCAACGCTGACGCCGTGCGGGACGCCAAGGTCAATGCCAAGCTCAACCGCGTCACCAATGCGGACTTCATCTGCGAGGACGCTGGCCGCTTCATGGTCAGGCTCGCAAAGGAGGGCCGCACCCCCGACGTGCTCATCATGGACCCGCCCCGTTCCGGCTCGGACGAGCGATTCCTGCGCTCTGTCCTGACCAGCGGCCCCAAGACCATCGTCTACGTCTCCTGCAACCCCGAAACCCTCGCAAGGGACGCCAGGTTCCTGGTGAAGGGCCACTACACCGCCGTCAAGGCTGTTCCTGTGGACATGTTCCCCCACACGGAGCACTGCGAGTGCGTGATGCTGTTGCAGCGTGACGCTGCACCCGGCTCGCAATCCAGCTGATCCCCCATATCATAGACCTGCTGCGTGCTGCTTGGGTCTTTCGCCGTGTCCACTGTCCGCGCGCTCATCGCGCGGGCTATCCGCTCGTCTTTCCCCAAGGAGGAGTGACTATGCTGACCATCCCCCAGAATCTCCCCGACTGGAAGAAGGCCAAGTACCAGATGGTGGAATCCTGGCAGACCCTCAACCGCAGCTGCCGCAAGGGGCAAATCGTCTTCACCGGCTCGTCGCTGATGGAGATGTTCCCGGTGGAGCAATTCTCCCGCGAGGAGGGAGCAAACTTCCCCATCGTGTACAACCGCGGCGTGGGCGGCTTCACGACCCAGGACATGCTCATCTGCCTGGACGAGATGGTCATCAGCCTCCAGCCCCGCAGAGTCTTCATCAATATCGGCACCAATGATCTGTCCGACGCATCCGTCACCATCGACGCGCTGATGGGCCGCTACGAGCAGATCCTCACCCGCATCACGGCGGCCGTGCCTTCGGTGGAGATCACCCTCATGGCCTACTATCCCATCAACTACGACGCGGCCGTGGACGAGGGCATGCGGGCCAATCTTCGCATCCGCACCAACGGGCGCATCCGGGAGGCCAACGCCGCCGTGCAAGCCCTGGCGGACCGCCTCGGACACCGCTTCATCGACGTCAACGCGCCGCTCATGGATGATCAGGGCCGTCTCCGCGCGGACTTCACCATCGAGGGCATGCACATCTTCGAGGCAGGCTACCGGGCCATCTGGCCGGCGGTGAAGGCGGAGATCCTTCGGTAATCAAACTCAAACCATATCCAGTTTTCAAGGTGCTGGGAGGGTGCAAACCTCCTGGCTTTTTTGCTTTTAGCACTCCTCGTTGCGGGGGTCTTCGACCCTCTTTTTCTATGCCGCGCACAGCATATTCAGCACGGCTTTCTGCTCACTCAGGTTCAGCTTAGGGAAGGTGCCGCTGCGGCGTTCCAGGTCGTCCATGATGGCTCTGAACAGCACCCGGCCCGGCGCGGGCAGACCCTCGCCCCAGTGGGGCGGATTCCCGGCTTTGAGCGCCTGGGTGATCTCCTGCTGCACATCCTCATCGGCCATACCCTGCCACCGGGCGGACTCCTCCTGTACCCTGCAGGCCCTTTGCAGCGCGTGGCCCCAGAGCCAGCCCTCCGTGTCGGGCGCCTTTTCCATGGCCGCGGTCATCCCCTCCGCCTGGGCCGAGAGCAGCAGCGCCATCCCCTCGCGGTACTCCTCCCGGATCAGACCCGCACAGCGCTTCACCACGTCCTGGCGGATGATCACTTCATCTCTCCGGGGACGATCGCACCCCCCGGGGATCTCCAGCCCGAACTCCGTCAGGGCCGCCTTGGCAGCCTCCACCGGGGACAGACCGCGAACCCTCGCGAACAGGTTGGCAGCGTCGCCGGAGGCGTGGCAGGTGAAGCAGTAGAAGCGGTTGGTGCTGTCATAGCAGGCCATGCTGGGGTGGTGGTCATCGTGGAAGGGGCAGCGCCAACGGCCCTGGGTCGCGCTGGTGCGCTTGCCGCGAAGGCCCAGACGCTCCGCCGCATCGTTGCAGCTGATCTGCTTTACCGCTTCGAATACCGTCATGCTGCTCCTTTCCTTTCAGAACATCTGTTCGTGTTCGTGAGACCCATTATAGCATACTCTGTTCGTTTTGTCAAGGGGGAACACAAACTTTTGTTCGCATAATTTCGTAAAACCCGTTGACAAACGCGAACATATGTGCTATAATACCATCATGATCCCCCGTGGATGGGGGGTAAGGGGGGCAGATCAGATCTGCAGATCCTCCAGGTACAGATCTCCCTCCAAAGCAAATCGAAGGTTGGATTGAAGCACATCCTTCCCCCGATCTGATCAAGACCTGAACAGATCTGATAAAGACCTGATAAAGACCTGAACAGATCTGATCTGCAAGGGAACAGACCAACTCAATCGCGATAAAAGGGTCGAAGACCCCATACACAACAAGTACAAACCAAATCCCCTCTTTTCGCTATGAAAATCCGAAAAGGTGTGCTATACTGATGAGGATATGCATCTCGTTACGGAGGAAAGTGTATGAAGCAATTCAAGTTTGCGCTCCGCTACATCGCGCGGCACTGGTGGCAGTACGTGCTGGGCATCGCGGCGCTGTACATGGTGGACTGGGTGAATGTGTATGTGCCTGAGTTCACCGGGCGGATCATCGACGGCCTGGAGGGCGGCAGCCTGGATATGCAGGGCGCGATGAAGATCGTGTGGATGATCGCCGGGATGGGCCTCGCCATCGCCCTGGGACGGTTCGGGTGGCGCTTCTTCATCTTCGGCGCAGCGAGAAGCATTGAGCGCGAGGTCCGCGGAGACATGTACGGTCACCTGTCGAAGCTCTCCATGCGCTACTTCAACCAGCACAAGACCGGCGACCTGATGGCCCACTTCACCAATGACCTGATGAGTGTGCGGCAGCTCCTGGGCATGACGGTCATCACCGCCTTTGACGCAACGGTCATGCTGGTGCTGGTGCTGCTGAACATGATCCAGTATGTCAGCCCCAAGCTGACGGTGGTGGCCATCATCCCCCTGCTGATCATTACCGTGGGCGACTTCTTCTACGGCAAGATCATGCACAAGCGCTTCAAGGCGCGCCAGGAGGCCTTCTCCTCCCTCACTGACCAGGTGCAGGAGTCCATCAGCGGCATCCGGGTGATCAAGGCCTTCGTGCAGGAGCGCAAGGAGCTCTACGCCTTCGCAGCCTCCGCCGGCAACGCCAAGGAAAAGAACCTGAACGTGGTGCGTCTGCACGCGCTGATGATGCCCGTGATGGACCTGATCATCGGTACCTCCACGCTGCTGACGCTGCTCTACGGCGGATACCTGGCCATCCACGGGGAGATCACGGTGGGTCAGTTTGTGGCCTTCAACAGCTATGTGGGCATGCTGGTCTGGCCGATGATGGCCGTGGGCGAGTGCATCACGTCGATCAGTCAGGGCCTGGCGTCCCTGGGGCGCATCCACCACATCTTTGAGGAGGAGCCCGAGATCGTGGACGGCGCGCAGACCAACCATGACGTGACCAGCCTCAAGGGCGAGATCCGCCTGAACCACCTGACCTTCGCCTACCCGGACATGCCGGAGGTAACGGTGCTGGATGATGTCTCCGTGACCGTCAGGCCCGGCGAGACCCTGGCCATCCTGGGAAGAACCGGATCTGGCAAGTCCACGGTGCCGAGTTTGCTGGTGCGCCTCTACGACGTCGCGGACGGCATGATCACCATCGACGGCCATGATTTGAAGTCCATCCCCCTGGGCGTGCTGCGTGAGAATATCGCCTGCGTCCCCCAGGACAACTTCCTCTTCTCCGACACGCTGCAGAACAATATCGCATTCGGCTCTCGTCAGAGCAAGTCTGCCGAGAGCTACGCGGGCGCATTGCAAGCAAAGCATCCCGCTAGTCAGGCAAAGCCTGACCTCAACGGCTCTGCTGACAAGACCATCGAATCTGTCATCCACGCAGCGGAGCTGGCCTGCATCCACGACAACATCGCAGCCTTCCCCGAGCAGTATGCCACCGTCGTGGGCGAGCGCGGCGTCACCCTCTCCGGCGGACAGAAGCAGCGCTCTTCCATCGCCCGCGCATTGATGAAGGACTCCCCCATCCTCATCCTGGACGACGCCCTCTCCGCCGTGGACACCGACACCGAGCGCAAGATCCTGGACAATTTGAAGTCCGTGAGGTCTGCTGAAAGGACGACCATCATCGTCGCCCACCGCATCTCCACCATTCAGGACGCGGATCACATCCTGGTGCTCTCCGACGGCAAGGTGGCTGAATACGGCACCCATGAGGAGCTGCTGAAGAACGAAGGCCTGTACAAGTCCCTGTTTGACAAGCAGCAGCTGGAAAAGCAGCTCCATGAAGACCACGAGGAAGGTGGTGAAGGCAATGTCTGAGTTCGTCAAGGGCCTGAAGGACAAGGAAAACGACCTGCAGTACAACGGCAATGCCTTCCTGCGGCTGATGGGCTATCTGAAGCCCTACATCAGGACGGTCATCATCTGCTTCGTGCTGGTGCTGATCCTCACCGCCCTGGAGCTGTACCGCCCCATGCTCACCGGCAACGCCATCGACCTGTTCATCACCGCCGGAGACTCCACGCTCACCCCCGACGAGCGCTGGATGGGTCTGGTGAAGACCGCAGGCGTGTACATCGTGGTCATGGTGATGTCCTTCATGTGCAACCGCGCCCAGTACCTGATGATCCAGGAGATGGGCCAGAAGATCGTCTACACCCTGCGCATGGAGCTGATGGCCCACGTACAGAGCCTGTCGATGCGCTTCTTTGACACGACCCCCGTGGGCCGCATCGTCACCCGCATCACCAACGACACCGAGGCCATCAACGATCTGTACTCCAACATCATCGTGCGTCTGTTCCGCAATGTGATCAAGGTGATCGGCCTGATGGTGGTCATGTTCGCCCTGGACGTGAAGATGGCGCTCCTGTCCCTGGTGATGGTACCTGTGGTGGCCGGGCTGACGTTCATCTTCCGGCGCCTGAGCCGCAAGTGCTACCAGGTGGTGAAGAGCCGCATCACAGCCCTGAACACCTTCCTGAGTGAGCACCTGAGCGGCATGCGCGTGATCCAGATCTTCCACCGGGAGAAGGAAAAGTGCGACGAGTTTGAGGTCAAGAACAAGCAGCTGTACGACGCGGGCTTCCGCGAGCTGATGATCTTCGGCATCTTCCGCCCGCTGATTTACCTGAGCAGCATCATGGCGACCGCCATCATCCTGGGCGGCGGCAGCAGCCAGGTGCTGACCGGGGTCATCTCCATCGGCACGCTGTACATGTTCACCCAGTACATCAGCCAGCTGTTCCAGCCCATCCAGGAGCTGGCGGAGATGTTCACGACCCTGCAGAGCGCCATTGCCTCGGCGGAGAAGATCTTCACCCTCATGGACGTGGAGCCCATCGTGAAGGAGAAGGCTGACCCCGTCCGCCCCGAGGGCATCCGCGGCAGGATTGAGTTTGATCACGTCTGGTTTGCCTACGAAACCAAGGACGGCGAGACCCCCACGGAAGCCAACGCCGGCAATGAAAATTGGGTATTGCGGGACGTGAGCTTCGTCATCGAGCCCGGTCAGAAGGTGGCCTTCGTGGGTGCGACGGGCGCTGGCAAGTCCTCCATCCTGAACCTGATCGGCCGCTATTATGACATCCAGAAGGGCGCCATCCGCATCGACGGCATCGACATCCGGGACATGAGCCGCGAGCAGATCCGCGCCGCCATCGGCCAGGTGCAGCAGGACGTGTTCCTCTTCACCGGCGACATCAAGCAGAACATCCGCCTGCGGGATGATTCCATCTCCGACGAGACCATCCGCCAGGCCGCAGTGAACACCAACGCCAGCCACTTCATCGAGCGGTTGCCCAACCAGTATGACGAGCGGGTGACGGAGCGCGGCTCGACCTTCTCCGCGGGCCAGCGGCAGCTGATCTCCTTTGCAAGGACTCTGGCCTACGACCCGACCATCCTCATCCTGGACGAAGCCACCGCCAACATCGACACCGAGACCGAGCAGTGGATTCAGGACGCGGTCAAGACCCTGATGGAGGGCCGCACGTCGATCATGGTGGCGCACCGCCTGTCCACGATCCAGCACTGCGACCGCATCATCGTCATGCACCACGGCAAGATCCGCGAGTCCGGCACCCACCAGGAGCTGCTGGAGCAGGACGGCATTTACAAGAAGCTGTATCAACTCCAACTTGCCTAAGGGGTCTTCGACCCCATTTTCGCGCGATTGAGCTGAGCGCCTTCGGTCTGGCTGCTTCCGCGTGGAGCTTGCGGCTTTGACCATAGCTGAGCGTCCGCGCTCGCTATCGCGCGGGCTGCACAGAAGGTCTGTACCACACAAAAAGAGCTGCGACACACTGATGTCGCAGCTCTTTCAATTGGTGTGATTCAGTTTGCATCAACCGTGCATGCCTTCACTCTGCAGCTGCATGTTCTCCACCACGATGTCGTGGATCTCGCCCAGGGTCGCGCAGTACTCAAGCACCTCCCAGGGCTTGTTGGTGTGGAAGTGGATCTTGATCAGCTCATCGTCGCCCACGGCAAGGAGGCAGTCGCCCTCGAAGTGCTCGGTGATGTAGTCGAAGATTTCGTCCTCATCCAGGTCGTGGCCCTCGATCAGCAGCTGGGTGTCAAACTTGAACTCAAGAATTTCAGACATATGTAATGCTCCTTTGCTTGTGTTTGGGGTTTCCTTGTATTGTTCAACAGGGAGTTGGAAAAGTCCTGCTTGCCAAGGTGCATTTTGTACGGAAAGTCCGCCTGATGGCCCGCGCGATGAGCGCGCGGACGACAGCTTTCAGTCAAGGCCCGATAAACACGCGGGAACAGCCGAACCGAAGGCGCTCAACCCAATCGCGTGAAAACGGGGTCGAAGACCCCTCAGTGTGCTTCCGCCCAGTTGACGCCCTGATGGACTTCGGCCGACAGCGGCACGGATAGGCTGATGACGCCCTCCATGGCCTCCTGCAGGATGCGGGATGCGGTTTCGACCTCCTCCGGCGGGCACTCCAGCAGCAGCTCGTCGTGCACCTGGAGGATCAGGCGGCTTTGCAGCTTCTCCCGGCGAAGGGCTTCGTCCACGCGGACCATGGCCAGCTTGATGATGTCCGCCGCAGTGCCCTGGACGGGGGTGTTCATCGCGGCGCGCTTGCCGAATTCGCGCACCATGGCGTTGGACGCGGTGAGCTCAGGGAGATAGCGCCGTCTGCCCATGAGGGTCAGGGCGTAGCCGTTCTGCTGGCCGTCGGCCACGGCGGTGTCCATGAAGCGCTTCACGCCCGGGTACTTGGCGAAGTACCGGCTGATGAAGGACCGCGCTTCCTGCTGGCTGACACCGGTGTTGCGGCTCAGGCCAAAGCCGCTGATGCCGTAGATGATGCCGAAGTTGACCGCCTTGGCGTTGCTGCGCAGGGTCGAATCCACCTGGTCCAGCGGCACGTCAAAGATCTCGCTGGCGGTGCGGGCGTGCACGTCCTGGCCGGTGCGGAAGGCATCCAGCATGTTTTCGTCGCCGGAGAAATGGGCCATCAGCCGCAGCTCAATCTGGGAGTAGTCCGCGTCCAGGAGCACCCAGCCCTCGCGGGGCAGGAAGGCCTGGCGGATCTCGCGGCCCTCGGAAGTGCGGACGGGGATATTCTGCAGGTTGGGCTCGGAGGAGGAGATGCGGCCCGTCGCCGTGGCGACCTGGTCAAAGGTAGAGTGCACCCGGCCGTTGGGTTCGGTCAGGCGCAGCAGGCCCTCGATGTAGGTGCTGTTCAGCTTGGTCAGCTGGCGGTAGCGCAGGAGGGGATCGATGATCTCCGGGGCGATGTCGCGCAGGTTTTCCAGCACTTCCGCAGAGGTGGAATAGCCGCGGGAGGTCTTCTTGCCGTGGGGGAGCCCCAGCTGGTCAAAGAGCACCTCGCCCAGCTGCTGGGTGCTGTTGAGGTTGAAGGGTTTCACCCCACACGCCTTGAAGACGGCGGACCTGGCCTCTTCAATCTGGGCCGTGTAGCGCTCGCCCAGGGTCTTGAGGAAGGCGGTGTCCACGGTGAAGCCGACCTGCTCCATGTTGAACAGCACGCGGCTCAGGGGCATCTCGACCTCCTGCATGAGGTGGGACATCTGGTCGGCCTCGATCTTGCGCTTCTGCCACGCAGCCAGGGACATCGCGCCCCTTGCGTCGTCGGGCATCTCGCCGCGCAGGGCTGCCCAGGTGTAGCTCTTCTCCTGGGGGTTGATGAGGTACGCGCCCAGCATGGTGTCCCAATCAAATGCATCTGGTAGAGGCAGACGAAGTCTGTCAAGCTGGTGCCACAGCCGCTTGCCGTCGTGGACGATGCACGGATGCTGGCCAATCACGGGAGCCAGCGCGGTCAGCACCTCCACCGGATCAAGGCCGGGCATGAGCAGATCGCCGCCGAGGTTGACCATGCAGCAGGAGCCGTCCTGCGCGGCGATGGACATGCTGATGTCGCCCATGTGGAGGGCGATGGGGTATGCATTGTCTGCAAGGGCAGAAAGCCAGTTTGTGAGGCCGTCTGCCGTATCCACCTGGACAAAGTCCGCGAAGGGCAGCAGGGTCAGCGGAGCGACCTCGGCGGTTTCGGGCGCGGAAGCCGTGGCCTGCGTCGCGCTCCCCTCCCCGGAGATGCGCTTGATCAGCGCGTTGAGCCGCAGCTTCTTCAGCGCGGGGATGGCCTGCTTCAGGTCGGGCAGCCTGCAGTCTGCGAGTTTGAAGTCCACCGGCGCATCCCGGCGGATGGTGGCCAGCTCCTTGCACATGCGGGCCTGATCGGGCCAGGTCTCCAGCTTCTCGCGGAGCTTGCCCTTCTCCTGGGCGGTGGATGCGAGGATGTTTTCGAGGGTGCCGTACTTCTGCAGCAGCTTCACGGCGGTCTTGTCGCCCACGCCGGGGATGCCGGAGATGTTGTCGCTGCTGTCGCCGGCCAGGCCCTTCCAGTCGGTGACCTGCTCAGGGCTGAAGCCGTACTCCTCGTGCA
The DNA here is from genome assembly GCA_015056325.1 of Clostridiales bacterium. Taxonomy (GTDB): domain Bacteria; phylum Bacillota; class Clostridia; order Christensenellales; family Aristaeellaceae; genus UBA11524. The sequence continues at coordinate 131,746 of SVGL01000003.1, read as the reverse complement.
CCCTGGCCGGGGTAAACAGGATGGTCTCCGAGATGCCCTTGCGGGTGAACATCAGCTCAGTCTTGCCGTCCACAAGTTGAAGCGCGTCCCGGTCACCGGTGAGCAGCAGGGGCCTCGCATCCTCCTCCGCCTTGAGGGACAGGGTGCCCAGGAGGTCATCCGCCTCCCAGCCCATAAGAGTGTACCACTTCACGCCGATGTCGGTCAGCAGCTCGCGGATGGTGCGGAACTGCTGGCGGAGTTCATCGGGGGTGGCGGAGCGTCCGGCCTTGTAATCCGGGTATGCGGTGTGGCGGAAGGTGGGGCCGTGCTCGTCAAAGCACACGGCGATATAGCGCACATTCTCCTCCTTGATGACCTTGAGGAGCATGTTTAGAAAGCCGTAAATGGCGTTGGTGTAGATTCCATCGGCGTCCATCAGCGGAAGCGCGTGGTAGGCGCGGTGCATCAGGCTGTTGCCGTCAACGATGAGGAAGGTGTCCTTCTGCATAGGGGGACCTCCTGGGTGAATAGTCTGATGGTAGTATACCACGTTTTGCGGTCTGGTTAAAGGGGGAATTTCGGTTGACACCGTCCCTATTCAGCTGATATAATCAGGGCAGCAACCATACGAAGGAGAAAACGCCCATGAAGATGCTGGAAGATTACCGCGATGATTTGCTTTCCGGTAAGTACCGCCTGGTGTTGAATCCGCTGAACAGCAAGTATTCCATGTACAACGACGATGACCCCATCACCTACGAGCTGACCTTCAATGCCTACCGGAGGATCTCTGAAGATCAGACTGTGTATCAGGCGATGCATTGCTATTACCAGCTGGAGACCAACTACACCACCTATCATTCCTCGCTGACCAAGGTGGGCGAGCTGTTCTACCTGGTGCTGGAACCCCAGGAGAACAACATGTGGAAGGTGCTGGCCGCCTATCCCAAGGCAGTGATCCCTCTGCCGGCGGATCTGGAGAACGTGCTGCGCCGCGACGAAGCCCTGACCGGCACCGCCCGCAACCCCTGGCAGGATCTCCGGGAGACAGATGAACGGATCGAGCAGGAAAAGCTCAGCCAGATGACCCCCGAGGAGCAGGCGAAGTATCAAAAGGATAAGCATGAGGAATGGCTGTGGGGCAACTTCACCAATCCTGCTGTAACGACGATGAGCATCCTCTCGGTGACAGCCGCCATTGTGCTGTTTGTCCTGGCCATCGTGCAGGAGGAAGTCGTCTATGCAGGCTGGTCCTTCCTGGCGTTCGCCTCTGTCCTTCTCATACTCCCGCTGATGATCCTCTTCAAGAAGCCCATCATCCGTCTGCTGGTCAAGCGGGAAGAGCGTCAAAAAAACAAGTTCTGATATTTCAGGGGACAGCCCGCATGGCTGTCCTCTTTTCATGCGCCGCCGCATAGGGTGATACATCCTGCTCTGCGAGGTGTGCCCCCATGCTCGTCTCCCTGCTGATGCTGATGCTCTGCCTCCTCCTGCGCGCCGACGTGACGATGAATGCCGCCTCCGCCGCCTGCCGCCTGTTCGTGACGGCGGTAATGCCGGGGCTCTTCCCCTATATGGTGCTGTCGCTGATGGCGGTCAGCCGGGCACGGCGGATGAATCCCCTGCTGCTGATGCTCCTGGGCTGGGGCGGCGGTTCCCCCACGGGCGCACGGCTGCTGCCCCTGTGTGCGTCTCTCAGCCGGCGGGAGCAAGTCCGCCTGGCCGTCTCCTGCGCCACGATGAGCCCCATGTTCCTGCTTGGCACAGTGGGCGGATGGCTGAGTTCGCAGCTTGCAGGGGTGGTGGTGCTGGGCAGCGTCATCGCCGGGGGATGGGCAGCCGGGCTGATTTCAGGCTGGTTCTGCCGGGAAGATGCTGCTGCACCTGCCCTGCATGCGGAATTTGCCCCCCTCTCCTTCGGCTCGGCGGTGGAAGCCTCCGCCCGGACGATGCTCCTCGTCTGCGGGACCATGGTGATGCTGCGGGTGTTCGCGGCTCTGGCGGCGGAGGCGCTGCCCCATGCGCTGATCCTGCCCGTCACCACGCTCCTGGAGGTCACCACCGGCGCGGTGGAAATCGCCCATCTGCCGCTGCCGCTCGCGATGAAGACGGCGCTCATCGCCGGGGCGACGGGGTTTGGGGGCATGGCCATCCTGATGCAGAACCGGGCCGTATACCCGGCAGGCTTCCTCCCCCTGGGGAAGCAGGTGCTGTGGCAGGCCGTGCACGGGGGAATTTCCTTCCTCCTGGCCCTGGGGATGATGTGGCTGCTATGTTGACAAGTTGGAAAAATCGGGTATAATGGAAAATGGTTAGATATGCCCCAACCGCCCGGTCTGCCGGGCTTGCAGGATAGAAAGGAACAATGCTATGCAGGTCACCCATCCGCAGGAACCCTTTATGAATCTCCCCACGGAGGACGTGTTCGTCGCCGTGAATGATTATGGCGTCCAGCTGGGCTATGGTTATGTGATGTACCAGTTCCAGCCCAGTGTGTACCCTGACCGCCCGGTCAACATCTTCTTCACCATGGACTGCGCCCCCGAGGCGGAGTACCTGCTCTTCGGCGCGCTGGTGGCCCGTGCCCGTCAGCTGCGCGAGCAGAACCCCGGCGTACCCGCCCGCATGTACACCTCCGTCGCCCCGACCGACGCCCGCAAGCTCTCCTTCCTGGAGCACAACGGCCTGACCATGGGCAACACTGAGGATCTGGTGAAGCTCCACGTCCCGGGCGACGCCGGCGCGGACATGTTCAACTGCTCCATCATCCCCCTGCCCCTGAACACCCAGCAGGAGATGGTCGGCCTGGTGGAACGCCTGCGCCTCAACGGCCTGGGCCACATCACGGTTCAGCACCTGCAGGCCCTGCAAGTGAGCCCCGTGTTCCACGTCTGGGGTCTGCTGTATGGGCAGAACCTGGTGGGCGAATGCATCATCGCCGGCCGCAGCGATGCGGCGGAGCTGGTGGGCATGTACATCGTGCCGGAGTTCCAGCGCCGGGGCCTGGGCAAGCACCTGCTCAAGCGGGCGCTGGGCATCGTGGGTCAGGAGGGCGTCAGCGAGGTGAAGGCCCGCATCATGAGCGCCAGCCAGCCCCAGGTGCGCCTGGTGCGCAACTTTGGCGCCGAGCTGCTGGATCAGACGCTGATGTTCCCCAGTCTGGATCTGTAAGGGGTCTTCGACCCACCTCCTTCTTCGACCCGTTTCCTTCTTCGACCATTCCCTCATCCTTTTCTCATTTGACTTTGCAGCGCCCTCATGCTATCCTGTAAGCAGCATGAGGGCGTTTTTGTATCCACAAGGAGGGTGACAGTATGAAACGCACAATCGCCAGCCGGATCCATGCCGCAGCTTCTGCCGTCACGGAATGTGTGCTGTACATCCTCACCGGCGCAGGGCTGCTGTATGTGCCGGCGGTTTGCATCACACTGCTGTCCGTCGCGATGCGGCCCCTCATTGGTGAACCGTTCCTGCTGGAAAGCCTGGTGCTGTTCATCGGTGCGGCAGGCTGCGCAGGGGCTGCGCTTTTGTCCTTCCTCCGCCTGCGGAATAAGTTCTGGAGCTGGCCCCTCTTCCTGCTGCTGACCCTGCTGGCCGCCGCCACGGGCGTGCAGACGCTGCACACCGCGGACGAAGTGATCGAGGTTTCCTTCGGGCAGCTGCAATTCTACCCGGCGGTGCTGCTGCCCTTCCATCTGCTGTGGAGCCTGCTGCCCCCGGCAGAATAAGAACGCCTTTGTTATCGGAGCGGCTCTGCCCGCTCCTTTTTGCTGCCCAGCCGGACGATCTGTTATCGTTCCTCAATAATTCCGCATTGACATTCGCCACCGGCCGTGCTACACTATCAGCAATGAACCACTCCGAAGGGAGGCATCCTCCATGAAGACCCCCAAGCGTCCCAAGGCGCTGCTCACCCTGGCACAGCTGCTGTGTCTGCTGACCATTGCGGTCGTGCTGTTCTTCTTCTTCACGCCCGCCTTTGTGCTCTTCACCTACGCCGAGCAGGCGGACATGCTCCAGGACAGCACCTTTGCCCTGCTGAGCCCCTCCACCCTGCTCTGTCTGCGGGATGCAGCCATCGGCGCCTGTCTGGTCTGCGTGGGCATGGAGGCCATCGGCATCTGCGGCCGGGTAAAGAAGGCCTCTGCCTTCTGCGAGAAGAACGAAAAGAGCCTGGGCCGCATTACCCTGGGCATGCTGCTGGCAGGTTTGATCGCGCTGCTCTTCGGCGACAGCGTGGTGCCCTTCCTGCTGACGGACCTGCCGGCCATCTCCCCCATCGTGGAGCGCCTGCTGCTGCCCTTCCTGCTGCTGACCCTGGCGGCCATGGTGCGCGCCGTGCAGCTACTGATGCGCCGCGCCCTGACCATGCAGACCGAGAACGACCTGACCGTGTGAGGAGGCGTCCCTATGAAAAAGCCCTTCCCCAGTTTGAAATTTCTCTTCACGCTGCTGATGGTCGCCTCGGTGGCTGCCATCGGCGTCGGCGTGTACCTGGGCATCGTCCTGGGCGCCCCCATGGAAGGCAAGCTCCGCCTCCTGCCTGCCGTCGGCTTTGTGCTGTGGAGCGTGGCCTGGGGCGAGTTCTTCGCCCTGTGCGTGCGTCTGCGCCGGGGAAAGTCTGCCTTCACCCCTGCCGTCGGAAACGCCCTGTCCGTCATCGGCGGATGCATGGCATGCCTTGCGATCATCTCCCTGGTCAGCGCCCTTGTGGCCGGCAGCCGCGCCGAGGGCTTCCTGCTGATTGAACGGGTCCTGCTGCCGGGCTTCTTCCTGGCGGTCGCCGTTGTGGCGGAGATCCTGCGGGGCCTGCTGCGCCACGCCATGGCTATCGAAAAGGAACAGGAGGGCGTTGTATGATCCGTGTTGATCTGGACGTGATGATGGCCCGGCGCAAGATGTCCCTGACGGAGCTGAGCCAGAAGGTGGGCATCACCATGGCGAACCTCTCCATCCTCAAGAACGGCCACGCCAAGGCGGTGCGCATGTCTACGCTGGAGGCTATCTGCAAGGCGCTCAGGTGCCAGCCGGGGGATATTCTGATTTACGAAGAGTCGGGCGACGAAGTCTGATATATGGCAAATTGAAAACGCCTGACTACCGGAACAAAAACGCCCCTCCGGGAGGTGTGTTTCGTGTACCCTGAAGGAGGTCCTATCATGAAGAAAGTGCTGCAATGGATTGGCATCACCGCCGCATACCTTGGCCTTGGGACGATGATGTTCTTTGGAATTCCCTTTCTGCTGGGGCTGCTGATGGTCTTCGGGCTGGAAAGCGAGCACGCCGCCATGGATGACCATGCAGAAGCTGCCCTGCGTGAAACCGGTCTGACGGCCTACACCGAATATGCCACATGGCACGACCTGACCATTGATGGCACGCTGACGGCCTTCGTCATGCCCAAATACGACAACCACGTGGACAACACCGACCTCCGCGCGGGCCTTATGGCGCTCGCCGCTGGGACAGACGGCTGGCATGTTGAAGCCGTCTCCGCCGCCGACTACGCCGCCCGCATTCCCGCAGGAGCAGCCTTCCTCCTGCCGGATGTGACATTCGATGCATGGTTTGAATCAGCAGAAGACATGGCATTCTTCGACCAGGAGAGTGGTCTGTTCGTCCACCTTCGCGAGGGCGAAGCACCCAAGTCAGGCACCATCCGCGCAGACAAGCTGGCCGTTCCCCACGACGGATATGTATACACCATGGAGACCCACGGCGGCCTCCTGGGGGACGGCACCACCTATCAGGCGCTGATCGTACCGGAAGAAAAGCGCACCACACTGGAAGCAACCCTGTCCGCCCACGGCGACTGGCATGCCGGGGCTGTCACCCATGCAGAGTACGTTCAGCTGCATGACCATGAGTTTTACAGTCTGCCGGAGCTCTACCCGGCGGACGACGTTATCTTTGACTGGTGGTGCTACGTGAACACCTACACCCGTGACCACCCAGACTTTGTATCTGAATACACCCCGGACAACAGCGACTTCCCCGCCGTGATGCGGGCAGCCGGAGCCCGCCCGGCAGGCAACTGGCTCATCGCCCTCTTCGACCCGGATACCGGGCTGTTCATCTATTACGAGTACGATTCATGAACCTCGCCTCCGCTCCGGCGGGGGGCTTTTCTTTGCCCGAAATCTGTGCTATAATAAATAGGATATGAATTGCTCGTAATCAAGGAGGCCCCATATGGCCAAGGAAAAAACGCTCTTTGCCTGCACCGCCTGCGGGTTTGAGACCGCCAAGTGGACGGGCAAATGCCCCGGCTGCGGCGCATGGAACACCATGGAAGAGGGGGTCTTCGACCCATTTTCTAAAAGCACCGGAAAGAAAGTTGCACCAAAGCAGCGCCCCGGCACCGGTGCGGCAGCGATGCTCCTCAAGGATATCCCCGAGGACGTGACCGTCCGCACATCCACCGGCGTATCCGAGCTGGATCGGGTGCTGGGCGGCGGTATTGTCGAGGGTGCGCTGATGCTCATCGGCGGCGATCCGGGCGTGGGCAAATCGACGCTGCTGCTGCAGGTGTGCGCAAACCTCGCCCGCGCCGGCAAGCGGGTGCTGTATGTCTCCGGCGAGGAAAGCGCCAAGCAGTTGAAGCTCCGCGCCAACCGCCTGGGCATCCGCGAGGAACAGCTCTATGTGCTGGCGGAAAACGCCCTGGACGCGGTGGAAGAAAAGCTGAACCAGCTCCAGCCGGACGTGGCCGTCATCGACTCCGTGCAGACCATGTACCGCCCGGAGATGGCCTCTGCTCCCGGCTCCGTCAGCCAGGTGCGGGAGTGCACCAGCCTCATCATGCGCCTGTGCAAGGAGAGTGGCACGGCAATCTTCCTCGTCGGCCACGTCACCAAGGACGGCGCCATCGCCGGCCCCCGCATGCTTGAGCACATGGTGGACGTGGTGCTCTACTTTGAGGGAGACAAGATGCAGGAATACCGCCTGCTGCGCGCGGTGAAGAACCGTTTTGGCTCGGTGAATGAGCTGGGCGTGTTCCAGATGACCGACAAGGGCATGCAGGTGGTCACAAACCCCTCCGAGCAGCTGCTTTCCCGCCGGGCCAAGGGTGCCAGCGGATCGGTGGTGTTCTGCGGGCTGGAGGGCTCGCGGCCGCTCCTGTGCGACGTGCAGGCCCTGGCCAGCACCAGCTACTTCGGCGCACCCCGAAGGACGGTCGGCGGCGCGGACGCCTCCCGCGTGGCGCTGCTGCTGGCGGTGCTGGAGAAGCGCGCGGGCCAGAAAACCTACAACCAGGACGTGTACATCAACGTGGCCGGCGGCCTGGAATTGTCTGAGCCGGCGGCGGATCTGGCGCTGTGCATGGCGGTGGTGTCCTCCCTGAAGGACATGCCCATTGGCGCGGATGTGGCCGTCATGGGCGAAGTCGGCCTGGCGGGCGAGGTGCGAGCCATCCCCCAGTGTGACCGCCGCGTGGCCGAATGCCAGCGTCTGGGCTTCACCACCATCGTACTGCCCAGGGAGAACCTGAAGCGGCTTGCTACACCCGAGGGCATTAAATTCATGGGCGTGGACACGGTGATGCAGGCCATCAGCGTCTTGTTCTAAGCGATTATCGGGAGAAATACCTTTATGAAATCCAAAGTATTGAAGAACCTCCTGCGCGTGCTGCTGTATGCGGCGGGCGCGGGCGCAGGCTCGGTGCTGGCATTCCTGTGCGTGCAGGTGCACGACATGACCAGCGATGAGCCCCTGTCCCTGGTGCTGCTGATCCTGCTCTATGGCGGCATGGGCGCGCTGGGTATGCTGGCGGCCCACCTGACCGCCCCGAAGATCGTCTCCGGCTGGACGGACATGATGTCCGCGCTGGAGAAACGCACCGATACCCTCACCACCACCCAGCTGATCTCCATGGTGATCTGGCTGCTGGGCGGTCTGCTGATGGCTTCGCTCCTGACGCAGATATTGCACTTCCTGGGCGAGTCCATCTTCACCATGTCCGTGTCGGCAATCCTCTACGTGGTGCTGGGCGTGCTGGGGCTGACCATCGGCGCCCACCGAGCGGAGGACATGGCCTCCCTGATGGCGGAGGGCCGCGTCCGCAAGGAAACCGGCGCCACGATGAAGCTGCTGGATACCTCCGCGCTGACGGATGGCCGGATTGCCGCCGTCCATCGTACCGGCGTAATCGACGGCGAGATCGCCACGGCGGATTTCATCCTCGCAGAATTGCAGGAGATGACTGCCTCCCCCGATGCAGCAAAGCGTGTGCGCGGCCAGCGCGGCCTGGATACGGTGAAGGCCCTGCCGAATCTGCGCATTGAATCCACCGATGGCCCCGCCCCCGCGGAGACCGACGTGGCCCTGATGGCTCTCGCCCGGGAGAAGCATGCGACCCTCCTCACCGCTGACAGCCTGATGCACAAGGCCGCGCGGGTGGCTGGCGTCCCTACCGTCAACCTGAACGACCTGGCCGTGGCCCTGCGCACCGTGACCGCCGCCGGCGATGTGCTCACCGTGCGGCTGAGCAAGCCCGGCAAGGAGCCCCACCAGGGTGTGGGCTACCTGGAGGACGGCACGATGCTGGTGGTCGAGGGCGGCAGCGAGCACATCGGCGGCAGGGTGGAAGTCACCGTCACCAGCGTGCTGCAGACCAGCGCAGGCCGCATGGCCTTCGCCAAGCTGATTGAGGAGGACTGACCGATGGAACGCATCATCAAGCCTGCCTTCACCGTCATCGGCATGGAGGGTTCCACGGCGGATGGCCCCGGCTTCATCCCGGCCCTGTGGGAGAAGGCCAACAGCCGCTTCTCCGAGGTAGCTCCTCTGGCGAAAACCAACGAGGACGGCTCCCTCTGCGGCATCTGGGGCGCGATGACCGACATGAGCCGTGCCTTCCGCCCCTGGGAGGAGGGCTTCACAAAAGGCCTGTACCTGGCCGGCGTGGAGGTCCGCGATGACGCCCAGCCGCCTGAAGGCTGGACCCGCTGGGATATTCCCGGCTTTGAGTACATCCGCGTGGCATGTGACGCCCCCGATGCCTTCCCCCGCACGCTGGAGATGATCGCTGCCGAGGGCCTCTGCCTTGCCGGCGCAGTCCACGACTTCACCGATCCCGCCACAGGCAAATCGTACATGTGCTTCCCCGTGCGGAAGCTTTGAAACCCGCCACCAATGAAACAGGAGGTATTCCCCCCCATGAAGCTCAACGTCAAACGCACCGCCCTGGTCGGCCTGGCCTTCATGGCCATCAGCGCATTCTGGCAGCTCTACGACTTCTCCGTCCCGCTGATCCTCAAGGACACCTACCAGCTGGGCGACACCGCTTCCGGCGCCGTCATGGCGATGGACAACATCGTGGCGCTGTTCCTGCTGCCGCTGTTCGGCGCGCTGAGCGACAAGTGCACGATGAAGATGGGCCGCCGCATGCCCTTCATGCTCTTTGGCGGATTCCTGGCGGCTGTGCTGGCGCTGTGCGTCCCCGGCGCGACGAAGTTCGCCAGCCTGCCGGTGTTCCTGGCGCTGCTGGCGGCGCTGCTGATCGTCATGGCGACCTTCCGCTCCCCCACTGTGGCCCTGATGCCCGACGTCACCCCCAAGCCGCTGCGTTCCAAGGCCAACGCCATTATCAACCTGATGGGCGCCATCGGCGGCGCGCTGATGCTGGCCCTGACCAACATCCTCCTGCGGGAATACGTGGACGAGGCGGGCAATGCCGTGAGCGATTACACCTACCTGTTCATGACTGTGGCCTTCCTGCTGATGGCCGCGATGCTGGTGATCCGCGGCGTAATCCCCGAGCGCCGTCTGGCCGCGGAGACCGATGAGATCAACCGCCGCCTGGACGCGGAGAAGCCTGCCGCACCCGTGGCAAACACCCCCGCCCGCAAGCTTCAAAAGGCAGAGCTGGTCTCCCTGGTGCTGATCCTGGCCTCTGTGAGCCTGTGGTTCATGGGCTACAACGCCGTCACCACCGCCTTCAGCAAGTACGCCATCGCCGTCTTTGAGGTGGAAAAGAGCACCGCCGCCAACTGTCTGCTGGTGGGCACGGTGGTGGCCATCCTCAGCTACTGGCCCGTGGGCGTGCTATCCTCCAAGATCGGCCGCAAGAAGATGATCATGGGCGGCATTGCCCTGCTGATGATCGCCTTCCTGGGCGCTGGATTGCTCAAGGAGCTGACCTTTGTGGCGTTCATCCTCTTTGCCCTGGTGGGCATGGGCTGGGCGTCCATCGGCGTCAACAGCTACCCCATGGTCGTGGAGCTTGCCTCCGGCAGCGACGTGGGCAAGTACACCGGCTACTACTACACCTTCTCCATGGCGGCGCAGGTGCTGACCCCCATCCTCTCCGGCGCGCTGCTGGAGCATGTGGGCTACTGGACGCTCTTCCCCTACGCCTTCATCATGCTGACCCTGGCGATGCTGACCATGAGCCGCGTCAGGCACGGCGACAGCAAGCCCGAGGCCAAGAAGGGCATCGAGGCCCTGGACGTGGACGACTGACCGGAGGTTGAACGATGATGTGGATTCTCTGGCTGATCATTGCCCTGCTGGTTCTTCTGCTGGCCTACGCCTGGGCCATCCATCCCAACCTCCCCAAGCGGGACATCACGCCTTTGCTGGGCGTTGACTACGCCCACCGCGGCTTGTGGAACACCAACGACCCCGGCGAAACGAACCGGCCTGAGAATAGCCTGGCAGCCTTCCGGGCTGCGGTGGAAAAGGGCTACGGCATCGAGCTGGACGTGCACCGCACCCGCGACGGCGCCCTGGTCGTCCACCATGACGACAGCCTCAAACGCCTGACCGGCAAGGACATCCGCACCGCCCGGAGCACCCTCAAGGAAGTCCGCGCCTGCAAGCTGCCCAACGGCGAGTCCGTCCCCACCTTCGACGAGGTGCTCAAAACCTTGGCAGGCCGCGTCCCCCTGATCGTTGAGGTCAAGGTGGAGGACGGCAACCACGCCCTCCTCGCCCGCGCGGTGTATGACCGCATGAAGCGCTACAGCGGCCCCTGGTGCCTGGAGAGCTTCAGCCCCAACGCCGTCAAGTGGTTCCGTCTGAATGCCCCGGAGGTCATCCGCGGCCAGCTGGCCTTTGATTCTGCCGGCAAGGGCAAGACCGCATTCCTGTTCTGGCGGAACATCGGCATCGCCTCCATGCTTCAAAATTTCGCCTCCCGCCCCGATTTCATCGCCTTTGAAGCCAAGTCCGTCAAGTGGCACAGCCTCCCCATCCACCTGCTGCGGCTGATGAAGCCCTGGTTCGTGGCCTGGACGGTGCGCTCCCAGGAGGATATGGATAAGTACCGCAAGCAGTGGGATCTGCAGATCTTCGAGAAGTTTGAGGCCCGCAAGTAACACCATACAAACACAGGGCGCGCTCCGCAGCGATACGGAGCGCGCTTTTTGATGCCATTAAGCCCTCTTGCAGGCTATCCATCTGTGCAGCAACCCGCCGTCGGCAGAGTGCAAATCGAAAATCGGCGACATGCGCGGCGATTTTCGTGCTTTCCGTTAGGAAAGCTTCCTTACACGAGCGAACGGCCGTGAGAATGGCTTGCCATCCGACCAGTGAGTGAGTGCAAAACCTCAAGATAATGGCATTGCCACTTTCTTGACACCAAAAGGGAGCTGCCTTTCAGCAGCTCCCAGGGGATTCACTTGGTGATGGATTTTCCGTTACGAACCTTCAATTACGGAGTGGGGAAGGTGCCGCGGAAGTTGCCATCCTTGTAAGCCTGACGGTAGGCCTCGATGACCTTATCAGCGCCGGCGTCCTTGATGGCCTGGATGTACTCGTCCCAAACCTTGTCGAACTCAGCGGGATCGCAAGCGATGGTCTGAGCGATCAGCTCGTTCTGCTTCAGCATCACAGCGCCGGAGTAGTCAGTGGCAGCCTCGATCGGAACGGTGAAGCTCAGCTGAGTCCAGGCGTCAGTGTTGGAGTACAGCACGGACTGGGCAACAACATCTTCGTAGCCGGGGAAGGAACGGGCCACGTAGGCAGCGTTCTTGGCGTCGTCGCCGAAGTTGTAGCCGTTGGAGATGAACACAACGTCACCAACGTGCATCTTGTACTCGTCCGGAACCTGCTCGGTGGGAGCAGCGTTCAGGGGCAGGCCATTCTCGTCCACGCCGAAGTAGTTGATGCCGTCCACGCCGTTCTGCATGGCAAACATGTTCTCGGGGATGCACATCCAATCCAGGTACTGGATGGCGGCCTTGGCGACGTCCTTCTTGACCCAGTAGGGGATGAAGATGGTCAGGCCGGCAGCGTCGTAGTTGTCGTGGTAGGTCTTGCCGTTGTACAGGTTGGCCCAAGCATTGACGGGGATCCACTCAGCGCCGGGGACGTTCTTGGCCATTTCAGCCTGGTAGTTCTTGTCGGTACGCCAGGGCTGGTCGTACTGCTGCAGGAAGTAGCCGAAGTTACCAACGGTCATGTAGGTATCGCCGATGGTGCTGTCGGTATCAACCGCGAAGTTCTCGTACAGGATGCCGTCATGGTACCACTTGTTGAACAGGCGCAGGGCCTCCTTGGCGCCGGGCAGCATTTCGGGGTTGTCCTTATGGGCGACCCAGTCTTCCTCGGTGATGTTGGCGAAGTCGATGAAGGCGCTCATGTAGTAGCGCATCGCGAACATGGGGTTGGAGGTGAAGATCGCGTAGTTGAAGGGGATGGTCATGTTGCCGCCCAGGTTGGCTTCCTTGGCAGCGTACAGGTAAGCTTCCAGCTCAGCGATGGTCTTGGGCTCTTCCATGTTCAGGGCCTTGAGCCAGTCAGCGCGGATGAAGGCGCCCTGGTTCACGACGGAGATACGACGGGCGGGGATGGTGTACTGGGTCTTCTCGCCGTCCTCATCGGGATCGAACGCGCCGTAGCTCAGCAGGTTCTCGCCCAGGAAGGCCTTGATGTTCTGGCCGTACTCGGCAATCAGCTCATCCAGCGCAACCAGACCTTCGTCAGCGATCAGGGAATTGACCAGGTCGCCGTTGTAGGTGATGCAGATGTCAGCAGCGGTCTCGCCGGAGATCTGGGTGGTCAGGATGTCGCCTTCCTCCCAGCGGGAGACGGGCACGAACTGCAGCTTGATGCCGTTGGGATCGCCGAAATGCTCCTGCGCATAACGCAGCTGCCAGCAATCTTCCAGGTTCAGGCCGGCGATGGAACGATCAAACACTTCCACGCGCAGGGTGACGTCATACTTCACGTCAGCAGAGGCAGGGAGGCACAGGCAGCTGAGGACCAGCGCGAGCACCATAACCAGGGACAGGATCTTCTTCATGGTTCCACTCTCCTTTTCTTATTTCACCGCATCTCAGCGGCTAAATACAACGGAAACAGTAAGACGATGTCGACTTGAGCCGACTGGAGGTAAATCGAGATGGCTGCGCAACGCGGATGGTGCAGATTCGACCGTCAGCCGCAGCGGACATTCGCAGGCGTTGGCTTAACCCTTGACAGCGCCGATGGTCACGCCGGTGACGAAGTAGCGCTGCACGAAGGGATACACCACCAGGATGGGCAGGGTCGCGAAGATAATGGTGGCGGATTCGATGGACTCGGAAACGTTCTGGGCGTTGCTGTTGGCATTACCCTCGATGGCGGTGACGTCCACGGCGGTAGAGCCCTTGATGATGTTGTACAGGCGCAGCTGCAGGGGCTGCAGGGCCTTGGTCTGGATGTAGTACTTGGCGTCCGCGAAGGAGTTCCACTTGCCCACGGCGTAGAACAGGGTCAGCGTGGCAATGGAAGCCAGGGACAGAGGCAGGAAGACCTGGATCAGAATCTGGAAGTCATTCGCACCGTCGATGGTGGCCGCTTCCTCCAGCTCCTGAGGCAGGGAGGCGAAGAAGCTCTTCATAATGATCATGTTGTAGGTGGACAGAACACCGGGGATGATCAGCGACCACATGGAGTCCAGCAGGCCGAAGTCCTTCACGTTCAGGTAGATCGGGATGGTGCCGCCGGAGAAGTACATGGTGAACAGCGCCAGGAAAGAGAAGAACTGGCGGCCGCGCAGGCGCTTCTTGGTCAGCGGGTAAGCCATGAGGATGGTCAGCACCATGGCGATCGCCGTATAGATGACTGTCAGCTCCACCGTGTAGAACAGGCAGTTGATCATGCTCTTGTCAGCAAAGAGGATCTCATAGGCCTTGGTTTCAAACTCCACCGGCCAGAAGGAGACGGCGCCGCGCAGAATAGCGGACTTGGAGCTGAACGAGATGGCGATCACGTTCAGGAAGGGCATCACGCAGGTAAGAACGAAGACGAAAATGACCGCAACCAGAATGATCTGGCCGAATGTCCAGGTGCTCTTCTTTTTCTTGGGGGTAGGATTGGCGTTGTAAGTCACAGCTGTCATTTTTTCTCCTCCTTTCTTACCAGATACCTTCTTCGCCCATCTTCTTGGTGATGAAGTTGGCGCCAGAAATCAGAATCAGGCCAACCACGGACTGGAACAGGCCGATGGCGGTAGCACGGTCAAACTTGGCATTGGTAATGCCGGTGCGGTACACGAAGGTGGAAAGCACGTCGCAGTAGTCCTGCACCAGGGTATTGCCCAGCACGTAGGGACGGTCGAAGGAGATGTTCATCATCTGGCCGACATTGAGGATCAGCAGCACCACGATGGTGGAGCGGATGCCGGGCAGGGTGACGTGCCAGATCTGCTGCAGCTTGTTGGCGCCGTCGATCTTGGCAGCCTCGAAGAGCTCCATGTTGATGCCGGTGATGGCAGACAGGTAGAGGATGGTGCCCCAGCCCATGTTCTGCCACACGCCAACCAGCGTGTAGGTGATCTGCCAGGTCGGGCCGTCCGTCAGGAAGGGAACGTTCTTGTCAATCCAGCCCCACTTGAGCAGCGTCTGATTGATAACGCCGGTGGTGGGGGCGAAGATCTTCAGCACCATACCGCCGATGATGATCCAGCTCAGGAAGTGCGGCAGGTACAGCAGCGTCTGGGAGACGCGCTTGACGCCCTTGTGCTGGATCTCATTGAGCATGATGGCCAGAATGATGGGCACCGGGAAGCCCACAATCAGGCCCAGCAGGTTCAGGTAGAGGGTATTCTTCAGCGCCAGCGGGAAATCGCGCAGGCCCATAACAAACTCGAAGTTGTCCAGGCCGACCCAGCGGCTGCCCCACATACCCTTGACCAGGCTGTACTTCTGGAAAGCGATGATCACGCCGATCATCGGCTTGTAGCAGAACAGCAGATACCAGATGACAGGGATTGCCAGCATTGCATACAAGCGCCAGTCACGCTTGAACCAGTTGACATGGCGGCGCGGCGCCTTCAGGGTACTCATCGGTACATTCCTCCTTATGTGATGCTGTAGCATCAGGTGAACTCTTTTCCAATATTCACATCTTCGCCTTATATGAACATTATACGGTTCCAAGATGTTCGCTTTCCACGCAAATGCTGCTTGTTTTTATGCACATCCTGCACATCGACATCCATGGTGAAGGAAAACTGTTTTTTTCGTGAAATTAGGAAAACATAACATCCTAAGTCATGGAGGTGAAGCAGCATGCCCGCGTCAGACGCCCTCTCCCGAACCGCCTATTCTGCCATGGGCAACAACCGCCATGACTATGAGGCATGCTGCACCTTCAGTGAAGAATGGGGCATGTACGGGCTCCACTGCCACGATTTTTACGAGCTCTACATTCACTTCCGGGGCGCAAAGCATTATTGCATCGACAACAAGGTTTACCCCATCGACGCCAATCACCTGATGATCATCCCGCCCTTCCGTATGCACGGCCTCATCGGCGATCATGTGCTGCAGAACTACGACCGCTGTTTCCTCTATATCTCCCCCGGCATGCTCAAGAGCTGCGGCGCTCAGCAGCTGGATCTGGAGGCCTTTATCACCCAGCACACCCAGCGCGGCGTCTGCCAGTTCCGCATGACGGAGGAGGAAGCCCAGCAATGCCGCCGGCTGCTGGATGAGCTGCAGCTCACACAGGACAGCAACTCCCCCCTGGTGCGCTTTGACAATTACGCCAAGCTTGTGCAGTTCATGTCCATCCTTTGCCAGGTCATGAGCCGTTCCAGCGAAGTGGTGGAGCCCATCGTGGTCAACGAGGCCATGCAGGAGGTACTGGCCTATATCAACCAGCACTACACCAGCCCCATCAAGCTGGAAGCCCTGGCCCGCCAGTTCGGCGTGAGCGTGTCCTTCCTCTCCCACGAGTTTGTCAAGTACACCGGCCGCAGCGTATATGATTATGTGCTGCACCGCCGGGTGCTGCAGGCCAAGGAGATGATCAACTCCGCCATGCCCCTGGGCGAGGTAGCCTACCAGTGCGGCTTCAACGACTATTCCAGCTTCCTGCGCTCCTTCACCAAACTGGCGGGCATGTCGCCCTCGGCATACCGCAAGTCCACCCGGAACGGCCAGGGGGAAGGGTAACTCGCAGCGTTTCAATCATCCCTTGATGGACAAAGGCAGCTCCTCTGTGCTATCATTGGCTTACACCGGTGATCAAACACAGAGGAGCTGTTTTTATGCCTTTTCCTTTTGACATGCACCGCATCGGGCAGACCATCGCCCGTCTGCGCCGGAAACGCAACATGACCCAGATGGCCCTGGCGGATGCGATGGGCGTATCCTTCCAGGCGGTGAGCAACTGGGAGCGGGGCCAGTCCATGCCCGACATCTCCAAGCTGCCGGAGCTGGCGGAACTCTTTGGCACCACCATCGACGAGCTGCTGGGACATCACTCGCCGCTGATCGTGAAAGCCGTCGAGGACAAGCTGGACGAGCTGCCCGCCCTCACCGTGGAGGAGGTCGCCGATGCCGCGCCCCTCTTGCCGCCCCGCCAAATGGACGCCCTGGCAGACCGGCTCATGGAACTGCCGAATCTGCCGGACATCTCGGAACTCATGCACCTTCTGCCCACCTCAAAGGTGGATGTACTGCTCCAGCAGCGCGTGGAAGCGGGCAGACCGCTGAGGGAATGTGCCTTCTTTGCCAGCACCGGCGCCGTGGACGAAGCTGCCCGCACCCTGGAAAAGC
Organism: Clostridiales bacterium; assembly: GCA_015056325.1. GTDB lineage: Bacteria > Bacillota > Clostridia > Christensenellales > Aristaeellaceae > UBA11524. The sequence goes on along the minus strand of SVGL01000003.1, from coordinate 114,770 downwards.
AGGGCAAATCCATCCAGGAGATCACCCCCTTCATGAGCGAAGACTGCGTGGACGAGATCGCCCGCAGCCGCGCCGCCGCCGGACACAGCTTTTTTGACCTGCTGCCCTTCCTGTACGAGGATTCTGTGGATGCCCTGGCCCGCCAGCTGGACGCAGCGGGACAATCCATCGACGCCCTCCGTCCCTTCATGAGCGAAAAAACGCTGGACGACATCGCCCTGACCCGCCTGCAGCAGGGCCGCAGCATCTCTGACCTGCTGCCCTTTGTGGGCGAGCGGCTGCTGATCCGTCTGGCTGAGGTTGCCTCAAGCAAAGATTGAGTCCACAAAAACGCGCCATCCCACATGCCGGGGATGGCGCGTTCTTTTGTTAAGCGCTAAATTGAGATTTGTTAGTTTGGGATGTGCGTTTTCTTCAATTTAGGGTTTGTTTGCAGCAGGGGGCCGCTTTCGCGCGTCGAAAGCTGCGCAAAGCCGCCGGGGGAAACATAAACAATGCTTCCCCCGGACCTCCCCTCTGACCCCTGTGGAGTTGAGCGAGCGGCTGCATTTGCGAGGCGGCTCCGGTTGCAGAGGATTGCCTGAATTTCCACTTGCAGCGGAAGCTATCCTCTGCAAAGTCGCCGCATTGCTTCCTTGCAGGTTGAGCAGCAGCCGCAGCGGCTTGGAGATACGAAGGAGGTCTGCAACAAATTCAAGATTATCGTACTGTCACAAATGTCGGAGGAGTTACCTGGTCTCCTGTGCCTTGATGATGGCCTTGTAGTAGTCCACCGCCGGGGGCAGGCAGTTGGCCTCTATGTTCTCGTTCAGGCCGTGCATGCCCGCCATCTGCTCGGGGCCGTAGAGCACCGGGCTGAAGCGCACGCAGCTGTCGCAGACCTCGCCGTAGAAGCGGGCGTCCGTGCCGCCGGTGACCACATAGGGCATCACGCACACGTCGGGGAAGACGGCGTTGATCGTGTTCTGCACGATGGCGAAGGCCTCGCCCTTGAGGTCCAGGGACTTCGACGGATAGCCCTTGTAGATGACCTCAGTCTCCAGGCCGAATTTCGATGCCATGTCGGTGATGACGGCGAGGCTCTCCTCCGTGCCCTGATGGGGGATGAACCGCAGGTTCGCGCAGACGCTGGCCTCCTGGGGCAGCACATTGTAGCCGCGGCTGCCCTCCTGCATGGTGAAGGCGATGGTGGTCTTGAGCATCGCGGCGGCCTGGGCGGAAATGAGGGGCATGACCTTGCCCAGCACCGGCTTGAACAGCCACAGGTTGTGCATCACCAGCCGCAGGTAGAAGGGGCCGGCATAGGGCGCGAGCCGCTCAAACATGGCCTCCACCGCCGGGGAGAATTGAACCTTGAAGGGGGACTTCTTCTCCACCGCCGCGATGAACTTCGCCAGGCGGGGGATGGGCGTGTTGCGGCCCGGCGCGCTGGCATGGCCGCCCTTGCTGCGGGCGATGAACTTCACGTCGCCGTAGCCCTTCTCGAAGATGCCCACCGCCGCGTAGTGGCCGTTCACGCCGCCCAGGGGATTCTGGATGATGGAGCCGCCCTCGTCACAGAGCATGAACAGCTTCACGCCATGCTCCTTGAGCCAGCCCGCCAGTTTGGGCGCGCCGCTGCCGCCGATCTCCTCCGTGCAGGAGGAGGCCAGGTACACGTCACATTCAGGCACGTAGCCGTCGGCGATCATTTCTTCAACCGACTGGAAGAAGGCCATCAGGCTGCACTTGGTGTCCGCCGCGCCGCGGCCCCAGACCTTGCCGTCCGCGATGTCGCCGGAGAAGGGCGCATGCGTCCACTCACCGGTGGCCTCCACCACGTCCATGTGGCTCATGAGGAGGATGGGCTGCTTGGAGGTTTTGCCCTTCCATTTCAGCAAGAGGTTGCCGTCGATCTCGACTTCCTCGCAATTCGCGAAGACCTTCGGGAACAGCTCCCGCATCAGCGTGTGGAAGCCGCGGAACTTCTTCACTTCCGCCTTGCTGCGGTCGGAGATGGTCTCCACCTGCACCATGCGGGAGAGCTTCTGCGCGTATTCATTGATGCGCTTTTCATCCGTGGAGGGGACGTAACTGGTCTGCTTATGGGGCATCGCCAGGGTGCGGACGACAGCCGCCAGCAGCGCGGCAACCAACAGCGCCAGCAGGGCAAGAATGATGTAGAGAACGATCATACAGCAGCTCCCTTCTTGAAGGCATAGAACGCCTGGGCAATGGCGATCGCGCCGGAGATGAGCATCAGGAAGCCCACGCTGCCGATCAGGCTGGGCACGCACACAAAGAGCACGATCATCACGATCAGCGGCAGGGCGACCAGCTTCTTGCCCCGGCGGAAGTACTTGTAGGCCATCGCGCCGAAGAGCGCGGGCACCACGTTATCAAAGGCGGGCTGCAGCGCCGGATTCTCCAGCACAGGGCGCAGGGGGATCAGCAGCAGCACGCCCAGGGCGATGACCACCGTCGTCACCAGGGAGGACGCAGCCACCGACAGCGTGGAGACGATCTCGTTCTCCGTCGTGCCAGCCTCGGTGCCCACGATGTCGCGGGCGTTGAGGGCGCAGGGGATCTTCATATTGATCAGGTTGCCGGTAATGAAGGCCAGATAGCTGCCGCCGGCGCCCAGCATGGGCGTATAAATGAGGAACTCCACGATGCAGGAGGGGATGTAGATGATGGCGATCTGGGCAAGGCCCTTGGCGAAGGCGCCCATGTCGGGCATGGCGTTGAGACTCACGCCGAAGAGGAAAGGCGCAGCAAAGAGCAGCACGATGCCGATCCACAGCCCGATGCGGCCGTAGAGATGGGTTCTGTCGTTGTATTTGGCCAGGTAGGCTTCACGATTCTGTTCCATGGTCGCACCTCCTTAAAAGATCAGTCCGCAGAGGACAGCCGCGGCCATACCCACCAGCATGCTGCCGGCGATGGAGAAATTGTCCAGCCAGGCCATCTTCTTCGTCTCGGCAAAGTGGGTGAACACCGCCATCGCCAGGGCAGAGAAGGCCATCGCCACCAGCTGCAGGTACTGGCCGGTCACCACCAGCGCACCGGCTTGCAGCTGAATCAGCTGACCGATGTAGCTGCCCATGTAGGCCGTAATCAGGCCGATGAACATGGCCGTCATGGCCATATCGCCGAAATTCGCGCCGCCGGACTTCTTCTCTCCCGTGCCCTGGAGCTTTTTTGTGTAGCGCTTGCCGAAGAGGGCCACGCACACCACGCCCCAGATGATACCCACCGTCATCAGCAGCGCGATGGTGGTGAATGCGCGAAGTGTCATCTCCGCCGCGCTCAGGCCGCTGAGGCCGATGGCCTTGGCAGCAATGTCCGCCACGCTGGTCTCATAGTGCAGCGCGCCGACCACCGACAAACGCAGCCACGGCAGCGGAATGCCCAGGCTGCCGGACAGGGCAATCACACCCAGCAGAATCGACACGCTGGGCAGGATGGAGAACGTCACCGAGGAGGTCACCGCGCGGCGGAGCTTCACCTTGTCCATGCCGATGGCGACGCCCGCCTTCCACGCGCGAACGAGGAAGAATACGCTCATCGCCGCGACGTAGAGGATGATCGCGCCGGTGATCAGATACAGCGGCGCAGAGGAAAGCTGGTCCAGAATGCTCATGAGGGCACCTTCTTTCGCAGAAATAACACGTTCATTATACGCGTTCTGCTGGGGAAATGCAATCTTCCCCGCATTTTCCGCCGATATCTTCCGACATTTTCCGATCTGTTCAAACATAATTCACGCAGAGTTGATATAATTCGCTTGACAATAGCGCAAGTTATGGTTTATCATATCCCATGTTGCGGTTTTTCGGAACCCGTTGCATTTCCCACAGCATGCCACTCTGCATATATATAAGGAGAGTCTCCATGGTTCGCATCGTTGCAGATACCTCCACCATGTATTCCACCGCCCAGGCCCGCGAGGCCGGGTTTGATGTGGCGCCCCTGTCCGTCACCATCGCCGGCAAGAGCTACAAGGAGCTGGACGAGATCCAGCTGGACGAGTTCGTCCGCATCATCGGCCAGGGCCACATGCCCGTGTCCAGCCAGCCTGCTTTGGGGGACGTCATCGCCATGTACGAGGGCTGCGGCAACGATGAGGTCATCAACCTCTCCATGGCGGATGGCCTGAGTGGCACCTACTCCACCGCTGTAGCTGCGGTGCAGAACGTGGAAAACGACAAGATCGACGTCGTCAACACCGGCACCCTCTGCGGCCCCCACCGCTACATGGTGGAAGTCGCCACAAAGATGGCCCACGCCGGCGCCACCAAGCAGGAGATCCTGAACAGGGTGCACGCCCTGATGGACACCGACCTCTCCTTCCTGATCCCCTCCGACTTTGACTACCTGCGCCGCGGCGGCCGCCTGAGCCCTCTGGTCTCCCTGGTAGGCAAGACCATCAAGCTGGCCCCGGTGCTGACGCAATCCAAGGACGGCCGTCAGCTGGTGATGAGCACCGTCAGCCGCTCCTTCAAACTGGCGATCAAGCACGTTGCCAAGGAGCTTCACGCCTGGGGTGTGGAGAAGGGCTGGCGCATCTATGTGGTGCACGCCGCCGCGCCCGGGCTGGCGGAATCCGCCCGCGCCCAACTGATCGAGGCCTTCCCCGAGGCTACGCTGGAGATCCTCCCCCTGACTCCCGTCTTCACCACCCAAGGCGGCCCCGGCTGCGTAGCCATCCAGGTCGTCAAGGAAATCTGATTTACGCACATAAACAGGCGGTACGATTTTCGTCGTACCGCCTTTGCTAATGCTCTTTTACTGCAGGATGGACACCGCGTCGGAGATGGTCTTCTCCATCGCCTCGCGGCCGTACTTGTCCACGTCGTTCTTGTTCTTCTCCCCGTGGGTCAGGCAGCCGGCGCCGTTGATGCAGCCGCCCAGGCAGGCCATGCCCTCGATGAAGTTGCCGCCCAGGATCTTGGGGTTCTTCGAGAGCTTCAGCAGGGCCATGCGGCACTCCTCGATGCCGCTGCAGATCACGGGCTTGGCCTCGAAGTCGATGTTCTGCTCCTTCAGGGCCTGGGCCACGGCCTCGCTCAGGCCGCCGGAGCGGGCGAAGATACGGCCGAAGTAGGAGGCGTTGTCCAGCACGTCCTCGGTGAGCTCGGTCAGCTCGATCTCCTTGGAGTCAAACAGGGCCTGCAGCTCCTCGAAGGTCAGCACCGCATCCACATACTCCTTCACGCCCTCCAGCTCGCGCTCGGCCTTTTTCGCGGTGCAGGGGCCGACAAAGACGACCTTGGCGGTCTTGTCGGTGGACTTGATGTACTTGGCCAGGGCCGCCATGGGGCTCATATTGTGGCTGACGAAGTCCGCCAGCGCGGGGAAGGCGGTCTTGATGTAGCGCACGAAGGCGGGGCAGCAGGAGGAGGTCATGGCGCCCTTCTCGGCGACCTTTTCCACCAGCTCGCGGGATTCGGACATGGCCACCATATCCGCGCCCAGCGCCGCCTCGATGACGGTGTGGAAGCCCAGCTGCTTCAGGCCGGTGATGGCCTGGCCGACGCTGGCGTGGCTGAACTGGCTGGAGAAGGCCGGCGCCACAATGGCGTAGACCTTGTAGGCCTTATTGCCCTCAGACTTGTTGATGATGTCGATAACATCCATGATGAAGCTGCGGTCGCTGATAGCGCCGAAGGGGCACTGGTACACGCAGGCGCCGCACTGAATGCACTTGTCATCATTGATCTGGGCCGCGCCGTCCTCACGGATATCGATGGCCTTGATCTTGCAGGCGTTCTGGCAGGGCCGCTTGCGGTTGACGATGGCGCCGAAGGGACAGACCTTGGCGCACTGGCCGCACTCCACGCACAGGGCCTTGTTGATGTGGGCCACATGGTTGTGGTCAAAGGAGATGGCCTTGCGCTTGCACACGTCCTCACAGCGGTTGGCCAGGCAGCCGCGGCAGGAGCCGGTCACCTCATAGCCTGCAGCGGGGCACTCATCGCAGGCGATATCGATCACCTGGATGATGTTGCCCCCGCGGTTGCCGCCCATGGCCAGCTTGACGCGCTCGCCGAGGATAGCACGCTCCTTGTACACGCAGCAGCGCATGGTAGGCTCCTTACCGGGGACGATCACCTTGGGGATATCCAGCACCTCCTCGGCAGTCAGACCGTCCCAGGCACGGCGGGCCACTTCGCGCAGCACCTTGTATTTCAGATACTGTACCTTTGTATCAAACTTTCTCATTGCACATTCTCCTTAGATATACATACGACGCTTGGAAACATGCTCAGAAGTAGCTTACCTTGATGCGCTTGCCCATCAGGCGCAGGCATTTCGAGAGCTCCTCCACCAGGTTCATCTTGATGTTGAAGTTGATGGGCAATTCAGGGTTCTGATGGGCCGGATTGATCGCGCGGCCGACGTAGAAGTTGATGTCCGTGGCTTCCTCAAAGAGGAGGCGGCTGATCTGGGACGCGCCGTCCCGCTTGAAGCTCCACTCCTCGTAGAAGCTGTTCTCCCCCAGGTAGTCCTTGGCATACTCCACCACCTTGTTCATGGTGATGACGCCCTCGGTCACCAGGTCAACGCCCTCGATCTCGGCCGTGGGTGGCAGGTCGGAGGTGAAGTCCAGCTTGGCGCGCAGGGGCTTGCCCAGGTACTTGGCCGCGATGGAGGAAGTCGTACCGCCGCAGATGATGTGCTTGCCCTCCTTGGAGAAGAAGAGGGACATCATACGGTCCGCGTCGTCACGGTTGAAGGGCGGGCCGAAGAGCAGGTTCATGGGCTCGCGCTTGCGGATGCGCACCACGCAGGCAGTGGCGTCATCGCCGGGCGCATGTCCGTAGAGCTTGTCGCACTCGTCCACCAGCATGGTTGCCAGGGTTTTGGCGGTGTAGCCCACAGGCGCAAGGGATTCCATGAAGTCGATGATGTCCTCCCGCTTCCAGCCGAAGTTATAGGCCATGCCGATGCCCGCATGGGGGCAGCCGTCAGACATGGCGATGAACTGGTCGCCCTCGCGCAGGTTGATGACGGACTTGAGGATCTTCTTGCCGCCGATGTTCATCTCGATCTTGGCGTAGTCGAAATTCTTCTCGTTGCGGATGAGGATGACCTGCGGGTTGTCATACTGGATGATCTCCGCAGTCTCGTTATCCTTGAGGTGGATGATGGTAAAGGTGGAGTACGCCACGCCGCGCACGGAACAGACCGGCAGCGTCTGGGCGACAGCCTCCACGCACTCCTCCAGGGGGAGGCCTGCAGCCAGCATGGTGGAGAAGATCTTGGAGGTCAGGGTGGAAAGGATCGACGCCTTCACGCCGCTGCCCAGACCGTCAGAAAGAACGATCACCGTGGAGTTCTCGTCCGGCTCCACAATGTCCACATGGTCGCCGCAGAGCTGCTCGCCGACGTGATTGATGCTTTTGTAGCCGATATCCGCGCAAAGGTCATTCATTGATGATGGACTCCTTCAGCTTGGTCAGGGCGATCTTGGTTTCCGCTGCGGTTTCACCCAGCAGGGAGGCGATCTCCTGCACGATGCGCATCTGCTTTTCGACCACCCGATCGGCTACTTCGATGGTCTTCTGGCTGATGTCCTCCTTGCGCTCGCGGGCGGTTTCCTCATCGGTCACATCGCGCATGATGCCGATGAGCAGGCGGGAGTCAAAGTCATACATGACGGAGAAATCCACATAACGCTTGTACTCTGCCAGATAAACGCGGTGGCTGAGGATATTGCGGCGGGTATTGAGCACGGTCAGGAATACTTCCGGGTCCAGGATGCGGGCCACATGGGCGCCCATCACATCGGAGGCGGAGCGGATGTTCATGAGCCTGCGGGCTGCACCGTTGATCTGCTGGACCTCCAGCTTCTCGTTCAGCACGATCAGGCCGTTGGGGGTGTTCTCCACGATGGTGTCGGAGAAGGATTCCGCCTTGTCCTTGAGGTAGGGCAGGCACATCGATATCTCCGCCTTGCCCTGGCAGATGGCGATAGCCTTCTCGCGGCAGGTGTTGTAGCCGCAGGAACCGCAGTTGAGCTCCTGCTCGGGGCGGAACTTGCCCATCTGGCGCAGCACGCTGTAGATCTCAGCTTCAGTGGGTTCCACTGCCTTGGGCGCGATCGAAGAGAAGCCCTTCTTCAGTTCCAGGCTATCGGGCTGATCAACAGGAAAGTCCTTCTTGCCTGCAAAGGCTGCAACAGCCAGGTAATCCTGGATGCGGGCAGCGGAGTACTTCTCCATAATCGGGCCGCCCACGCAGCCGCCCACGCAGGCGTTCATCTCGATAAAGCACTTGTGCACCTTGCCGGCCACGATCTCCTTGAGAGCCGCCATGCAGTTCTCCACACCGTCCAGCGCCAGGTAGGAGAAATCCGGATGGCGGTTGGTCATGGTCTTCAAAACGCCGCCGCTGGTGGGGAAGAAACGGGCGCGGCTTTCTTCCTTGGCGTCCATGATCTTTTCCAGCGGGATGTCTTCCTTCTTCAGCCAGTTGGTCAGCTCTTCAAAGGTCATCACCGCATCCACAATGCCGGCATAATGATCGGCCTCATCCTTCTTTGCCACACAGGGGCCGATGAAGACGGTCTTGGCATTGGGGATGCGCTTCTTGATATCCAGGCAGTGGGCCTGCATGGGGCTGACCACATCCGCCAGGTACTCCAGCGCCTCGGGGAAGTACTTCTGAATCAGCAGATTGATGGAGTGGCAGCAGGAGCTGATCACCACATCACGGGGCTCTTCGCGCAGCATGCGCTCGTACTCGTTCTTGACCATGGTGGCGCCCACAGCGGTCTCCTCCACGTCATAGAAGCCGAGCTTCTTCAGCGCACGGGTCATGGCCTCAATGCCAACGCCGGGATAATTGGCCACAAAGGAGGGGGCCAGGCTGACGACGACGGGATCGCCGGTTTGCAAAAGCACCTGCACCTTCTCCGTCTCATTGACGATCTCCTTGGCATTCTGAGGGCACACCACAAAGCACTCGCCGCACAGGATGCACTCATTGTTGATGATGTGCGCCTGGCCGCCGGAGAAGCGGATGGCCTTCACCGGGCAGTGGCGGATGCACTTGTAGCAGTTCATGCAGTTGGACTTCTTCAGCGTCAGACAATTCATCGTCTGTTGTTCCTTTCGCTTGCATTCGTTCAAAAAATGGCGGCGCAGACGGCAGCCCTTTGGACCCATCTGCCACTTAAAACATCACTTACCGCAGTTTGGCCAGCACATGCTCCTGGAAAAACTCCCTGAAGCCCGCAGGCGTCACGCCGGTGTGAACCTCGTCATCCACCTGCACAGTCACGCCGATGCGGTTGCACTTGCCGATGCAGAAGCTGCCCGCCAGCGTCACTTCGCCTTCCAGATGATTCTCCGCCACCGCAGATTGCAGCAGCTCCACAATCTCAGCGCTGCCCTTGATATGACAGGAACTGCCCACGCAAATCTGAATAATCATGTCTTACACCTTTTCCTTGACGTTCTTCAGGAAAAACTCCTCCACCATGTCCGGGGAGACGGAATGGAAATCATTGTCCACCTTGACGCACACGCCCTTCTGGCAGTTGCCCATGCAGAAGGTACCGCCCAGCTCGACCTTGTCGCCCATATTGTTTTCCGCAATCAGCTTCTGCAGCTGGGTAACGACCTGGCGGGAGCCCTTGATGTGGCAGGAGCTGCCGATGCAAACCGTAATCTTCATGTCATTTGTCCTCCCTTATTGTTCCACGCCTGTTCCCGCAGGCGTCATGCTGCTTCCAGTCTTCCTGATGATCAAGAACCCATATATCTCCAGGTTAACCATCGTTAAAATTATATCATAGTTGATGTTATTTTGCAACCTCCCGTCGAAAAAACCTGCAGATTCATTACTATATCGACTGAGAAGGATTATCGTTGACGCTTCTGGTCCAGCATGCTATAATCAAGCCATACCGCAGCGTTGAATTTCACCCATCAAAGGAGCACGCCATGACCAGACGCTTACTTTCTCTTCTTTTCGCGCTGTTCCTCTGCCTGCCTTTTTCTCCTGCACATGCGGACACGCCCTGCACCACCACGGTGATGGTCTATATGTGCGGCAGCAATCTGGAAAGCCAGTACGGCCTGGCAACCCGTGACATCACCGAGATGGTCCAGGCCAGCTTCACCCCCCGCGTCACCAATGTGGTGCTGATGACCGGCGGCTCCTCCCAATGGCTGGATCACCGCATCAACCCGGAAGCCTCCGGCATCTACGAGCTGCGCGGCAACACCCTGAGCCCCCTGTGGGAAGGCGAAAGCCGCAACATGGCGGACAGCAGCACCCTGAGCTTCTTTCTGGATACCGTGTATTCCAAGCTCCATACGGACCGCTACATGCTCATCTTCTGGGACCACGGCGGCGGCCCGATCAAGGGCGTATGCTGGGACGAGAACTACAGCAAGGACTCCCTGACCATCCCCGAGATGGTGGAAGGCCTGAAGCAGAGTCCTTTTGCTGAACGCAAGCTGGACATCATCGGCTTCGACGCCTGCCTGATGGGCTCGGTGGAAACCGCCTGGCAGCTCTCCGAATACGCCCGTTACATGGTTGCCTCCGAGGAAACTGAGCCCGGCAGCGGCTGGCATTACGATTTTCTGCGCGGGCTGGAATATGACGCCGCCCCTGTGGACACCGCCCGCCGCATCATTGATCTGTACATCGACTCTGCAGATCCGTCCCAGGGCCACAGCCTGACGCTTTCCTGCATTGACCTGGACAAGATACAGGACGTCGTTCATCATATGAATCTGTTCTTCACCGACCTGAACGGGCTGCTGGATGAGCGCATGTTCCTGGATATGTCCAACCTGCGCCACTACGCACAGGGCTTTGGCCGTGACTTCCGTGCGGAAGAGACCGCTGACTACGATCTGGTGGACATGACCAGCCTGCTGGATTCCTTCGATAAGTATCAGCTGACCTCCGGACAGCATCTGCGCAGCGCCCTGCAGCAGGCCATTGTCTATTCCCGCAGTACCCACGCCAATTCCTACGGCCTGTCCGTGTACTTCCCCTACTTCAACCTGGGCAGCTATGCCGCCAGCGGCCTGGACATGTACAATGCCCTGGAGTTCTGCCCCGGGTATACAGCCTATATCCAGAACTTCAAAGACTACATGACTGGCGGCGCCGCCGTCGACTGGCGCGGCTTGACGCCCGCTGTTTCCCGCAAGGATGAGGGTTTCGAGGTCTCCCTGCAGCTGACGCAGGACCAGCAGGATAATCTGGTTTCCGCCAAACTTGTGATCTTTGAAACCAACTGCATGCCCGACAGTACCAATGCTTTCTACTCCCGTGTTTACGGCTCCACCAATGTCGCCATCAGCGAGGACGGCCGCATCACCGCGCCCTACAACGACGAGTGCATGATTATCAACTATACCACCGACACCGGCGTTGATACCTTCTCCGATGCGATCCCCTTCATGCTGCTGGACTCCGGCGAGTACCGCATACAGGTCATGGCAGCCAACATAAAACCCGGCTACCTCTCCTCCGCCAAGGATGACGAGCCGGGTGTCAGCCACCTGATGCAGATCACCCTTTCCCCGCCAGATGAAAATGGCCTGATGCACCTGAGCACCGTGCAGGGCTACGATTCCATGACGGAATCCTTCACCTCCCGTATGGACGACTCCCCCGAGAACTACCAGTACCTGCACTTCGTCACCCGACCCAGCCTTGCCACCCGCAGGAATGACCTCCTGCTGCCCTACGAGCTGTGGCGCGCTGAGACGGCCGACAATCAGACCCTGTATGAAAACTTCCCCGTTCCCACAGGCAGCAATCTTTCCTTCCAGTTCAAGCAGGAAGCCCATGGACAGCGCTACGCCGCCTTTGAGATCACGGACAGCTTCAACCATGTTTTCACCACTGAGCTGACGCCCATCCGTCCGCTGGAGGAGCTCATCCTTTATCAGCGCACCTTCTCGCTGCCTGAGCCGCGGCTTGACATCCACTGCCGCATCATCGCCGTCAACGATTATGAGGCCCGGCTGCTGATTGAACTGGAAAACCACACGGCGGACGCCTATTCCTTCCGCCTGTGCGACCTCAGCGTCAACGGCAAAGCCTGGAGCATCACCAGCCCGGCCTCGGGCACCTGGTCGATTCCTGCGGGTCAGAAGAGCTCCATCCATCTGTCCTATGGTCTGAACAGCATCCCCAAATACGGCAGCGAACTGCGCAGCTGCAGCTTCTCCCTGGAGCTGAACGACGCGGGCAACATGCTGTTGGGTACCATCAGCGGACTGAGCCTCAACCCCAACATCAACCTCAGAACTTTGGCCGCGTTTTTCCACTGAAGACACAAACAGCCATGGATCCCGCCTCCTGTGCGGATCATCCATGGCTGTTGCTTTTTATTCTTCACTATCGTCGTTTTCAGCCGCCCGGGCGCGCCAGTAGGCCGCCTTCTCTGCATCAGGCTCCGTGCCAATCCCCTTTTCATAGCAGGTGGCCACCCAGAGCTGAGCGTTCACGTCTCCCTGCTCTGCACATACAGTATACCAGTACAGCGCCATTGGGGCATTCTCTTCCACACCGATGCCAAACTCGTAGCACATCGCCAGCGTGTACTGCGCCTCGCTATGACCGCCTTCTGCAGCTTGTATGTACCAGTGGGCAGCCATTTCAAGATCCTGCTCAATGCCAAATCCGAGCTCAAAGCACCTCGCAAGGGCATATTGCGCCCCTGCATGACCCTGCAGCGAAGCCAGTGTGTACCAGTAGGAAGCCCGCTCAACATTCTGGATGACGCCCAGGCCATCCCAGTAGCACTGGCCCAATCTGTACTGCGCATTGGGCTCGTTCTGTTCGGCAGATTGTCCAAGCCAGTAGACAGCCTGCTGAACATCCTGCTCCACGCCCTCGCCGCTGAAGTACATCATACCCAGCAAGTACTGTGCCTCTGCATGCCCCTGATTGGCAGCGGACAGCATCCACTGCGCAGCCTTTCGGACGTCCCTTTCCACGCCATCGCCCCGGTAATACGCAATACCCAGGCTGTACTTGCCCTCCTCATCGGCACAGGATGCAGCCTCCCTGTAGTATTGCGCCGCCCGATCCTCGTTCTTTTCCACACCGAGGCCTTCCGCGTATATTGTGCCCAGTTGGTACAGTGCCTGGGGAAGCCCCTGCTCTGCGGAGGCGCTGATCCATGCCAGCGCCTGGACATAATCCTTTTCTATCCCCAGACCGCGCAGATACAAAAAGCCCAAGAGGTACTGCGCCTGCGCATGCCCCTTCTCCGCAGCCAAAGTAAACCAGCGGACCGCCTGCGGAAAATCCTGCTCAAGGCCCTCGGCCTGATAAGAATAGCATATGCCCAGCATGTATGCAGCCTCCAGATGCCCTGCTTCCGCGGCCATCTGAAGAAGCCCGATCGCCTTTGGGTAATCCTTTGGCACGCCCTCCCCCAGGAAGTAATGCCTGCCCATCTCATACTGGGCAGCAGGGGTGGTCGGCGTTTTGTTCAGCGAAACGATGACCACCGTGTTGTCCTCCTCTGCCAGTGATGCAGAAGCTGCGGCAAATACTTCGTCCGCCTCGCCCGCAGGATTCCCGTCCTGATCCGACGCAAGCATGAGCCAGTGCGCTGCCTGTTCGTAGTTTTTCGCTGTGCCGTGTCCGTCAAGGTAACACAAGCCCAGCATATACTGCGCTGGCCCGTGCCCCTGCTCCGCTCCTGTCTGGAACCAGCGGAACGCCTGCGCATAGTCCTGCGCCACGCCCTCACCGTCATAATAGCAGCAGCCCACCATGTATACTGCCTTCAGGCTCCCCTGCGCAGCACTCTTCTCGTACCAATAGAACGCAAGCTCCGCATTCTCCTCAACGCCAATGCCGTCATCATAGCACCGGGCCAGGTTATACTGCCCGTCAGCGGCGCCATGTTCTACTGCCTGGCTGATCCAGTAGAATGCCTTGCCGTAATCCACCGCCACGCCTTCGCCGTTGTAATAGTGGATGCCGAGGTTATTCATCGCATCCGGATCGCCCTGCGCGGCAGCCTTTTCGTACCAATACACCGCCTGCTGATGATCAACCGCCACACCCCGCCCATAGTAATAGCAGACCGCCAGATTGTACTGGGCCACCGCGTCTCCCTGCTGCGCCAATTCCATCCAGCGGCGCACTTTATCCTCCTGCTCCTGTGCAGCGGCTGCACCCCAAAGCATCACCAATGCCAACAATAATCCCAGCATCCTCTTCATAGCGGCTGTTTCCTTTCCGTATTATTCTCCCGCATTGCCCTGCTCCGCCATTGCACCGATGCACTCCAACAGCAGCAAAGCTGTCAGAACGAGAATCAAATGCAGCATCAGCATGTTCCTTCCCGCATCAAAAATCTCGTTTCAAACCATTGTAATTTGTATAGATTCTACATGAATTTTCCAAATCCCTGCGATTTCATCCCCCTGGGTGAAATTCTTTCACACAGGCAAAAAGCCGCGGACCTTCTCGTCCACGGCATTGGCTAATCCGGTTGATTATGATACACCCAGCAAGACAACAAGCAGCAAGAGTATCCCGGTGCGTACGTTTTTGCGTTTCCTATTCATTCGATTCATCTTCTTCCATATGAAGTGTTGGAATCACTGTTTTCTCAGTTAGTGATCATATTGATGCCTTTTTGGAGCGTAGCTGCATCGATGGCTCCCACCGCCTGTGCGATCACATGCCCTTCCGCGTTGATGAAGAAGGAAGTCGGAAGCGAATAGGCTCCATAGGTCATAGCTGCGTCAGATTGAGTATCGAACAGCACAGGGAAATCATATCCGTTTTTCTCGATGAAAGCAGAGGCTGTTTCAATGGTTTCGCGTCTGCCGTCTGTCATGTTGACCATGACGAAGTGAATCTCACTGCCAAGCTCGGCATACTTCTCATTGAAATCGGGCATTTCGCTCTGGCACGGTCCGCACCAGCTTGCCCAGAAGTTCAGCACGATAGGCTTGCCGAAGAAGTCGCTCAGCTTCACGGGGTTGCCGTCTTTGTCGATAACCTGGAAGTCGGGCGCAATGATAGCTTCGGGTTCCTCATTCGCAGGCGTGTCTGCCACTGCAGCTGATTCGCCTTCCGGAATCATTTCTTCCCCTGCGGGTTCGGCAGTGGGCTGGGGTGTGGCATGGACAATCATCTGTTCAGCGGTCACATCCTGGCCCAGCCTGTCATACAGCACATATGCACCGCCGATCAGGAGAACGAACACCAGGAGGATCATTAGCAATGTCTTTTTGTTCTTCATAAATCTCACCTCATCAGCTGAGCAGGCTCAGCAGTCGTCCGAGAGTACCGGTCGCCATCAGAATACCGATCAGGATCAGCAGGCAGCCGCTGCCGGCGTTGATGACCTTATAGTTCTTCTTGATCCAGTTGAATGCGGATTTGAGATAGTCAATGAGCACGGCGCTGAGAATGAACGGGATGCCGAGGCCCAGCGAATAGGCCAGCAGCATCAGCATGCCCTGCACCGCATGTCCCTGCTGGGAAGCCAGCATCAGCGCGGAACCGAGGAACGCACCCACACAGGGCGTCCAGCCCAGAGAGAAGATCACGCCAAAGAGCATGGCGGAAAAGAAATTCATGTCTTCTTTCACAACGCTGCGTTTGCTTCCCCTGAACAGGTTGATGTGGAACACACCCAGGAAGTTCAAGCCGAAGAAGATCACGATCAGGCCGGATACGATGTTCACGGCAGTCTGGTGTTCGCGCAGGAAACTTCCTACCGTTCCGGCGAGAGCGCCCAGGATGACGAAGATGATGCTGAACCCTGTGACGAAGCCCAAAGAGCTGGTCAGCGTTTTACGCATGCTGCGCTCGCCGCCGCCCGCGAAGTAAGAGATGTAAATGGGCAGCATGGGCAGAAGGCACGGAGAAATGAAGGTGATGATGCCTTCCAGAAAAGCGATGATATATTGCATTCGCTGCACCCCTTTCAAATGTACTGACATTCATACGGGATTATCTTCTGTTCACTAATTACTTACCCAGATATCCGACCAATGAATCAGATCTTTATGAGTATCAATAAATCCAATTTCCAGAATCAAGTCATGACCTCCGACAAACCCGTCCTGCTCTTAAAAATCCCAGTTCAGCGTTTCACATCCGCAAATCAGGTGTATAATCTAAACAACAACACAACAGGAGGTTCGCCTTATGAATACGAAGTTTTATATCTGCCGTACCTGCGGAAATATCATCGAAAAGATCAATGATTCCGGCATCCCTGTCGTCTGCTGCGGCAAGAAGATGGAAGAGCTGGTTCCCAATACTGTCGAAGCCAGCAACGAGAAGCACCTCCCCGCTGTGACCGTTGAGGACGGCGCGATCAATGTCAACGTCGGCAGCGTCAATCATCCGATGGTCGATGAGCATTACATCGAATGGGTCTATGTCGAGACCGAAAACAGCGGTCAGCGCAAGTACCTCAAGCCCGGCGAAGAACCCAACGTGACCTTCAGTCTGGGCGATGACAAAGCTGTCGCCGTATATGCCTACTGCAATCTCCATGGTCTGTGGAAGACGGAAGTATAACCTCACCCGACAAGAGCCTGTCGGCAATCCACCGTCAGGCTCTTTTATCACAAAAGTACATAAGAAGACACGGAGGTGTGAATATGGGTTTCTTCGACTTTTTCAAGCAGCCTGATGTGAATCAGGGCGTAAAGGAATATCAGAGAACGTCCGGCGCTGTGCTGCTGGACGTACGCACTCCGGAGGAATACCGGAGCGGGCATATCCCCGGAAGCAAAAATGTTCCGCTGCAGACAATTGACAAAGCAGCGTCTGTCGCGGAAAATAAAGATACGGCACTGTATGTATACTGCCAGTCCGGTGCGCGGAGCCGTCAGGCTACCGGATTGCTTAAGCAGATGGGCTATACGAATGTGAACAACATCGGCGGCATCGCCGCCTACACTGGAAAGGTGGAACGATAATATGAAGGTTGTGATCGTGGGTGGCGTAGCAGGTGGAGCAACTGCTGCAGCCAGAATCCGCAGACTGGATGAGCAGGCGGAAATTGTGGTATTCGAACGTTCCGGATATATTTCATACGCCAACTGCGGTCTTCCTTATTATATCGGCGGCGTCATCGAAGATCCTGAGGAATTGACCCTGCAGACCCCGGAGCGCTTTTTCAGCCGCTTTCGCATACAGATGAAGGTGCATCATGAGGTCACGGCGATCCACCCCGACAGAAAGACTGTTGCTGTGAAGAATCTGGAGACAGGCGAATCCTTTGAAGAGAGCTATGACAAGCTCCTGCTGTCTCCCGGTGCAAAGCCCGTCCGGCCCAATTTGCCAGGCATCAGCAGCAGCAAGGTATTTACCCTGCGCACGGTGGAAGACACACTGCGAATCAGGAACTATGTCAATCAGCATCAGCCCCTATCAGCTGTGCTGGTAGGCGGAGGCTTCATCGGTGTGGAATTGGCTGAAAATCTTCGTCATGCTGGAATCGATGTGACACTTGTTGAACTGGGCAGGCAGCTCCTTTCCCCCTTTGATGCGGATATGGCAGCTTTCATCCACAGCGAGATGCGCAAGCATGGTGTGAAGCTGGCTTTAGGGCACATGGTGAAAGGCTTTGAGGAAAAGGCGGACGGTTTGGATGTGCTATTGGAAAACGCTGCGCCCCTTCACGTGGATTTCGTGGTGCTTGCCATCGGCATCAATCCTGAGGCCTCGCTCGCCAAAGATGCAGGACTGGCGCTTGGCCTCAAGGGCAGCATTCTGGTGAATGACCGGATGGAGACCTCCGTCCCCGATATCTACGCTGTGGGCGATGCGGTGCAGGTAAAGCACTACGTTACCGGTGAGGATGCACTCATTGCGCTGGCAGGTCCCGCAAACAAGCAGGGCCGTATCGCGGCGGACAATATCTGCGGAGGCGACAGCCGATATCCGGGCAGTCAGGGAAGCTCCGTGCTCAAGGTGTTCGATCTGACCGCTGCCAGCACCGGCATCAACGAGACCAATGCCCGCAAATCCGGTCTGGATGCGGAAGCAGTGATCCTTTCGCCCATGAGTCATGCGAGCTACTATCCGGGCGGCAAAGTAATGACGATGAAGGTGGTCTTTGAGAAAGGAACCTATCGTCTGCTTGGCGCTCAGATTGTCGGATATGAAGGTGTAGACAAGCGCATCGACGTGCTGGCCACCGCCATTCACGCAGGTCTGAAGGCAACCCAGCTGAAGGATCTGGATCTGGCCTATGCGCCGCCCTATTCTTCCGCTAAAGATCCTGTGAACATGGCAGGCTTTATGATCGAGAACATCGCCAACGGAATCCTCAGGCAGTGGCGGCTGGAAGATGCGGCAGGGCTTCCCCGCGATGGAAGCGTAACGCTGCTTGACACCAGAACCGAAGGCGAATACGCCCGGGGACACATCGAAGGATTCAAAAACATCCCCGTTGACGAACTGCGCGATCGTCTGGACGAGGTTGAAAAAGGCAAGCCGGTTTATGTCATCTGCCAGAGCGGTCTGAGAAGCTACATTGCCAGCCGCATTCTGGAGGGTAACGGCTACGAAGCCTATAACTTTGCCGGGGGCTTCCGGTTCTACGATGCGGTAATGAATGACCGCGCGCTGATCGAAACGGCTTATGCCTGCGGTATGGATAAGTGAATACGGAGAAGCAGCCACTTTTCTTCATTGCACCGAACCAGTAAAAACGGGCAATAGACAAAAAGCCCCTTTATGTACCAACCTTTCTCAAAATCCGATAATTGCGGTGCTGCCGCTCCAATTCCTCCAATTCTCTTTGTATTCTCTCATATTCCTGAGAGTCCATTGGAATCTCATCTATGAATCCCAGTAATTGAGCGATTCTGTTGCTAATCCTCTCAGTGGATGCCATTCGGCATCAGGGGGAAAACATAATCGCCCTTCATCCCAAATCGGGATGTAGCCGCAAGCCCTTGACATTGTTGGTCAGCAAACTGGTGACAGTCGAAATCAGGTGCATCGGTATATTCACTGACCGAGCTTATACCGCCCCTGCTGGACATGGTGGACGAGCGCAAGATTGCCGTTAACCCGGCTGTTGAGGTGTCCTACCTCAAGCCAGAAGAACAGGTTGATCTTCTGGATGCTATCTGATCAATATGCTGTCTGAAATTGAGATGTATGAGGACAGCCTCTGGCTGGACGCTGCATTGTTGCTTTCGCAGGGGATGCAGGGCGACTTCGGCGTGATGTTCCTGTCTGCACGCTCTGCGCTGCCCTTTGCTGCCCAGGCACTGCAGGAGTTCAAGAGCCATCCGACCAGCGGTCTTGCGTGCAGGTCGTAAAAGCTGGATCGCTGGAAAGCTACTGTCCACTTTTGTCAGCGGAATGCTGCTTCAAGTCGTGGCTGCAATCGGCTTGCTGCTGGTATTCCATCTGATGATGCTGATCTATGCCGGGCAGCTATTCCCCATGGGGGATTTCGCACCTGTCTGGGCAGTGATGCTGCGCAGGATGCTCTGCGGCGGAATCGGGGCTGGTGTCGGTTGTCTGATTGCCTTGATGACGGAGACGACCTCTGCTACACACCTTGAGCCGCTGTGCCTGTGCTATGCCATGGTCGTGAAGTCTTCGTCTGCGCCGGATGAAACCTGTACTCCCTGCGCAAGAATCCGCGCTTCTACATGAGCCTGTTGCTGGGCTTCCTGCTCTGCTGGCTGCTGACGGACAAACCATGGCGATCTCCCGCACATATCTTACCAATGCGCAGCTGCTGGAACCCTTTGCCTGGTGCTATGCGGACGATGACAGCATCCTCTTTTCTGCCTGGTGCTGATGCCGACCCCCAGCTCCTCCGCCAGCGCTACGCAAAGCATCAGCCCCGCCAACAGCCCCAGCCTTTCTTCATTGATTGATCCCCCCGTTATTCTCCGGTGTACCCCTGGGCGGCAGCCTGTGCATACCAATAAGCCGCCTTCTCCGCATCCCGGGGAACACCCCGTCCTTCGTCGTAGCAACTGCCAAGGGCATACTGAGCCTCCATATGCCCTTGTTTCGCCGCCCGAGCATACCAGACAGCCGCCTGGGCATCGTCCTCAGGCACACCCTCGCCATATTCGTACAACCGAGCAATGATATACTGCGCATCCATGTCGCCCTGTTCCGCAGCCGCCATCATCCACCGTACCGCTGTGTCTATATCGTCTGCCATGTACGCATACATTCCGGCATAGTACTGGGCTTCTGCCAGCCCTTGCTCCGCCGCCTGGTTGTACCAATACACAGCCTTCTCCACATCCTGGGGAACGCCTATGCCGTTTTCATAGCGCGTACCAAGGTAGTATTGCGCCTGCACATGGCCCTGCTCTGCCGCCTGGGTGTACCAGTATGCTGCCCGGACGTCATCCTGCGGCACGCCATATCCGTTTGCGTAAAGCACGCCAAGGTTGAACTGCGATTCCATATGACCCTGCTCCGCAGCAGCAGCAAACCACTTTGCTGCTGTTTTCACATTTTCTGCCATATACGCATACATTCCAACCTCATACTGCGCATCCGCATCGCCCTGCTCTGCAGACCGGGTATACCAGTAGACTGCCTGTTCTATATCCTGCGGCACGCCATATCCATTCTCATAGAACAGCGCGAGGTTGTACTGCGCAGTCGCATGCCCCTGCTCTGCTGCGGCAGCGGCCCATTTTGCAGCGCCTTCCGCGTCAGATGCCTTTAAGCAATACATCGACAGCTCATGTTGTGCATCCATATGACCCTGCTCCGCCGCCTGAGTGTACCAATACGCAGCCTTCTCCATATCCTGGGGAACGCCTTTGCCGTTTTCATAACGTGTACCAAGGTAGTATTGCGCCTGCACATAGCCCTGCTCTGCAGCCTGGGTGTACCAGTATGCTGCCTGGACGTCATCCTGCGGCACGCCATAACCATTCGCATAAAGAACGCCAAGGTTGAACTGCGATTCCTCATGGCCTTGTCCGGCAGCCTGGGCAAACCAGTAAGCTGCCTGTTCCGTGTCCTGGGCAACGACGTCGCCAAAGTAATAAATCACGCCAAGACGATACTGCGCTTCCGCATGGACCTGCTGGGCTGCCTGCTGATACCAATACATCGCCCGTTCAGCATTCCGTGCGACGCCCCGGCCCTCGTCATAGCAGACGCCGGTCTCGTACTGGGCCTCCATATGGCCCTGTTCGGCAGCCCGTTCGTACCAGTAGGCAGACTTCTCGTCATCCACTTCGGCGATACCCTCGCTGCGGATGAGCGTTTTTTCCTGCATATCCCCCACGGATGCATACACCGAATAGAAGCCTTCCTGATAGCTCTCACCCAGCTTATACTGTGCCTCCACATAATCCTGTTCCGCCGCCTGGGTATACCAGTAGAGCGCTTGCTCCGGATTTCTTTCCACGCCATCGCCATTTTCGTAGCACAGGGCGACATTCCACTGCGCAATATCCAGCCCTGCCTCAGCGGCCTTCAAATGCCAGAAAAATCCCTGTTCTTCGTCGGTTTCGGTGCCCTTACCATCGCTATAGCATGCGCCGAGGTTGTTCATCGCCTCGGGATTTCCCTGCTCGGCAGCCTTTTTGTACCATTCGAAGGCCTGCACGTAATCCTGCTCCACGCCTTCACCATACGCATAGAATACACCCATGCAGTACTGCGCCTTCGCAACGCCCTGATTGGCAACCGAATGCATCCATTGTACTGCCTTTGTGAGGTCCCTTTCGATGCCGGCGCCATAATAGTAGAACAACGCCAAGGAATACTTTCCCTCCAGATCCGCGCTGAACGCTGCTTCCTGGAAATAGGCTGCCGCCTTTTCGTAATCCTGTTCCACGCCATTGCCAACATTGTACATTTGTCCCAGCTCGTACAGCGCATCGGGATGCCCTTCTTCTGCTGCCGCAGTCAGCCACTTCAAGGCCTTGGCATAGTCCTGCACCACGCCGGAACCTGTTCTGTATAGTTTCCCCAGCATATACCAAGCGTTTACATCTCCCTGCTCAGCAGCATAGGTGAAGCACTTGACCGCCAGCTCATCATCGTTTTCCACGCCCCAGCCAGAGTAGTAACAAAGCCCCAGCATATGGGCAGCCCTCACATGGCCCGCTTCCGCTGCCATGCGATACATTTCCACCGCCTTTTCATAATTCTGCTCCGCACCCTTGCCAAAGAAATACCGGTCACCCATTTCCTTCTGGGCAGCAGGCGTGGTCGGCACTTTGGACAGGGAGACAATTGTGACTCCGGCGTCCTCCTCGTCCGTCCGTTCCAGATCCGGCAGCGCTTCATAGGCCTCGCCCTGTTCTGCTGCACGCAGCAGCCAGTAGGCAGCCTGCTCATTGTCCTTGGGCACGCCTTTTCCTTCGTGATAACACTGCCCCAGCATATACAGCGCCTCGATATACCCCTGCTCCGCACCGCGTCTGAACCATTTGACCGCCTCTGTATAATCCGTTTCGACGCCTTTTCCATCATAATAACAGAACGCCAGCAGCGCCTGTGCCTGCAAATGCCCCTGCTCCGCCGCAAGCGTGAACCATTTGACCGCTTCGGGATAATTCACCGCCGCGCCTGCGCCTTTATACCCTTCCACAGGAAGCTTACCTGTGGAGTACCAGGCGCCCAGATTGGCCTGGGACTGCATATGGCCCTGTTCGGCGGCCTTCGTCCACCAATATATTGCCATTTCGTCGCTTTGGGACACGCCATTGCCATATGCATAACAGAGCGCCAGATAATACTGTGCATCTGCATATCCCTGCTCCGCAGAAGCCGCAAACCAGAAGACTGCCTCCTCATCATTTTCCTCCGTCCCACGCCCCTGCATACAGCACATACCCAATGCAAACTGCGCCTTCATATGCCCCTGCTGCGCTGCCTGACGATACCAATACACGGCCTGTACATCGTCCTGCGGGACGCCTTCGCCCCTGTAGCAGCACAGCGCGAGGTCGAATTGTGCCTCCGCATAGCCCTGCTCCGCCGCCTGCTGATACCAATAGGCCGCCTGAGCGTCATCCTGCGCAACACCGCGCCCGTTAGCATAGCATATTGCAGTATTATACTGTGCAATCATGTCGCCCTGCTCGGCAGCCCGCTGGTACCAATAAGCAGCCTGCGCAAAATCCTGCGCTGCGCCATCCCCCTGATAGTAGCACATCGCCAGCGCTATCTGTGCATCGACATACCCCTGTTCCGCCGCAGCAGTGAACCATTGCACCGCCTGCGTTGGATCCTGATTCAAACCGATGCCCTTCAAATAGAACACGCCCAGGTTATGCTGCGCTGTAGCATCGCCCTGTTCCGCCGCAGCCGCATACCAATATGCCGCCTGCACATCGTCCTGCGGCACGCCGTTGCCGAGATAGAAAAGCTGGGCAAGTTTAAACTGCGCCTCCGTGTGGCCCTGCTCTGCCGCCTGCTGATACCACTGGGCCGCCTGAGCGTAATCCTGCGCCAGCCCAAGACCATGTTCATAGCACTCGCCCAGCCAGTACTGCGCCTCCGTGTGGCCCTGCTCTGCCGACGCACGGAACCAAGCTGCCGCCTGGGTATAATCCTGGCCAACCAGCCCGCCGACATAGTACTCCACGCCCAGGTTGTACTGATAGATGGGATCGCCCATCTCTGCCTGCTGCATCAGTGCACTCAATTCCTGATTCTGCTCCTCTGCACAAGCCATGCTCCATCCCATCATCAGCGCGAGGATAACCACCAGCAGCTTCTTCATCTGTATCCGCTCCCTTTCGTCCTGCTTATCAAATTGCGTATCGCGGCATTCCACAGCAAGCACTTTCCTTCTACTTGATCGTGCTTTGCGTCAAACATTTGTCACTTGTCAGTGCAAACCAGCAATGAAGTACTAATTCTACACAGGATCGCCATTTCCTTGCTCGGTTCTCTTTATTTTCACGTTCACGCAACGCACCGGGCGGCATACGAACCCGCGCCTGAAGCTTCTGGCTTCCCTAAAAGACCTGGAAATATCGCGAGCCTTATCAGCAAAAAGCGCTGCCATTGCGGTGACGCCTGATAGCTGCTTGACCGCTGCGACGGCATAAAAAAGCCGCGGACCTTCTCGTCCACGGCGTTGGCACACCCGGCGGGATTCGAACCCACGGCCTACCGCTTAGGAGGCGGTCGCTCTATCCTGCTGAGCTACGGGTGCAGATGCATGGGGTATTATAGCACACTTGACCATAATGTGCAAGCAGAAAAGCGTCTGAGCAGTCCCCGCGGCAATTTGCCTGTAGCGCACCCGCTTTTCCTGCAAATACAGCAAAAATACATAGGGAAACCTGCAGAAAAACATCGTAAGTGCAGGATAGCTATTGCAATCCTGCAAGATTCTGAGTAAAATGTTCTCACTGCAATGAATCCACGGCGGGCCACCCGCCTTGCATCTGAAAGGAGATATCCATTATGGCTGGTTATACCGAGCGTGTTCTTGAAGACCTGAAGGTCCGCTATGCCCATGAGCCGGAGTTCCTCCAGGCTGCTACTGAAATCCTGACCAACCTCAAGCCCGTTGTGGAGCGCAATGAGGAGAAGTACGAGAAGGCCGGCCTGCTGGAGCGCTTCGTCGAGCCCGAGCGTATCATCTCCTTCCGCGTGCCGTGGATCGATGACCAGGGCGTGATCCGCGTCAACCGCGGCTACCGCGTGCAGTACAACAGCGCCATCGGCCCCTACAAGGGCGGCCTGCGCCTGCATCCCAGCGTCAACCAGTCGATCCTGAAGTTCCTGGGCTTTGAGCAAACCCTCAAGAACTCTCTGACCGGATTGCCCATGGGCGGCGGCAAGGGCGGCGCTGACTTCGACCCCAAGGGCAAGTCCGACATGGAAGTCATGCGCTTCTGCCAGAGCTACATGACTGAGCTGGCCAAGTACATCGGCGCTGATACCGACGTGCCCGCCGGCGACATCGGCGTTGGCGCCCGCGAGGTCGGCTACTTCTTCGGCCAGTACAAGCGTCTGCAGAATGAGTTTACCGGCGTTCTCACCGGCAAGGGCCGTACCTTCGGCGGCTCCCTGATCCGCCCCGAGGCCACGGGCTTTGGCGCGGTGTACTACACCGTTGAGATGCTCAAGTCCTTCGGCGAGGATATCAAGGGCAAGACCTTTGCTGTGTCTGGCTTCGGCAATGTGGCCTGGGGTACCTGCCTGAAGGTGACCGAGCTGGGCGGCAAGGTCGTCACCCTTTCCGGCCCCGACGGCTACATCTACGACGAGGACGGCATCAACACCCCCGAGAAGATCGCCTACCTGCTGGAGATGCGCGCCTCCTGCCGCGACAAGGTGCAGGACTATGCTGACAAGTTCGGCGTGCCCTTCTTCCCCGGCAAGAAGCCCTGGGAAGTCAAGGTGGACATCGCCATGCCCTGCGCGACCCAGAACGAGGTCGCACTGGAGGACGCCAAGGCCATCGTTGCCAACGGCACCAAGTACTACGTTGAGGTCTCCAACATGCCCACCACCCTGGATGCAGTGGAGTATTTCAAGGAGCACGGTGTGGTCGTTGCGCCCTCCAAGGCTGTCAACGCGGGCGGCGTTGCCGTCTCCGGCCTGGAAATGAGTCAGAACGCCATGCACTACAGCTGGACCGCCGAGGAAGTCGACGCCAAGCTGCAGCAGATCATGAAGGGCATCTACGAGGAGTCCTACAAGGCTGCCAAGGACTATGGCATGGAGGGCGATCTGATCGCCGGTGCGAACATTGCCGGCTTCCTTAAGGTTGCCGACGCCATGCTCGCCCAGGGCGCTGTCTAAGGCAGCGTGACGCTGCACCCAACTCGCGATTGAGTTGCGCTCCTTCGGTTTGAGTACATGCGCGTGCAGCTTGGGTCGGGTAGCAAAGTTGTCATTCCGCGCATTAAGCGGGTCGAAGACCCTCGCGCGGGCAACAGCGTTGTCCGGTATTGGAGAAGTAATTGGGCTTCCGCAAGGAGGCCCTTTTTCTTTTGGGGCTGGTTTTCATCCCGTGCTTGTGCTATAATGCAGCCAAACCCAACGTTCATCACAAACGAAGGAGCTGAACATATGTCCAACCTTCCTGAATATCTGCGCATGCGGGTGAATGCCTCCCCCAACGCGAAAAATGTCGTCACCATCGGCGATGTGCGCATCACCGTCATTACCCCCCGGCTGATCCGCATTGAGCAGGGCGCCTTCACCGATGAGGCCACCCAGGTCGTGATCTGCCGCGATTTCTATCCCACGGAATGCATCATCCAGCAGGCCAAGGAGCAGCTTTTCATCTCCACTGGCTACCTCAACCTGCACTACAAGGCCGGTTGCCCCCTGGAGACGCTGACCATTTCCGCGAATTATCATCCTGCCTTCAAATGGTGTTACGGCCAGAAGCCCCTACAGAACCTGGGCGGCACCACCTCCACCCTGGACTGCGTGGACGGCGCCTGCCCCCTGGAGGACGGCCTCTGCTCCATCGACGGCTACGCGGTTCTGGATGACAGCCAGTCTGTCCGCATGACGGCGGACGGCTGGTTCGCTGGGCGGGAGAAGTGCACGGACGTGTACTTCTTCGGCTATGGCCACGACTACACCGCCGCCGTGCAGGATTATCAGAAGCTGACCGGCGCGCCGGGCATGCTGCCCGCCTATGCCCTGGGCAACTGGTGGAGCCGCTACCACGCCTACACGGACGAAGAGTACCTGGGCCTGATGGACGCCTTCCGCGCCCACGACGTGCCGCTGTCCGTGGGCATCGTGGACATGGACTGGCATCTGGTTAGCGTCGGCGACAAGGAAAACGGCGACGGCTGGACCGGCTACACCTGGAACAGGGAGCTCTTCCCTGATTACCGCGCCTTCCTGCGTGGATTGCACGACCGCGGCCTCAAAACCGCCCTCAACCTCCACCCCCGCGACGGCGTGCGCCACTGGGATGACCAGTACGAGGCCATGTGCGCCGCTCTGGGCAAGGATCCCGCGACAAAAAAGAAGATCCCCTTCAACTGCCTGAATCCCGACTTCCTCAAGGCTTACTTTGAGGTGCTGCACTTCCCCTACGAAAAGGACGGCGTCGATTTCTGGTGGATGGACTGGCAGCAGGGCAGCGATTACAAGAGCATCGCCGGCGCAGACTATGTGCCCTCCGCCATCGAGTCCATCAAGCCGTTGTGGATGGTCAACCACATGCATTCCCTGGCCTCCCGGCGCGAGGGAGGCCGCGGCATGATCTTCTCCCGTTTTGCCGGCTACGGCAGCCAGCGCTATCCCATCGGCTTCTCCGGGGACTCCACCACCACCTGGGCATCTTTGGCGTTCCAGCCCTGCTTCACCGCCACGGCCTCCAACGTGGGCTACGGCTGGTGGAGCCACGACATCGGAGGCCACATGGGCGGATTCCGGGATGACGAGCTGACCGCCCGTTGGGTGCAGTTCGGCGTGTTCTCCCCCATTTTCCGGCTGCACTCCACCAACAGCCTCTTCGCCAGCCGCGAGCCCTGGACCTACAACCCCCGTGCCGAGGCCGTTATCAGCCGCTTCATGCGGCTGCGCCACCAGCTTTTCCCCTACCTGTACACCATGAACCGCCGCGCTCACACGGAGCTGCTGCCCCTGATGCGCCCCATGTACCACCTGAACCCCGAGTGCACGGACGCCTACCAGGTGGGCAACGAGTACTGGTTCGGCAGCGAAATGATCGCAGCTCCCATCACCGCCCCGGCGGACGCTACCGGCCTGGCAGCGGCGGACGTCTGGCTGCCCGAGGGCGTGTGGACGGACGCCATGACCGGCTTCATCTACAAGGGTAACCAGCGTCTGACCGTCGCCCGCCGCCTGGAGGAGATGCCCCTCTTCCTCAAGGCCGGCGCCATCCTGCCCCTGCAGGCGCACCAGTTGCAGGGCAATGCGCTGGGCCGCGCGGAGAACATGCACGTCGTGGTGGCTCCCGGCGCATCGAACGCCTTCCGCCTGTATGAGGACGACGGCGTGTCCCTGGACTTCCAGCAGGGCAAATACGCCGAGACGCCCCTGTCCCTCGACTGGGCGGACAAGGCCGCCACCTTCACCATCCATCCCGTGGAGGGCGACACCTCTCTTGTGCCCGAGAAGCACCGCTGGACGGTGGCCTTCCGCGGCTGGCGCAAGGGCTGCCACTTCGCCGTCAACGGCGAAACCGTGAACGCCGCCTACACCCCGGAACGCAACACCTACGTCGTCACCCTGGAGGCCATCTCCCCTGCCGATGCCGTGGAGATCTCCGTCACCCACGCAGAAGGCCTCATCCATGACAACCGCGACTGGCGCGACCGCGTCATCGACTGCCTGACCCGCGCGCAGATGGAGCAGGACGCCAAGACCATGCTGCTCAAGTGCGTGGAGGACGCCGTGAAGCTCCCGCCGGAGCAGCTGCGGCCCCTCAACGGCCGCCCCGATTTGTACCCCAACCTGGGCGCGCACCTGTACGAGATCATGCGCCAGCTCCACTAAACAAAGATGCGGCTCTCCCGAATGGGAGAGCCGCTTTAAGTTGGCGTTTATTCCGTTCTAAGGGCGACGACGGGGTCCTTCTTGGCGGCGGACTTGGCAGGGATCACGCCGGCGAAGGAGGTCAGCACCACGCTGATACCCACCAGGATGGCCGCAACCTCCCAGGGCAGGAAGGCCTCCAGGCCCGCAATGTTGGTCAGGTGGAAGATGATGGCGTTGATCGGGATGCACAAGATCCAAGTCATGCCCACGCCGATCAGGCCCGACGCAAAGCCGATGATGATGGTCTCGGCGTTGAACATGCTGGACACATTCCGCTTGGAGGCGCCGATGGCACGCAGGATGCCGATCTCCTTGGTGCGCTCCTGCACGGAAATCAGGGTGATGACGCCGATCATGATGGAGGACACCACCAGCGAGATGGCCACGAATGCGATCAGCACATAGGTGATGGCGTTGATGATGGAGGTCACAGAGGACATCATCAGGCCCACATAGTCGGTGTAGCGGATCTGATGTAGCTCATCCACGGAGGCATTGTAGGCGTTGATCTCCGCCTCAATCAGATCCTTGTCCTCAAAGGAGGAGGCGTAGATATTGATGGTCGCCGGGCTATCGAGGCTGACGCAGCCCAGGGCGATCAGGTTGTCCTCGTAGGTGGACTCGGAGAAGTGCAGCACCGCATCGTGGTACATGGCCATCTGAGCGGTGGTGAAGGGGGGCTGCATAGCCTCCAGGGCGGCGCACATCTCCTCTTCGGACATGGCAGCAACCTTGGCGGCAGCCTCGGCCTTGATCTGCTCCTGAACCGCAGGAGCGATCTGCTCCCGCAGCTGCTCGTCGGTCATGCCGGCCAGCATGGGCGCAGCCATTTCCGCCGGGATGCCCATCTGGGCTGCCATCGCGGGGAGGATCATGCCCTCCAGCTGCTCACGGGTCATGGCGGCAAGGGCCTGCCGGGTGAGCATGTCGAGCTGCTCCTGGGGGATATTTGCGGCGGAGGCGGCGTACATGGCAGCCTTCGCGGACACCTGCTCTGGCGTGGTGGCAGGCATGGACACGTTCATGCCCATGACCAGGGTGGCAGTGTCCATCGCGGACATCTGCGCCTTGACCTGCTCGGCGTACTGCACCGCCACCTGCTCGCCCATCATCTGGGCCACCAGGGCGAAGAGGTCTTCATCGCTCATGGCAGAGACATACTTCAGCATGTCCTCGGCGCTGACGTTGATCTGGCCTTCCACCGCCTGGAGCATCGCGGCTTCAATGTCCGCGCGGGTCATCATGCCCAGCTGCTGCTGGACAATCTGGTCGATCTGCTCCTGGGTGGGGATGGACATGATCTCCACATAGGCGGCGGCCTTCTCCTCATCGGGGAGGGTAGCGATGTAGGCAGCAAACTCGGCAGCCTTTTCCTCTTCGGTCATCGCGCCGGTAGTCTCCCGGAAGGGCAGACCGGTGAAGATGTCCGTAGCAGGATCGGCCTGCTGGGCCTGCACAGCCGGGGCCTCAGCGGCTTCGTCGATGAGATGCTCGGTCAGGCCAGCGGTGTAGCAGATGGTGCCGCCGAGCATGCCGGAGACGGCCTCCTCGTTGGGGCGGATGATGCCCACCACCTTAAGGTCAAGGCCGTTGTCGTACAGGTAGCGCAATCCGGCCTGGGTCTCCCGAAGATCGGTCCAGGCGCCGGTCACCTCGTCCTGCGCGTAGCAGCTGGAAGGCAGCACCACGCGGAAGGTCAGGCCGCAGATATCCTGGTACGTCCAGCGCTCATCGGAGACCTCCACGCCGCTCTGCTCAAAGGCGGCATTGGCCAGCGCCTCGATCTCGCTCTTGGGCTTGAGGCCCATGGCGTACAGGGTCATGTCGGCGATCTCGTTCTTCTCGTCCACCACCACGACCACTTCGTTGTAGTCGTTGGGCCAGGAGCCGTAGATCAGATCGTACTGCTTGAGCAGCAGGGGGTTGATGATCTCGCCGTTCTTGCCGGTGAGCATCTCCTGCCACAGCACAACGGACGAGCTCATGCTGCCGGGCATCATGGACATGCTGGAAGGATCCATGCCGTAGGTGGCAGAGATGTCCATCATGGCGGAGAGGTCCATGCCCATGAATTCCAGCATCAGCTCCTGCATCAGCACCTGGGAGTCCGCCTGGATGATGTCGCCGTCCACGTTCTGGGTGTAGACGGTCAGAGGCAGCTGGTAGGTGTACTGCACGCCGTTGATGGCATCGTGCATTTCACTCTCCGGATCGGCCACCATCTGATCCAGATGCACCTTGAAGGATTTAAGGTCGTTGGTGGTCTCCTCCATCGCGCCCAGGGCATTGACCAGATCATAGATCATGGTCTTTTCGTAGACCGCGTCGTTCTCATGGGGCTCGCCGGACAGGGCGTTGCCAATGAAGGTCGCCAGAAGAGAGCCCATGTTCATGTCGCTTGCCTGCAGCGTCAGCGGGTAGGAGGACAGGGTATCCTCCTGCACGGTGTTGATGTAGGTGGTCATGCCGTTGGACACGGCGAAGATCAGCGCGATGCCGATGATGCCGATGGAGCCGGCAAAGGAGGTCAGCAGCGTCCGGGACTTCTTGCTGATCAGGTTCTTGAGCGACAAGCCAAAGGACGTCGCCCAGGACATGGAGGGCTTGCGCTCCTTCTTCACCTTGCCGCTTTTGCGGGCCACGCGGGCGTCGCGGGCCTGCTTTTCCAGCCCCTCCAGCTCATCGGCGGTCAGAGGCTTGGAGTCGCTGGTGATCTCGCCGTCCAGCATGCGGATGATGCGGGTGGAGTACTTCTCCGCAATATCCGGGTTGTGGGTGACCATGATGACCAGGCGATCCTTGGCGATCTCCTTGAGGATGTCCATGACCTGCACGCTGGTCTCGGTGTCCAGGGCGCCGGTGGGTTCGTCCGCCAGGATGATGTCGGGGTTGTTCACCAGCGCACGGGCGATGGCCACGCGCTGCATCTGGCCGCCGGACATCTGGGCAGGCTTCTTGCGCAGCTGATTTCCCAGGCCCACATCCTGCAGCACCTTGATGGCGCGCTTGCGGCGCTCTGCCTTGCTGACGCCGGAAAGAGTCAGGGCGATTTCAACGTTCTGTAGCACGGACTGGTGGGGAATCAGGTTGTAGCTCTGGAACACGAAGCCGATGGAATGGTTGCGGTAAGCGTCCCAGTCACGATCCTTGTAATGCTTGGTGGAGGTGCCGTTGATCACCAGGTCACCCTCGGTATACTGATCCAGGCCGCCGATGATGTTGAGCATGGTGGTCTTGCCGCAGCCGGAGGGGCCGAGGATGGACACAAACTCGCTCTTGCGGAACTGGAGGTCAATGCCCTTGAGCGCATGGACGATGCCGTCGCCCGCCGGGTAATCCTTCTTGATGCCTTTGAGCTCTAACATAAGGGAAGTCACTCCTTTTTGTGACAGGTTGCATTTTCTATCTTCACCAGCCTTTGGAGGCTGGATACTTATTGTATCAAAAAAATGTGAACGCAGCAATAACAAATATCTGCCGCAAAAGGAAATTTCGGTTGAATCCTGTCGTGATGCGGTGAAAAAATCCGCCCGGGATGGGCGGAATGTGTTACCAGCGGGTCTGCCAGCGGTCCTGGTACTCCCCTCCGGGGATACTCGCCATCTCCTCATGGGTCATGGAGTGAGCCGCATGCTCCCTGAGCTGAGCGTCAAAGGCCGCACCATCCAGGGGCAGGTCGATGCAGGCATTCCCCGTCCACTGGGACAGATACGCCGCATTGGAGAGGGTCAGCTCATCCAGGCCATCCGCCGCAGGGGAAAGCAGTTCCTCCCCGTGCAGGATGGCGTTGGCCAGGTTCTGCAGGATGCCCACATGCTGGGCGCCGCCGCCATCAAAACGCTCCTCCGTGTAATCCAGGGGGATTTGAGGCATGCTGTTGTCCGCGTGCCAGCGCACGTCATGCTCGCTTTCCCGCAGCTTCCACCATTTGAGCACGCCGTCCTCCAGGACGAGCTTGCCCAGGTCGCCGGCGATCTCCAGGCGGTTGGTGCCGGGGAACTCGCCTGTGGACGTGACGAACAGACCCGTCGCGCCGTTTGCATAGCGGGTCATGAGGGTGGCGTCGTCCTCCACCTCGATGCGGTGATAGCGCGCCACATCACAGTATGCGGTGACGGAGGCGGGCATGCCGCAGATCCACTGCCACAGGTCAAGGTTGTGGGGCGCCTGGTTGAGCAGTACGCCGCCGCCCTCCCCCGCCCAGGTGGCACGCCACGCGCCGGAGTCATAATAATGCTGGGTGCGGTACCAGTTGGTGATGATCCACACCGTGCGCTTGAGATTGCCAAGTGCGCCGCTCTGCACAATTTCCCGCGCCCTTTGGAAGATGGGGGCCGTGCGCTGATTAAGCATCACCGCGAAGATGCGGTCCGATTCCTCCGCGGCCTGCAGGGCCTTCTTCGCCGCGGTGACGGAAATGTCAAGGGGCTTTTCCGACAGGACGTGCACGCCGCCCCGCAAGCACTCCTCCGCGATCTCGCAATGCATGGGATGGGGCACCGCGATGATCACCGCGTCGATGCTGCCATCCAGCAGGGCATGGTAGTCCTCCACCACGCGCACGCCGGGGAAGCGCTCCTCCGCAATCGCACGCCGCGCCAGATTGATATCGCACACCGCCGCGAGGGTCATGCCCTCCACCTTGCCCTGGGCCAGGGACGCCGTATGGGCCGAGCCGATGCCGCCGTAGCCGATCACCGCCGCCCGAACCTGATGAAGCGTATCCATGAGCCGCCTCCTGTTGTATTAGTTGAAGCCGCAGGCCTTCAGGTATTCATAGCTGCGGCGCAGGCACTCAATGGGGTCCTCGCCGTTGCAGTCGTCCTGCTCGACGAGCAGGTACTTCGTACCAGCCTTCTCCGCCTCGGTGAAGACGCGGTCGAAATTGATGTTTCCCTCGCCTACCACGGCCATCTTGCGGCCATAGGCGAAGTCCTTGAGGTGGATAGCTGGCACGCGGCCTGCGAGGTTCGCAATCCACTGGGCCGGATCGCCGCCGCCTGCCTGCACCCAGAAGGTATCCAGGGTGAAGCCCATGATGCTTGCCGGAATCTCCTCAGCCAGCTTCTCCAGGATGAGCTTCTTCCCAAGCTTCTGGAACTCCTGGTCGTGGTTGTGGTACATGAAGTACCTGCCGCCCTCGCGGATGATCTTTGCCACCTGGGGATAGGTGGCCATGAAGGCCTCATAGGTGTCGGTCTCGTTGAAGGCATACCAGCCCAGGCCGATGTGGGGGCAGTCAAACACATGGTGATCAGCGATGACCTGCGCGGTCTCCCCCGTAAGGCGCGGCACGGGGATGTGAGTCAGCACGCACTTGAGGTCGTTGATGGCCAGCTGCTCGCGGAGCCACTCTGCCTCATAGGGGCAGGTGCCGGAAATCTGCACGGTCTTGTAGCCGATGTCGGCCACCTTGCGCAGCGTCAGGGCGAAGTCCTCGAGGGTCTGGCACTGATTGCGGACGGTGAAGAATTGTGCGCCGATCTGCATGGAGAAACCTCCTTGTTTATATCATTTCATCTGGTACAAAACCAGCCAGCCAAGCCTGCCTCCGCTGAAGTTGCACCATTGGCATTGCATAATGCCTGCAAGCCTTTGGATTCTCCATGGAAATGATCCAGATGTGCGTCTTCTGCTCGTACTTATCGAAATGAGCTTGCAGCGCTAAGGACTCATATGCCCGCCAGTCATCATCGGGCAACATCATCTGCACCGGTTCATCAGGCTCCGGAATGCGAAATCGCCCATCACACAGGGCAATGCTTACATGATAGTTGATCGCCTGCTCAATCTTCCACGCTTTCATACTGCGTCGTTGCGGAGAATCCGGGTTCACACCACGGAACATCGGCACATCCGGGAACTCCGCGACCCACCCCTTGCTTCCATCGTTGAAAACAGCACGTTTGGGCACAACCTTCGCCGAATATTCCTCCGGCGGAGGATAACCGCAGCGTTTGTTGATCTCGTTGGATATCTCTATACAGGGCGCTTCCCAGGTTTCAGCGTCATAATCCTGCGCCTGCATGAGAATGCGCACGCCTCGGCCTACACCGCCGCAAGAATAGAAGCTCAGCTTTCCTGGATTAACATTAAAGTGACCACAAGTAACCTCAAACGCCACCGGCGCATCCTCCGGCATGAGGAAAGGCACAGCCTCCTCCCCCGGCAGGTCAAAATTGAACTCCGCGAAGGGCTTTGCGTCCTCGTCAATGAACAGCACCTCCGGCGTGTAGCCGAACAGCGTCGCCATCTCCTGTGCGGCCTCCTCGGAGAACACGCGCTCCTCGTCGTCCACCGCGAGGATGCGGCGGAATTCCTCCCGGGCTGCGTCGTCCGGGAGCAGCGCGTCAAAGATGGACAGGTCTTCGCTGTCCGTCATGGCTTCGTCGTCCTCGTCAATGAATCCCACATGGACATGCTGCACGTCCTTGCCATCCGTGGCGGCAACATAGAGGAAATCGCTGTCGAAGTTCATGAAGTACAGGATGGGCGTGTGCATCTCCGCCGCCACCTTGCGCAGGAATTCCAGCTCCTTGTCCAGGTCTTCCGGCATCTCCAGCGCCAGGGACAGCCACGCGCTCTTCTTGTCCTGGTACATGCGCAGGGAGAGGGAGGCTTCCTCCGCCGAGGCAGCCCTGCGGTAGCCCAGGGTCTCCATCTCTTCCCGGAAGGCCTTGCGGGTGGCGGGCGCGGTGCCGCCGGTCTTCTTCACCAGCGCTGCGGCGAATGTGTAGCCCATACACAGACCTCCTTACTTCTTGAACACGAACCTCTCCAACCGGGTCAGGCAGCGGTCATGCAGTCCCCAGCTCATCTGGGTGCGGTCATCATGGAAGGTGAAGTACACCGCGTGCCGCCCGGTGATGCAGGGCAGCTTGATGCGAAGCAGCTGGTCGTCGCCGGTGAAGCAGCCCTCGCCGATGGGGTCATTCGCCGCATCGTCCAGATGCACGGTGACGCGGCCCGTTTCGCCAAGGCCGCGCAGCTCCATCACCAGATCGATGTGGGTGGCGGAGTTGTCCTCGCCGAAATCGAAATACTTGTAGCCCACAACGGTGCCGCTGCGCAGCTCGTCCACGACGGTGTGGAACTCGTTGAGGTACTTGATCATGCCGCCGCTGCGCAGCACGCAGGCGCGGTGGGCAGGGGTCTCCTCGTAGGGATTGAGGGATTTTGAGAAGCCCAGGGAGGTCATCTCCACCGGCGGAATGGTGCCGTCGGGCAGAATCTCGATGCGTTCGGCGCAGGCCTGGCGGGAGAAACAGGTGCCGTTGGTCATCCGGTGGTAGAAGATGTACCACTCCCCGCCCACCTTCATGATGGAGCCGTGGTCGTTGCCGCCGGGGTAGTCATTGCCGTTATCCACGATGTAGCCCCGGTAGGTGAAGGGGCCGATGGGCTTGTCGGAGGTAGCGTAGGCCAGGCGGCTGCCCTTCCTGGGGGAATAGATCAGATAGTAGGTATCGCCGATCTTGCGGGGAGAGCTGGCCTCGAAGAAGCGCTGCTCCGCCGGCACGTCCTCCCGGTCATCAATCACATGATGCTTGAGGCTGCCAGGCAGCACAGTGCACATGGTTTCGGGGTCGAGCTCGTTCATGTGGGAGGCCTCGAAGCCGTAGTACACATACACGCGGCCATCGTCGTCCACCAGCACGCCGGGATCATTGTAGACGCCGTTGTCGCCAGCGTCCTCCGGGGCGTACTTGTAGGCGCTGACGACCTTGAAGGGTCCTTCGGGCTTGTCCGAAACGGACACGCAGCCCTTGTCAAAGAA
This sequence comes from Clostridiales bacterium, assembly GCA_015056325.1. GTDB lineage: Bacteria > Bacillota > Clostridia > Christensenellales > Aristaeellaceae > UBA11524. The sequence goes on along the minus strand of SVGL01000003.1, from coordinate 78,532 downwards.
AATGTAGGTGAAGAGGTAGTACTTGTCGCCCTTTTGGACCACGTCGGGGGCATACATCATGTGCTTGTCAGCGGGCATCATGTCAGTCCAGGTGACGTCGGCGGGATGGTCTTCGTCCGCCTGGGCGTGGAAGATATCGCCGTGGCAGGTCCAGTGGTCGAGGTCATTGATCGGGGCAGACCACGCCTTCAGGCGGATATCACAGAAATCGCCGGACATGGGCCGGTCATGGGACCCGTAGAGATACACACGGTCGCCGAATACACGGGGTTCGCCGTCGGGAATGTGCTCCCACAGGGGCAGGATGGGATTGGGCATGGTGTCACCGCCTTTGATGTTATTTCGATTGCGTGCTATCCGTATTATATCAGCATTTCCCCCATTTGCAAAGCCCCCACAGGCACCTCCGCCCATTTTCCCTGCCCCACAAGCCGCAGAAAAAGTCGGGGCGGGTGCCCCGCAGGCGGAGAGGGCTGGTCCGTTTCGCAGAAAAAGTCGGGACAATCCGCCGCATTCCGTGCTATACTGTCCCCATCATCCACGAAGGAGGCAGCACCATGCAGGAGACCATCCAGGCGGCCATCGACTACGTCGAGGCTCATCTGACGGAGGACATTGATGTGCACGATGTGGCAGCGCGCGCCTACATCAGCGCATTCCACTTCCAGCGGCTCTTCTCCAGCCTGTGCGGCATGCCCCTGGGGGAATACATCCGCCGCCGTCGGCTGACCCTCGCTGCGCAGGAGCTCACGCAGGGCATGAAGGTCATCGACGCGGCAGTAAAGTACGGCTATGACTCGCCGGACAGCTTTGCGCGGGCCTTCCGCCGCTTTCACGGGGTATTGCCCTCCCAGGCAGGGCAGCCAGGGATGATGCTGCAATCCTTCGCGCCGATGAAGATCAACCTCAAGGAGGGCGGAAGCATGATGGAATACAAGATTGTCGAGAAGCCCGCGTTCACCGTGGTGGGGTACCAGCGACACTTCCTCAACGAGACCAGCTATCAGGAAATCCCTGCATGGTGGGGGGAAATGATGGCGCAGGGCATGCCCCTTGACGGCGAGTTCGGCGTTTGCATTGATGCAGACGGCTGCGAGTTCGACTACCTCATTGCCGACCTGTACCAGCCGGGACAGACGATCCCGGAAGGCTGCATTACCCGCGACATTCCTGGCGGTACGTGGGCGGTGTTCCCCTGCACGCTGGCCACGCTGCAGGACGTCAACACACAGATGTGGCGCGACTGGCTGCCCGCATGCCGCGAGTACCGCCTCGGCTGGAACTGCAACCTTGAGTTCTATTATCCGCTGAACCAGGCAGATCCCCCGTCCAGCAAAGCAGAGCTCTGGCTGCCCATCGTGAAGGCATAAAAACGCGCATCCCTCACGGGATGCGCAATTTCTTTGTTTACTTGATGACCATTTCGGTCTTGGCGTCGAAGAGGTAGACGCTCTCGTAGGGGATGGAGAAGGTGACCTCAGTGTCCATCTCGGGGATCTCATGGGGGGTGACCTTCAGGATGGACTTGTCATCGTCGATGTCAATATAGACATTGGCGTTGTCGCCCAGCATCTCGGTCAGCTCGACCATGCCGGCGGTGGTGAAGGCGTTCTCCTGGGCGCCCAGGGCGATGGCCTCGGGGCGGAAGCCAAAGACGATCTCCTGGCCCTCGTAGCCCGCGATCTTCTCGCCAATGCACTTGCTCAGGTCAAAGGACGCGCCGCCGATGACGATGCAGCCGTCCTTCACCTTACGGCGGATGAAGTTCATCGGCGGCTCGCCGATGAAGCCCGCCACGAACATATTGACCGGGTTGAAGTAGACCTCCTTGGGCGTGCCGACCTGCTGTACATAGCCGTTCTTCATCACCACGATGCGGTCCGCCATGGTCATGGCCTCTGTCTGGTCGTGGGTGACGTAGATGGTGGTAGCGCCGGTCTCGCGGTGGATCTGGGTGATCTCACTGCGCATGGTGACGCGCTGCTTGGCGTCCAGGTTGGACAGGGGCTCGTCCATGAGGAAGACGCCCACCTTGCGGATGATGGAGCGGCCCACGGCCACGCGCTGGCGCTGGCCGCCGGAGCACTCGCGGGGCATACGATCCAGGTAGTCCGTCAGGCCCAGGATCTTGGCGGTCTTCTGCACGCGCTCCTCGATGACGTCCTCATCCACGCCCTGCAGATTCAGGCCGAAGGCCAGGTTATCGTACACGGTCATGTTGGGATACAGCGCGTAGCTCTGGAACACCATGGCGACCTCGCGCTCGCGGGGGCCGAGGTTATTCGCCAGCTGGCCGTTGATGAGGAACTCGCCCTTGCTGATATCCTCCAGGCCGGCGATCATGCGCAGCGTGGTGGACTTGCCGCAGCCGGAGGGACCGACGAACACAATAAACTCACCCCGTTCGGCTTCGAGGTTGAAGTCGTGCACGGCGTGGAAGCCGTTGGGGTAGATCTTGTTGATGTTCCTGAGCGTGAGGTATGCCATGGCAGTATCGCTCCTTTACTTGGGCTTGGCGGAAGATCCGCCCATATAGACAAAACCGAACTATTTTGGTATAATACCGATAATTCTTTTCAGGCAGGTGCAGCATGAACGACATCGTATACGCCGCGAAATACCCATCCGCCCACATGAACGTGCCGCAGGTTCATGACTGCTGGCGCTTTTTCTACTGCACCGGCGGAAGCGGCAGCTGCACGACCGGCAGCCTCACCCTGACCTGTACGCCCGGCGGACTTCTCGTCTTTCCGCCGGAGGTACATCCGACCCGCGACAGCATGGCAGAGGCGCAGGGCATCCTCCTGTTCATGCGGCAGATCCCGCTGGTGTTCCGCCAGCCCTGTCTGCTGCAGGACGACGCGAATCAGTCTCTTCTGCATCTGATGCAGGATACACTGTGGCACTTTGAGGCCGGCACGCCGGATGCGGGCGCACTGCTGAGCGCCTACGGGCAGCTGCTGGTGCAGCACGTGAGCCTTCGCCGGCCCTCTGCGCCCCAGTCCCAGCTGGTGGAAGACCTGGCCCGGAGCATCGCGCAGAACTTCGCCAACCCACTTTATGAGCTGGACGAGCAGCTGCGCTCAGCGCCTTATTGCAACGATTATCTGTGCCGCCTCTTCCGGCAGGAGATGAACACCACGCCCCGCAAGTATCTGGCCAATCTCCGGCTGGAGACGGCGGCGGATATGCTCCGCCAGGGGACGGGCCGCAGCGTCACGGAGGTCGCCCGCATGTGCGGCTACAGCGACCCGCTGTACTTCTCCCGCATGTTCAAGAAGCGGTACGGCGTGTCTCCCCGGGAATACGGGAAGGTCGCCGAGGAATGATCCCTTCGCCGTCAGCCAGGCTGGCGGCTTTTGTTATGCCTTCTTTTTTGCGTCATCCACAATCTTGCGCAGCGTGTTGCGGATGGTCACGCACAGCATGTCTGCGCCCATGGCGATCAGGCCGAAACCCAGCGGCTCCACATGGAGCAGCGGCGCGCCTTCGCTGCCGAAAATGGCCACGATCACGGTGTTGATCATGTTGTACGCCGTGACGATCAGGAACATCAGCAGGAAGCCATAAATCAGGTTCATGAAAAACCCCGCCGTGCCCCTGCGGGTGACCAGGATCCACTTTCTGCTGCCGCCGGGGAGCTTTTCGGTGAAGCGCAGGAAATGGTTGATCAGCAGATCCGTCACCATGCCCAGCACAATGGCGCCCACAAACTGCAGGTCCAGCCCAGCCAGGTACAGCCCCAGCCCCCAGAACACGAAAAAGCACACCGCCCCGTAGAACCAGAACTTGATCAGCGCGACCTTCAGGCCCTGGGGAAACTTCCGCTTGGTCCTGCCGGAGCGATAGCGGTTCAGCTCCTCCTCGGAGTACTTGGGGGTATTCTCCTTCGTAGCGGTAACGAGGTCCTCCACCGCGTCCGTATGGAGCTGGTAATAGGAGGCCTCCTTGGTTTCAGGCTTGTTTGCTTGCTTTTTCATCGGCCTCAGTTGTCCCCGGAAAGCAGGATCTCGCCCATCTGGGCGCCCTCTTCCACGGGCAGGGAGGTGTCGATCCTGCGCAGGAGCTTCCGCAACACAGGCACCAGCAGCGTCAGCACAGCGCCGATGGCGATGATGATGCGGTGCAGATTCAGCATGTCATAGGCCTTCTGGATGTAGGCCGTGGCCGTATCCACCACGATGGGATGGTCGGCGCGGGTAATGGCCTTGGTGATCTGTCCCATGTAGAAGGTATCGCACACGATGAGGATGGCCAGCATCAGGAACATCAGCACCAGCATGGGAATGTTGGTCTTCTTGCGGTGGGGGTAGGCGTTGAGGAAGCACACGAAGCTCAGCATGGAGAAGAGCATCGTGCAGAAGCCGCTCAGGCCCATGCCGGAGAGCTGGATTTTCGCCGTGGTATCGGATACATGGGTCAGGTTCAGCGAGTATACCAGGAAGCCGATGGCCAGCACCACCAGCGGAATCGTCTGAGGCTTGCGCTTGAGGGAGACGATCTTCCTGCGGAAGAATTCCTTCAGCCCGCCACTCTTTTTCTTGTTCAGCGTTGTCATGACCGTCCCTCCTTTCAGCGGATTGCGTTCGTGGTTTCCTTGTCGAAGAAGTGGCGCTTCTCAAACTTGACCAGCACATGGTCGCCGGCCTTGTAGTCGCACCAGCCGCGCAGCTTGCAGGTGATGGAAGAATCCGCGGCAGTCACGCCGTTCAGGCGGCCGTGCACCAGGGTGTTCATGCCCAGGTTCTCATTGGAGAAGACGGCCACATCCACATCGCCGCCGGTGGCGATATTCTCGGGGCGGACGCCCAGCACCACGGTCTTGCCCTGGTATGCAGCGAGCAGCCGCTTCTCATCCTCGGTCAGGGCCATGGTAAAGTACTTGTTTACCGCCTTGTCACCCTGAATCTCCACGTCGAAGAAATTCATGGGCGGCAGACCGATAAAGCTGGCCACAAAGAGGTTCGCGGGGGTGTCATAGAGCTCCAGGGGCGTGCCGACCTGCTGCACGCGGCCCATGGACATGCACACGATGCGGTCCGCCAGGGTGAGCGCCTCGGTCTGGTCATGGGTGACGTAGAGCATGGTGGCGTTCATGCGCTTGTGCAGCAGCAGGATCTCACGGCGGGTGGCGCCGCGGAGCTTGGCGTCCAGGTTGGACAGGGGCTCGTCAAACAGGAACACCTTGGGACTGCGCACGATGGAGCGGCCCATGGCCACGCGCTGGCGCTGACCGCCGGAGAGCTGCTTGGGCTTCTTGTTCAGCTGATCGGTCAGGCCCAGGATTTCCGCAGCGGCCAGCACCTTGCGGTGGATGACATTGGGATCCTCCTTGCGCAGGGTGAGGGAGAAGGCCATGTTCTCATACACGGTCATGTGGCCGTAGAGGGCATAGTTCTGGAACACCATGGCCATGTCGCGATCCTTGGCGGGCGCGGCGGTGATGTCCACGCCGTCCAGCAGGAGCTTGCCGGCGGTGATGTCCTCCAATCCGGCGATCATGCGCAGGGTCGTAGACTTGCCGCAGCCGGAGGGCCCGACCAGCACGATGAACTCGCCGTCCTTCACCTCCAGGTTGAAGTCAAAGACAGCCTGCACATTGTTATCATAAATCTTGTCCAGATGCTGTAAGCTGATGTTTGCCATAGGGCATCTCCTTTACGCGGTCATCTCTTCCAGAGAGGCATTGTAAGCCGCCAGCTTGCGGCTGCGGATGATACCGACGATGCCGGCCACCATGCAGCACGCCGCCGACAGGGCCAGGCAGCTGATCACCCAGATCAGCTGGGACTGATCCATCACCGGGTACTTGACTGACTTGATGGTGATGGTCGCCGCATAGGCCATCCTGGGCAGGATGAACATGCGGATGATCTGGCCTGCGCCAGCCACCAGCAGCAGCACGGAATAACCCAGCTTGTAGTTCTTCACACCCTCGGAGGCCAGGAAGGTCATCAGCATGAACACCAGGTTATACACGATGGAGCCGCCAATGAGAATCTGATAATACCAGGAGCCCACATCGGACTCATAGATGCTCACAAAATACAGAACATTAAAGAGGATCGCCAGATAAGTCAGCCGGGAAGAGAAGGTATTCTTGGCATAGCGCATCCGGTCGATTTTTACGACCTTGGGGTCATCCAGGCGGTTAGCGGTCATGCGTGCACCTTCTTTCCATCCTCAATCAACTGCTTTTCGGCCTTCATCAGGCTGAACTTCCAGCACAGGTTGGCTACCAGGGCCGCGGCCACCAGCACCACCAGACCGAACACGACATAATGCGCGTCAAACCAGAAGGTAGAGTCAATGTAGGGGGTCTCCCACATTTCGGCGAAGAACTGCAGCTCATTGAAGTCCACCTTGGTGAGGAACTCCGTCTTGAACGCATCCACCTGAATGTGGCTCCACACGCTCAGCACCACGCCGGATACCGCATACAGCGCCACAGCCGCCACGTTGCCCATATAGTAGCGGCGACGGGAGTGGGTGCTGGTGATGAACAGGAAGACGCTCAGCAGGATCAGCCCAATGGAATACCCCAGCAGGGCCTTGTTGAAGGGCTGCATGTGGTAATAAATCTGAGAACCGGGCACCCAGGTATCATCGATGTTGCTGCGATCCATCATCGTGGGTGCAAGGCTGTCATAGAGGTCCGTCATCAAGCCCAGGGAATACAGAAACACCAGGGCGCTGACGGCAATGGCAGCAAAGCAGATGATCTTCTGCAGGATGATCTGTGTCTTGTACATAAGAACCTCCCGAAAATCATGCATCCGTCGCGGACGCGGAATCAGGTTCCCGTCAGCTTCCCGCACGGAGGAGCTGACGGGAACCCGTGACGGGAGCCGAAGCTCCCGCCACGGTGGAATGGATTACTTGGACAGGTTGAGGTAGTACTCCTGGAGGCGATCCCAAGCGCGCTGCTTGAGCATCAGGTACTGCTTGCCGCTCATTTCCTTGGCGACGTAGGCGGCGGATTCATCCGCGCTGCCCATGCCTTCCACGGCGTAACCAGCAACGATCTGGTCAACGAACAGGTTCTGCTTGCCCTTGGCGGAGTTGTACTTGGTGGTCAGCTCGGAGTAACCGGCGATCATGTCGTTCTCCTGCTTGGTGTTGGGCAGAACGGTGGGCACGGAGGTGTACCAGGGATTCTCGGTGATGGCCAGCTCGGGGTGCTTGATGGTGCCCAGGGCGATCGCCACAGACAGCTTGCCGGCGCCTTCCTTGCCGACCGCGTGGGTGCACTGGTACTCGAAGGCCTGGCTCTTGGCGAAGGACAGGGTGGAGCCCAGCCACTGACGGGCATAGTTGGTGTAGTTGCCGGAAGCCTTATCCCACAGCTCAGCGTAGGTGGCGTCGGCGATCACGGGCATTTCCTTGCCGTTGAAGTTGAAGGTGACGTAGGAGCCGTCTTCGTTCTTCTTGATGAAGGCGTCGGGGCCGTAGGACATGAGGATCTGGCCCTGCTCAGAGAAGGCGAAGTCGATCAGCGCGAGGCAGGCGTTCAGCTTGGCGGGGTTGCCCTCAACGCCAGCCACGGAGATGCCCCAGCCGTCGGTCTTAACAGAGCGCCAGGACTCGGTGAAGCGCATGAACACGCCGCCCTCGGTGCCGTCGAACCACTGAGCCACGGGAACCATCACGGCCATGTACTTCTCGCCGTCCTGCAGGGCGGTCTCGTTGTACACGGTCTGGGTCTGGTTGTAGTCATAGTGCATGAAGCCCAGGTCGTTCTCCAGGTAGGTCTTGGTGGACTCGGTGGAGGAATCCATGAAGGCCTTGGAGATCAGGCCCTCCTGAGCCATCTGGTTCATCTTCTCCAGCGCAGCATAAGCAGCGACATCCTGACGGGCGTCACGGAGCGCGCCGGTCTCGTCGATCCACAGGTAATCCTGACGGGATTCCATGCCGCGCACGCCGAACAGAACGCCGGCAAAGCGGAACATGTCAACACGACGCTGGTTGTTGTCGTCCTCACGGGAGAACAGGCCCTGCACGGAATCGGTGCCATTCAGGGTCTGGGGGTTGGCGACGACGCAGCGCAGCAGGGCGACCAGTTCGTCAGCGTCCCACGCAGCGTTCTGGCCCACGAACAGGTTGGAGCGCTCGGTGCCATAGTAGCCATTGTAAGCCTTGTCGATGTACTCACGCAGCATGTTGACAGCAGCCACACCGTCCAGGGCGCCGGCAGCGTTCATGTTGGCAACGATGTTGCCAGCCGCGTCGTAATCCTTGGCGATCTTTTCAACAGCAGTGCCTTCCAGGTTGACAACGTCGATCTCGACCTTGCCAGCGGTGGGCATGTAGGGGGTGTACACGGCGGCAGCCAGGGCGTTGGACTTCTCAGCCACGAAGGCGCCCTCGCCGTCCAGCAGCTTCTGCACCCAGTCCACACGCATCAGAGGCATACGCTCGATGTCGTTGACGCCGTCAAAATAGGGGGAGAAGTAGATGGCGCCGGTGGAGGTGTTGCCGGTGATGGACAGACGGACGATGGGGTTGGCTTCCAGATAGGCCTTGAAGTTGGGCATCTGGTCCAGGTAAGCGCCGATGTTGACGATGGAGCCGGCCTCGCCGTACTCAGTCAGCTTGGCAGCGGTACCGGAGAGCATGTCAACCTCGTTCAGGCGCTCCTTCCAGAAGTCGAACTCGTTGCTGGCGCTGTTGCCCTGGTACTTGTCCTCGAAGACAACATTCAGCTGCTTCTGAACCTCGACCCAGGTGGGCTTCAGATCGCCGGTGTGGTAGGTGATGCCGTCGGCCAGGGTGACGCCTTCGCCCGCGATGGACGCGTCGAAGAACAGACCGGTCTTGGCATTGTTGTAGCCGGTCGCCATGCGGAGCACAACGGGCTCCTCAGCGACAGCGGTGCTGACGAACAGGGTGGCCATCATGGCCAGCGCCATCAGCAGGGAAACAATACGCTTCATAGTGGTTCCTCCTTTTTATTTTCACCGGATTGCTCCGGCAAAGTACGATGTTCCAGAGGGAAACCCCTCCTTCAGCCTTACGGCTTCCAGCTCCCCTTCGCAGGGGAGCCTTTTCTACTCCAGCCACAAGCCACGCCATAGCCCGGCCGATGAGCGGCCGGACGCGCAGCTGTGACTAAAACCGCACGCGGTAGGTCTATGCAAGAGCAGTCAACTCAATCGCGCGTTGGGTCCAGGGACACCCCTGGTTATTCTTTGACGCCGCCCATGTTGACGCCCTTGGCGAAGTACTTCTGGATGAAGGGATAGATGATCAGGATCGGGACGATGGAGCAGACGATCAGCGCGTAGATAACCGAGTCGGAGGAGTAGGGCTCCGCCCAGCCGGTCATGTAGTCCGGATCGGTGAACTCCTCCAGACGCAGACGGATGAAAACCTGCAGAGGATGCTCGTTGGAGTTGGAGATCATCTGGCGGGCCCAGAAATAGCCGTTCCAGCGGGAAATGGCGAAGAACAGGGCAACCGTCGCGATGGTGGATTTGCTCATGGGAATGTACACCTTGGACAGCACCTGGAATTCGGTGGCGCCGTCCACGATGGCGGCTTCCTCGATTTCACTGGGCACGCCCTCGAAGGCGTTGCGCAGCAGGATGATGTTCATCGCCGCCATACCCATGGCGATGACAACCAGCCACTTGTCGTCCATGATGCCCATGGCGTTGAAGACGTCCTTGGTGTCCAGGTAGTTGAGGTACTGGGGCACCAGGCCAGCGGAGAACAGCATGGTGAACACCAGGAAGAAGTTGAACACACGGCGGAACAGCAGCCGCTTCTTGGACAGGGCGTAGGCGCCCAGGATGGCCACAAACAGCGCCCAGATGGTGCCGTAGAAGGTCAGGAACAGGGTGTTGGAGTAGGAGTTCCAGAACATGTTGTCATTGAACATGCGGGCAAAGGCCTGGAACTGGATATCCTTGGGGAAGAGCACGACCTTGCCGTAATCCACAGCGTGGGCGCCGGAAATGGAGGCGGAAATCGCGTACACGAAGGGATACAGGCACGCCAGGGAGAAGATGCACAGCAGCGTGTAGCTGATCACCTTAAAGATCAGCTCGGAGGTTTCAAGCTTTCTTTTCATTTGTCGCTGACCTCCTTAATACAGAGAAGTGTCGCTCGCCTTGCGGGCGATGGTGTTGGCGGAGATGACCAGCAGCATGCTGACGACATTGTTCATCATTTCTGCCGCGGAGGCCAGGCCCTTCTGGGCGCCCTCCAGGCCGTAGCGCTGGGCGAAGGTGGAAACCACGTCCGCGGTGACGTAGGTATTGGTATTGTACAGCAGCAGCACCTTTTCGTAGCCGATGTTCAGCAGGGAGCCGATACGGGTGATCAGCATGATGACCAGGGTGGACAGGATGCCGGGCAGCACAACGTAGCGCATCTGGGCCATCTTGCCCGCGCCGTCGATCTGGGCGGCCTCATAGCTGGTGGGCGAAATGGCGATAATGGCGGCAAAGTACACGATGGAGTCGTAACCCGCACCCTCCCAGACGCCGGAGATCTGGTAGATCGCACGGAAGAAGTCCGGGTTGTTCAGAAGGCCGGCATGCGCCACATCATGGGATATCAGACCCAGCGCCTCCAGCGCCTGGCTGACAATACCCATGCCGGTGGTGAGGCTGCCCTGCTTGACCAGCATTGTGACCAGCGAGGTCATAACGACGGTGGACATGAACTTGGGCAGATACGTCAGCACCTGGCAGGTGGAGCGCACGATGTTGGAGCGGATCTCATTGAAGAACAGCGCCAGGATGACCGGCATCGGGAAGCCGAAGCACAATCCATAGAAGCTCAGCAGGAAGGTGTTGCGCAGCGCGCGCCAGAATTCCAGCGAGAGGCTGTCCCCGCCCACCAGCAGGCGCTTGAAGTAGGAGAAGCCGGAGAAATCCTGCTGCGCCACAGGGAGCACCTCATCCGGCACCTTGAAGCAGCCCAGCAGCTCGTACATGGGCAGATAGCGCCAGAACAGGAACACCAGCAGCATCGGCACCAGCATCAAATAAAGACGCCAGTCCTTGATGATGGTCATTGCAATATGGCGCCAGGCGTGCTTCTCCACGTCATCGCGCACAATCTGCTCCGGGTTTTCGCGGTATACACCGGCCGCCTCATCATAAATGAGGAAATCCGCCGCTTTCGCTGCCATGAAAACCAACCTCCCTATACTATCGTTTCGTAAAAATGCTGAAGCACTTTCACGAGGTATTGCTCTCCGTCACTGCCACAGCTCATTTGCCGCAGCCTGTTTTCTTTCGCGTTCCTGTTCCTCTGCGATTCGCCTGAGGTAGTGTTTCTGTTCCTCCAGCATGCCGTCCAGGCGGCGGGTGATCCACACGATCAGCACCGCAAACAGCGTGGACAGAGCATCCGTGGTAAAGAAGGGGATCATCACCGCCAGGGGATTCCCCAGCACCAGTGCCACCAACGCGCGGCCCATCTGCATCGTGAGCGCCGCCAAAGCGCCGTAAAGCAGCGCCAGCAGTACCTGATCCTTCAGCCGTTTCCAGCCCTGCCCCTTCAGCAGCCACAGCAGCGTCATGGACAGCAGGTTGCCGATCATGTAGATGGCATACTGCGCAGGGCTCGCCCCCGACGCCACACAGAACACAAACGCACCCAACACGGCAGGAATCGCAGCAAAGCCGCCCCAGCGAACCATCACGATGGCTGTCACCGCCGGCGCCAGAGAGAGCGTCCACAGCTCCTGAGGGAACCAGCGGGTTGCGCCCAGGGCAATCAGCGTTTCGCCGATGCACAGCAGCGCCGTGAACATAAACAGATCCATCGCCCGGTACTGCCGGAACGTTATCTGCTGTTTCATAACGTTTCCTCCGGGAACACCGATTCTTTGCCTTGACCGAGTCTTTTTCATTGCACGCAAATGCACACACTGGTGCATTCTGAACAGTATTCAACCCCATTTTACATGTTTCTGATGGCGGCGTACATACTAAATCCAAATCAATTTATGGACACTTTCGACTTTTACCATTCATTTTTGCGAAAAGACGGACAAAAAGTTCATTCCCGGCAGAAAAAAAGAGCCGCCTCGTCGGAGGCAGCTCAAATGTGTTAATTGAAGACGGGCCGGTCATTCTCGTCGTACTCCACGGGCCAGACATGGCAGTGGCGGTTGGGGTCGCTCAGGGGATCGCCCACGAAACCGGGATAGGGGCGGGCGTGGAAGACCAGCAGGTCGCGGCCCTCATGATCCTTGGTGAAGGAGTTATGGCCGGGGCCGTAGATCTTGTGTTCAGGGTCGGTGACCATGACGGGCACGGGAGACTTGACCCAGCTGTCCTTGCAGAGCAGGTCCGCATCCTCATCAGCGGTCAGCATGCCCATGGCGTAGTTTTCGTCCGTAGCGGAGCCGGAATATGTCAGGTACAGCTTGCCGTTGTGCTTGAGGACGGAAGGACCCTCGTTGACCAGGTAGCCGATGCACTCCCAGTCATACTCAGGAACAGTCAGCAGGGTGGCAGGAAGCTTCAGCTCAGTGGCGGAGGTCATCTCGGCAATGTACAGATTGCTGTTGCCGGGGATGGCATAATCGCGCTGCGCCCACACAAAGTAGCGCTTGTCCCCCACGGTGAAGGTGGTGGAGTCAATGGTGAAGGACTCCCAGCCGGTGTTGATTCTCCCCATCTCGACCCACTCGTCCAGCATGGGGTCGCCCTCGCACTGGATGCAGTAGGTGCGGTGGCTGAACACGCCCTTGTTGTCCGGTTCCTCGCCGGCAGCGGCGAAGTAGATGCACCAGTTGCCATCCACCAGGTGGATTTCCGGCGCCCAGATGTACTTGGACATGGGGCCGGATTCATGCTTCGTCCACACGATGCGGGTGGGGGCGTTGGGCAGCTCCTCGATGGAGCGGGCACGGCGGATTTCAATGCAGTCAAAGGCCGGGACAGAGGCGGTGAAATAATACCAGCTGTCGGGCGCGAGCAGGATGCAGGGATCAGCGCGCTGAGGGATCAGCACGTCGGAATACTTCTCGATCAAGGTCTTCGACCTCCTTTTTTGTTGCGTGATAAAGGCGTCAAGCTATGATAACATAAAAACATTCGCAATTCAATGGGGAATCAGAAAATCGAGTCCGCTTCAGGAAGATCATCACCATAGCCAGCGCAGCCAGGGCTGCTCTCACCTTCTGTGCAGAAGATCTTTCGCGCCAGGCAAGCCGTCAGTATTGACAGGCTTTGGGTCAGCCTGTATACTATCCTTAACCTGCAATCGTTCCCCGACACTGCAAATGCAAAAGGAGAGAATTCCATGAAGAAAAAGCTGATTATTTGGGGTATCATCATCGCAGCGCTGCTGGTGTATTTTGTTGGTCTGCCATACATCAATCTGCGGCAGGCTGACCAGCTGTTTAACAACGGTCAATATGCTGAAGCCTATGAAAAATATGAAGAACTGCGGTCAAGCTTCTTCTTTGATGATGATGTCGAGTATAACCAACGCCTCTGCCAAATCAATATGGCAGAAGAAGCCCTGTCCGCAAAGGACTACGAGCGAGCCATCGAATTGTACACCAAACTGGGCAAGAAGGACAAGGTCAGGGAAATCCAGATCCTCCAGGCGGATGATCTGGCCCAGCAAGGCGAATACAAGCAAGCAGCCGAACTGTATGAAAAGCTTCAGGAAGCCGAGAAGGCCAAGGAAGCCTGGGCAGCACATGGCGAGAAGTGCCTGACCGAAAAGAAGTTTGCCGAGGCGATTTCCATCTTTGAGAAGCTGAACCAGACAGACCGGATCATTGAAATCCGGCTGGCTTGGGCTGAAGAGCTGCTCCGGACAGGGCATGAGGCGGAACTTCCCTCCGTATTGAAGGGGTTGACCGGCGAGCAGATCGCCCAGTACCATTTTGATGCTGTCAAGGCGACTGCAGCAAGGGATACCAGCCGTTCAGCCGCCCAGATTGCCGGTGAATACGGTGCTGGCATCGCCGATATAAACACGCAGCTGGCTTTCTGTAACCTGCTGAAGCAGGCGGAGATCGATCTGGCAGAAGTCTACCCCAACGGCGTTGTGGTAGATGTGGATCTGTCCCAGTACCAGATGATCGAGAGCTTAATCTATCAGAATTTGGTTGCCGAAGAGCCCGTGCTGGACTACTCGAAGATTCTGGTATTCTCCCGTGAAGAAAGCAAGCCCCAAACGAAATACAATTCTGTAACCAGCGAGGCAGAAGTTGACATAGCCTGGGAGGGCGCATCCGCAGCAAAAAAAGAGAAGGATTACGGGTATACCGTACGTCTCCAGCCTGGCCTCATGAATTCCTTCCTGGACAGCATGCTCGCATCCACGCTGGAGGAATGCACCAGCATCATTCTGCTTGAAAAAGGCTACTATCCGGACAATTGCCTGCAGATCAAGAGCACGTCAACCTACGGCAATTACAGTGCCTTCCTGTCCGATTACTTTGGCGGAGTGACGACCTACACGCCCTACATCTCACATTACGCTTACGAAGGCATCATCATCTATAGTGTCAGCAATCCGCTGGAGATGTTGTATTACGACTGCTATGTCAACAGTTCCCTGATGGCAAACGCCGTCGTGGGCAACAGCTACAGTGACTCCGACATCGGCTTGAATGCAGAAGAAATCAATGAGATCATGGCAGCGCTGGAAAACAGAGAGGATCCGGCTTCTGCGGCAGTCCTGGAGAAGTATCCGAAGGAAACGGTTGATTTCGTCGATTTCCACGGCTGGGGCAATTATCTGTACATTCCTGAGGTGGATGCAAACGGCAACCCCATCGGCCAATCCTACTCCACGGAAGAGGCTGACAAGTGGAGCACCGAGAAGTACATGCTTGGCGTATATGAAGAAGGCTGGATGAATGCACAGCTGGCGGACGGCGCCATGAGCACCCTGGGGATCTACCTGCTTTTCAGCGCCCTGCAGTAATCATCCGACGCTTGTATATCACCGACATCAACACTGCAGGCGCCCGCCTGCTGAAAGGATGAAACGCTTATGAAGGTTCTGCTTCTCAACGGTTCTCCCAAGGCCAATGGCAACACCGCCCTCGCCCTGAAGGAAATGGCCGCTGTCTTCGCCCAGGAGGGCATCGAAGCCGAGATCATCCACGTGGTCAACAAGGACATCCGCGGCTGTGTGGCCTGCGGCAGCTGCGGCCGCCTGGGCAAGTGCGTCTTCGACGATGTGGTCAACGAGGTGGCCGCCAAGTTCGAAGCCGCGGACGGCCTGGTCATCGGCAGCCCGGTGTATTACGCCGGCGCCAACGCCACGGTGATGGCGCTGCTGCAGCGGCTGTTCTACTCCAGCCATTTCGACAAGACGATGAAGGTCGGCGCGTCCGTGGTCGTCGCCCGCCGCGGCGGCTGCTCGGCCACCTATGACGAAATGAACAAGTTCTTCGGCATCAGCGGCATGCCGATTGCCTCCAGCCAGTACTGGAACTCCGTCCACGGCGGCGCGCCCGGCCAAGCTGCTCAGGATGAAGAGGGCATGCAGACCATGCGTACCCTGGCACGCAACATGGCTTTCCTGATGAAGGCCATCGCCCTGGGCAAGGAAAAGTACGGATTGCCGGAGAAGGAACGCCACGCCTGGACGAACTTCATCAGGTAATGACAAACCAAAAGGCTCCCCCGCGGGGGAGCCTTTTATCGTGGGTTCTTCATGTTTTTTAAAGGCTTATTCAGCAGTAAAAGCCGATGGGAGGCCGCTTTCGCGCGTCGAAAGCGGCGCAAAGCCGCCGGGGGAAAACAAAACTGTGTTTTCCCCCGGCCCCCATCCTGCCCCAGTGCGGTTGGACGAGCGGCTGCTTTGCGGGGCGGCTCTGGTTGCAGAGGATCGCTTGAACTTCCGCATAAAGCGGAAGCGATCCTCTGCAAAGTCGCCGCATCGTCCCTTTTGGAGCTACGTGGCAGCCGCAGGGGCAGCGAGGATGACTGGTGTACTGTGAACCATTTATCTGGTTTATTCAGCGATCTCGATGCCTTCTGCCTCGCAGGCCTTGAGGGCTTCGTCGTGGGCCACGACAGCCACCGCGCCGGTAGCAGCCATGTGTTCCAGGGAAGCGCACCAGGAGAGCAGCTTCTCGCCATCGGTGGCGAGGATCTGGGCCCGCTGCTGACGCAGGTCATCCTCCGTACGGCCGGAGAACCAGCGGCCGTCTGCCACTGCACCCTCGTCACGGGGAGACATCAGCGGCTCAGTCTCGGAGATGGTGGAGATGACGAACTTGTCGATGCGCTCACCAGACGCCACGAACTCGCGGAGGAAATCCGCCGCGCCGCGGTACATCTGAAGGCTCCGGGCGGGAGTGGGATCGCGGTAGGAGTAGGCCGCAGCCGCATTCGGGCCCAGGCGCAATCCGCAGCCGTAGGCGCCGCCCTGCACGCGGATGACATTCCACAGGTAGCCCAGGGAGAGGATGTTTGCCGCCACACGGCCGGATTCATCCCACTCGCAGCCCAGGTCGGAGGCCAGCACGCCATAGCCGATCTGTGCGGGGATACGGATGCCGCGCTTCATGGGCACATCAGTGACGTAAGCTGCCGCAGGAGCAACGGGGGTACCAGCGGGGTAGTCCGCCAGGATGGGGGCAACGTCGACGGGCTCATTGGCCGTCACGGAGAGCACCAGGCGGGTCTTGCAGATCGCCGCAGCCAGCTTGCTTTCCGCCAGGGCAACAACTTCGCCAATCTTCTCGTCGAAATTCGCCGCCAGGTCAAGGCCATGCTTGACAGAGGTATAGCCCTGCATGGCTTCCTCTGCCGCACCGGCCGCGCTGTAATGGCTCAGCGCAGCCTTCAGCGCCAGGACATGACCGCCGCCGATGCAGAACTGGCGTGCATGCTCGGCCTGCTGGAGCACGATCTCGCGGATCTTTTCCACCTGGGTGAAGTCGGTCTCGGTGAGGATCTCGTGGATGAGGTCCTTGGCCAGGTCGATCTTGTCCGCCATGACGGAGCATACAACCCGCAGCACGGGCGTGGTCGTGTCCGGGCACTTGGCCTTCTCCTTGTTTTCCAGGGTGAAGAAGAGGCGGCCCAGGTGCAGCTTGATGGTCTGCTGCAGCTCCGCAGCAGTGTGCTTCTTTGTGGGCAGCTTGCCCAGCAGGGAATCCAGGCCCTTCAGGGCAGTAAGCTCTGCCAGGGTGCAGTCCGTCAGGCGGAAGTAGTAGCTCAGGTGGACGATGCCGTTGGTGGCAGCCTTGTGATACAGGACGGTCGCGCCATCAACCTCGGTTTCCTCGGTGTGGAGGAGCATCGGGTCTGGGCTGACCTCGCTCAGGTCAAGGACGGGCAGCGTCGCCAGCTGCTCGGGGGAATCGGCCGTCTGCTGCCAGGCATGAAGTTCCTCGTTGAGCTTGAGGACAGCAGCCTTGTCTTCATCCGTCCACTTGGCGGAGATGGCCTCCAGCTTGGCAGCCTCCTCGGCGCGCATTTCCTCGCCCAGGGTGGTGGAGGGCAGCGTGTGCAGCACGACCAGGTCGTCTTCCTTCACCAGCAGCTCGTACAGCAGCTTCTCGAAGCCGCCGTTGTCCACCATCGCCCGCAGCTCGGCGAATGCCTCGTCGTAGACCAGGTAGGTCAGCGGGTCGCCGTCGTGCAGCCAGGTGTTGAGCGCCATGATGTTGCGCATCAGGCCGGCGGGCTCGTTGGGCTCGCGCACGCGGAATTCATAGCGGTTGATGGAGGCCATCAGGTCGGTCTTGTCGAGGCCCTTCTCGCACAATTCGAGGCAGGTCTTGCGGATCAGCTCGCGGATGGCGGGAGCGTTGGCGGGGTCGATGTTCTTGACGGTCAGCATCATGCCGGGCTGGGCGATGGAGCTCTCCGCCTCCATGTGCATGTCCTGGCACAATCCGGCAGACATGACGGCGCGCTTGAGCGGCGCTTCGTTGCTGCCGGCAATGGCGTCCGCCAGGATGTCCGCCGCATAGCAGCGGGTCACGTCCTGCCAGGTGCCGATGATCTTGCCCAGGGTCAGCATGGCCTTGTTGTCCGTGCCGTCTGCCTCGGAAACCTCGTAGTACTGGGTCTTCTCGCAGGCATGGGGCTGCTGCATGGCGATGACGTGCTTTTCATCCGAGCGCTCAAAGCGGGAGAGGTACTCATCAATCATCGTGAGCACGCGATCCAACGGCACCGCGCCGTCCAGCCAGATGCGGCTGTTGGAGGGGTGGTAGTAGCGGTTGTACATGGACATGTACTTCTCGTAGGTCAGCTCGGGGATGACGCGGGGATCGCCGCCGGAGTTGAAGCCGTAGCAGGTGTCGGGGTAGGCCGCCGCCAGCATGCCTTCCATGATGACCTCATCCACCGAGGACATCGCGCCCTTCATCTCGTTGAACACAACGCCCTTGTAGGTGGGGGTGGCGTCGGGGCCGTCCATCTCGATGTGCCAGCCCTCCTGGTAGAAGATGTTCCGGTTCGTGCGGATGGCAGGGGCAAACACCGCATCCAGATACACTTCCGTCAGGTTCATGAAGTCCTGATCGTTGCGGGAGGACACGGGGTACATGGTCTTGTCCGGGAAGGTCATGGCGTTGAGGAAGGTGTTCATGGAGGACTTCAGCAGCTCCACGAAGGGCTCCTTCACCGGGAACTTGTCGCTGCCGCAAAGGACAGAGTGCTCCAGGATGTGGAACACGCCGGTGGAATCCTCCGGCAGGGTCTTGAAGGCGATGGAGAAGAGCTTGTTGCTCTCGCCGTTGTCCACCCAAACGAGCTGCGCGCCGGTCTTGTCGTGGGACATCTCCACCAGATTCGCGCTGAGCTCCTCGACCTTACGGACGCGGTCAACGGTGAAGCCATGCAGCTTCATACCAGCAGTCAGGGACATATATGGGTCACTCCTTTGAAACGTATTCGCCCAGGGGGGCGGTGTTCACATGTGTGTGATGGATTGTATTCGACAGATTGCGCGGGTTTTCCTGCTGCGAGGCATAGGAAAGGAGCCTCCCCCTGCGGGAAGGCTCCGGAAATGCAGTTACATCACCACGGTGATCTGGCAGCCGTCGGTCAGCACGTCGTCGGTCAGCACGCCGGCGACCTCAGCGCCATTGACCAGCACCTTGGAGGGGTTGCCTTCCTTGTGGGCGGCGTTGTCCACAGTGATGTGCAGGCGCTTGCCGCGGAAGGTCTTGTCCATGGTGAAGCCGTCCCACTCGGCGGGAATGGCGGGGCGGATGACCAGGCCTTCGGGGGTGGGGCGCAGGCCGCAAATTCCCTCGACGCAGCCCACCATCACGGTGGAGGCGGTGCCGGTCAGCCAGTGCACATGGCCGCGGCCGGACTGGGGAGACTCGTGGCCCTCGATGAACTGGCCATGCACATAGGGCTCGATCTCACGCAGCTCTGCCCGGTCATTGTAGGAGGCGGGGCAGCTCTCGGAGAAGTACTGAAAGGCGCGGCCGCCGTGGCCCAGCAATGCCTCAGCCAGGATGGCCCAGCCCTGCGCCTGGCAGAAGATGCCGCCGTTCTCCTTGGTGGTGGGGTTGAACAGCTTCATCAGCGCACCGTCGAAGTAGTGTTCCTTGTAGCAGGGGCCCATCAGTTCCACGCCCCAGGGAGTGTTGAGCTTCTCAAAGACGGTCTGCATGGACTTTTCGGCCTGCTCAGGCGTAGACAGGCGGGAGATGACGCCCCAGCACTGGGGATTCATCCACATCGCGCCCTCGATGTTCTCCTTGGTGCCGATGAGGAAGCCTTCCTCGGAATAGCCGCGGCGGAAGCGGTCGTCCTCCCAGAAGTGCTCGTTGATCAGCTTCTTCTGCTCCTCACCCTTCTCGCGCAGGTAGGCGCGGTACTCGGCGTTTTCGGGGGTGTCGGGCATCAGCTCGTCCAGCACGCGGGTGGCGTAGTACAGCTGCATGGCCACAAAGGAGCTTTCGCCGGCAGCGCCCAGGCGCAAGCAGTCGTTCCAGTCGGCGTGGAGGCCGGCAGGCATGCCATGCACGCCCAGGTGGTTCATGGAGAAGTCAATGGCGCGCTTGAGGTGATCCAGCACGGTGCCCTCATCGAAGTCGGCATAGGGGATGACTTCATTGAGGAAGTCTTTGTTGCCTGTCTCGGCGATGTACTTGTACACGGTCGGGAACAGCCACAGGGCGTCGTCAGCGCGGTAGTGGGGATGGCCGGTAGAGCGGACGTAGCTCTCGTCCTCGGGCTTGTCCTCATGACCGGCTTTGTGATCAAACTTCACCAGGGGCAGGCCGCCGCCGTGGTGCACCTGGGCGCTGAGCATGAACACCAGGCGCTCCTTGGCCATTTCAGGATCCAGATGGATGATGCCCTGGATATCCTGCACAGTGTCGCGGTAACCCAGGCCGTTGCGCTGGCCGCAGTAGATCAGGCTCGCCGCGCGGCTCCACACGAAGGTGGTGAAGCACTGGAAGGCGTTCCAGGTGTTGATCATGGTGTTGAACTTGGCGTCGGGAGTATTGACCATCAGGCCGGACAGCTTGCCGTGCCAATAAGCGATCAGCTCCGCCAGCTCCGCATTGACGACGGCCTCGGTGTCCGCATAGCGGTCGATAACCTCGCGGGCGAAGGAAGGAGCCTTCTGCATCAGCAGGAAAGCGATGGTCTTGCTCTCGCCGGGTTGGAGCACCAGCTGAGCATGCAGCGCGCCGCAGGGGTTGCCGTTGAAGTTGAGCACATTGCCCAGATCGCCCTTCTCGACGGCCTGGGGATTGCGGAAGCGGTTCACGCCGGTAAACTTCTCGCGGCAGCCGCAGTAGCTCTTCACGGGAGCGCCGGCCAGGGCGAATACACGCTCGCGCCAGTTCTCGCCCTTCTCATTCACGCCGCAGAAGCGGTTGATGTGCTGCACGATGCAGTCTCCGTGGAAGGTGGTATTGGTGATGAACTGGGTGTACTGGAGGTTGACCAGATCCTGCTCGTAGTTGCTTTCAGTGGTCAGCTCGCAGTAGGACATGGCGGAGATGGTACGCGCCTTGTCGGAATTGTTGGTGATGCGCACGCGCCAGACCTCATGGGTGGCATTCATGGGCACATAATACAGCGTTTCGGACTTGATGCCCGCGTACTCCGACTCAATCTCCGTGTAGGAGGTGCCGTGGCGGGTGATGGTCTTGTACGCTTCGAGGGGCTTCTCCACCGGACGCCAGGAGGCAGACCAGTAGTCACCGGTCTCGTCGTCGCGCAGGTAGAGATAGCGGCCGGGCTCATCAAACTGGTTAAAGCTGTAGCGCAGGATGCGGCCATTCGCGCCGGACTTCACGAAGGAATAGCCGCCGGCGTTCTGGGTAACAATCGCGCCGTACTCAGGGCTGCCCAGGTAGTTTGCCCAGGGCATGGGCGTACGGGGGTCGGTGATGACATACTCCCGCTTGGCGTCGTTGAAATAGCCATACTGCATGGTCATTTCCTCCTTTGAATGGTAGGATCATATTCTAAAACGTTTTCGGACAGGTGCACAGCTTCCCTCGGCAAAAACGCTGTGCTTTACTTGTATTGTAACATAGATTCGGAGGGATTTCAATGCATCCGCAATAGAAAAAAGCCGCTGATTTCTCAGGCAGCGTGACGCTGCGCCCGGCTCGCGATGCAGTTGACCGTTCCAGCACCGTACACGCGCGGGCTGCAAAGTCGCCCTCTGCACAAAAAAAGCCGCTGATTTCTCAGGCAGCGTGACGCTGCACCCGGCTTGCGATGCAGTTGAGCGTTCCAGCACCGTACACGCGCGGGCTGCAAAGTCGCCCTCTGCATACAAAAAAGCTGCCGATCTCTCGGCAGCTTTCATACACAGTTAATCCACAATCAGATCCATACCATTGGGCAGCAAAGTATACTTGCTCTGGGAATTCCCCTCGCCCAGCTGGCCGAACTTGCTGATGCCGGCCGTCAGCACGGTGCCGTCCTCCAGCATCGCCACGCAGAAGAGGCTGCCGCCCTGCACCAGCACCACGTCGCTGTCCCAGCACTTGCCGGGCAGCACGCCCTCGGTAGAGGAGGAGCGGAAGCCCTGGCCCAGCTGGCCGTAGCTGTTGTTGCCCCAGGACCACATGGAGCCGTCCTCCAGGATGGCGTATGTCTGGGAAGAATAAGCCGCCACATAGGTCACCGGCAGAGGCAGCGGAACCGCTTGCGGCTCCTTGGTGGGCTTCCCCTTGGTGTAGTAACCCAGCTGATGGAAGTCGTTGCGGCCCCAGGTCCAGAGGGTACCCTCGGTATCCAGCAGCACGATGCTGCCGCCGCAGGCGTCGATGTAAGCGATGTCGATATCACCGGTGTTGATCATGATGGGCGTCGGGATGGTCGTCTTCTTCTCCGGGGAAATCTGGAAGTGCTCGTTATCACCCCAGCCCCAGAGCTGGCCCTCGGCATCCAGCGCGATGGAGAACTTGCCGCCGCAGGCAATCTGCACGATGTTCTGCACATCCACCTTGTAGGGCTCCTGCACATGCTTGCGCTTGCCGTTGCCCACCTGATATTCGCTGTTGCGGCCCCAGGCGTAAACCTCTCCGTTCTCGGTCAGCATCATCGCGTGGCCGAATCCGGTGGCCATCGCCACAGGCACCTCGGGGAGCTGTGTACGCACATGGGTGGAGTACTTTCCGCTCTTCACCGTCAGGGGCAGGTAGGAATTGTTGCCCGCGCCCCAGACAGAGCCATCCTCCATGAGCATGAAGGAATAGTCCGACGCGGTGACGATGTCCACCAGCTGGGACACATCCAGCTCCGTGCTCTTGGTCTTGAATTCGTTTATCTTCAGGCTCTGGCTCACATGGCCCTTGCCCAGTTGGCCGAACTGATTGTCGCCCCACACACGCAGGACGCCCTTGTTATCCCTCGCGTAGACGAAGCTGCCGCCCACGCCCAGCAGGACATTGCTGTCCTCCGTGTCGTAAGTAACGGCGGAGGCAGAGGTCAGCACAAGGCAGAGGATCATCGTCAGGGCAAACAGTTTCTTCATCGGACGTCCTCCTTATGAATCCGGCGGCAGATGACAAAGCCCAGCTCCACAAAGGAGAGCACCATTGCGGCATACACCAGAAGCTTGGGCAGGTTGGTCTTGTCCAGCGCAAAGATGGTGCCAATGGCCAGGCCCAGGCCCGCCGCCAGGCCGATCACGTCCAGCACGATGGCCTTGGCTGACAGGTGCTTGCGGCCCGCAAACAGCAGCCGCAGCAGGGTCACACCCACCGTCACCGCCAAGCCCAGGTGGGTCACCCGGGCAAAGACGAACACGGACAGGGAGTCGTCCAGACGGAGGGATTCGGGCAGAATCTGCGCCAGGCACCACAGCGTCAGCACATACTGGAACAGCGTGCCGGCCTTGCGGGACTTACCGCGCAGGAAGGGCACAAAGGCCAGCAGAATGGCCGTCAGCACAGCCTCGATATGGCTGACGCAGACCTCCATCTCAATGAAATCGCCCACGCCCTGGCCGGACAGGGGCTCGACCGCCCGGGCCAGGATGTACATCACCAGCGCGGGCGCCACGGCCATGTCCAGGTACTCGGCGGCCTTGCGCTTGGTCAGCGCAGCGGTGATCGGCGCCGCCAGCAGGATGCCCGCCACAAAGCCCATCACATTGACGCTGCCCACCGTGGAGTCAAAGAAGCGCCACGGGCCGGCAAACTCGCCCATTTCATCCATGAAAATATCTTCAAAGCAGATGACGCAGTACACGCCGCGGCCGATCACAAAGCCCAGCGCCGCTGCGATCAGGCCATACAGGCAGACCTGCTGCACAGAAAAGCCCCGCTTTCTGCTCAGATGCAGCGCAAGCATCAGCGTTACAACGCCGCACCCCAGCAGCGCCAGCCAATGAATGGGAAACTCAAAATCCCCCAGGTACCATACAGGCTTATCGTACATGTTATTTCACCAGCGTTGCAAAGTAGATAATGTCGCTCAACTGACGTTCGATATCCGGGCAGTTGACCTTGACATAGGAGAACTTATTGTTGCGGATACCCTTGAAGTTCAGGGTGGTGGAGTTGCCGCCATCCAGGTTGAAGGCCAGCAGGCAGCCATTCTCGGGATTCAGCGCACGGCCGGCCATCTCGCAGGCCTGGGCAAATTCAAAGATGGTCATGCCCTTGTTGCCCTTGGTCTGGTTGCCATAGGAAGCCACCAGCATGTACTCCAGCGGGCCCAGCTGGCAAACAGCAGCGCGCTGGGCAGCGTTCTGGGAGCCGATGGACTTGTTCAGGTACTTCTCGTCAATGACGCTGACGCCATTTTCCACCAGCACCGGGCCAAAGCAGAAGACCTGATACATATTTTCCTGGTTTGCCTCAAAGTAAGCGGTGTAATCCGCCTTCAGCGGGAAGAGAGGGCCATTTTTCTTGTCCTTGTTGCCGCTGAGGTGGGAGAAATCACCATTCTTATCGATGATCAGCAGATCATAGCGGCCATCGGCATTGTTGCGCACCTGGGTGCCCATGCGGAAGGTAACCTTGCCGTCCGTTTTGATATGGAAGTCGCCATTGAGGGAGACCACCGCATTCACCGCATCGGCAATCAGGCGGCCGCGGGTCTTGGAGCTCTGGCGGAAGCTGGGATTCTTCAGCCCCTCGCTGTCCATAGATGCAGGCGCAGAGCGCAGCTGGGAAGGATGGCTGATCTTCACATGGGCGTAGACATAATCCGTATCCGCATAGCGATCCTTGTAGATCCGCACAGAGATGGACTCATCCTCATAGCCGATGTGGGAAATATACTCCTGGTTCTTGACCTTCTCTGCCGTATTGGCGATATAGTTTTCATCCTTGGGCTTTGCGCCAAAGGACAGATCATCCATCGGCAGGGGCTCCAATACGGTTTCCGCCTGGACGGTCATGGTCAGTGCCAGCACCATCATCAGCAGCAGCGCAGCAATCTTCTTGAGTTTCATAGGGCAGCTTCACTCCTTATCAGTAGTGATATGTTTGCAAAGTTTGTCATTTTGTAGCATAGCATAAAAGCAGTAAAAAATCAAGCGCTCGCTCTTTATGCCATAAAAAGGACTGCCCTGTACGGGCAGCCCTTCCGTGCATCACTGCACGATGGTTTACCGGAATCCAATATTGTACACATACAGCAGGTTGGCCTCAGCCTTGTAGGTCCAGCTGCAGCCGTTGTACCTGGTTGAACCGTACCGCCAGCTCTTGAGATACTCCACAAGGGAGGCCATCACGGTCTGGTAATCCCTGGCGCTCTCAAAGGACATGGCAAAGAAGTTGTCCCCATTCTGATAGGCCTTCGTCAGTGCGTTGTGTACGCTGGTTTTTGCGTCGCTGCCCGCAGGGATCAGCGCGCCAATGGTCTTGTAGTAGTTGTACTGGGTGTTCCAGCAGGTGGGCACATCGAAGATCACATTCGGGTGAATGGAACGGGCACGCATCATCCGGTCGTCATTCAGGTTCAGGTAGGGCAGCACCGGCACACTCCGGGCAAAGGGATCATAGTTCGGGTCATCCGAGATCGGGTCATCCCAGGTAGCGTCGCAATGGTACCAGGAGCCATCCAGTTTGATTCCCGTCCACAGATGGGATATCGGCGATATCACACCATTATCGTAGGTATCGCCCCAGATTTCACAGCACTGGATGCCATAGTAGCGCAGCGCCAGGTTCAGCGCGCGGGTATAGCCCGAGCACTTCGAGTAACCCAGCAGCCAGGCGCTGTTGGCCATCGCGCAGAAGTCCTTCTCCTTATCGTAATAGTTATTCTGGATCAGGTACTTGTAGATGGTGTACTGCTTGCTGAAATCCGTCGCACCGAAGCCCGGCTGCCGCTGCATGCTGCGGATCTTGTCCATCACCTGGTTAAAGGTGCGGTCCGCCTCTGCCTTGGTCATCGAATAGACGAATTCCACACTGGACAGCTTCCCTGTCGAGCTCCAGTAGTGGTAGCTGATCCGTGCGCCATCCTCGGACGCCTGGTAGAGAATCTCCGGGCAATCGAATTCAAGCACGAAGCTTGCCCGCTTGAACTCCTCCTGCGTATAGCTGCCCTTCAGCTCCACACTCGATGCGAAGGCTGCCATCGCGTCATACATCTCGCTGAAGAGGCGCTTCTCATTGTCCGTCATCTGGAAGTAATAGTAACGGGTGTTCAGCGGGTAAGTGCTGAACAGAGCAGCAGAGGGCGCCGTGGGCAGCGCCGACGGGGACGGCGTAGGCGTTGCCGGCACAACCGTGGGCAGATCGCTCACCTTAGGCGTCTGGCGAGGACTGGGGGTAGGCGTCGGCGTGGGCGTGGGTGTCGGGGTTGGCGTCGGGGGCGGACTGGGGCTGGGTGTGGGCGTGGATGCATCGTACCACTGGGTCTCATCAGGCGGCGGGGTCACCTGGGGCGTAACCGTGTACCGCAGCTGCAGCAGCTGGGGCTTGGTGGTACGCATGACAGGATCAGTCAGCGGATAGTAGTACATCAGCAGCCGGTAGTTACCCTCCTGCATGATGGTAATC
Organism: Clostridiales bacterium; assembly: GCA_015056325.1. Classification (GTDB taxonomy): domain Bacteria; phylum Bacillota; class Clostridia; order Christensenellales; family Aristaeellaceae; genus UBA11524. Next base: position 52,122 of record SVGL01000003.1, on the reverse strand, counting down.
TCTTCCTGCAGCTGATAGGATGTCACGCCTGTGATGAACACCGGATCACTGACAGCCACCGGCAGCTCACCCTCTGGCGAGATCATAAAGCCTGCCGCATACGCCAACGAAGGCTGCAGCTGCTCCAGCTTGTATGACACATTCAGCTTGAAACGGCTGTCTTCCTGCTGCTGCCGCACGTTCACCTGGCCGTCCAGATAATCGGTCTTTCCGGACACAAAGAACACCAGCGTCAGCGCAATCATCAGAACTGCCAGCACCACGCCTGCCAGCGTGAGGCGGCGCGCGGTACGGGGGCTGATGCCGCCGCCATTGCCCCAGAACGAGGGGGAATTCATGGGCGGGCCGCCTTTGTCAAGGGCCCAGTCGATGCCTTCTGCACCGGGCCGGGGCTTTGAGGATTCGGGGGAATGAACCTGGGGTAAGCCCCAGTCATCCCCGCCAAAGCCAGAGGTCCCGGCTTGATTGCCGGCACCCCAGGCACTGGGTGAGCTTTGGGTCATATCATCGCTCAGGCCCCAGTCATTTTGATCATTTTTCCGTCTGGCCATTGTCTCACAGCCTATCTTGTCAGAAGTCGAAATCAGGGATGTTCACGGAGGGTGCCTGCGGATTCTGAGGCGACTGGGATGCATTCTGCTTCGGCTTGTCCTCCTCATTCCTGTTCAGCAAACGGTTCTTGGTCATGAAGACGATGCCCAGCAAGGAGAAGGCAACGCCCTCAATGATCCACCAGAAATCTGCCTCCGCAGTAAACCCGGCATATTTGAGCAGCACCAGGGCAGCCACACCCATGAGGGGGGACAGGATGGCCTGCACACGGAACTGGCCGTGCACGCTCAGCATCAGCCACAGGCCCACGCCGATGACAATGCCCTCCAGGCACAGCATGATGGCGGTCATGATGTTGGCGTCCTTGTGACCAGAGCGCAGAAGATCCGCATCGTTCTTGGTCAGGACAGTCATCACTTCAATCAGCTGATCCATATCATCGGCGCGTACGGTTTGTCCGCCCGTGGCACCGATCAGCATGCTCAGCCTATTCAGATCGCCCGCCGCGCTGAATGCAACGCCATGCACGGTAATCTGTTTGTTTTTGCAGGTATTTGTAATTCGTTCGATGTTATCGGCAATATTTACTGTATCATCGCCGTCCGTGAGGAAAATGATGCGATACTGCATATCGTCCGCACGGCTGGCCTGATGGCTGTCAATCAGTGCAATCGCCTGATCCAGGGCTGCAGTGAAATTTGTCAAGCCTCTCGGAGCTGTATCCCGGATGGTTTTCATCAGGTTCACGCCGTGATTGTTGTCCCCCAGCGGCCTGATCGGTGTATAATCCAGCACCTCCGTCTCGAACAGCACCAAGCCCACTTCCTCCGTAGGCGACATGCCTTCCAGAACCGGTTCCATGGCCTTGATCAGCTTTTCGTCATTCGAACCGACACCGCCGCCCATGGAGTCGCTCTTGTCCAGCACGAAAACCGTGCGGTACTCTGACTTGGTCGCGTAACTCTCCAGGTAGATCCAGTCACAGAGCGTGCCCACGCAAAAGGTTGCCACCACGGCTACCAGGGCAATGATCGCCTGGGTTTTGCGCAGGAAGCTGGGCGTCATGGCACAGGTGCGCTGCTCCAGCAGCAGACTGGCCAGGAACATGGCCGCCATCGGAACCGCGAAGATCAGGCCCATCAGCAGTGCCGGGCGCTTCTCGATGTCCTTGGTCAGGTAAGCCATCAGGAAGGACAGACCGCCCACGATCAGCAGCGCCAGGAGCGTCAGCGCCCAGTGCCAGGGGCCGCGCAGTTTTTCCACCCGCCTGGCCTCTGGCTGAAAGCCGCTGTTGATATTCGTCGCCTGAGGCACGTTTTGCGTTTGAGGCACAGGCAGATCCCATCCATTGGAAACAGAATCGTTGGCTGAGTCCAGGTTCCATTCATCATTTGTCACGAGATCATCTCCTGTAATACATCCTGATCAGCTGCCCGAGGAAATCATGAAGAAGAGCACTTCATTACCGTCCGCATAGACATTGACCATCTGTTCCTGATCGAAGGAAACAGGCTTATTGGTGGCCTGTGCCATGTTATTCACTGTGATGTTCAGGTGCTCTGCGCGCTTGCCCAGCACGATGCGGTAGCTGCGGCGCTTGCCAGGCTGAATGGCCACATCCGCCAGCACATCCATCGTCAGGCTGGTCACAGGCGTCTGCTGGCAGGCAATGAACAGCTTCGCCAGATCCGTCTCCTTCTTGCCATAGACGTCCATGGGCACCCATGCTTCGGGGCCATTGGGCGAATACTGGGTGCACATGCGCATATGCATCACGCTGTGGTAGCGGGCAAAGGAGGGCTTCCTGATCTGCCGCAGCACCAGCAGCACAATGATCAGCACCGTCAACACGGATGCGGAAATGATCATGATCAGCAGGATGAGGTCGTAAACAGAGTACACCTGGAACGTCCAGGTGATGGACTCTTCGCCATCAAACTGACCATCATTCGCGCTGATGGTGACCGTCACAGTGCCCTCATCCAGAATCTGCAGCACATAGGTCTGTTCGATCGCAATGCAGTCAAGCTTCCACTCGCCTGCACCATTTGCCTCCACCGGTTCCAGGGCAGCGCCGGTCTCCTCGGAGGCATCCTCCGCGTTCACGATCATCAGGCGCACCAGCTCCGGCTGATCCACCGCAATGGTCATGGTCATACCGTCCTTCAGGTGGATCAGATCGACAAACAGCTGCGCAGGTACAAAGGGCTCAGGCAGCAGCACCGCGTCTTCCTTCTGCGCATCGTTGATGGCTGCAAAGGTCAGCGGTTCACGGGCGTCGGGCGCACCATGGATGCCAACCTTGAACGTCAGCGCCTTCAGGGCGGCATTCGCCAGGGCCGGCTTATCATTGGGCACCTTGATGGTGCATGCCTCCACGATCTTCTGCTCGGGAATGCTTTCGCCCAGCACGTCCACATAGAAGACTACGCTGCCGCTGTCCTCCGACTCATAGGGCGGAATAACCACCGTGCCAAGCACGCTGCCGTCATCCTGCTTGGTCAGCACAACCTGCTGGGGAAAGCCAGACTCATAGCGGCCGTCCGTCAGCACAGCGGTGATCTTCAGCGCCTCCGTCAGCTCCTCCGGCAGCTCGGGGTACTGTGTCCGGACGTCCTGATAGAACGCCGCGTATTCCGCCGGCAGAACAAAGGCGATCTCCGTCTTTTCACCGAGGGTCACCTCATAGTTCACGGCATTCAGAGCAGCCTTCCACTGGGCCGCAGCGGCCATGAAATCGACCATCTCCACCGCAACGGTGAACTCAACGGGATCGGACACACCGTCGTCCACCTCGAGGAACCAGCGCTTGTCCTCCGTGGTTTCCCCGCGGTGATACTGGAAGACGCCATCCTCGATGACATACTCCGTGGTATTGAACACGGCATTGTAGTTCAGCGTCTGCTGGTCAGGGTTGTAGAAATAGGGGGCCAGCTCCACGCTGATGGGCTCTTCTTCCAGACCAGGCACATTGTAGTAATAGTTCAGACTGGCCGCATTGCTTCCGCTGCACTCCAGCTGACGATCCACGACCTCGAACTCGTACACATCGCTTTGAATGACAAAGCCCTTCACATTGAACTCAAAGCAGATCTTGCCCTTGCCCAGCTCCTGGCGGGGGATGACAATCTCCCATACATGACCATTCTCGCCACTGGAGATCTCCGTAATCCGATCCTGGGGCACGGTGACAAAGACCATCTTTTCTTCGGTCTGTTCCGGCAACGCCTCGCCAGACTGATCCAGGTCTTCCTCAGCAGCCTGAGCCGGCTGGCCTTCCTTGGCAACCAGCTCGCCGCTTTCCTCATCGGTCGTCATATCCGGCATCGTTTCGTCCATCGGCTCCGGCACAACCACAGGCTCCTGCTCCCGCACGATGCAAACGCTCTTGCCCAGATCGCCGGGGCGAACCTGGGGCAGATTCACGCTGACCCGCAGCGTCTGATCCTCCAGATACCAAACCCAGGGCTCGCCTTCCGTCCGGGTTTCCTGCACAATAGGCTTGGCCACAGCAGGATCAATCTTGTAGGCCACGGTCAGGCCATTCACCTGGCCGTCAATAAGGTAGGTGCCAGGATTGGCGCCGCGCAGCAGCACCATGCACTGCTCATTGCTCACCGGGATCACAACAGGGAACGCGCCCCCCGCCTGCACATCGCTGCCGGCGGTGACCTTCACGCCCTTCTGATCGGTATCAATCACCAGCAGGGTATCCATGCCCTTGTGGGTCCAAGTGCAGACGCCCTCTTCGTTCAGGCTGATCGTCGTCAGCGGAGCCAGCAGGTTCAGCCCGAAGACGTCCATAGCCGTGGTGATGGGATCCTTAATCACCGTATCATGATACAGCGCCTGGGCTGAAATATCGCCCACGACGTCTGCAAGAATCTTGTCGTCCAGCCAAGCTTCCTTCTTGTCAAGCTTGTCATCGCTTTTCTGAATGCGGACGATTGTTGTTTTCAAGCCTTCGGATTGCAGGACACGCTTTACGGTTGTCGCACGCTGCAGTGTACCTTCGACCTTCGCCTGGTTGAACAGCAGCCACAGTTCCTTATCCTTCATGCTTTGGCCATCCAGCGCTTCCATGATCTCTGCGAGTTCATAGATTGCACCGTGTTCATGGCGGTTGAAACCCGCATCAGCCAAGGTTTCCATAAGCTGCGCCCAATCATCCTCATTCTTGACATGCCCACGATAAATCTCCGGAGTAGCCTTGCGCATCATGAACACACCCACCGGTGCGTTATCCGCCACGGCACGGGCCAGCAGGAACTTCGCCATCAGGTTGGCGGCCACTACACGAGTGTCAGTCATATCCCGCATGCTGGTATTCATGACCACCCAGGTCTCGCGGCCCAAGGGACGCTCCGGCGGCGCCTTCGTGGGTTCAGGCGTGGGGGCAGTTTCCGCCTCGCCCGGATCAATCTCAATGGAGGCATCCAGGTCGGCGTCCGGCGTTGCCGTCGCTTCATCCTCAGCAGGATTTCCCTCCGCGGCGCCGTTATCAGGCTCGCCCGTGGGCGCCTCCGAGATTTCCGGCGTGGGCTGCGCAGGAGGAACAACCGTCACTACCGGGGCAGGCGTCGCCGTCGTTTCAAGGTTTTCCACTGCATCACCCTGTGCGGGAGGGGCAGCATTTCCCTGCCCTTCTTCCTCCACCGTACCGGCGGCAGGAGCCGCCGTCACTACGGGCGCAGCTGCTTCTCCCTCAGCGTTTTTCTCGCCAGGCGCATCTTCCGTCACGCCAGTTTCATTTCCGGCAGGCACGCCAACGCCATCCTCCGCCATACCAACGGAGGACATCAGCATCATGAGCGCCAGCAACAGCGCAACAATCATCTTCCAATGTTTCTGCATAGCAGCCAACTCCTACAATCACAATGCTTCTATGGAGAGGGAATCAGAAGAAATCCACGGAGGAGAACTCCTGGGCGCCCTGCCCATCCTGGGAATCCCACAGCTGTGCCTGGATCTTCTTTTTGCGCACATTGCCCATCACCAGCTCCAGCACGCAGTAGACAACACCCAGCACGATGCAAATCACCGCGCCATAGCCCATCTCAGTGGGTAAACCGTTGGATACCACGCTGCTGCCAACCAAGCCGAAGATCAGAGTGAGCAGCGTGCTGACTGCACCGATGCCCAGGCTGATTCTCCACTCCACCAGCAGGCCGCTGGCAATCATCAGCAATCCGCAGATCAGCAGGAACACCACCACAGGCGCCCTCTCCAGCAGCGCCATGCCCGTAAAGGGCACCAGGCCGATACAGGTATACAGCGGCAAAAACAGGAAGGCCAGAACATACGCTACCCCTGCGCCAGCTGCAAACCAATTGGGTTCCTTGTCAAACATAGCAGATTCTTCCTCCATTCATCCTTGTGCGCCAGCAGATCAGTTGTCCAGCCACGCACAGAGCGAAGCGCTGTTCTCCATGCCCGGGAAATACAGTGCCAGTGCCTTCTGATCCTTGCGCACGGCCACGGTATAAGTCGCCATGTTCACATCCTGCCGCAGGTAATGCGTGAAGCTCTGCAGCAGATTATCAGGCGTCTGGGTGTTCTCCAGCAGCCGGAGCACACCGCTGACGGTTGCCAGCAGCGGCAGATTGCTCACCGCATAGGGGTTGTGCATCATATCGTCCGCACCGGGCTGCATCAGGCGCAGGAAGCTGATCCAGTTATAGCCGTTGAACTGCATGGAATGCAGCAGGCACAGCCCTGCGCGGCGGATAAAGTTGTTTTCTCTTTCCAGCGCCAGATCGCACTCATGCTTCACCAGCTTCAGCGCCTTGTCAGACTGGGTGACGCGCAGGCTCATCGCCATTGCCACCATCCGGTTAAACAATTGCCGCTCATCCGGCAGGTTGTGAATAGCAGACTGCACATCCTTCAGCAGGCGGATGATGCGGCCCGTCTGGGCGTCGTTCGCCTTCTGGCGCACGCCGATGGTGTTCTCTGCGACCTCCAGCAGGCTGCGCGCCTCATCAATGCTGGTGCAGGCCTGGAAGAATCCCTCGAATCGCTCCAGGAAGGTCTGGGCAGCCACCTCATGCCACAGCACAGAGATGGTCGCATCGGTCTGGAAGTCTGCGATGCCGAAGCTGCGCTTGAAGCGATTCTCCGAAGAGGCGTAGTCATTGAACAGCGCCCGGTATCCCGAGGGCTGGGGAATCGCCGCCATCTCCTGCCGGATGCAAACCGCCGCAGCCTGCCTGGTCGCCTTGTCGAAGATCTGCTTGGGCAGGGCACCAGTCCGCTGGAGGTGGGAAATGACGTCCTTGCGGTTCATCACATCCCAGAATTTGGCCTTCTGCATCTCATTCTGCAGCAGCACGCCAACATAGGTGCTGGTCACCTGCTGAAGCATGGTGCCGCTCTGGATTCCGGTCAGGTAGGGTGCCAGCTGCTGTGCCTGGCGCTCCGCCTCGGGAGCGTTTGCCTGCAGCAGCGTCTCATACACATTGAGCACCATGGACATGCGGCGGCTGAACACAGGAGACTTCTCCGTTGCCAGCTTGAGCATACGGCCAAAGGCTTCCTTCTCCGGCAGACGCTTGGCTGCCAGGGCATAGTTCAGCGTGTAGTCCATCACCAGCTCGGTGCACCAGGCCAGGAATGCGCCCTTGACCTCCGCGCCATGGTACATCCGGGTATGCAGCGAGCGGTTGATCATATCAACGATCCAATGATACAGGCTTTCGCCGCTGCGCACGGACAGCTTCAGCTGATATGCCAGGTACGCACGGTACGCCGGCTCCACCTCCGCCAGGTTGCGTGCCGCCGCCAGGAGGCAGTCAGCCTTATCGTCCTGGCCCAGGATGCTGGCAAAGTTCTTTCCATTCACACGCAGGCTGCAGCCGGGTTCCTCGGAGAACACCTTCACCAGCGCGCCGGTGATGTTCGCACCCAGCTTGCTGACGCTCTGACTGACGACGCTCAGGTCGTCAAAGTAGCGCACATACAGCGCCGCAATGTAGTTATTCAGCTCGTTCTGGACGACCGCAGGATGCTTCAGACGGGCCCAGAGGCTACTGATGGCTTCGCTCTCCTGGGTCGTTACGGGCTGATCCAGACGACCGGCCAGCATCTTGAGGGCCTCTGCAGCCTGCTCATCCGCGTCCAGATACTGGGTCGCCAGATCCAGCAGGCGAATGCGATCTTCGGGATGCCTGTTCTGATAAGTGGCCAGATACATCGCCATCGCATCGTGGAAGGGCTTGCAGGTACGGTAGATTTCCTGCCCGCGCACCTTGATCTGCTTGATCTGCTGATCCGTCAGCCGCCCGTTCAGGTAGTGAGCATTCAGCACCGAGGAAAGCAGGCCCGCCATGCGCTGCACGGCCACATCATTCTCCGGCACAGCCTTGGCAGCAGGCAGCTCAGTGAAGAACACCGCGCCTTCCATGCCCTGGCAAGCGAGGGTAATCCGGGCGGGCACCTCGCAGTAGCTGCCGGCAGAATAAGTCGCCTTTTCCCACAGGAAGGACTGCAGACCAGCGGCCTTGAGGCCATTGAGGCGATCCTTCTGGCTGGTCAGCAGCTGGGCCACTTCCGTCTCACGGCCGCGCAGGCGGCTGGCAACGTACTCATCCACATCCTGCATCACGCGGGCAGCCATATCGCCCTGGATCTCATGGCGCTGACCCAGATGACGATGCACCGCATACCAGTTGGACAGCAGCGTCCAATCATCCGCCGTATTCTCGATGCGGTAGAGCGCCAGGGCCAGGTCAAAATCTGCCATGAAGGGGCACTCATCCAGCAGCATCTTGCCGGTAAGAGAGGCAAAACGGGTATGCATCTGCTTGAGCAGTGCACCCTGGTTGCCCTTGAGCACCTGCTGCATGAAGCGATCCTCGTCCACCTCCAGCGCAGGGAACTTGCCGGTGTTGAAATCAAAGGTAGCGTCCGCCGTGGGATAGACCACGCACATAGCCGCATCACGGTACAGGGACAGGGCATGCTGCATGGGCACAGCCGCCGCCACCGAGGTGATATTGCGGATCTGCGCGGGCAGATTTTTAAGGATCATCTGCCACAGGAAGCCCTTTGCCTGGGGCACCAGGGCATGGCAGTCATCCTCATGGGAGATGCACACGGTGAAGGTACGGTCGCGGTTGGAAACATGGCTCATCAGCAGATCATCCTGGTACAGGCAGGCCATACGCTTGCCCGAATCCCAGGGGCCGAAGAACTGCAGCGACGCAGCGCGCCAATAGTTAACCAGCAGCGAGCGCAGCATCTCGTCACTCACCGGCGCAGTGAGGGTGTAATCCAGCTTGACAGCGGCATCCTCCACCCAGGGCTTGGGGGGCAGGCTGCTCACATCCTTGGGCAGCACCCACAGCTCCTGCAGGGTGACAAAGTCGTTGTAGCGCAGCATGCTGCACATCGCCTCGTCACCGGAGACATACGCGGGGACGCCCTCCCCCGTCCAGGTCACGGCATTGGTGTAGGTGCAGGGGCGGGTTGCCGCACCATTGACCTGCATCATGGAGCCCGTTGCAGAGTACATCACCGTCAGCTGGCCATAGCTCAGCGGGTGAATCTCATAGGCATGATATGCTTCCGTGACCTCGCCGGGCGCCTGGGGCGTACGAACACGGGGCGCGCCGCTCATGGGCAGACGGGCGTCCTTGCCGCTGACAATCGCCGCACTGCTGTTGAAGTCGGCGGAGGACAGGCTGTCGCCAAAGCCTCGGGAGGGGAAGTTACCCATCAGACGATAGGCTGCATTCATACACGATCACCTCATACTATCAAGGGATTATTACTTGTCCTTTTTCCGGCCGAACCAGCCGCCCTTTTCCTTCTTCTTGCCACCCTTGCCGCCTTTGCCACCCTTGCCGTCATCCTTGATGGGCTTGGGATCAGGACGAGGTTCAGGCTTGGCGCCGCGCACCGGAATCATACCGGCCAGGTGCAGCAGCACGAGGAAGGGCTCGATAATGCGGTGCTTGGGGGCGGCCTCCTGGAAGCCGTTGGTGAACCTGATGTTCTCGCCGGGAACACGGGTGTAGGTACTGCACGCCAGGGCGATCACCTTCACCTTTTCCTGCTGGCCGCCGGAGAAGGCAGCGCGCACGGCGTCCACCAGGCCGAGATGGTAGCGCTCATAGAAGGTGCTCACATCGCTGTGCACCTTGTTGATCACCGCCAGATCCAGGCCGCCCTGGTGGGCATTGCCCAGGTCTTCCTTGAGGATGCAGTTGCCGCCGAAGTGCTTGGGCTCAACCATCAGAGGCTGGTCCATCTTGGTGGTCACGGCGATGACGTTGCGCACATCCTCCAGAACGCCCAGGGTACGGTTGGCCACAACCGACTGTGCCAGGAAGGCCGTCAGCGGGGAATCATAGAAGTCATGGCTCTCGGCCGTGGCTTCGGAGTCATACTGATTCTCCATGCCGGGGGCGGGCTCGATGGTGTCCTTGGCGATGGAATGGATGGCAGCGTCGTAGCCGCCAACGTTAAGCATGTTGGGATCCAGCATCAGCAGCACAGTCTTGGCCTGCTTGATGCCCAGGTGACCCAGCAGGTAGTCCGGCTGGGACATACCTTCACCTGCGATATCGTAAATCACGACAAAGCACTTCTTCGTGACATTGTTGTTGAAGTAGGTGTATTCAAACACGAAGGGGAAGAGGCGCTCGTCCTTGGGGGTAGGCAGGGTGGTGCCGTTGTGGGACTGGTAGTATTCGTTCTGCAGGTTGTAGAAGATCTGGCTTTCCGCGTGCAGCTGCGCACTGCCCAGCGCGCGGGAGGGCAGCTGGGTGGAAAGCTGATGGATCATCGCCAGCAGGAAGGCGGTCTTGCCCGCAGCACGGCCGCCCATCATGCTCACGAACATGGTGTCATATACGCCGTAGTTGTTGGGCAGGCGGCAGTGGCAGTGGGGGCAGGCACGGTTGGAAATCGCAACAGGATCGTCATTGGGCTCGGGCTTCTCTTCGCCGGTGGCATTGAGCATATCCGGGTCAGCCAGCTCACGGGGCGTGAGGCCCGCAGACAGACGGGCATAGGTCACCACGGGCACGTGCTTGGAGTCCTCGTATTTGGTGTTTTCCGGCACGGGATGGAAGTACAGACCCCTGAAGCGATCGCCGTTGTCAAAAGGCCACTGGGAGGAACACTTCGTCAGGAAGTTGAAGCGCACCGTATCCGCATACAGGGTGGGATAGCCATCGTACACAAAGAGGATGTTCGACTCGTCAATCTTTTTGCCGCAATAGGGGCAAATGAAAGCATGTACTGCCATATTCTTGGCCTCTCTTTCGTTAATCTGCTGTGATCAAAGGCTGATATCCTGCACCGGATTGACCAGCGGGAACTTATCCTCCGGGGAAACCATCAGCTTATAGGTGCCCATCAGCATCAGACCATCGTAGTTGACGGCGCCTGTCAGACCTCTGGCCGCCACGGGATAGAAACAGTAGGTATCCTTTGCGGTGCACTCGCCCAGCAGGAGCGATGTGTTGGGGGGGATGCGGCCGTCCAACTTCAGCTGAACTCCGCCCTTGGGGGAAGACACAAATTTGAACTTGACCGGGTACTGTTTGCCGCACAGGCTGACTTTGCCGTAGGGCGCCAGGTTCTTGCGCTTCAGCTCGAACTCATTGCGGCCAAATTTGAGGCTGTCGGTCACATCCATGCCGCCCGAGAGATTGTAGGTGCCCGCAGCCATCGGTACAGCATGCTGGCCGTTGATGGATACCAGCACCGCTTCGACGCCTGCTTCCCAGTTCCAGCAAAGCAGGAACCTGTCGCCGTTGCGGACCAGGTGGATGTTGCGGGGATTCCCCTCCGTTCCGGCTGCTGCCTTGGGGGCCTCCGGCGTGTAGGCCGCATAACTGGCCTTGCTGCCGCCCACGCTGTCACCAATCCAGGTGCCGCCAATACCGCCAATTCGGTCATCATGCTCACCAAAGTAGCGGTTCTCGCCCGGCCACTGATTTGCCAGCCATTCCAGCGACTGATTCAGCTTCACGAAGGCCAGCTTCTCAATGTTATCGTTGTTGGCCACGATGGCCTTGTCTCCCTGCGCCGCCACCCAGGGCATCCTGACCAGATCATCATCCACATAGTACATGATGTCGTCATCCAGGGTAGAGGGCGTGATGAAGGGACAGTTGAACATATGGCGCCTGCTGTTGAAGAGGTAATGATCCAGGAAGGCGCTCATGGCGGTATCCGTATCAAACTCAGTGTGCAGCGCATCCATGAAGGTGGTGTTGAAGCCGTTGGGCATATGCTTGTGCAGCACGTTCACGCCCTGCTCCATCAGCTTGCGGACCGCAGCCGCATCCACCTTGAAATCCTCGGTATAGATGGTACCCGCGCTCTGCAGCCAGTCCTTACCGAAGAGGTGCAGCGCGCCGTCGTGAATGGTATCTGCAATGGCAGCGGAGTACTTGGGGTACTTGCCCTGGAGGTTGACCTCCTCAGCGGCCAGCACCGTATGCTCCGTCAGCAGATGAGCGAAATTGTCGCCGCTCTGCACCTTCTCGATGATATTCTCCACGCGCTTGAAGCCGACGGCCAGGCAAGCCGCGACCTTCGCTGCTGCGCGGGACACATGCACCGTCCGCACCTGTTCTGCTACCAGGTGTGCGCATTGGCTGAGATACTCATCCTTGGGCTGGAAGATCTTCTTTTTGGGCAGAGCCACAACAATCTGCTGATCGTTTTTCTTGTCTATATTCTTCAGCGCGTCCATCATGCTGTGCAGCATCGCAAGGGGGAAGCCCTGCATGTTGATGCACTGGCGCAGCCTGGCAACCACATTGGCAATGTGGTTATCCACCTTTCTGCGCAGGGCAATGTCGGTACGGGCTGTCATATTCACATCAAAGAACTTTTTGCATGCCTCTGTCAGGCCAACCGCAGCTTCAGGGGTAGTAATGCCGGACAGAAGGCGAAGGTTTTCCAATTCGCGATTCTTCGGGCTGATCACGAACTTGTTGGCAATGCTCTCCACCCAGGCTGTCACAGCGCTGGGGATGGTGAAATCATTGAACTCATGGGGGGCCTGACCGGTTTCCATGGTCAGGATGTTCCAGGCTTCCAGCTTGGTAATGGGCTCCTCATAATGCTCCCGCAGCTTGTTGGCAATGGCGTTGCGGCGAAGGGAGAGGAGCTCCTGGTCGTTGGCGTTCAGGCTGGTATAGCCCAGAGAATACACCATTGGCGGATGGTAGTGTCTTCTGCCGTCAGAAGCCACCAGAATCTCACACATGGCTGCACGCCGGATCTCGTACTTATGCAGACGGGCGCCATCTTGCGCCACGTTGCTGAGCAGGTACACAATGGCCTCGGGCTGACGCTTGCTGATTTCCAGCACCAGCTTCTTCTGCTGCTTGCGGGCCGCAAGATGATCCCGCAGCATCAGGTAGTACAGGCAGTGCACATTGCCCCTGCCAAGCGTGTTCACCGCCGATTCCGCCAGGGAAATGGCAGCTTCCGCAGGCGGCGCAGTGCTCAGGTCATCACACAGAACATGCACCATCACCTTGCCGATGCTCAGCTTGAAGCCCAGATCCTCCAGGAAATTGGTCGGCATCATCCAGGTTTGAGGCTGATCGGCCTTGAGCTTGATGTGCATGCAGCGCACGATCTGCTTGTTGAGCAGCTCCTGCGTACCAGGAGTGATATCGCCCTCTCCGGGGAACTGCCAATCTTCATTTTCGGCCGTAACGCACAAAAAGAGATAGCGATCCCACGCATGGTCCACCAGGATCGTCTGCCAGTGATTCAGAAACTCCAGCAGTCGGTTACAGGATTTCTTGCCATACAGAACGATGGCGCTGATGTTATGCGGTGTGAAAGGCAAGGCAGGATACCTCCTGTATCAAGAAATGGAATGCCCCCGACACAGCAAAATGCTGTGTCGGGTGGCGTATGAAATAACAGGGATCAGATCATCATCTGCATGGCGAAGGTCAGCTGGCCCTTGCGCTGCTCGAAGAAGTTCGTCACGGCAGTCAGCATGGCAATGCACTTGTTCAGCGTGGCCACATCGGCGCCCAGCTGGGTCAGGGCAGCCTTCTTCTGGCGCAGCTCGTTCTCCACCAGGGTCTTCATGCGGTCGCAGATGGCGATGCCAGTGGTGCAGTCTTCCTTGGTCAGCAGACCGGTGAGGTCCTTCTGCGCGAACTCGGCTTCCTTCATCTGCACCTGATGATCAAGCAGCATACGGACCTGGTTGCTCTCGGGCAGGTCGGCCAGATAAGCGCCCACCTTGGTGAACACGCTCTGAGCCTTCAGGTCGTCCTTCACCAGGACCTCCTGGAGCACAGGGGTCATGGTGCCCATGTCGTCGGTGAAGGTCGCGCCAACCGCAGAGAAGCGCAGCAGGCCATGGACCATCATCTTGGCATAGGTCTCGGCATAGGCGATACGGGGCGCCCAGATCTTGGTCTGGCCCTCGATTTCGTCCTTCGCCTTGGCAATCACTTCGAAGCCCTCCAGCTGGTTCTTCAGCACCAGCAGCAGGCGGGGATTGGCGCTCAGCACCGCAGCGGCCATCAGCTCGGACAGCTGCTTGTGGTTCTGCTGGGCCTTGGCACGGCGCATGGGATCAATGGCAACCTCGGTGGCCCAGGGATCGATGTCCTGACCAACCAGGCCCAGGTAAGCCGCCATGCACTCGGAGGACTTGCCGGGCTCCAGGGTGGTGACGACGGACTCTGCCTCGTAGGCCTTGATCATCGCCAGCTTCTGATCGGGGGTCAGGGTCGCGCCGGTCGCGGGATCCATCTTCTGGTCCAGGATGCTCTGCACACGGTTGGCCAGCACGTTGGCGGGCACGGGGGTATTGCGGTGCATGTCGGTCCAGAACACATGCAGATTGAACACAGGCGCGATGTTATTGGTGTTGACCTCCAGCATGCCGCACTTGATGGCACGCTCGGTCATGGCGCGGGCCTCGTTCCAGGCATTCTCTTCCACAGCATCGCCATGGGAAGAGAAGAAGAAGAAGGGACGGGGCTCGGGCAGACGGCACCAGTTGTTGGTGTACTCCGCGTCGCTGTTGCCGTTCCACACCAGATGGACGCCCATGCTGACCTCGGGCTTCACCAGGCCGTTGGCATACGCCTGGCGCAGCTCCTGCATCATGCTGTAGCGGTATATGGGCAGACCATCCCACGCCATGAGGCAGTTGATGTGGTCGCGCAGGGAGCTGCCCTTGGCCTGGACATGCTCAACGGCAAGGATCTGGTTGAAGTACTTGATATGCTCAGGCGCATTATCCGGCACGGAGAGGTAGGAATAGTCGGCCTTGACCTCGCCGGCGCTGGCGCCGTCCTGGCTGAACAGGGGATGGGCGCTGGTCATCACGGAGTCGGCGATGTCCTTCATGAAGTCCTGCTGCAGGCCTACATCCTCGCCCACAGCCTGCACCATCAGCGCATCCAGGGACTGGTTGTTGATGCCGTCGAAGCACTCGTTGAGGGTGTCGCGCATGACGTCCAGCACGTTCTCGCGGCCTTCCTTGCGATAGGTGAAGGTCACGCCGGAGGTGCCGGAATCCTTGTTGGGCACATTCTTCAGAGACTCCAGGCACAACGCCTTCAGGAACGCCAGCGTGATGCGCTTGTTCTCGTTGCTGGAGGCGAACTGCTGCTCAATGCGGGGCTTGAGGATCTCCACATCCAGCACGTCGGAGCCCAAGGTAGGATCGTCAGCGGGCGTCTCGTTGAACATGTCGTACAGACGCTCCACGTCGCTGCACATGGGCTTGAGGCCCTGGGTCAGGTACTCGTTGACGCGCATCAGCAGCAGCTGGGCGGCACGGGCATGCGCTTCCATGAAGCCGGTCTTGCGCAAGCCGGAGTAGTAGTTGTTCAGGTTCTGCAGATAGGCCTCGATCGCCTTGGTGCGGCCCAGCAGCGGCGGATGCTCAAAGTCCGGCCAGGTAGCCGTACAGGCTTGCTTGAGGGGGGTCAGATCATTCTTGAACTTACGGGCCAGGTTCTGCCAGGACAGCACCTGAGCCTCCAGCTCCTTGATCAGGCCCTTGTCGGGGTGATCCAGGTAGTCGCGCAGGGCATAGGGGCCCAGCTCCGGCTTGCTCATCACGGAGGCGCAGAAGTCCTCAAAGCGCTTCCAGGCGGCCTGGAGATAGTTCTCTGCGGTCACGCCGGCGGCAGGCTTCACGATGGAGTCCACCCACATGGTGGGCTTGATGTTCTCCTGATCGTGGGGACGCTGCTGCATCTGCTGCATGGCCTCAATGCGGGGCTTGTCCGCCGCGGTCACATTGCAGAAGCCGGGCAGGGTCAGGTCCTTGGCAAAGTTGGCATGGAGCTGCTGCACATTGCCGATGATGGCCTGGGCGCGGGCAACGCTCTGGCCGTCCTTGAGCAGGGCGTCGCTGGGAGCCAGACGGCCGTACTCATCGCGCATGGGCAGGAAGGTATTGAAGAGCTGCACGCCCTCGAAGTACAGGGTCTTCTTCTTGGGGATGCGCTTGGAGCAGGCGCCGATGGCACGGTAGCCGTACTTCACAGGCAGACGCTTGGCCATGATGTTCACGGTCTGCTTGAGGTTATCTTCGTAGCTGATGTAGGTGTACTGCGCTTCGCCCTTGGAATCCTTGGCAGGAATCTCATTGGCGAGGTAGTGCAGCAGGTTCTCGGCGATGGTGGTCTGCACCACGCGGGCAGCGTTGGTGAAGGCGGTGCCTTCCACGGAGCGGCCGCTCATCAGGATGCAGTTGTCATAGGGGGGCATGGTCCAGTCAACCTTGGTGCCGTCGGTGAACTGCATGGTGTAGGGGGTCTTGTGGTCGCCCACCTGCATCCAGAAGTCCAGCTCCTTCAGGGCGGCATAGCCGTTCATGCGCAGCGCGTCGGCCAGAGGGTTGCCCGCCAGGGGAATCAAGGACACGTCAGGCATGACGATGTAGCCGGTGATCTTGTAATCACGGCCGGACAGCGCAGGCTCCGTCGCCATGATATGACGGACAATCTGAGGGATATCCATGAAGGTGCCGGAGCCGGTACCGCCGCAGATGCCGGTGCAGATCACGATCTCAATACGGCCCAGACGCTCGGCAGCGCCATGCTGCACGGTGCTGATCTTGGTCAGCGCACCCTTGATGGCGGTGCTGACCGCATTGTACTGACGGTTCAGCATGAAGCGGGCGGACTGACGGTAGGTGCCCGCGCCCATGCCGGAAGCCGCAGCATTCAGGTTGGCGTTGACCCACTCATTCTCCGCGCGGGAGAGGTTGAAGTCACGGCTGGCGGGGTGCAGGATGTCCGCCAGGCCGGGCACGGTGATGTTGACAAACTCGTTGTTGTCCAGGGATCCCTTGGCGTTGGAGTCGGTATCCACCACCAGGTAGGCAGTATGCTCCGGGATCGGGATATTCTGGCCGTTCTTATCCTTGGGCAGGACATAACGCTGGGCAAAAGTCGTCTTGATGGTATTGACGATGCCGGCACCAGTGCCGCCCAGGCCAATCACCAGAAGAGGAACCGGCAGCTTCTTCACGCGCTCGACAGAAATATCGAGCAGCTCGTCCTGCTGGATGTTCTTCTGCAGTTCATTTACTTGAGACATGAGTTCCACCTATCCTTTCAAGAAAATATGATCACTTATCGCCTATGACTTTCGCAGGCATCAGAAGCCGCCGAAGTCATCCTTACTTTCCTCACTGGTCGGGAAGCTCTCGGTGAAGCCGTTGTCGTCGCTGGAGGAAGAGCCGAAGCCACTGTCACTCGCGGCGGGGGCGCTGAAGGAATCCGTGGGCGCAAGGCCGCCGAAGGAGCCGGTCATATCGTTGGCGCCAAAGGCGTTCACATCGCTGTTGAAGCCCCCGAAGTCGCCGTCACCCGCCAGGTCGAAGGGACCCTCGTTCACCACGTTGCCGCCGGGCACGGGAGCCTCCGGCGGGAAGAGGACGACATTCAGCTCAGCGCCGGTGGTATTGTTGCGGCTGTTCAGGACCAGCGAATCGCCAGGCACCCAGATCGCGGGCTTCTTGCCCTTGCCGACGCTCTTGGTGGTCAGGGCCACGCTCACGTCATCCATCTTCTTGTTCAGGCGCACGCCGATGCTGCCATTCAGGGAGCGGACGGGCACCAGCATGATGTTGGTCAGCGCATTGGCACTGATGCCGAACTTGGCAGCGGTATCCGTCATCACGACAGCCGCCAGGGGCAGAGGCTTCTTGCTGGGCATGAGTTCGTAGGTGCTGGTATCGTAGTCGCTGTTGCCCTCGCGCACACCCAGGGTCGCACGGGGGAACTTGGGCTTGCGGATCTGACGGATGATGCTGACCAGGATGATGAAGGCCACCAGCGCCGCCAGGCCCAGCAGGCCGCGGTAGGTCCACAGATCCATCAGGCTCACCAGATGGATCTCAAACTTGACCGATGTGTTGGAGTCCGCAGCGTCATTGTCATACGCAATGACCTCGAAGTTCACCGTATTGAGGTACCGCACGCCATTGGCCTGCTTCAGCACCCACTTGGCGCCATCGCGATTGATCGTGAGCAGCGACTCGTTCACATCCGCCACGATCTGATAGTTGAGCGTCTCGTTATCCGCATCCGTGAAGAACGTGCTCATATCCAGCGTGCGTTCTTCCTCCGTGGAAGCAGTGCCCAGGAAGGACAGGAAGTCCGGCAGCGCATTGAAGTTGATGGTCATCTCCACAGGCTCAGCCTGGGCAACGGGCGCGTGGTTCTCCACCTTGAAATTGGTCTCTGCGGTCTTGATAATCAGCTTGGGTTCCCGCTGCCACAGTTCGATCGTGACATCCCATTCGCCCGCATTCAGACCGGTCGTATGGGTGTAGGTGAAGATGCCGCCTTCATCCGGCACAACGGTGATGCTCGGAATGCTTTCATGCGTGTCGGCATTCATGATGCGGATCGTCGCTTCCACCTTGGCCAGCTCTGCCGCATCCGTCTCCAGAACATCATGCTCCTGGGCCTTGTGCAGCTCCAGCTTGATGTCAAACTCGGTGTCCTTGTCGATCACCGCGCCCGTCGCCTTGCCGTCTGCCGTCGCCCGCAGGTTCCAACGGTTGTACATCTCATCGTTGGCAGAGATGACATTGACTGTAACGTTAATCAAGGTTTCATCATTGTCCCGGGTCTGCTTGACCTTCAGCTTGCCCGTCACCGTACCGGAGTGATGAATACCCTGATCATCCGCCAGGATAGTGGAGACCAGCGTCTGACCATTGTAGGTCAGCGTTGCAACCTCCGTACCAGAGGTCTGGACGAATTCGCTCACCAGGCTGTCGTTATCCGCATCCATGATGTACTGGGCCAGCGAGAACATCTGCACATCGTCGTTTTCCTCACGGTCAACATAATGCTCCAGAACAATCTCGCTCACATGGTTGGAAGGGGGGGTATCCGTCAGTGTGAAGGGGATCTTGACTTCACGGGTCAGACCGCAGCCTTCCACATCCAGCTTCATGAAGTACTCGCCTTCAGGGAGGACATTGTAACCGTCGTTCTCCCTGATCTTCTTCATATCAAGGGTCACCGCGAACTGGAGCGGCGTTTCTTCGACGGCCAGCGTGCCGCTTGTATTATTTCCATCCACCCTGGACTCGTTCCCGTTGCCATCCACGCGGTAGAGCTGGTAGGTGGCCTTCATCTGGAAGTCGTCATCCGCCCTGGAAGTGGGATCGTCCGGATAATCATAAAGCGTGCGGTCTTCACTGTAGCCGTTCTTGCGATTATCCCAGAAGCGGGCGGAGAACTTCAGCTCATCGCCGCGGGCGAAAGAGGTGCCGTCGCTGTCATAGGCGCCGGCCTTTGCCACCGCACCGTGCAGAACCACATCGTAGTTATAGAGCAGATTAAAGGAGATGTTCTCGTTGGCATCCTTGGCATTGGGCTTTTCAACACGGGTAAAGCGCAGCTTCCAAATGCCGTACGGGCTGGGGCTGGTCAGCTTGTACAGAATGAAGTTCTTGGACTCCAGAATGGTCACGCCGCCGCCGGAATTCGCCCGCTTGCCCTCCGGATCCACCAGGTAGCTGCTGCCAATGCTATCCTTGGCCACAAAGAGGTTTGCTTCCATGACGGAGTCATTGGGGATCACGAACTCCACTTCGTAGTCATTTTCAGTACCCGGAACAGGCTTGGCATAAAGCTCCTTGAGCTCGCTGGAACCAATTCGATCGGCGAACATGTTACCAAAGTACGTGGGCAGCTGCTGCAGACCTTCGGTAATCAGAATCGCTTCACCGGCATACGTATTGTTGGAGATCTGACGGAGCGTCTCAAAATGCTCCGTTTTCGTGCCATCCGGAACCGCCACAGAATACACCGGATATCCGCTTTCCGCGCAGCGCAGAACCACTTCATCCAGCAGCTCTTCTGCATAATAGGCCCGGTTGGCCCTGTACAGCGTCCGGTTCTGGGCAACGTTGACCTTCTCCGCGGTCCTGTCAAACATCCTGGTATTCCCGTTCCACACATAATAGCGCTTCTGCAGGTAATGCTGCTCAGAGGGGGTTCCCTTATTAACCGCAATCTCCAATCCGCCGTCCGTCAGGAGGATAATCATGGGCTGATTGGTCTCGCTGGCACTGCGGGACGCCAGCAGGTTGTAGGCATACGCCAGCGCCTCGGCAAAGTCGGTGCCGCCGGTGTTCTCCCCCGCAGCTCCGCCTTTTGTGTTTGCGCGAAGGCGTTCGCATTCCTTCATTTTGGCGTTATAGTCCTCCGGCCTGCGGATGGTTGTGAACTCCTTATCCGCATCCTCATAAACGCGGGCAGCAAAAGGCACGAAAGCCACACGGCTTCCGTTGTTGCCCAGCAGCGCGATCACCATCTGGGCAGCATCCAGGCGGTAGCCTTCCTTGTCATTGCCATTATCATTGAACATCGAGCCGCTGTGATCCATCAGCAGCACAATGTCAACAGCAGAGCTAGTCTGCTGCGTTTCTGCCTGCGCAAAGGTCATGCAGCCCAGCAGCAGCACCGCACACAGTACCAAGGAAATGAGTCTCTTCATCATTCGTTCCTCCCTGACAAATCCGCAAATACCACTTATGCCCTCATATCGAGCCTGACGGGAATGCGCGAAAAGGGCCTCTGTGCTGCGGTTTTTCAACTCTGCAGGCATATTTTCAGTCCCGCATGTCGATGCCTCCGCACACACCATCCCGATGCTTATGATCTCCCGTCTTTCCGGCTCTTCCGCATGTTGGCACGCAAAAGTAGCGCTATTTACAGCTTGTCAATATGATATCATATTCAGCCTCGAAAGTCTACCTGTAACGGTTACATTTTTCCGCTTTTATTGTTGCATTTTCTGTACACTTCTTGTTTTTTCACTTCCGTTCTGCATGCTTCTCCATCGTTTTCGACAGCATCACATGCGGCGATGTACATCCGTATATACACACGTCAATCAAAAATGTGACAGCCATTCGTCAATTTTTTCAGGTGCAGCGTCTTCAGAGGAATCACAAAGCCGCCTCGCCATCGCGAAGCGGCTGCTTGGTATGCGGGAACTCGGCCCGGGTTGCTGCTGTCCGCTGCACACCAAATATCCATATGCGTCAGCTATATCTTCATTCATTCTCGCCGATAAACCGTTCGAAGTTCCGGTGCAGGATCATCTCCCGCTCCTCGTCGGTGAGGGGAAGAGCCATAAAGCGGGCGATTTCCTCCTGGGGCGTCCACATGGGGTAGTCGGTGCCGAAGAAAACCCGATCCGCGCCGTAGCGTCGGATAACATTGGCTGCTTCCTCCGCGCCCAGGGCATACAGGCTGGAGGAGCAGTCCACATAGACGTTCTCCCTGCCGGCGAGCACCTGCCAGGCCGCATCCCAGCGGGACCAGCCGCCCAAGTGGGCGCAGATAGCGGTCAGGCCGGGTACTGCGTCCAGCGCGCGGGCCATGCGCTCCGGCTCGCTGTAGGGGTAGCGGGTGTCGCCGGTGTGCACCAGCAGGGGCAGCTTACGCTCTGCCATGGCCGCAAACAGGCGGATGGCCTGGGGATCATCCAGCAGGAAATGCTGGAAATCCGGGTGGAGCTTCACGCCGCGCAGGCCCCGGGAGAGCATGTAGTCCAGCTCCTTCTCCATCTCCGGATGATCGGGGTGGATGGAGCCGTAGCCGATGAACTTCTCCGGATGTGCCTCCACGGCGGAGGCAATAAAGTCGTTGATGGAACGGGATCGCTCCCAGGTCACCGCGACGGAATGCACCAGCCAGCGGCTGACGCCCGCCTCCTCCCCCACCTTGAGGAGGGAGGACACCGTGCCGTCCAGGTGCATGTCGATCTCATAAAATTCGCCGATGCTTTTCGCAGCTTTGAGGGCAATCTTGTCCGGGTAGATATGGGCGTGGGTATCAATGATGGTCATGGAGACTCCTCCTTTTGAAACGTATCTATTATGATGCATCCCGCCGCGCGTGTCAAGGAAGACGGCGCTGATTGGCTGTACAAATGATGTATTCTTCCGCCTTGCCAATTCTACCGTGCCGGGGTACAATAGAAGCAGTATGACCCATGAAAGGAGTGTCCCCATGATCATTGAATCCAGCGTGATCTTCTTCCCTTGCCGGAATCTGCAGGAAACAAAGGCCTATTACGCCGGCGTGCTGGGCCTGCCCGTGTATAAGGAGCTTGATACCCTGATCTGGTTTGACTGCGGGCGCGGGTATCTGGCCTTCGTGCAGTACGGACCGGATCGTCCTATGGCCACCGGCGAGTGCATCTCCTTCAACCTGTCTTCCATCCCGGATGTGGACGCCATGTATGAAGCCCTGCGCAATAAGCCTGTGATCGGCCTCAAGAATCCGCCAGCCCACCATCCGCGCTTCCCTGTGTATTCCTTCTTCCTCTCCGACCCCAATGGCTATACCCTGGAGTTCCAGAAGACGACCGATTGACCCCGGCACACAAAAATCCCTGAGAAGCATGCTTCTCAGGGATTTTTTGATGCAAATCAGTCCTCCACGCAGACGTGCCAGTTGCCGTAGGGATCGGCCACCTTGCCTGTCTGGATGCCGGTGACGGTGTCGTACAGCTTCTGGGACACTTCGCCAATGCCGCCGTCGCCGATGGTCATCACCTCGTCCACATAGCGGAGCTTGCCGACGGGGGAAATGACAGCCGCAGTGCCGGTGCCGAAGACCTCTTCCAGGGTGCCGTTCTTCTGGGCCTCGATCAGCTCATCCACAGAGACCTTGCGCTCCTCCACCTCGTAGCCCCAGTCGCGGCACAGCGTCAGCACGGAGTTGCGGGTGATGCCCGGCAGGATGGAGCCGGACAGGGCGGGGGTCACGATCTTGCCGGCAATCTTGAAGAAGATGTTCATCGCGCCGACTTCCTCGATGTACTTGCGCTCCACGCCGTCCAGCCACAGCACCTGGCTGAAGCCCGCGTCGTGAGCCTTCACCTGGGCCTTGAGGGAGGCCGCGTAGTTGCCGCCGGTCTTGGCAAAGCCGATGCCGCCGCGCACCGCACGGACGAATTCATCCTCGATCCAGATGCCTACGGGGTTCAGACCGCTGGCGTAGTAAGCGCCGGAGGGAGAGAGGATGATGATGAACAGGTAGTTCTTGGAGGGAGCCACGCCCAGGAATTCATCCGTGGCGATGACGAAGGGACGGACGTAGAGGCTGGTGCCGGGCTCGGAGGGGATCCAGTCCTTGTCCACATTCACGACAGCCTTCACCGCCTGCACGAAGTCCTCCTCGGGGATGCGGGGGATGCACAGACGGTCGTTGGACTCATTGGCGCGCTTGGCGTTCATGTCCGGGCGGAAGAGATAGGCCTTGCCGTCCTCACCCTTGTAGGCCTTCAGGCCCTCGAACATCTCCTGGCCGTAATGGAACACCATCGCAGAGGGATACAGGGAGATCTTGTCATAGGGCACGATGCGGGCGTCGTACCAGCCCTTGCCCTCGGTGTAGTTCATCACGAACATGTGGTCCGTGAAGATCTTGCCAAAGCCCAGGGGCTTGCCGGCCTCAGGCTTTTGCTGCGGATGATCGGTCAGGGTAATCTTGATATCCAGCATTTCACTCACCCCTTATAATTCTTGCCCAGGTTGAGGGCTTCAATGTTCTTTTCCAGCAGCCAGGCGTGGCGGGCGGAGACGACCTTCTCCAGCGCCGGGCGGATCATCTCCTCCGGGATCACCTTGGTCTTCTCGATCACATGGCCCAGCAGGATCATGTTGGCCAGGGTGTCCAGGCCGTTGTCGGTGGACATCTGGGTGGCGGGGATGTAGTACACGTTCACATCCGTGCGCTCGACCTTGCGGGAGATGAGGGAGGTATCCACAAAGATGGACGCGCCGGGCTTGGCTTCCTGCTCATACTTGTCCAGGGAGGGCAGATTCATGGCGATGAGGATGTCCGGCTTGGAGACGATGGGGGAACCCACCTGCACGTCGGACAGGATGATAGAGCAGTTCGCGGTGCCGCCGCGCATCTCCGGACCGTAGGAGGGCAGCCAGGAGACGTTGCGGTTCTGCAGCAGGGCGGCGTAAGCCAGGAACTTACCCGCAAAGAGGATGCCCTGACCGCCGAACCCGGCAATCAATACTTCAGTCGTGCTCATTTGGCTTCCTCCTCTGCAAACTTATCCTTGTACACGCCCAGGGGGTAGTAGGGCAGCATGTTCTCCTCCAGCCATTCCAGCGCGCCCTGGGGCGTCTTGCCCCAGTTGGTGGGACAGGTGGAAACGACCTCGATCAGGGAGAAGCCCTTGCCCTCCACCTGGTTGCGGAAGGCCTTCTCGATAGCCTTCTTGGCTGCCTTGACGTTCTTGACGTTGTTGACCGCCACGCGCTCGATATAGCCGGCGCCGTCCAGGGTGGACAGCAGCTCGCACACCTTCACGGGAAAGCCCACGGTGTTGGTGTCGCGGCCGTAGGGGCTGGTCTGGGTCACCTGGCCGGGCAGGGAGGTGGGCGCCATCTGGCCGCCGGTCATGCCGTAAATGGCGTTGTTGACGAAGATGACGGTGATGTTCTCGCCGCGGGCAGCGGAGTGAACGGTCTCGGCCATGCCGATGGAGGCCAGGTCGCCGTCGCCCTGGTAGGTGAAGACGATCTTGGAGGGGTCGGCACGCTTCACGCCGGTCGCCACGGCGGGGGCACGGCCGTGGGCAGCCTGCACCATATCCACGTTGAAATAATTGTAGGTGAACACGGAGCAGCCAACGGAGGCCACGCCGATGGTCTCGCCGGCGATGCCGAGGGAATCAATGGCCTCTGCCACCAGGCGGTGGATGATGCCGTGGGTGCAGCCGGGGCAGTAATGCAGGGGCGCATCCGTCAGGGCCTTGGGCTTGTCAAATACGATCATGGCTTACTTACCCTCCTTCTGCATGTTTTCGATGGCGGCCAGCACCTCTTCGGGGCTGGGGATCATGCCGCCGGTGCGGTAGCACAGGTCAACAGGCTTCTTGCAGTCGATGGCCAGCTTCACGTCCTTGATCATCTGGCCCATGTTCAGCTCGACCGTCAGGAAGGACTTGCACTTTTCCGCCGCAGCCTTGAGCACCTTCTCGGGGAAGGGCCACAGGGTGATGGGGCGGATCATACCGACCTTGATGCCCTTGGCGCGGGCGGCGTCCACGGCGTTCTGGCTGACACGAGCCGCGATGCCGAAGGCCACCACGCAGTATTCCGCGTCATCCATCAGGTAGGTTTCGGCCATCTGCTCGTTCTCTTCGATCACGGTGTAGCGTGCGAAACGGTCCTCGTTCCACTGTTCCAGCTCCTGGGGCTGCAGGGCCAGGGAGTTGATGATGTTGGGCTTGCGCTCGCCCTTGGTGCCGGTCAGCGCCCAGGACTTGTCGTGCGCCTCGGTCTTGGTTTCGGTCAGGGACACGGGCTCCATCATCTGGCCCATGGTGCCGTCCGCCAGCAGCATGCAGGGGATGCGGTACTTCTCCGCCAGGTCGAAGCCCTTGGCGACCAGGTCAGCCATCTCCTGCACGGAGGAAGGCGCCAGCACCAGCAGGTGGAAGTCGCCGTGACCGCCGCCGCAGGTGGCCTGGAAGTAGTCGCTCTGGCTGGGCTGAATGCCGCCAAGGCCCGGGCCGCCGCGCTGCACGTTGACGATCAGCGCAGGCAGATCGCAGCCCGCCAGGTAGGAAATGCCCTCGCTCTTGAGGGAAATTCCGGGGCTGGAGGAGGAGGTCATGGCACGCTTGCCGGCCGCGGCGGCGCCAATGACCATGTTGATCGCGGCGATCTCGCTCTCCGCCTGCAGGAACACGCCGCCGATCTTGGGCATGCGCTTGGCCATGTAGGCCGCCACTTCCGTCTGGGGGGTGATGGGGTAGCCGAAATAGTGACGGCAGCCCGCCATGATCGCGGCCTCCGCCAGGGCTTCATTGCCCTTCATCAGAATCTTGTCAGCCATGGTATTCCCTCCTCACTTCTCAACCGTGATCACGCAGTCGGGGCACATCGTCGCGCAGAAGGCGCAGCCGATGCACTTTTCCTGGTCGGTGATCTCCGCAGGGTGATGACCCTTCTGATTGATCTCATCCTTGCTCAGGGCAATAATCTTCTTGGGGCAGGCGGTGATGCACAGGCCGCAGCCCTTGCACAGATCCTTTTTGAAAGTTACCTTTGCCATGTTGGCATCTCCTTTCACCAGATGGTCTTCTGAAGCGTCAGGGGGAAATAAGCTTCATTCTCCCTGTATTCAGGCGGAAGCACGCTTTTCTCCACCGAGGTGAAGAGCAGCGGCAGACCGCTGATTTGCGATAGTTTCTCGGCTTCCTTGTGGGATGCGGCCACGGTTTCCCAGTCCGTTTCCTTGCCGAGGTTGGTGTTGTTGACGATGGCGGTGAAGGGAATCCCGCCAGCCGCCTCGATCTCATGCATGATCTCCAGCGCCGCCTCCGCCGTGCGGCTCAGCGGCCGGGAGGCGTTGAAAACGTAGACCATGTGATAGTCATTTTCCTGAAGGATGGCCGGAGCGTAGCGGCCCAGCGCCAGCGCGCCCCGGTCATCGCCGCCCACGTCCAGCACGGCGTAGCGGGAGGTATCCTCCGTCACGCTGTACATCTCCTGGGGCAGGGCGGGCACGTCCACATTGGTGTTGGCGTAGGCGGAGGCAATCACCTTCACGCCCGCATTTTCGAGGTCTTTTGAGGAATCCTTGGAGCGGTAGTAGGGGTTGACGATGTCCATATCCGCCAGGGCGACGGTCTTCCCCTGCCCCGCCAGATGCAGGGCAAAGTTCACCGCCACGTTGGTTTTGCCGCTGCCGTAATGCCCGGCAAAGAGGGTGACACGCTTTGCTTGCATATGTCCCTCCATCACAGCTTGTTGCGCTGAATCTTGCCGGAGGTCGTCTTGGGCAGGCTGTCACGGAACACCACGATGCGGGGGTACTTGTAAGGTGCGGTGTGGGTCTTGACGTAGTTCTGGATCTCCTTCTTGAGCTCCTCGGTGCCCTCGGTGCCCTTGGTCAGCACGATAGAGGCCTTGACGACCTGGCCGCGCAGGGGATCGGGCTCGGCTGAGACGCCGCACTCCAGCACATAGGGCAGCTCCATGATGACGTTCTCGATCTCGAACGGGCCGATGCGGTAGCCGGAGGACTTGATCACGTCATCAATGCGGCTGACGTACCAGAAGTAGCCTTCCTCGTCCTTGTAGGCCACGTCGCCGGTGTGGTAGAGCCCTCCGCGGAAGGCCTCGTCGGTCTTCTCCTGGTTGAGGTAGTATTCCTGCACCAATCCGCAGGGGTGGCCCTTGTCCATCCGGATGCAGATCTCGCCGCTGTCGCCGACCGCGCAGGGCTTGCCGTCCGCATCGAAGATGTCGATGTCATAGGACGCAACGGGCTTGCCCATGGAACCCAGGCGGGGCGTCATTCCCACGGTATTGGCTACCAGCACCGTGCTCTCGGACTGGCCGAAGCCCTCCATGATGGAAAGGCCGGTCGCCTCCAGGAAGCGGCGGAACACCTCGGGATTGAGGGCCTCGCCGGCGGTGGTCATGTGCTTGACGGAGGACAGGTCGTACTTGGAGAGATCCTCGCGGATCATCATGCGCAGCATGGTGGGCGGCGCACAGAAGGTCGTGATCTTGTGCTTGGCGAACAAGGGCAGGATCTGCTCCTCGCGGAAGCGCTCGAAGTCATACACGAAGATGCCAGCCTCGCACAGCCACTGGCCGTAGAGCTTGCCCCACATGCTCTTGGCCCAGCCGGTATCGGAGATAGAGAAGTGCAGACCGTCCGGATCGACCTGGTGCCAGTAGCGGGCGGTGACGAAGTGGCCCAGAGGGTACTTGTAGTTATGCGCCGCGATCTTGGGATAGCCGGAGGTGCCGGAGGTGAAGAACATGAGCATCAGGTCATCGCCGCCGGGGGCGTCCTCCGGGCGGTTGTAATGGGTGGAATAGGCCAGGTGCTCCTCGTCGAAATTGCGCCAGCCTTCCTTTTCGCCGTTGACGATGATCTTGTGCTCCACCGTGGGGGAATGCATCGCGGCAGATTCCGCCTCGGAGGCCACGTTGCCTTCCGCCGTGCAGATGATGGCCTTCACGCCCGCCGCCTGGAAGCGGTAGGCGATGTCCTTCTCCAGCAGCTGGTTGGGGGCCAGGATGACCACCGCGCCCAGCTTGTGCAGGGCATTGATGATGTACCAGAACTGGTAGTGACGCTTGAGGATGAGCATCACCTTGTCGCCCCGCTTGATGCCGATGGAGCGGAAGTAGTTGCAGGCCTGGTTGGACTTGCGCTTGACGTCCTTGAAGGTGATGCGGCGTTCGGTGCCGTCCTCGGAGACGTGCATGAGAGCGGTCTTCTCCGGCTCCTTGTCGGCGATGGCGTCCACCACGTCAAAGGCGAAGTTGAACTTCTCGGTGTTCTTGTAGGTCAGACTCTTGAGGGCGCCGGTCTCGTCCTCCACGGGGATGATGTAATCCTCCCACACGCGCTTCTCGCTGTCCTTTTCCCGCTTGGGGGCGACAGGCGCCGCCAGCTGGGTGCCGGTGTGGGCGATATAATCCGCGGGATTCAGCACGATAGCGTAGAACTCGCAGTCCTCGCCGCCCACCGCCAGCAGGCCGTGGGGGGTGTTGGAATCGTAATAGATCGTATCGCCGGGGCCGAGGATCTCGTAATGAGTGCCAATCTGCACCTTCAGGTGGCCCTTGAGCACCAGGTCAAACTCCTGGCCCTCATGAGTTGTCAGGGGGATCTCCTCCCGCTGGGCGCTCTCATCGTACTCCGCCTTGACGTACAGCGGCTCAGCGATACGGTTGCGGTAGGCCGAGGCCATGTTGTAGTAGGTCATGCCGTTGGCCTTCTCGATGCGCTGACCTTCGCCCGCACGGGTCAGGTCATAGGTGGTCAGCGTGGGGCTGGAGCCCTGGATCAGGTCGGTCACGTCAACGCCCAGCACCTGTGCGCAGCGGTACAGGAACGCGAAGTTCAGGTCCCGTTCGCCGCTCTCACAGGCCAGGTAATCCGCTACGGACACGCCGGTGCGCAGCGCCATCTGGGCAGGGGTGAAGCCTTCAATCTGGCGCAGTTCCTTGATTCGGTTGGCCATCTCCATGATGGTCAGATCCAACCCGGTGATGCGCTTTTCCATCTTTATCCTCCCTCAGGGACGCAAAAACCCGTCCCAAAGAAAACTGTTCTTTGAGACGGGCATTACTTACCCGCGGTACCACTCAAATTACGCAATTTCTTGCGTCCCTCACGCTCTCCACAGGAGCGTTCAGCTTTCACGCAGCCATACGGGAAGGTTCTACTTGCGCCATCGCGCGTTCTTCCTTCCGGCTCGGAAGCTACAAACACCAGGTCTCTCCCGGCAGCTTTCACCAGATGCTGCCTCTCTGTGGGGAAAGAATCGTGATGCCCTCTTCGTCACAGCCTTTACTCGATGGATTATACCACAACTCTCAAAGTATGGGTGTATTTTGTTTGTACTTTTGTCGGTTTGCTTTAGTTCAATGCGGTTATAAGCCAGGTACCCCCAGCGTTCGTTGCGGCTGCATCGAAACCCACAAAGGAGCAATGCGGCGACTTTGCAAGGATTGCTTCCGCTGCAAGGCGGAAATTCAGGCAATCCGCAGCAACGTGTTATTACGTAGAGGAAGGTTTACCCCTCCTCGTCATGAGTCGCAGGAACTACAAATAATCCAAGCAGTTATGGCTTGAAGGGAAACCTTCAAGTACATAAGGGGGCCTTTTGTCTATTGTCCGTTTTTACTGGTTCGGTTAAAAGCCGGATGGCCCGTAGGCATGCACACTTATGAATTTATCCTACAACTTGGGGAGAATAATGGGTATAAATGATGACACCAAATTCTCCATTGCAATGCAACGTATATATTTCCTCGGTCTCTGTATAAAACCGGATGATATATAGAGCTGGAGAAGCGAGGGTTGAATAGCTGACAAACTCTATTCGCATAGACTCTATGTCGGATTCAGAAAGCCCATATGTATTTATGAGTTCTTGTTTGCATAACGGAATAACATCAGCTACTGGAATCAGGTATTCGGGAGCTTCAGTTGCGATTTCCCTTAGCTGTACGCTTGCTGGATGAATTTCCAGGATCTCATCGTTGTAGCAAATGATAACAGCATCATAGAGATAGCCTCGAACATCAATTCGAGTACCTGATGGAATAATATCCTTGCTCGATGAAGATAGACTGATATCTTCTGTCGTGCTGCGAAATACGTAACCTTTTTCATTTTCTGGTAGAGACATGCATACATATTTGCGGTCAACCCAAAAAGTATGCTCCAGGAAAGAAATACATACACTATCTCCACTGTCGCTCCCGCCCTGTATCCTAACCCGGAAACCGTTGAGCAAATACGGATGGTAGTAAATACTGCTGTTAGTTAAATCGGGCGTTTCATACAGCATAACACGGTAACTTTCGCTGTTCCATACCCATGCATCCATCATAGGATCTTCAGCAAATGCAGAAATCGAAAATTCGAATAAGATACATATACAACAGACAAGCATAAGACAGCGGCTAACCATTTGCTTGCTTCTCATTCATAGTCCCTCCATAATCGATAGTTAATTCCACAACCCAATGAATTCGCTCTTGACCCAGCCACAGCCATAATAGGAGTTAACATATGACCATGAAACGCCGTTTACTTCCTGCTGATAATACTCAGCAACATGAGATGCTACATTACAGAGGGGCACATGGTCAATGGTTGTGTTTTCATGCACACGTTCGTGATAAAGCGTGAAAACCACCCTTGACAAAAAACTCGAACCAGAGCCGCCCCGCATATGCAGCCGCTTTTCGAGCCTCATAGGGGGCAAGAGGGGGGCCGGGGGCAACTCTGTTTCGTTTTAACATTCACCTGCCACTTTCGCCGTTGGCGAACTCCCCACTGGGGAGACGTGGCATGTGAATGCCCCGGCGGTTTGTGCGCGCGGGTCGATGACCCTTCGACGCGCGAAAGCGGCTTCCCATCGCGCTGCTCTGCCATCCCTCGGCAGAAAATCCGGGCTGACGCCCGCCATTATCAGAGCTTGTTGCGCTGGATCTTGCCGGAGATGGTCTTGGGCAGGCTGTCGCGGAAGACCACGATGCGCGGATACTTGTAGGGCGCGGTGTGGCTCTTGACGTAAGCCTGGATTTCCTTCTTGAGCTCCTCGGTGCCCTCGGTGCCCTTGGTCAGCACGATCGACGCCTTGACCACCTGGCCGCGGATGGGGTCGGGCGCAGCGGACACGCCGCACTCCAGCACATAGGGCAGCTCCATGATGACGTTCTCGATCTCGAACGGGCCGATGCGGTAGCCGGAGGACTTGATCACGTCATCCACGCGGCCGACGTACCACAGGTAGCCGTCCTCGTCCATCCAGGCAGTGTCGCCGGTATGGTAGAGGCCGTCATGCAGCACCTCGCGGGTGCGCTCGGGGGACTGGTAGTAGCCCTTGAAGAGACCGCAGGGGGCGCCGCCCGCCACGCTAATGCAAATCTCGCCGGTCTCGCCCACGGGAACGGGGTTGCCGTCGGCATCCACCACGCGCACGTCGTACATGGGGGACGGCTTGCCCATGGAGCCGGGACGCACCCGCGCGCCGTAGAGGTTGCAGATGGTCAGCGTGGTTTCGGTCTGGCCGAAGCCCTCCATGATCTCGTGGCCGGTAGCTTCCTTGAAGATGCGGAAGACCTCGGGGTTGAGGGCCTCGCCGGCAGTGGTGATGTTGCGCACGGAGGAGAAATCATACATGCTGATGTCCTCGCGCACCATCATGCGCAGCATGGTCGGCGGCGCGCAGAAGGTGGTGATGCCGTACCTGGCGAACATGGGCAGGATTTCATGGGCGTCGAAGCGGTCAAAGTCGTAGGTGAAGACCGCGCCCTCGCACAGCCACTGGCCGTAGAACTTGCCCCACAGCGCCTTGCCCCAGCCGGTATCGGAGATGGTGAAGTGCAATCCGTCGCGCTCGCACTGATGCCAGTAGCGGGCGGTGACGAAATGGCCCAGAGCGTACTTGTAGCTGTGCTCGGCAATCTTGGGATAGCCGGTGGTGCCGGAGGTGAAGAACATCAGCGCCGTGTCGTCACCGCAGGGGGATTCCTCGGTGCGGTAGTAGTGAGTGGAATACAGGGAGCACTCGGCGTCATAATCATGCCAGCCGCGGCGCTCGCCGCCCACCAGCACCTTGACAGGCAGCTGGACAGTGTTGGCCTCCGCCTTTTCTACCTCTTCCACCGTCTTGCCGGAGGCGGTGCAGACGATGGCCTTCACGTCCGCCGCCTGGAAGCGGTACTCGAAGTCATGGGCCAGCAGCTGATCGGTGGCGGGGATGGCTACGGCGCCCAGCTTGTGCAGCGCCAGCATGCACAGCCAGAACTGGTAGCGGCGGCGCAGCACCAGCATGACCTTGTCGCCCTTCTTGATGCCAAGGGAGCGGAAGTAATTCACCGTCTGGTTGGAGAAGCGCTTCATGTCGGTGAAGGTGAAGCGGCGCTCGGTGCCGTCCTCGCCGATATGCAGCATGGCCAGCTTGTCGGGATAGGCCTTGGCGATCTCGTCCACGGTGTCGAAGGCGAAGTTGTACTTGTCCGCGTTCTCAAAGGCGATGGACTGCAATTCGCCGCGCTCGTCCTCCACGCACTTGACGAACTTCTCCGCCAGCAGCGTCTCGCGCTTCATCGCCCGGACGATGGACTGGGCCTGATCCTTCTTCTCCAGCCCGTCGCCGGAGAGCACCAGCGCCAGGAAGGTGCACTCGGTTCCGCCGACGGCGATCATGCCGTGGGGCGTGCCGGAATCGTAGAGGATGGAGTCGCCGGGGCCCAGCACCTCGGTGTGAGCGCCCACCTGCACCTTCAATCTGCCGGAGAGGACGTAGTCGAACTCCTGGCCGGAGTGCACGTCGGTATGGATGGGGCGGTGCTGCTGCTTCTCGTCGTACTGATAGCGGACGAAATAGGGCTCGCAGAGCTTGTCGCGGAACTGGGCCGCCAGGTTGCTGATGAGGATGCCCTCATCGTCAACGGTGGTCTGGCCCTCGCCCTTGCGGGTGACCTGGTAGTGCCGCAGCATGGCGGACTTGCCCTCCAGCAGGTCGATCATATCGACATTGAAGGCCAGGGAGCAGTTATGGATAAAGGAGAAGGGCAGGTCGTCCTGACCGTTCTCATATTCCTGATACTTTTCCACGGAGAATCCGGTCTTTTCCGCCGCTTCCTCCACAGAGATGCCCAGAATGACGCGCAGTTCCCGAATTCGCTGCGCCACCTCGCCCAGTTTCATCTCCATCGTGCTTGCCATACTGAATACCTCCCTTTCGTAAAAAATCCCCGTCCCAATGCATTCATTGAGACGGGTGAAACATCACTCGCGGTACCACTCAATTTGCACGCTTTCGCATGCCCCTCACGCTCCATCAAGCGCTATGCATTCACGCAGCAATCACGGAGAAAACTACTTGCCCCGATGGCGTTTGCCTTCTCAGCTCAGAAGGGATAAGCGTCCGGCTGCATCCGCCTGCTTTCACCATCCGCAGGCTCTCTGTGGGATTCAGATCCTTGGCCGTCTTCGTCACAGCTTTTTATTCGATTGGGATTATTTTATGCCTTTCCGCATTTCTTGTCAAGTCCGATTTTCTACCATATATGCCGCCGCATTGTATTTTCCCTGTTTTCCCCCCATCCTCGCTTGACAAAGGAGGGGACAACATGATAACCTTTTTCCCATAGCAAATGCGATGACGATGTTACGCATTCCTCACCGTTTTCAGAGAGCCGGCGGTTGGTGCGAGCCGGCAGCAGGAAGGAAGGGCGGTCTCCCATCCGAGCAGGACGGCCGAAATATCAGTAGGCCCTTCCGGTACGCCCCGTTACGGCGGCTTGAGCGGCTGCGGAATCCCGCAGCAATCAGGGTGGTACCGCGGTTTTTGTGCAAAAATCGCCCCTGCAGTCAAACCGGCTGCGGGGGCTATTATTATTTCGGCCATCTCCGGGGCAAGCCCGGCGCTGGCTACGCTCCGCGATTGCAAGCAATCGCTGTCGCTAGTCAGAGCGATGCTCTGACCTTATATCGGAAAGGACGGACGAACCATGAAGAAGATCTGCATCACCGACATGACGCTGCGCCGGGCGGCGGAGAACCGCCTGCTGGGCTTCAAGGAGCGCGTGGAGCTGGCCAAGCTCCTGGACAAGCTCAACATCAGCGCCCTGGAGCTGCCCGTGCTCTCCGGCAGCAAGGCGGACAGCATCTTCGTCAAGACGCTGTGCAGCGTAATCACAAACACCACGCTGGCCCAGCCTGCCGGCCTGACCGCCGAGGAGGCTGACGCCGCCTGGAAGGCCCTTGAAAAGGCCCGCCGTCCCCGCCTGGTGATCGACGCGCCCATCTCCAGCGTGCAGATGGAGTACATCGCCCGCAAGAAGCCTCCGCAGATGCTCGCCGCCATCGAGGCCCAGGTGAAGCACTGCGCCGCCCTGTGCAGGGACGTGGAGATCAGCTTCCAGGACGCGACCCGTGCCGAGAGCGAATTCCTGTGCGAGGCCATCCGAATTGCCATTGCCAGCGGCGCGTCCGCCATTACCCTGTGCGACACCGCCGGTGTGCTGCTGCCGGACGAGTTCGCCGCCTTCCTGGCCACGCTGTATGAGAACGTGCCGGAAATGAAGGACGCCTTCATCAAGGTCTCCTGCAACGACGCCATGGAGCTGGCCGGCGCCAGCGCCGTAAAGGCATTCAACCTGGGCGCAGCAGGCGTGAAGACCTGCTTTATCGGCAGCCAGTCCCCGAAGCTGTCCACCATCTGCCACATTTTGAAGGTTCGCGGCGAATCCATCGGGCTGTACACCACCGCTCGCATCACCGAGCTGGAGCGCACGGTGGGCCGCATCCTGAATCTGCTGGGCACGGAGGCTCCCGAGGCCCCCGGCAGCACCGCCAGCTCCGACGAGGGCGTGACCTACGACGCAGGCGATTCCCTCACCGCCATTGCTGACGCCGTGCGCAAGCTGGGCTACGAGCTCACCGATGACGACATGGTGCGCGTGTACGAGGAGTTCCTGACCCTGGCCGCCAAGCGCTCCGTCACCGCCAAGGAGCTGGACGCCATCGTCGCCGCCAGTGCGATGCAGGTGCCCGCCGCCTATCAG
This sequence comes from Clostridiales bacterium, assembly GCA_015056325.1. Lineage (GTDB taxonomy): Bacteria > Bacillota > Clostridia > Christensenellales > Aristaeellaceae > UBA11524. Next base: position 16,982 of record SVGL01000003.1, on the reverse strand, counting down.
CTACAGAGCTTCGTCATCAACTCCGGCAACATCATCACCTCCACCGCGTCGGTGCGGCTGGAGAAGGACGGGGCGACCATCGAGGGCATCTCCTTTGGCGACGGCCCCATCGACGCCGCCTTCAAGGCCATCGAGCAAGTCACCGGCCGCCATTATGAGCTGGAGGACTTCCGCATCGACGCCGTCACCGAGGGCAAGGAGGCCATCGGCCGCGCCATCGTCAAGCTCCGCTACGACGGCCGTCTCTATTCCGGCAGCGGCGTATCCACCGACATCATCGGCGCCGCCATCCGCGCGTATCTGGGCGCAATGAACAAGATCGTTTACGAGGAGAATGAAGCATGAGATTCTCATTTTCGACCAAGGGCTGGCACGGCGTATCCTGGCAGGAGTTCGTAGATACCGCCGCCGATCTGGCCTTTGAGGGCATCGAGATCCACAACCTCTTCTCCCCTGCCATGGCGGAGAAAGGCTGCCCTGCAGACAAGCAGGCCGGCGCGGCCACCTATCGCGCGCTGTTTGACCGCAAGCTGTCCATCCCCTGCATCAACACCACCGCGGATATCGCGGATGAAGCCGCCTATGACCGCATCACGGCGGAGATCGACGACTGCATCGAGGCCGCAGTGCGCCTCAAGGCCCCCTATGTCCGGTTGCACACCACGCTGGGCAAGGACGCTTGCTGCGAAGAGACCGTCCGCAGGGTGCTGGCCTACGCCCTGCCCAAGGCAGAAAGCAGCCATGTGGTGCTGCTGATCGAGACCATGGGCTCCTATGCGGACACCGCCCTGCTGCGCGACCTGCTGGACAGCTACGCCTCTGACAACCTGGCCGCCCTGTGGGACATGCATGAGACCCACCTGCTGCAGGGTGAATCCAGCCAGACGTCCATCACCAACCTGGGCGCGTACATCCGCCACGTGCACATCAAGGACGCCGCCAAGAACCCCGACGGCACCCAAGTTTACCAGCTCGTCGGCGAGGGCGACATGCCCCTGGAGCAGATGGTCAACGCACTGCACTCGGTCAACTACGACGGCTTTATCTCCCTGGAGTGGGATCCCCGCTGGCTGGACGAGCTCAACGACCTGACCATCATCATGTCCCACTTCATCAACACCATTTCCTCCATCGGCAAGAAGGAGGAGACGAAGTCCCTGTACTACAACTACGCCCACACCGGCAATTTCGTCTGGGAAAAAGAGAGCCTGATTTCGCTGACCTTCTCCCAGGTGCTGGACCGCATGGTAGAGGAATTCCCTGACCAGTACGCCTTCAAGTACACTACCCTTGATTACACCCGCACCTACGCCCAGTTCCGCGATGATGTGGACGCCTGCGCCCGCGCGTTTGTGTCCATGGGCGTGACAGCGGGCACCAAGGTAGCCGTCTGGGCGACGAATATCCCCGCCTGGTTCATTTCCTTCTGGGCGGCGACCAAGATCGGCGCGATCCTCGTCACCGTCAACACCGCCTACAAGATCCACGAGGCAGAATACCTGCTGCGCCAGAGCGACACCCACACCCTGGTGATGATCGAGTCCTGCCAGGATTCCCCCTACGCGCAGATCATCCAGGAGCTGTGCCCGGAGCTGGCCGCCACCACCCCCGGCGCACCGCTGCATGCCCGCAAGCTCCCCTTCCTGCGCAATGTGGTGACTGTGGGCTTCAGGATGCCCGGCTGCCTCACCTGGGAGCAGATGATGGACCGCGCCTCTTCCGTCCCCATGGAGACCGTCACCCGCATGGCCGCCAAGGTGGACATCCACGATGTGTGCAACATGCAGTACACCTCCGGCACCACCGGCTTCCCCAAGGGCGTAATGCTGACCCACCACAGCGTGGTCAACAACGGCAAGTGCATCGGCGACCGGCTTGACCTGTCCACCGCCGACCGCATGATGATCCAGGTGCCCATGTTCCACTGCTTCGGCATGGTTCTTTCGATGACCGCCTCCATGACCCACGGCGCGACCATCTGCCCCATGCCCTACTTCTCCGCCAAGAACAGCCTGGCCTGCATCAATCAGGAGCGCATCACCTGCTTCAACGGCGTGCCGACCATGTTCATCGCCATGTTCAACCACCCGGACTACCGCAAGACGGATTTCTCCCACATGCGCACGGGCATCATGGCCGGCGCAGGCTGCCCGCCGGAGCTCATGCGCCGTGCCGCCCGCCCGGATGAGATGAACATGCGCTGCATCCTCTCCGTGTACGGCCAGACAGAGGCCTCCCCCGGCTGCACGATGGGCGAAGTCACCCAGAGCCTGGACGAGCGCTGCGACACGGTTGGCTTTGCCTTCCCCCATGTGGAGTGCAAGGTCATCGACCCCGAAACCGGTCTGGACTGCCCGGACAATGTCAACGGTGAATTCGTCGCCCGGGGCTACAACGTGATGAAGGGCTACTACAAGATGCCCGAGGCCACCGCCGCCGCCATCGACAAGGACGGCTGGCTCCACTCCGGCGACCTGGCCTGCCGCACCCCCGAGGGCAACTACATGATCACCGGCCGACTCAAGGACATGATTATCCGCGGCGGCGAGAACATCTATCCCAAGGAGATCGAGGAGTTCATCTACACCCACCCCAAGGTGCAGGACGTGCAGGTCATCGGCGTACCTGACAAGCAGTACGGCGAGGAGATCTGCGCCTGCATTATCCTCAAGGACGGCGAAACCATGACCATCGAGGAGATGAAGGCCTACGTCCTCTCCCACATGGCCAAGCACAAGGTGCCCAAGTATGTGGACTTCGTGGATTCCTTCCCCATGAACGCCGCCGGCAAGATCCTCAAATACAAGATGCGCGAGGAAGCGCAGAAGAAGTTCTGCAACGCATAACGCAATCAAAAATCCCGGAAAGCCAGCACGGCCTTCCGGGACTTTTCTTTTGGGCTCAGCGGAAGAAGATGGGGTTTGTCCAGGCGAAGCGGCCTTCCTTGTCCGTCACGCAGACGCGGATGTACTTCAGGTTTTCCGGCACCTTGCACTCCGCATGGGTCATTTTTCCCTCGGGATCGCGCCAGCAGGGCAGCGGATACCGCAGGGACACGAAGTGGATGGACGCTGCCTCGCTGCACTCGATGTGCACCACGCCGTCCTCCACGTAGAAGTCGCGGATCTCCGGGCCGCAGGAGGCGTAGAACTCGCCCTTCTCCAGAGCGTCAAGGATGCTGGCGGCATCGTTGTCCGCGCTGACCATCACCCAGCCCTTGCAGTGCTGATCCATGGAATGGCCGTCGTCCGTCGCCACGCCGAAGACCCGCTGGCCGTCGTCGATGGCCTCGTCCCAGTAGGGAGCGTTGACGTCCTGGTTGTTGTCCATCACGCAGCCGGTGTTCCAGACCTCCTGGGCGAAGTTGCCCTTCAGCACGCCATAGTCCCGGTAGGTGGTGCCGCTCCATTCCGGGTGGGCGTAGATGGTCTTCATGTTCCAGGCGTGCATCTCGTCGATCATCCCCTGGGCATCGGCGGCATTTTCGCCGCGTCCGGCCCACTCAGGCCGGAAGTCCTGCCCGGGTGCAGCGGAGTCATGGGGCACGCCCAGGCCCACCACATGGACGCAGTGGGGCTTGTCAAACGCGCGGCCCGGCAGTCCGAAGTCCCGCTCGATACCGGAAAGCATCGTCATGGGCACGTCGGGGCAATGGTTGATGTGGTTGACGATGTTGTGATCCGTAAGGGCCATGAAGTGATAGCCGTTTTCATGGTGAAGGCGGATGACCTCCTCCGGCGTGCCCCTGCCGTCGGAGCGGGTGGTGTGGCAGTGCAGCGCGCCCTTGAGGAAGGGCTTTCCCTTGGCGAATGCGGCTTGCTGGATGCGCATGGTATTCCTCCTGATGCAGTTGTAATCGGATGAAGCTGCATGAAGTATTCGACAGTCGTTGCCGGGAATCCTTCCGACACATGCAAACAGCCCGGAGAACCGCGCTTGGCAGCCTCCGGGCAGGAAGGATTTATTCGAAGCTGACATTCTCCATGCAGAGGTTGGACACATGGGCGGTCTGGACGTTGACGCCGCCCTTGGCGTCCACATCCTTGAGATAGATGGAGCGCATGGGGAAGCCCTTGATGCCCTCGATCTGCACCGCCACGCTGGAACCCTCCACCTTGAAGCCATCCACCAGAATGTTCTCGATCACGGGCATGGTGGGGGCGTCCTTGGGATCGTAGCCGTCGCCGGCGTAGCCCATGGTGAAGCAGATGCCCTCGCGCCAGAGCTTGGCGACCTCGATATTGTGGTACTCGATGTTGCGCACATAGCCGCCGCGGGTGGGAGCAGTCTTGATCCAGATGCCGATGAAGTTCTTGAGGAACTTGCAGTTCTCGATGTAGATGTTGCTCACGCCGCCGGACATCTCCGAGCCGATGGTGATGCCGCCGTGGCTGCGGTTGGCGGTCAGGTTGCGGATGATGATATCCTGGCAGGGACGGGCGCACACGCGGCCATCCTCGTCACGGCCGGACTTGAGGCACACTGCGTCGTCGCCGGTATCCACCCAGATGCCGTCCAGCAGACCGCGCTTGCAGCCCTCGAAGTTGCAGCCATCGGTGTTGGGGGCATGGTCATAGGGGTTGAGCACCTTGATGTTGCGGATGATGATGTTCTCGCACCAGGTGGGATGGACGGTCCAGAAGGGGCTGAACTTGAAGGTGCAGCCCTCGATCAACACGTTCTGGCAGTCCACGAAGTGCAGCAGGCCCGGACGCACACCGCGCTCGGGGGTATCGTACACGCGTTCCTCCGGGGGAATGTGCTGTTGACCCTTCTGGTACATGTCCTCGATGCCCTCGCGGTACATGGCAATCAGATACCACCACACAAAGCCCTGACCATTGAAGGTGCCCTCGCCGGTGATGGCGATGTCATGGCACTCGTGGGCGTAGAGCTGGGCGGAGTAGGTGTAGCAGCGCATGCCCTCGTAAAGGGTGAACACGGCGGGCAGGTAATCCGCCTTGTCGGTGGAGAAGAAGACCTCGCAGCCCTTCTCCAGGTGAATTTCCACACCCGACTTGAAGTGGATGGGGCCGGTCAGCCAATTGCCGGCGGGGAACACGACGCGGCCGCCGCCCTGGGAGGCCACAGCGTCGATGGCCGCCCTGATGGCCTCGGTGTTCTTCACGGAGCCGGGCACGACCTCGCTCTCCGTGGTCAGGGAGCAGGGCACGGCGCCAAAGTCAACGATGCTGACCTCGCGCTCCGGGATGGACGCGCCGGTGGGCATTTCAAAGGGTTTGAAGAATTTCATATGGGGTTTCTCCTCTCGTTACCAGCCGGTGATCTCGTCAAAGACCGGCCAGGCCAGGGCCTTGTAGAAGCGGTGGCCTTCCGGGCCGATGACGTGGCGCAGCTTGTCCTCCGCCCCCAGGGCCGCGTAGACCTTGCGGGCGTCGCTCACCTGCTGCTTGGCGCTCTCAATGGGGAAGGACGCGTCGGTCACGCCATTCACCGCCACATAGGGACGGGGCGCGGCCATGGCAACCAGGTCAGCCATATCGAAGTACTTCATGATGCCGGGGATGTAGTTGCAGGGGCAGTGCTGCATCGCGCCGATGGAGGCGTAGTAGCCGCACAGCGCGCAGGAGGGCATGGCAGCCTTGATGCGGGTATCCAGGGCGGTGGCGTAGATGGTGGTAGTGCCGCCACCGGAGTTGCCGGTCATGAAGATGCGCTCCATGTCGATCATGGGGAAGTGCTGCTCCACCACATCGATGGTGCAGGACACGTCATGGCAGCGCTCGCCGATGATGGTGCGGCCCAGCAGGATCGCCTGATAGGCGGGATGATTGCAGTTGGGGGAGCCGTTGGCGTTGGGGCTTCCCTCGCCCATGGCGCGCTGCTCGATGGCCAGGGCCGCAAAGCCCTTGGCAACCGCCTGGACGGCAAAGTCGCGGTCGCCGTCGAAATCCCCCTCGTCACCGGGGAACTTCACCCGACCCAAGGAGATGTGCATGCCCGTGCCGTGGCCCTGCATGCAGATGGCCAGGGGGAGCTTGCCCTCATAGGCCTTTGGCAACACCAGGTGGCAGACCACGTCCTGCCCGGGCTCGGATTCAAAGGCAAAGCGGATTTCATTCCACTTGGGATCGTCTTCCTTCGTCCATTCAATGCGGAAGTTCTCCGCCTTGGACGCAAAGGGCAGCCCCAGCACCTCGCGGAGCTTCGCGCGGGCCTTCTCCTGCCAGGCGGCAACGTCCTCCCCCTCCTGCCAGCGCATAGAGGGGACGATTTCCTGCATCATCTGCTGATGCTTCACGCGGGGATCAATTGCCATAGCATTTCGCTCCTTATCAGCCGATCATGGCGTCCAGATTCTGCATGGAGTAGGAGTTGGGATCGTTGTACTCAATGGAGACCTTCAGGCGGATATCCTGGGAGGAGGCGCACAGGTACAGGTCGTACACGCCGTTCTCCACCACCCACTGGTGCATTGCCACGTTGTAGTAGCTCAGATCCTCGTCGGTGATCTGGAAGGCAACGCGCTTGGTCTCGCCGGCCTTGAGGAAGACCTTCTCGAACTGCCTGAGCTCCTTGATGGGCTTGGACACGGTAGACACCGGATCGCCCACGTAGAGCTGCACGGCCTCGGCGCCATCCATGCCGCCTGCGTTGGTCAGGTCAAAGGAGAGCTCCCAGCCCTTGTCATTCTTGACAGCGGCGGCATTGGTATAGTCGAAGGTGGTGTAGTGAAGACCGTGACCGAAGGGGAACCAGATTTCATCCGTGTGCATGTCGTAGTAGCGGTAGCCCACGCGCCACTTCTCGGTGTACTCCAGGAACAGGCCGTTGCCGTAGAGCTCGATGTCGGAGCGCATCTTCGTGGGGAAGGTCTCAGACAGCTTGCCGGAGGGATTCACCGCACCGGTCAGCACATCGGCGATGGCCTGGCCCGCACCTTCGCCGGTGGGCCACATCTGCACGATGGCGGGGAACAGATCCGCCTTGGGGCTCTTGAAGGTGGAGGAGCCGCTGCACAGGATCAGGCAGCAGTTGGGGTTGTGGAAGACGACATTGCGCATGACGTCCTCGATATAACCGGCCAGCTGGTTGCCAGAGCGGTCAAACTGCTCGGAGTCGTCCGAGGGCGCGACGCCGGTGAACACCAGCACCAGGTCGTAGGACTCAATATTGGGCATCTTCTCACGGAAGTAGTGCCAGAGCATCTTGTCTGGCTTCTTGCGGGGCAGGTAATCGAAGTAGTCGATCTGCACATCGGGCAGCATGCGGCGCAGGCAGTCCAGGGGGGTGTCCACGTACTCAGGCTCAGTGAAGACCTCGGCACTGCCCTGGCCGTTAATGTAGGGCATCACAGCGTACTCACCGGTGACGCAGATGCGCTTGTACTTCTTGGGGGTGATGGGCAGCAGGTCGCGGTCGTTGCGCAGGAGGCAGATGGCCTCGCGGGCAACATTGCGGGCGGCCTCATGCTGGGCGTCGCGGTCGTAGCTTTCCTCCTGGGGAATGGGCTTGAGCAGGAAGTGCAGCACGCGCTCGGCGGCGGTGTCGACCTCTTCCATGGTCATGTAGCCGGTGGCAACGGCTTCCTTGACGTCACGGATGGTGTCAGGGTTGCCGGGCATGCGCAGATCCAGGCCGGCCTTGACGGCCTTGGCGCCATGATGCACCGCGCCCCAGTCGGACACGACCATGCCGTCATAGCCCCAGTCGCCGCGCAGGATCTCCGTCAGCAAGTTGCGGTTCTCGGAGCACCACAGGGAGTGGATCTTGTTGTACGCGCACATCAGGCTGGTGGGATGGCCGATCTGGATGGCCTTCTCGAAGCCGCGCAGATAGATTTCGCGCATGGTGCGCTCGTCAATTTCCACGCTGGTCTCGGTGCGGTAGGTCTCGTGGGAATTCAGGGCAAAGTGTTTCATGGAGGTGCCGATGCCCAGATCCTCGATGCCCTTGGTCACATGGCCGGCGATCTCGCCCGTCAGGATGGGATCCTCGGACACATACTCAAAATTGCGGCCGCCCAGGGCATTGCGCTTGATGTTCAGGCCAGGGCCCAGGATCATCTGCTTGTTGTGGTGGATGCAGTCCAGACCCATGGTCTTGCCGGCCAGCTCAGCCGCCTCCTTGGACCAGGTAGCGCCGATGGCACACATGGAGGGCAGAGTGGTACAGTTGGTGCCGGGGACGTAGCTGCGCACGCCGTGGGGACCGTCTGCCAGGTTCTTGCCGTCAATGCCCAGGCGCGGCACGCCGGTGGTCAGCATGCTCTCGGCGCCGGTAAGGATCGCAGCCTTTTCTTCCAGGGTCATCTGGGAGAGGATTTCCTTCACAGTCATGATCGTATCTCCTTTCTTCGGCCATCACTGAGCACAAGGCTCAGCGCTGGCTACACTCCGCGATTGCAAGCAATCGCTGTCGTTAGTCGGCCTGGAGGCCGACCTCGTTGCGTTGATGTTCAGCGCAGCAGCGCCACGGCCACGTCGTTGACGTTGGTGCCCGTCGCGCCAGTGATAATGAGGCCGCCGGTCTTCTGCAGGGCGTGGTAAGCGTCGTTGTCCCGGAGCACAGCGTCGATCATAACGCCCTGTGCTCGGAGCTCCGCCGCCGTGTCGCCGTCCGCATAGCCGCCGGCTGCATCGGTGGGGCCGTCGGTGCCGTCCGAGCCCACGGAGAACACCGCCGCGTTTGCGATGCCGTCGATGCCCGCCGCGGCCGCCAGGGCCAGCTCCTGATTGCGCCCGCCCAGGCCTTTGCCGGTGAGCTTCACCACCGTTTCGCCGCCGGCGATGAAGGCCAGCGCCTCGCCGCTGCCGGCGTGGCTGCGCACGATGGATGCCAGGAACGAGCCGGCTTCCTTCGCCTGGCAGCTGAGGCAGTCCGTCAGCAGTACCGGGGTGTAGCCGAGGCCCTCGCACGCCTTCGCCGCCGCCGCGCACAGCTCCCGCACGGAGCCGTTCACCAGGGTGGTGACGTTGCTCAGCGCCTTGGGGGTCTCCTGACGCAGCAGCGCCCAGGCCGCATCGGACAGGCGCAATCCGTACTTCTCCGCGATGGCGAGGGCTTGCTCGCAGGTGGAGGAATCCGGGTAGGCCGGGCCGGAGGCGATCATGTCCAGCGGGTCGCCGATGATGTCGGAGAGCACCACGGTGATCACCTGCGCCGGAGCGCACAGCTGGGCGAAGCGTCCGCCCTTGACGGCGGAAAGCCGCTTGCGGATGGTGTTCATCTCCACAATATCCGCGCCGCTGGCCAGCAGCTGGGACGTGATATCCTGCAGCTCCGCGCCGGGGATGAGGGGCTTCTCAAACAGCGCCGAGCCGCCGCCGGAGAGCAGGAACAGCACCGTGTCCTTCTCCGTCAATCCGGTAACAAGGTCCAGCGCCAGCTGCGTCCCACGGAAGGAGTTCTCATCCGGCACAGGATGGCCCGCCTCCACGCAGGCGCAATGGGGGATATCCCCCTTCACATGGTCATATTTGGTCACGACAACGCCGCTGTCGATCCGGTCGCCCAGGCAGTCGGCAGCGGTTTTGGCCATCTGCCAGGCCGCCTTGCCCGCAGCCACCAGCAGCACCCTGCCGGTGAATTCCCGGTTTTCCAGGGCGCGGCGCACCGCGGCATCCGGCAGCACCGCCGTAATGGCCTCGCGGATGATCGCGTCTGCGTCCCTGCGCAGGTCATGGTTCATATTTTCACCTCATTCGAAGGCTTCGGGGCAGACCGCATCCAGGGAGAAGATGTCCCCCGGGCGGGATTCGCGCTTGATCCAGCGGCCGCCGGTGAAGTCCGGCACCGCCACGGGCATGGAGCCCAGGGCAATGGATTGCTCGCTCAGGCAGGTGATGGCCATCCAGGCCGCCGCGTCGTATACGTCAATGGGGAAGGCAACGCCCTTCTGCAGCGACTCGATAAAGGCGCGCAGGCACAGGAAATCCATCCCGCCGTGGCCGCCGCGAAGGCCGTACTCCTCGTACTCCTTCCACAGAGGATGCTGATACTGCGCCATGATGTCCGTATCGGGCACAAAGTTGTGCTCGCCGTGGGGACCAAGCTTGGTGCGGCCCTCCAGGTAGATCAGGCGGCCGTCCTCCTGCCACAGGCCCTTGGTGCCCTGCAGGTATCCGCCCCGGGAATAGGGCCGGGCCAGCGTGCAGTCGTGAGTGAGGACGATGGTCTCGCCGTTGGCGCACTTGATCATGGTGGTGACCACGTCGCCCTGGTTGAACTTCGCCTGGGAGAGCGGGGAATCGGCGCGGTTTTCCTGCATCCACAGGTGCTGCCCGACGGCCTTGGTGGCCATGGAGACCAGCGTCAGCATGCGGTTGCCGCGGTTGAGATTCAGATACTGGGCGATGGGCCCCAGCTCGTGGGTTGGGTAGAGCTCGGCGCAGCGGTGCATGAAGTGATCCTGGCGGTAGTGGCGATTGATGTCGCCGTTGCCGATCTCCTCCCGCAGGTCGTGCTGATAGCCGCCGCGGCAGTGCACGATCTCGCCGAAGACGCCCTCGCGGACCATCCGCAGCAGGGCCATCTCTTCCTTGTTGTAACAGCAGTTCTCCAGCAGCATCACGGGGATGCCGGTGGATTCGCTGGTACGCACCAGCTCCCAGCACTCCTCCAGGGAGGACGCGCCGCCCACCTCCATCGCCGGGGTCTTGCCATGCTTCATGGCGTCCACCGCAATGGGAAGATGGGTCTGCCAGCTGGAGAAGATGAACACCGCCTCGATGTCATCGCGGGCGTTGACCTCGCGGTAGTCGAGGGTACCCTCAGGACGGACGCCGCACTGCTGCTCAATATTGTTCTGGGCACGCTCCACGCGGTCAGCGTATACGTCGCACACCGCGGCGATCTCCACGTCCTTCATGGAGACCAGGCAGCGGATCTGCTCCCTGCTGCGGTTGCCCAGGCCAATCACGCCCACTCGAATTGTGCGGCCTGCATTACCAAGCTTCATCTCCCTGCACCTCAATTACATGTACTTCTTCAGGAACTTGACCGCCAGCTCCGGCCAGTGGGCCAGCTCCGGCAGATCGTACTGGGGGTTCACCACGCCCGCGCACTGCTCGTTGCACAGCGCCGCGCCGTGAAGGCCTTCGGGGAAGATGTGCACCTCGGTGTGGATCTTGTGGCGGGAAAGGGCCATGGCCATTTCCAGGGTGTTCTCCACGGGGACGACGGTATCGTCAAAGGGCGCCCACATAAAGGTCGGCGGGCACTTCTCCGACACGTGCTTCACCACGGAGACTTCCTCGTGCACCTTAGGATCGCTGCTGCCGGTGAGGTGCTCGTAGCTGCTGGTTTCGGCGAACTCGCCGTAGGTCAGCACGCCGTAGCACAGCACCAGGGCGTTGGGGCGCACGTCCTCCGGGGTGAGGCCCAGGGGCTCCCAGAGCTCCGCATTCTGCCACTGCACGCCTATGTAGCCCGCCAGGTGTCCGCCGGCGGAGAAGCCGATCATGGCGATGCGGTCGGGGTTGGTGTGCAGCTCCGCCGCATGGGCGCGGATGTAGCCCATAGCCGCCGCCACGTCCTGCTGGGGTGCGGGGAAGCGATAGGGCGCAAAGCGGTAGCGCACCACGAAGGCATTGTAGCCGTGGGCCATGAAGCGCATGGCGATGGTCTCCATCTCGCGCTCGCCCAGGTGGCTGTAGCCGCCGCCGGGCACCACCACCACCGCAGGGCGGCGGATGTCAGGATTCACAAAGCGGCAGGTATCGGGCACATACAGGTCCACCGGGACGTTGCAGTCCTGCGTGGTGGGCACCATGACGGTCTTTTGCAGCATATTTGTCTTCCTCCCCTGTTACACAGGCACGCCCTGGAGCAGCACGCGGGCCACTTCGGTGACTTCCTGCGCCGCCTCCTGGCCGACAGGCACGTTGATGAGCACGATGCTGGCCACGGCGATCACCATGCCGATGACCACCTCCCAGGTGGGCTTCTCCTTGAAAAGAACGAGGGAATACAGGATGGACAGCACCAGCACCGCGCCGGAGTCGATGGTATACAGCACGCTGGAGGACATCAGGGTGAGGATATAGAGCAGCAGGTTCGCCGCCGCAGTGGCGGAGAGGCAGGTGATGACCATGAACAACGCGGACTTCTTGCCCATCTTGAAGCCCTTCACCAGGCCCTTGCCCTGTCCCTTGAAGACCTCCATGCCGATGGCCGCCAGCGCAGAGCACAGGTACAGGATGGTGAGCATCTCGGTGCGCTCAGCGCCGTCCATGACCTGGGTCTGCAGGTTGTTGATGGCGCCGTAGAGGCCGTTGGCAAAGAACAGCGCGATGCACCACAGGTAGTAGCTCTTGGAGGCGCCCTTGAAGGAGATGCTGCGGGCGTTCATCAGCACCAGGGAGACCAGCATCATCAGCACCGCGATAATCTGCAGGTAGTTGAGGCTCTCGCCCAGGAAGATCAGGCCGATGGCCATGGGCACCAGGATGCCGCCGAACATGCTCGCCACCATCAGGAAGGAGTAGGAGCCGCGGTTGCCGGCCTCGATGATGGAGGTGTTGTACAGGACCAGCATGACCGCGTTGAGCAGGCCCAGCAGGATCGTCTGCCAGGAGGGAGAGAAGCTCATCCCGCCCAGGAAGAAGGACGCCGCCGCAATGAACACACCGTAGCACACGGAGAACACCGGCGTGGCCTTGCCGGCGTCAGGACCGGCGTAATTGGCGGAGTACAGGCGCGTAAAGAGCGACTGGAAAGAAAAAAACAGAATCATCAGCGACACAAGGCCGACAAGCACCATGGTATTCATCCTTTCTTCGCGGGGGCGGTGACGCAGAAGGCTGCAAAGCCCGCCGTCCCCTGGGCGGTGAGGGCGGTGTCATCCATGCGGCAGGAAACATCGGCTTCCAGCAGCAGGGCTACCTTCCCGGGGACTTTCGTGTAGGTCAGTTGATGGGGTTCGTCAGAGAAAAAGTCCATATAGACATAGGTGTCCCCGGCGTGGGGCACGGTGTAGCAGCACGCGCCCGCAGCCTCCGGCAGGAAGTACTTCTTGTACGCCGTGCCCTTGAGGCGGGGGAAGGTGGGGTGAGGTTCCTTGGGATGGCGGACGCTTGCCAGACCGCCGGCGAAGGTCGGATAGGTCTTGCAGGACTTGACCAGCGTGCCCGCATCGGTGATATTGGCTGCGCGCCGGGCAGGTTCTCCGTCGTCCACCGGCAGGAAGCCGGAGGCAAAGCCCACCGCCGGAGTGCCGTCCGGGCGGCAGATGAAATCAATTTGCCTCTCCGGCGGGGAGGTGGGGTTCGTCCATAAATCGGGGGTCAGGGGAACGTAATCCGGCATGGTCTCCGCCGTGGTGGGGTGGAGACGGGTGAAATCCACCCGGATGCCCTTGGCCTCGAAGGGCCGCACTTTGGGCATGTAGCGCCGCACGCCGCCGCCGTACACATCGCATTTGAGCTGGTGCATGATGCCCAGATAGTAGGGCATGGGCACGTCCTGCAGGCATTCGTGGTCGAAGGAGCACAGGATGGCGCCGTCGTTTTCAACGCGGTAAGTCATGCGGTGGATAAACATGGCCTCCCCTGCCGCCAGAGTGGGCTGCACGGTATAGCCGCCCTCGGGCCGCTCGTCACGGATGGCCCGCGCCACCGTAGCCGGGTTGATGATCTCGTATTCCTCGCGGATCTCGGCGCAGTCGCAGCCCTCAACATAGTCAATGGGCCGCCACACGCCGTCCTTGAGGCAGACCGCTTCCCGACGGACATGGCGGATGGCGGGGGTCAGCTGCACGCCGCCCTGCTGGGCTTTGGGGCAGAGTTTCTCCCCGGTGTCCGTGCAGGTCAGTGCGCCGGTGATATGATCGGCGAAGGCGTAGTCCAGCTTAGAAGCGCCCACGTTCTCCGACAGGAAAAGCAGCTTGTCTGCATGCTCCACCCGCAGCAGGGTGAAGCCCATGCCGCCCTCGTCATGCCAGAGGGTGCCCACATCCCGCACGGTCTTGCCGTGGCCGGGAGCCGTCACCCGGATGGCGCAGGGGTGGCCGTGATTGCCGCCGATGTCCTCCCCATGGATGACCATGGGCGAGCACTCGTCGGTGGAGAAGGCCAGCACCTGATCCATGTGCCAGATGTCGCCGCAGCCCTTGCGCTGCAGGGCCGCCAGGCGGAAATCCACCGGGCAGTTCTTCTCCGGGATGGAGGAAAGGCCGCACATCACCTGCACCAGATCGTATTCATCGGAGAAAGCCGTGCGGAAGGCGACGTCGCCGCCGTTGCGGGATACGTCCATATCAGCCCTCGCCCAGCTTGTCAGCGGTCAGATCCCAATCGGGCAGCTCCGCCTTGTCGAAGCAGTCCCACAGGGCTTCCGCCAGGCCGGGCACCCAGGTGTACTCGTTCTTCTCCGCCAGCCAGGCAGCGGGGAAGGGCGTGGAATCGGGCTCAATACCGCGCATCTTCTCGATGGCGTCCACGTGGAGCATGCCCTGCTCGCCGGTGCAGGCGATTTCGTCCGTACCGCGCAGCGCGCCGATCATCGACCAGAAGGGGCCCATGTGACGCTGCCCCTCGCGGCCGTACTCTTTGACGGTACCATCCTTGAAATGAGCGACCAGGTAGGCTTCTTCCTTGCCAACGTCGCCGCCAACAAGGGTGGCGTTCTCGTATTCATAGATGAAGTAGGGATTCTGCTTCTTGTCCGGATCGCCGGCATGGCTGACGGCGATGAACGCGTCCACACCGGAAGCCGTCTTGCCCTTGACGATGGCCGTATCGTAGGTCTCAATGGGGTTGGCGCGGTAGGTGCGGCAATCCAGCGTCTCAAGGGGCTCGCCCAGGAAGAAGAGCATGTTCATCAGGTAATGAGCGGTGGCGTTGGACAACACGCTGTCAAAGAGGGGCGCGCCGTTCTTGGCATACTTCTTGCCGGCCCAGCCGCCGCCGCGGGTGTAGTAGGCATGGCCGCGGGGCCACAGCACGATGGTCTTGAAGGACACCGGCTTGCCGAAGAGGCCGGCCTGGGCGTCCGCGCGGGCGGCACGGATGGCGGGATCGGCGCACATGTTGAAGCCCACGGAGAGCATTTTGCCCGCTTCGTCCCGGGCAGCGAGAATCTTGCGCACACCATCCATATCGCCGGCAATGGGCTTCTCCATCGCCACGTGGCAGCCGTGGCGGAAGGCCTCCACCACCTGCTCCACATGCAGGTGGATGGGCGTGGCCACGCACACCAGGTCGGGCTGGTGGTTGGCAAAGAGCTCCTCAGCCGTGTCATAGACGGGGCACATGTCGCAGTTCTTGTTGAAGGGATCCACAGCGGCCACCAGCTTTACGTTGGCCTCGGGATGCACGCCGATGGTATAGGGGTAGTTGGCAGCATAGCCGCCCACGCCAAAGAGCGCAACTTTGATCTCTTCCATGTTCATACCCTCCTTATCACTTTTCCGCGCTGACGATCACGCCCACGCCATCGGGGATGACCGTCACGCTGGCCGCTTCGCCGATGCGGGCGCTGGCCATCGCCATGGCTGCGTCCATGTCGGGCGCCCAGCCCATGTGCATGTCCTCCAGCATCGCGCGGTTGACTTCCTCCGTCACGAAGATGCAGAAGGCCTTTTGCTGAACACGGGCCAGAATCTGCGCCTGCCACTGATCCATGTGGGTCTCGCCGGCGGGCACGTTGACGATGTCCCGCATGACCTCGTCTGCGTCCTTGCGGTCGGCGAACCAATGATAGAACGCCTCGCCGCCGTGGCCGTCGCCCAGGCCCGCGCTGAGGATAATCACGCCGCCCTCACGCACGCAGGCTTCCGCGGCGGTCAGGCCCTTGACGCACTGGTAGATGTTCTGATCCAGCGGGTAGCCGCCGTTGGAAGTGACGACGATGTCCGCCTCCACCACGGGGACGCGGGTCTGCTGCAGGCATAGCGCACAGGCGGCCTCATGGGCCTTGACGGAATCACCCGCGAAGGCCGCGATGATCCGCTTGTCGCCGTCCAGCAGCACGTTCAGGATGAAGGCGAGCTTCGCGGTTTCCGCCGCAAAGGCCATATCCCGGTGGATGGGGTTGCCCTGGAGGTTGCCCTGGCGGGACTCGCGGGCGTGGATGAAGGACGCGTTGTGGTTGTACAGCACGGTCCTCCGGCCAGCGACGCCGGGCAGGATGGACTTGCGTCCGCCGGAGAAGCCCGCGAAGAAGTGGGGCTCCACAAAGCCCTCGGAGACCACCAGGTCCGCCTCGGCGACCAGCTTGTTCAGCCACAGTTCGCCGCCGGAGGGCAGCGTCGCCATGCGTACCAGGGAGGCATCGTCACCCGCGTTGTGCACAAGGAGCTTCTCATTCTCCACGATGGCAGGGCCGTACTTGGCGAACATCTCCTCCCTCGTAGGGGAGCGGTGCACGCCGGTGGCGATGAGGATGGTGATGTCCGCATCCGGATTCCCCTTGCGGATCTCTGCCAGATACAGGGGCAGGGTGAGGCTGCTTGGCAGGGGGCGGGTGTGATCGCTGGTGATGACAACGACCTTGTCCTTGCCCTTGGCAATCTCATGCAGGGGCGCAGAGCCGATGGGGCTTGCCAGGGCTGCACGCACCAGCTCCTGCTGATCGGCGTCAACGTGTTCCGTATGGGTGGGCGTCAGCACACCGCGCACGCGGCTGTCCTCAACATTCAGCGGCTGCGTCCCCTTGCCGTAGGGAATCTCGATCCTCATAATTATTTCTCCCTTAATACAACGTATCAACTTACAGAAAGGCCGGTTCGGTACACACGGTTACAGGTCTTCCCTACCGTATGACCGAACCGGCCTCATCTTCATTCAATTAGTAGGCGGATAGCGCGTCAACGGAGGATGTTCCTCAATTAACGGTAGTCCTCCACCGTGGTCTCGCCCACCAGGGTGACGATCTCGTCGGCCTCAGCGTAGGAGTTGGCGTCCACGAACAGCTGGAAGTTCTTATGGGTCTTCAGCATGGTGCCGGGCACCAGGTTGGTCAGGTCGTGGTTCAGGGTGTTGGCCACAGCCCAGGACTTCTCAGCGTGGGGCACGGCGGAG
>SVGL01000044.1 GCA_015056325.1 Clostridiales bacterium | reverse complement strand
AGGCAGCGCCCTTGCCGGGCTTGACGTGCTGGAAGTCAACGATGTTCCACACACCGCCGTCCCACTCGATGGTAATACCCTTACGGAAATCGCCAGCAGTAATCATGAATCAATTCCTCCATTGATGTAAAATCATAGCACAAACGCATCATAGTGCGATACGCGAGTGAATCCACCAAACAGTATATCACAAAATGTCGCCGATGGGAAGCCCCTTTTCCCCGCCAATTGCGGGAAAATGGGGATTTTTTCGGGAGAAGGCGGGGCTTTTTTCAATTTCTAGGGGTACACCGCTGGATGGTATTGCGTAATGCGGTGGATAGTGGTATAGTGTATACAAATCATTCTAACAGGAGGAATTGCATATGAAGAAGCTGTTGGTAGTGCTTTGTGCGTTGATGCTGTTGGCATTGGGATGTACGAGTGCAATGGCGGGGGATACTGTTTATTCCTGCGGTGAATATCGGTATTCAGTATTGCCGGATGGAACAGCAAGAATTATGGCCTATGCAGGCAAAGCAAAAACCTTGACAATTCCATCAGAACTGGAGGGACATAGAGTTACTGATATAGGGCCCGAGGCATTTAGCACTTGTCCTGATTTAAGCAGTATTGTGCTGCCGTTAAGTGTCGAGCGGATCAATGGTAAATCGTTTTGGAATTGTATTTCCTTGATTGATATTCAGGTTTCACCTGACCATCGCACATTGATGGTGCTGGATGGTGTATTGTTTGAAAGGAATGAAAGGTGCTTAATATATTACCCTCATGCGAAGGCTGAAACGACTTACTGTGTTCCCAAGGGAATAGTATCTATTGGGCGTAGCGCATTTGAGGGGAACAGATACTTAACCGAAATAATTATTCCGGATAGTATGATATGCATTGGTAATGATGCGTTTCGTGACTGTGATTCCCTGGTAAGCGTAACAATTCCTGAGGGTGTGACCAGTATAGGAGCGGGCGCGTTCATTTCTTGTGACTCTCTCGAGCATGTGTTTATTCCTAATAGTGTACAGACCATTGGAGAGGCAGTGTTCATCTACTGCCCCAACGTGACCCTCACCGTCACCCCCGGTTCTTACGCCGAGCAGTATGCGATTGACAACAGCATCCCTTATGTTCATGCAAAGAAGGTAGATTCTGCTGCAGCGGACACCTGGCTTTGCCCCTGCGGCGCAGTCAACAATACTAACTTCTGCCCTGACTGCGGCACTGCCCGCCCCGAGCCTGAACCCACCTGCGCCAACTGCGGCTACGACCCCAAGGGTGACCCCCCCAACTTCTGCCCCGAGTGTGGCACCAAGTTCTGATGACCATGCGCTGCTCCGCTCATCCGGCGGGGCAGTTTTTTGTGCCGCCTCCCCCGTTGCATTTTCACTATGAATATGGTAGTATATCCTCACAGACATCGTTCAAACAAATATCATCAACGGAGGTGCCATTATGGGCAACTATCGCAATTTCAAGCTGGTGGCGTATTTCGTCGCCGGCGGCGTGCAGCATGCGACCCGCGAGCAGCTGGAGAAGGATCTGGCCTTCTTCGAGCGACACATGCGCCTGGACAAGGTGTACCTGGAGCCTTACCGCGACATCTTTGCGGATGAAGAAAAGTTCCGGATGTGCCGTGAGATCCTGGAAAAGCACGGCATCGAGGTGGCCGGCGGCATTACCACCACCTTCTCCGCCAAGGAGGATCCTGAGAAGAAGCAGCGCATGTTCAACACCTTCTGCTACAACGACCAGCGGATGCTGGAGCGCTTGGCGATGGTCAGCGCCTTCCTGGGCAGGAACTTTGACGAGTTCATCATCGACGATTTCTATTTCACCAACTGCACCTGCGACGCCTGCCGCGCGGGCCGGGACGTCTTCAACAAGGAGCTTGGCATCACGGATGGCTCCTGGGAGCGCTACCGTCTGGCGCTGATGCAGAAGGTCAGCAAGGAGTACATGATCGCCCCGGCAAAGGCGGAGAACCCCAGCTGCCAGATCACCATCAAGTACCCCAACTGGGCTGAGAGCTATCAGGAGACGGGCTACAACCCGGCCCAGCAGCGGGAGATATTCGACAACCTGTACACCGGCACCGAGACCCGTGATCCCGTCACCACTGATCAGCACCTGCCCCGGTACCTCAGCTATTCGCTGATGACCTACTTTGAGAACATGTGGCCCGGCCACAACGGCGGCGGCTGGTTCGATCCATTTGACATGCACATCACCGAGCACTACCTGGAGCAGGCCTACCTGACGGCGTTTTCGAAGCCCAAGGAGCTGATGATGTTCTGCTTCCAGGCGCTGGCGGGCACGATGAACGTCCCGGCCCTGGGCTTCCAGCTGGACAAACTGGACGAGGTGCTCGACCACTGCGGCAATCCCGTGGGTATCCCCTGCTACCTGCCCGACAACTGTCAGGGCGAGGACAACATCCAGGACTTCCTGGGCATGGTGGGTCTGCCCATCGTGTGCACGCCCTACTTCCCCAAGGAGGCCCCCGCCATCCTGCTCACCCGCTCCTCCGCCTGCGACCCCGATGTGGTGGACAAGCTCGAAAACTACGTCGCCCAGGGCGGCAAGGCCATGGTCACCCACGGCTTTGTGCAGGCGACGATGGACCGCGGCATCCAGCGCATGACCTCTATCCGCTTTGCCGACCGCAAGGTCATCGCGGAGGACTTCCTCGTGGAGCAGCTGACCTCCCGCATGCACGGGCGCATCATCACCTGGCCCCGCGGGAAGAAGCCCATGCTCATCACCGTGCCGGAGCACCGCAACAACGCCTCCTGGGCGCAGATCAAGACCCGCGTGGGCCAGGAGAGCTATGGCATGCTCCTGCGCGACACCTACGGCAAGGGCGAGATGCTCACCCTGGCCGTGCCGGATTCCTTCTCCGACCTGTACCAGCTGCCCGCGGACGTGCTCACCCGCATCCGCGCCGCGCTGCCGGTGAACGGCATCCACCTGGAGGGCGACGCCCTCATCAGCCTCTTCCACTATGACAACGGCGCCTTCATTCTCTACCCCTATGTGGACGAGGGATGCCAGCCCAGCATCTGCCGCATCCATGCTCCGGCGGACGTCAAGGCGCTGGAGATGCCTGTCACGGGCCGCACGCTGGCGCCCCTGTATGCAGACGCCGCCGAAGCAGTCTTCGAGTTCCGGGCCATGCCGGGACACTACACGCTGTTCAAGCCGGTG
This sequence comes from Clostridiales bacterium, assembly GCA_015056325.1. Classification (GTDB taxonomy): domain Bacteria; phylum Bacillota; class Clostridia; order Christensenellales; family Aristaeellaceae; genus UBA11524. The sequence continues at coordinate 9,188 of SVGL01000044.1, read as the reverse complement.
AAGTGAGTGCTCAGCCCTGCGGCAGCGGAGAAACGGGTCGAAGACCCCTGGGCTTGCTTTTTCCTGGCAATCATGGTAAGATGGTTGCAACAAAGACCACAGGAGGTGCGCCATGCACATCCATGAATCCTCGGAAGACTACCTGGAGGCGATTCTGCGCCTGCGTGAAACCAAGGGGCAGGTGCGCTCGGTGGATATCGCCCAGCTGCTGGGCGTGACGAAGCCCTCGGTGTCCTTCGCGATGAAGAAACTGCGGGAGAATGAGTTCATCCATATGGACCAGGATAACCTCATCACCCTGACGGACAAGGGCGAGGAGATCGCTATGCGCATCTATGACCGGCACAAGACGATCTCAACCTTCCTGATGAAGCTGGGCGTGCCGGAAGCCACCGCCCGCGAGGACGCCTGCAAGATCGAGCATGACCTCTCCGAGGAAAGCTTCAACGCGCTGCGGAAGCATCTGCTCAAGCTGCAGTAAGATCATCCCCGAATGAACACAGCACCCCATCCCGCGAGGGACAGGGTGCTGTTTTTGTTATACGGGCGGGTTTTCGATGATGAAGGGCAGCATCCGCATATTCACGTCGAAGATGTCCTTGTATTTGCTGCTGCCGGCAAAGGCTGCGATGCACAGCAGCTCGTTGCCCTGCATGATCGTGGGCACGGCAGCTTTTTCTGCCTCCGTCAGCGGAGAAATGCTGTCATAGCCCGCCAGTACCGCTTTGCAGAAGACCGGCCAGTTCTCCCGCCAGGGCAGATCGTCCCGCTGGAACACCTCCGACAGCACCGCCGTCATGGTGTAGCAGGGGTCGAAAATGCGGGCGAAGCGACGGCTCAGCTCGAAGTCGATGAAGCCGATGGCGGCTCCGGTGTCGATCAGGTTGGACGGGTTGGGGTCGCGGTGAATGAGCGTGACGGGCAGCGCGCGGGTGGTTTCCACTTGGGCGGCAAAGTCCGCCAGGTAGTCTTCGGGCAGGAAACCCTTCACCTGGGGCAGCGCCCAGCCCAGCAGATGATCCGCCCAGGGCTCGTCATCCGCCCAGGATTCATCCAGGGCAGCAGCGGCCTTGTGGAACTCCGCCAGCGCCGCGCCGATGCGGCGGCCTTCCTCCGGATGACGGATGAGCTCAGCAGCGGTCAGCCGCGTGCCTTTCACACGGCGGCAGAGGGTCATCCACAGGCCCTTGCCCAGGGGCAGCGCCAGGCGGCCGTCGGGCAGGGGCAGCATCGTTTCCGCAGGCACGCCCCGGGAAACCAGCGTATCAGCCAGGGCAGCGGACAGGCGACAGGAGGTCTCATCCCGGCTGGCCTTGAGGACAACATCATCCCCGGCGTACATGGCGTTGTCGCTCACATGGCCGGAGGGGTAGGTCACAGGGGTCAGGGGCAGATCAAGGCCCCAATGGATCAGGGCTTCGTGGAATTTCTCGCGACTCAGCATCTTGTATACCTCCTCATGCAGGAGGGGGACGGCCGGTTCCTTCACCCGGTGGCTGTGCAGCCAAGCCGTGGGCGACATGCCGTACTCCAGCCGGAATGCCCGGTAGAATCCGGAATGACTTTCAAAGCCCCACTTGAGCGCCGCATCGGTGACGCCCATGCCTTTGTTGATGTCCCAGATCGCATGGGCCAGCCGCCTTTTACAGCGGTAGCGGCACAACGGCTGCCCCACCGATTGCTGGAACAGGTGCAGGAAGTGCCACAGCGAGTATCCGGCCTTGTCCGCCAGTTCAGCGGGGGTAATCTCTGCATCCAGGGTGGCTTCGATCAGGTTGAGGATGCGCTGCACGGAATCCCCTCCTTTCTTGTATCGGCCATCACCGGAGAAAAGTTCCGGCGCTGGCTACGCTCGGCCAATGCAAGCATTAGCTGTCGTTAGTCGGACCTCGCCCGACCTCAGAGGCAGTATAACATGAACGAAGAGAAGAAACCTTGCGCCCTTTGCGAAAAGGGCACGCCCTCCCGGACGCACCCTTGCGATTCTTACTCCAGCGGCTCCTCCAGCTCAGCCATAGCCTGGGGAACCTTTGCGGCCTCGGCGGGGTCCAGGGGCGGGTACTCCGGGGACATATCCGTCAGCACCTCCAGCAGGATCTCGCTCATCAGCAACCGCGTGTACCACTTGTCATCGGCAGGCAGCACATACCAGGGGCTCTCCTGGGTGGCGGTGTGGTTGACGGCGTCCTCGTAGGCGGCGTCGTATTCCTTCCACAGGGCGCGCTCCTTCATGTCGCCCACGGAGAGCTTCCAGTGCTTTTCCGGCAGCTCCATGCGGTCGAGGAAGCGGCGGCGCTGCTCCTCCTTGGAGACGTTCAGGAACACCTTCACCACCCGGTAGCCGTTTTCGTACAGGTATTGCTCCCAGTTGCGCAGCTGGGCAAAGCGCTTCTTGTAGAAGTCCTTGTCCTCCGTCACGCGGGCCGGCATGGCGTAGCCCTTCTCCATCTGGTGCACGCGGGTGACCAGCACATCCTCATAATGGCTGCGGTTGAACACGCCGATCTTGCCGCGGGCGGGCAATTTTTGATTCAGCCGCCAGAGGTAATCGTGGCTTAGCTCCTCCTTGGAGGGAGCCTTGAAGGAGTGCACCTCCAGCGCGGCGGGATTGAGCTTGCCGAAGACCTTCTTGACCAGGCTGTCCTTGCCGGCGGCGTCCCGGGCCTGGATGGCGATCACCAGGCCTTCCAGCCCGGCGGCATAGAGCTTCTCCTGGAGGATGGCACACTGGGCCAGGTTGGCCTCGGTCTGGGCGACGCATTCTTTCTTCTTCGCCCACGGCTCGGCACCGGTGGGCATTGCCCTCAGGCTGAGCTTGCTGCTGCCGTCGAAGCGGTATTCATTGGCGTACATGTTGCATCTCCTTTGTGCATGCGTTCTGCCGTTATTATAGCGCGTGATGCGGACAATGGCAATCGAAATCCGCGGGAAAAACAGTAAATACCCCTCCGTTCTCATACGGAGGGGCGAAGGAGGAGTGGGGAGTTACGCTTACCCGGAAGAAACAAGAAGCTTATTCAGCAGAAGCATGAGGGCAGCCAGCTCCCCTTCGTCCAGGCTCAGGCTGTTGCGGATGATGGCGGGGATTTCCTGCGCCTTGTTCTGAAGGGTCAGAGCGGAGCTGGTGGGGGTGATCATCAGCACGCGCTCATCCACTGTGGAGCGGCGGCGGGTGATGAGTCCCACCTTCTCCATGGTCTTGAGCACAGGGGTGAGGGTGCCGGAGTCCAGGTAGAGCCTGCGGCCCAGGTCGCGCACGCTGATGGTGCCGTGCTCCCAGAGCACCAGCAGCACGATGTACTGGGTGTAGGTCAGTTCCAGCGCGTCCAGGTAGGGACGGTAGCGCTTGATCACCTCACGGGAGGCCGCATACAGGGGAAAGCAGGGCTGGTTCTCCAGCCGCAGGGCGGCATGACGCATCGACTGTACCTCCAGTATAATAACAAACGTTATAGTTATGATTATTATTATACCACGTCCATCTATATTTTGCAATGAGCTTGCAAGATTTTCCAGAAAAAATCAGAAATTTGACACAAAAAAGGCGCGGTCTGTCCTTGGCGGAGCAGCGCGCGCCTTGATATTGCGTTACTTTACCAGTACCATCACGCCGTTGGCGGGCATGATGTGCTCGCCCTCGACGGCAGCGCCGGTGATCATGTCGGTGTACTTCTCCTCAAACACGACCTGCTGGGCCTTGCCGGAGTAGTTCTGCAGGAAGACCGCCCCACCGCGCTCGGTGGCGATGACGCCTCTGGGCAGCTCTTGATTCATGGCCCTGGACAGTTCCAACTCGTCCGCGATGTCGGCGTAGATCGCGTCCAGGCCTTCCTGCTCCACCTTCGCGGCGAGGTAGTAGGCCTGGCCCTTGCCGAAACGGTTGCGGGTCAGGCAGGGCAAATCGGCGTAGAAGTCCTCTTCGTAGGCGCCCAGCCCCTCGGCGCCGTGCATCTCGGGGATCTCGCACAGCTCGTGAATGGGGAAGCTGCGGCCGTCCGTCATGCGCAGGGCCTGCTTGTCCTCGGGGAAGAGGGCGTCCAGCTCGGTGGCGCGCACGCCAAGCACATCAATGAGGTTGTGGGGCGCGCCGCCCAGCCATGCATTGCCGGACTCATCCACCACGCCGGAGAAGTAGGTCATCAGCAGCGTGCCGCCGTTTTCCACGAAATCGCGGAGCTTCTGGGCGAAGGACTCCTTGAGCATGAACAGCATCGGGCAGATGACCAGTTTATACCGGGAAAGGTCGGTGCACTCGCGCTCGTCGCGGAAATCGACGTTCACGCCCATTTCCCACAGGCTGCGGTAGTGCATGTTCACGCTGTCAAAGTACTGCATGTTGCCCTTCTGGCCGGTCTGGGCGTAGTCGATGGCCCACCAGTTGCTCCAGTCGTAGATGATGCAGGCCTGAGCCGGAGACTTTTCTTTGTCGTAAAGGGGTCGAAGACCCTCAAGGGCCTTGCCGACGCTGGTCACGTCTTTGAACACACGGGTATCGTCGCGGCCGTCATGATCCACCACGGCCCCGTGGAACTGCTCCGCCGCACCGCGGCCCTTGCGCCACTGGAAGTACATGACGCTCTGGCTGCCGTGGGCCAGCGCCTGCATGGAGGACAGCAAATGCATCCCCGAGCGCTTGAGCTTGTTGACGGGCTTCCAGTTGACCTGGGAGGGGGTGGATTCCATCAGCAGGAAGGGCTGATCTTTGAAGGAACGCATCATGTCGTGGTTCATGGCGAATTCCGCCGCGCGGGCCACGTCGTCGCCGGAGTGCCACATGGGGTAGGCGTCCCAGGAGACCACGTCCATGCCCTCCGCCAGGGAGAAGTAGTCGTAATCCCAGAAGCGTTCCATCAGGTTGGCGGTGACCTTCAATTCGGGGTTGATGGCCTGCACCGCGTCGCGCTCGGCCATCATGAAGTCCTTGCACTGACCGGTGGCAAAGCGCCGCCAGTCGATGTACATGCCGTTGGTGCTGGTTTCGGCCATGGGGCCGGGGGCCTCAACCTGGCTCCAGTCGGTGTAGCGGTGGGCCCAGAAGGAAGTCCACCAGGCCTGGTTGAGGGCTTCAAGGGTTCCGTAGCGCTTCTTCAGCCACCCGCGGAAGGCCTCCTGGCAGTAATCGCAGTAGCAGTGGCCGCTGAACTCGTTCGACAGGTGCCACAGGATCACCGCCGGATGGTTGGCGTAGCGCTGGGCCAGGCGGGTATCCATCTCGTGCACCTTGCGGCGGTACACGGGAGAGGTGAAGCAGTGGTTGTGGCGGCCGCCGAAGTGGTAGCGCTGGTACTGCTCATTCACGCGCAGGACTTCGGGGTACTTCTGCGCCATCCACGCCGGACGCGCGCCGCTGGGGGTCGCCAGCACCACATGGATGCCGCCCCTCCACAGGCGGTCGATGACCTCATCCAGCCAGGTGAAGTCATACACGCCGTCCTCAATCTCCAGGCGGGCCCAGGAGAAAATGCCCACGGACACCGCATTGACGTGGGCTTTGCGCATCATTTCCACATCGCGGTCCAGGATATCGGGGCGATCCAGCCACTGATCGGGGTTGTAGTCGCCGCCGTGCAGAAAATTCGGAAATTTGGGGGTGAAGGTCATAAATAGGCCCTCCTCATGTTGTAGTCATCCCCATTATTTTAGCCGATGGCGGCAGGTTTGTAAAGGCATATTCCCGTTGACGACAACTCCACTTCCTTATATAATGGAAGCAAATCTGAGTAAAGCAGGTGACGGATATGTCTTTTCGTTGGGTCATTCTTGGTGCTGGTGATATTGCTGTGAAGTTCAACGACGCCGTCCGCCGCATTGACGGCGCAGAGGTCATCGGCGTGGGCTCCCGTTCTGCCGAGCGCGGCGCGGCCTTTGCCGAGAAGCATGGCATCCCCCATTCCGGCAGCTACACGGAGATGCTGGCCCTTCGTCCCGACGCGGCCTACATCGCCGCCACCACCGACGCCCACGCTGACCTGACCCGCCTGTGCATCGAGGCGGGCATCCCCGTGCTGTGCGAGAAGGCCATGTTCACCACGTCCGCCGAGGCGGAGGAGGTCTTCGCGCTGGCGAAGGAGAAAGCCGTGTTCGCCATGGAAGCCATGTGGAGCCGCTTCCTGCCCGCGATTGTGGAAATGAAGCGTCAGCTGGACGCGGGCGTCATCGGCCAGGTGAAGCACGCGGAGATTTCCATCGGCTGGGCGGCCTATTCCGGCCCCGGCAGCCGCTTCTACCTCAAGGAGCTGGGCGGCGGCGCGGCGTACGATCTGCTGGTCTACTGCTACGAGCTGATGGAGTACTTCATGGGCATCCCGGAGAAGGTCGAGAACGTGGCCGTCCACTGGGCTTCCACCGGCGTGGACGAGACGGAGACCGTCACGCTGCGCTATCCCTGGGGCCTGGCGACCCTGACCGCCTCCATCGGCGTGCGCCTGGATGAGCGCACCGTCCTCATGGGCGATCAGGGACAATTGCGGATGCTCAAGCCCCACTTCGGTAGCGATTTCGTGCTGCGCCGTCCTGACGGCACCGAGGAGCACTGGCAGGACGACAAGACCGAGAACGGCTTCGTCTACGAGGCAGAGGAGGTCATGCGCTGCGTGAAGGCGGGCCTGCTGGAAAGCCCCACCGTGCCCCATGCGCTGACCATCCGCTGCGCGAAGGTGTTCGATATGCTCAATGCAACCAGCCCGGAGGCGTGCCATGACTGACCGCGTCAAGCGCGCGCTGCTCAGCATGCAGCGTCACAACTGGGAGCAGGGTGTGACGGCCCAGGCCTTCCTCGAAGCCGGGGATGAGGACGTCGCCATCGCCTTGGCCCTTGAGGGCGCAAACCGGCAGCACGCCGACGGCCGCTGCTGCCACATCGCTGAATCCACCGCCTGCACCGATCCCTGCGCTGTGGGCGAGGCCCTCATTTTCGCCGCGGAAAAGACCGGCGATCCCTTCCTCGCTGCCGCGAAGAACAGGCTGCTCCACTGGGCCATGCACGACGCGCCCCGCAGCCCCAGCGGCGTGGTGTATCATTTCCAGCAGGGGCAGCTGATCTGGGTGGACTCGATGTACATGCTGCCGCCCTTTCTGGCCCGGGCGGGGGAATTTGACGAGGCCATGCGCCAGCTGGACGGCTACTGGGCCACCCTGTACACGCTGGACAACGGCTTGCTCGCCCACCAGTGGAGTGACGAGGAACACCGCTTCTTCCGCCGTGACGCCTGGGCTGTGGGCAACGGCTGGGCGATGGCCGGCATGGCGCGGGTGATCGCCCTGCTGCCGGAAAACCATCCCGGCCGGGCGCGGCTGATTTCCCGCGTGAAGGCGCTGATCGAGGCAGTGCTCCCCCACCAGATGGACGACGGCGCGTTCCACGACGTCCTGGACGACCCGACCACCTTCCGCGAGGTGAACTTCGCGCAGATGCTGGCCTACACGATTTATCGCGGCGTGGCCGGCGGCTGGCTGGACGCCGCTCTGCTGCCCTACGCGGAAAAGGCCCGCGCGGCCGCCCTTGCTGAGGTGGATGCCTACGGCCTTGTCCGCAACGTCTGCGGCGCGCCCCACTTCGACAAGCCCGGCGTTGCGCCGGAGGGACAGGCGTTCCACATCCTCATGGAAGCCGCGAGGAAGTCCCTTTCCCTCTAAATTCAGCCCCACAGAAGCACGCACGGCTCCAACCGCGCCGCGACGCCGTACAGGGGAGCGGAGCACCGACTCGCAAAGGAAAAGGCAAGCAGCGGTCCGCCCCCGCGAGGCCGGTGAAAAGGAGGACAACTCCAAGCAAATGCAAGCTTGGAGAGGCGGGGGGAGTCCGGAGGGGGCGCTATACACCGGCTACAACTTATAGCACCCCCTCTGGCCTTCATGAGGTCGTGCTTTAGCGCGACGAGCGCTGTCAATGCTTGCATTGATGGCGCGAAGCCCTTGGCAGCCCCTGTGTCTGACAAGGGCCGGTACTTCTTCTTTCTCAGGGTTGAGAAAGAAGAGGCAGCAATAATGCCTACAAACAAAGGAACAGAGACAAAACACGACTGCGCTTCCCTGCCCAACTGTGCAAAGCAGCCGGTTTCCACCTCATCCGACCTCGCTAACGCTCGGCCACCTTCCCCTCAAGGGGAAGGCTTTCGTCTGTTCCTTTCCGGCTGCGTGAGCTGTTTCTCGAATCCGGAGGATTCTCGAAAGGCGCGTGCAAGGAAATGAGGCGAAGCCTCTGCTGCGGGCGGAGGTCTCCGACGGGGAGGGGCCTCCGCGGCCCCTTATTCAACATTTGCTTCCCGTTTTCGCCTGCGGCGAAGTCCCCACTGGGGTCACACTCCCAGCAAATGCCCCGTAAGGGCCATCGGCCCTTAACCCTTTTTGGCTCCGCCCCTCTTGCCAAACGCTGCCCCCGGTGCTATAATAAACGGTGACGCATTTTAGCCGTCAACGGCTTTTCATAACGAAGGGAGTACCACTATGAAGAACATCACCTCCGCGCAGCTGCGCGAAATGTTCCAGGCCTTCATGGAGTCCAAGGGACATCATCGCATTCAGTCTGCCTCCATCATTCCCGAGAATGACCCCACCGTCCTGTTCACCACCGCCGGCATGCATCCGCTGGTTCCCTACCTGATGGGTACCCCCCATCCCGCCGGCACCCGCCTGACCGATGTGCAGAAGTGCATCCGCACCGGCGATATCGAGGAAGTGGGCGACCCCTCTCACCTGACCTTCTTTGAAATGCTGGGCAACTGGTCCCTGGGCGACTACTTCAAGAAGGAAGCCATCTCCTGGTCCTGGGAGTTCCTGACCAGCCCTGATTACCTGGGTCTGGATAAGGACAAGCTGGCCTTCTCCGTCTTTGCTGGCGATGAGGACTGCCCCCGTGATGAGGAAGCCCACGACATCTGGCGCTCCATGGGCGTTGAAGAGGATCACATCTTCTACCTGCCCAAGGAGAACAACTGGTGGGGCCCCGCCGGTCAGACCGGCCCCTGCGGCCCCGACACCGAGATGTTCATCATCCGTGACAAGGCCCCCTGTGGCCCCGACTGCTCCCCTGCCTGCTCCTGCGGCCGTTATCTGGAGATCTGGAACGACGTGTTCATGCAGTACAACAAGCAGAAGGACGGCACCTTCATCCCGCTGGAGAAGAAGAACGTCGATACCGGCATGGGCCTGGAGCGCACCATCTGCGTGCTGACCGGCAAGAAGACCGT
>SVGL01000043.1 GCA_015056325.1 Clostridiales bacterium | reverse complement strand
ACCTCCTGTGTGGTGAATGAATTGAAATACTGGGTTCTGCTGTGTTTTGTTACGGGGGGTCTTTGCTCGCTAAAGAAGGTGAAGAAAAAGATGAATTAAGTTTTTAAATAAGCAATGAAATTGCGTAACCAGCCGCATGCGCTTTTGCTTGATGATGTCCACAATGCCGCACAACTGCTGCGTACTGCGACTCAAACGTGATACCTCCGTGCAGATCAGAGTGGAGCCTTCTTCTGCCGACTCCAACAGCAAGTCCAGATTTTGCTTGACGCGTGAATCTCCGTGCTCTCGTTCAGTGATGATCTCCTCTGCACCTGCTGCCCTCAGTTCGCGTACTTGGCGCTGTAAATCCTGCCCCTTCTCCTCTGACAGAGATACGCGGGCATACCCGTAAATCTTGCTCATGTTCTTCCTCCTGTAAATGTAAGGCCGTCACGCCTCCAATCGTTTCGTTGACCGGTTTCTTTGACACATTTCCGGGCGTTTTAGTCCCGTCTGCATCTGTCTGCCGGTGTTCAAGCTAACATGCGTTTGATTTTACATTGATAACCAATGATTTTTGAACGCAGGAGCGCCTCCAGCCCTCGTCAAGGGTTCTCCCAAGGGTTGAGCCAAAGGCAGTTATTTGCATCAGTTTTTATTATATTTCAATAGGATTTTGAGAAACACGCTGCCGCCGCTCCTCTTGGCGGTGTGCCTCCTGGAGATTCTTCACATGGCGCCGGAACTCGTACAACGCCGTGCCGATGTCGTTCAGTGAGCTTACGGCTTCGTGTTGCTCTTTATCCCGTGCCAGGTGCAGCAAGCAGCCGGCGTCATCCTCAAACAGCCTGATAGCCCCTTCGACCAGTAGCCGCATCTCGCTGAAGTGGCTACTGGTGAGGCACATGAAATCATCGTCCCAGTTCATACATTGCCCTCCACGCCCAGCGGGGATTTGATCCCCGCCGGGCATTGGTTCAGAATCAGGTTGACGGCCTTTTCCGCTTTGCCAGCAGCTGACACGATGAAACGTTTGTCGCCCTTCAACACTTGCAGCCAGTTCTGGATATAGGCTGCATTATTGCGTAGGCTGGTGGATGTTTCTAAGCCGACGTGACCGACTAAGGCAGCTGCGCCAATCTCTGCGACTAGCTCTTCCTTGCTGTATACGTCCGAACCAAAGGCTACGACCTTGTCCAAGCGGTTCAAGCGCGAGGAATGGCCTGTTGAATGCATTAATTCATGCCAGACGGTGCTGTAATACTCCGCTGTGCTGATGAATTGCTTACGGAGTGGAAGGACAATTTCGTCAGTAGAGGGGCGATAGAAGGCACGATCTCCTTCCTGGTGCAGGAGTTTCACCCCTGTACGCCCCAGGTAATCATTGATGATATTCTGCGCGGCTTCTACGGTGGAGGCGCCATTGGGGAAGGCTGCCTCGGTGGTGTACTTGGCGGCTATCCCCTCACACTGGTCGATGTGGAACACGTTGTAATACCGGAGAAAGGGCACCTCCTTGGTCTCGCCGGTTTCTTCATCCACTTGCTCTATCCATTTCCAGAACACGACCAGGCTGCTTTTCTCGCCCTTCTTCACCTTGCCGCCTACCTCCTGGCATTGCTTGAACGTGACGTATTCTCCAGGACGGCCCAGCAGCATCTGGTTCAGCAGGGAATAGGGCTTGCCCGTTGCATGACTGACAGCTTTGCCATTGGAGTGCCAAGGCTTGGACCACGGTATCTGTCCTTGCTCCATCTGGGCGATAATCCGGTCGGTGACGGCAGTGTAAATATCCATGAAATTGCTCCTTTCGTCTTGCGGGGGAGCAAATCATGTGGTAGAATTGGACTTGCTCCCCGTGGTTCGTCGTGGTTCTGCGTGGTGCATTTGCCGGGATGCTGTGGTAGGTGTCCCGGCTTTAATTGATGGAGAAACGGCGGGCTGTGGTGGTCTTGGTGTAGGCTGCTGCGACTTCCGGCAGGGCTTTCTTCAATGCCGTAGTGTCCACACGGGACGACGTGAAGGCCTTCCAGCTGACTTTGTAGACTCCGGCGGTGAGAAGCTCCTCGTCGCCCATGACGGCCTTGATGCTGTCCTCTAGTGCGGTGATGGTGGCGTCCAGTTCCTCGCGCATGCGTTTCAGGTCGAGGATCTCGTGGATGGTGCTTTCCAGGGTGGGATTACTCATGTGAGTTGCCTCCTTCTGTGTTTCGGGCTGTCGTTCAGCCTGTAACCGGATTATAGCATTTCGTTTACAGATGGACAAACATCCTGGGGTGAGAGCAAAATGGAGTCCGGGGTGCATAAAACCGCCACGCAGGAGACCGTATTGTACATTTGCTTGGAGGTGGGGCACAGTGGGACTGAGTTGGATGGTGAACGTCAAGATAAAATAGCCTGCCCTCTGCGTGAACAGAGAACAGGCTGGGGTGTATAACATACAGCAGAACGGATGGATATGCAGTCACAAATCATTATGAAATAGTAATGAAAATGGGGCTCTCCAAAATAGAGTACGGCCTGAAGGCTGCCCGTCGTGCGCCTCAGTTCTCCAAGCGCTAATTCCGAGAGGTCGGACGGATGTCCGACAAGCGACAGCGATTGCTTGCAATCGCCGAGCGAAGCCCAGCACGATGCTTCCATCGGGGTGGGCCGATACAGAAAAGTGCCTGAAAGCCCCGGAAACACTGCGTTTCCGGGGTTTTTCCTTTTGTAGCGGTTTGACTCATTCTGACCTAATCTGATCCATTTTTTATGGGTTAAATATGGGTTAATGCTCTAATGGGTTAAATAATGGGTTAAATTATGGGCTAAAAAACCGCTGCATTACCCCCCTATTTCGGTGCCTGAAATGGGTCATTGCCGACTGAAAACAAGCTGATAGGTTTTGACCAAGTTTAGCTGAATCTGACCAAAACAAAATAAACCGATATGAGCGCACAGTAAATAGAATGCTGTGTGCTCTTTGTGTTTGTCGCATTGCAGAAAGATCACTTGAATCATTGATCTCTACATCGGGCTCCGTATGCCCCCTATCAGCTGGAACTGGATGCACCCGCCGGCGAGCACGAGCTGCAGCTGACTGTTCTGGGCCATTGTGAGAACGCCTTTGGTCCGGTGCACAATGCGGATGCACATGCGACTTGGATCGACCCCCGATATCTGGCGCACCACGGATGCTTCCTGGACGGATAGTTATCGTCTGGCCTCAATGGGCCTGCTCTCCGCGCCCCTTGTCGATAAAGAGACAAGCAAGGAACTCTGCCCCCTGTACTGTATACTAAAGTAACGCTGCTTTGTACTGTGGACATGTGCATAATGCTCCGCTGCTTGATAGGTGTAACACCACTGGACTTGCGTTGAAAATGTTTCAGAAACGATCCGAATTCCTGTTGACACTGCTTTTCTGCCTTGCTATAATGAGGCAATAGAGCATAAATGTGCAGTATCTGGAGGACTTATGAAGAAATATCTGAAATACTTGCGGGGATCGTTCATCGGTGCTGCTTGTGCAGCGCTGCCTGTTGCACTTTCTCGCGTACTGATCAGAAACCTTGCCGGGATCTTCGGTTGGATTGGATCCATCGCATCCCTGGATGGAGAAACGCTTTCATATGGGGTACAAATTCTTGCCCAGTTGAAGTCCGCGGTCATCGGTTCTCCGTGGCTGCCTTTCCTGCTGGCAGGTGCGGTGCTGGGGCTGCTGATGGCCTGGATTACTGGACGCAAGCCGGTCAAGCATATCGTCATTGGTCTGGTTCTGGGTCTGTTGCTGATCCTTCTGCTGACCTTACTTGCGCTGTGGTTCACCTCCATCAATGCCATCAGCGTCGGTTCGCTGATTGAGTCCATCCTGCCCGCCCTTGCCCATCTGCTATAAGGAGGCATGGTCACGATGAAAAATTGGAAACGGTTCATTTCTGTGCTCCTGTCTTCCGCCCTGCTGTGCGGAATCGCTCCCGGCGCCATCGCGCAGGAGGCAGTATCAGGCTGGAAGGTCGGCTTTGCCCGCAGGCAGATCGCGCTGCCCGAGAACAGCGCAGAGCCCATTTACATTGCAGGCTATAACAGCGCATGGGAGATCGCGGGTGTGCTGGATCTTTGCGAAGCGCGGGCTGTCTGGCTTGATGCGGGCGAAGGCGGCGTTCTGCTGATCGGCGTCGACTGCATTGCGCTGGACAGCGGCACGGTCGATGAAATCCGGGCGGCCATCGGGGAAATCCCGGGCTGCCTGGCGGTCAATGTGTACGCGACACACACCCACGCCGGACCAGACACGCTTGGTCTGTGGGGCCCGACAGGCGTGAACGGCAAGAACAGCGACTATATGAAGAACCTGGTTGCTGCGGCAGCCGAAGCCGGCCGGGAGGCCGCGGCAAATCTCCGCGAAGGAAGGCTCTTCTTCGGACATGCCGTTACGCAGGATATGTACCGGGATTCCCGCTATCCCTATGTCTTTGATCCCAATCTCTATCAGCTGCGCTTTGAAGCCAACGATGGCTCTGCGGGTACGCGCGTCTACATCTACGGCGCGCACGCCGAATCCCTGCGCGGCGATAATAAACTGGTCAGCCGGGATTTCCCCGGCCGCCTGTGCGATGGCATGACTGCGCTGACCGGCGACAATACCATGTTCTGTCCCGGTCCGATCGGCGGACTGATCATGACCAAGGCTTTTGTGGACGACACCGGCAAGCAGGCCGAGGAAAACCTTGCCATCACCTCGGACAAGCTCATCGAATACGCCAAATCCATCACCCCCGATACCGAGCGCGAATTGATGCCGAACCTGCAGTTCAGCCGCAGCGTCTTTACTGTGCCGCTGGACAATCCGGCCTTTGCCCTGTACAAGCTCCTGGGCATCCTCAACAACAAGGCTGTCAAAGCCGACGGTGCGACCGGCCATGGCGTGGAAACCGAGCTCTCCGTCCTGCTGCTGGATGACCTGGCCGTGACCCTCATCCCCGGTGAGATCTTCCCCGAGCTGGTGCTGGGCGGTGAGACCGGCTGGATGAACTACGGAGCCGTGAACCCGCGTCCGCTCAATCAGATTGCCAAAGAAAACGGCATTGATCAGATGGTCGTCATCGGCCTTTGCAACGACGAGCTGGGTTACATCGTCCCGCCTTCCGATTTCCTGCTCAACCCGGATGCGCCCTATATCGAGCGCATCACGGATGGCATCGGCGAGGATCATTATGAGGAGACCAACTCTGTCGGCCCTGCCTGTGCGCAGTGCATCGCGGATGCATTGGAAGCAGCGCTGAAGAACCTGAAATAAGCGGATGCTGACTTCTCTTTGAATGCAAAATCCCCCATCTGTTGCTTCAAGTAAGCCTTACTTGCTCAACAAATGGGGGTATTTCACCGCGGTGGATGTTTAGTTCCTGATTTTTCTCACCATCGTATGGCATCCCACCGCCAGCAGCAGCAGAACGACGGCCATCAGCAGTGCCGCATCATAGGAGCCCGTGCTATCGTAGATCGCATTGGTCAGCGTCGGGCACACGGCGCCGCCCAATACATTCGTGGCATTGATCACGCCGTATACCGCGGCATAATCCTTCTTGCCGCAGGTGTATTCGGTCAGCATCGGATAGGACACCGAGCCCATCGCACAGCCCAGGCCGCTGCCGACCACCACTGCAAGGTGCATCCCCTGGTATTGTGCCAGATACAGGCCTGCCAGGCCCAGCAGCACAGCGCTCATGGCCAGCAGGTTGGCCCTTTTCACGCCGATGCGGTCGTTGATGACACCCAGCAGCACCTTGCCGATGCACAGCACGCCCATGAACAGTGCGTTCACCCGGGCTGCATAGGCAGGGTCGAAGCCCATGTCGCTCAAACGGGGAACCACAGTGTGGTTGAGAACGGTGGTCGTGAAACCGATCAGCGTCACGAAGGCCAGCAACATGTAAAACGTCGGGCTGCGCAGCGCTTCCTGGAGCGTCAAGCCTTCCGCAGGCACGGGAACAGACTGCGCCGCAGGGGAGGACTCCTGCGCATTGCCGGGGGCCGTGCGGATGACGAAGAACACCAGCGGGATGAGTACGCAGCCTGTCACGGCGGCCAGGATCTGATAGGTCTGCACCGGGCCGAGCGTCACCACCCAGTCGCCTGCCAGCGTGTTGAACAGCATGCCGCCCAGGCCGCTGCCCATGAAGGTCAGGCCGATGGCGAGGCCGCGCTTCTGCTCAAACCAGCGGGGGATGATCACCGCAAAGGCGATGAAGGACAAAAACGGTACGCAGAATCCCTGCAGCGCAGCCAACAGGTAGAACTGCCACAGCTGCGTGCACAGGGAATTGCAGAAATACGCGCAGGGCAGAATCACTGCCGCAATACGCATCAAACGCTTCAGACCGAACTTTTCAATCAGCTTGCCCGAGTAAACCGAGCACAGCATGTAAACCACGTACACGATCGTCAGACTGGTGGCAAAGCCCTGCCGGGAAAACCCCATCATCTCCGATACAGGTTTGACAAACAGGCCGAAGCAGTTCAGCACGATCCCGTAGGAAACACCCGTCACCATCATGCCCGCCAGCACCATCAGCCAGGCGAGCCGCTGTTTTTTCTCCACCGGATTCACCATCCGCTTTCTTCCAAAATCATAGGCAACTTGTCCTGAAAGCCCGTACTGATCGACTCAGTACGGGCTTTCGCATCTTGTCCATATGTGCCGCTCGCGTGGTGTTATCCCTGCTTTGCCGGTCCGACGGATTTGCGGACGATCAGCTGAGGCTCAAGAGACAGGTTGCAGGGGGTGGTCTCGTCCCGCAGCTGATTGATGATATGCTGGCCTGCGTAGGCGCCCAGGTTGAAAATCGGCTGACGAATGGCGGTCAGCGGCGGAGAACAGTACTGGGCAAAGGAATAATCATCGTAGCCGATCAGCGACACATCCTCCGGCACACGGATGTCCATCGTGCGCAGCAAATGGAGGATGCGCATGGAGAACTGGTTATCGAAGCACAGCAGCGCCGTCACGCCGCGGCGGATCATGTTCTCCAGCAGGTAGGGGAGGTCCTCGTAATTGGAGGTGCTCTGGATCAGGATGTTTTCCTTGGACAGCGTCATGCCCAGGCGCTGGCAGGTGGATTCAATGGCCTGGTAGCGCTCCATGTGATCCTGAATGTTGAAGGCCACGTTCAGCAGTGCCAGGTTGCGATGCCCCTGCTGATACAGCAGCTCCACGGCCTCGGCGGACACGGCGTTGTGGTCGCACTTGACGTACTTGATCTTGTCGCTGTCCATCTCCGTGCCGATGCACACAATCGGCAGCAGGCCGGCAAAATCGGTGATGAAGGTATCCTGCAGGGACACGTTCAGGAACACTGCCGCGCCGATGTGGCGGCGGAAGCAGAAAATCTTGAAATCATCGCGGTCGCGGGGGACGGCATTGACCGGGAAGAGGGACAGCGAATACCCGTATTTGCAGAAGATGGAGGACAGGCCGTTGACGACCTCCGAGCAATAGGGGGAAAGGGATACGCTGTAGCGGTCAGTATCGTAGGTGCCGATGAAGACGCCGATGTTTTCAAAGGCGCTCTTGGAGATGGTGGGCACATAATTGGCGCCGTTGATCGCTTTGAGCACGGTCTGCCGGGTGGCGGCGGAAACGTTGGGATGATTATTCAGCACGCGGGAGACGGTGGTGGGGGACACGCCCGTCTGCTTGGCGATTTCATAAATGCTTTTCTTCTGCAAGAAGCTTCACTCCTCTCAACTGAGGGATATTATACCAATGAAATCGTTTTCCGTCAAGTGAAAGTGTTTCAATCAGTTGATTATCCTGTTGACAAATGCGGATTTGGGTGTTATACTGCATTTATGTCACACAAAAGTATACATTCTGTTCAAAGCAGAAAATTTGACGAGAATCCTGCTGAACAGGATGAATACGCTTGCAATATGAAACAGTTTCATAAATGAAACAATTACGAGCGGAGGTTGGAACAAATGCTGAAAAGGCACCTGAAGATGGTCATGGGAATGCTGTGTTGTCTCCTTGCCATTCTTGCGCTGACAGGAGCAATGCAGCCCGGCCATGCTGAGATCCTCGACTATGACGAATATATGGCTGACCAGCCCGTCGTTTCTGACGGGCTTTTCGTGCTGGATGCGGGAACTGCTGTCCTCACTGGCGACGCTGTGCTGGAGAGTGGCCAGATCAGCATTGATGAGACTGGCAGCGTGGCATACTGCTTTACGGCGGAGACTGATTGTGCCTACCAGCTGGAGATCACCTACCGCTCCATCGAAGGCAAGCGCAACGACGTGGAGTATGCGGTGCTGGTGGATGGCGGCATTCCCTTCAGCGAGGCCTCCAAGCTGAAGATGCGCAGGGTCTGGAAGTCCGCGGGCCCAATTACCCAGACCAATCAGGGCGATGACATCGTACCTGAACAGGTGCTGGCGGCGGAGTCCTGCGTTCATCTGGTTCAGGACAGTGATGGCTTGTATGCCGAGCCCTTCCTGTTCCGTTTTACACCGGGCGAGTACATCCTGACGCTGGACTTTGCCCGTGCCGGCATCATCATTGAGCAGGTGCGGCTGGTGCCGGAGCAGGCTGTTGCTGCTTACGCGGACTATATCGCTAAGTACGACGGCGCGTCTACCGGCGTGCAGAAGTACGAGGCGGAGCTGACCCGGCGTACCTCCTCCCCGGCGCTGGCGCCTATCTATGACAAGTCCAGCGCAGCCACCACGCCATCCTCTCCCGTGAACCTGAGGCTGAACACCATCGGTGCCTACAACTGGGAAGACACCGGCTTGTGGGTGGAATGGGAGATCACCGTGCCGGAGGACGGCCTGTACGATCTGGCCTTCCGCTACCGGCAGAGCCTGTCGGAGGGCTTCTTCTCCAGCCGGAAGATCACCGTCGATGGTGCGCTCCCTTATCAGGAGCTGGCGGATATCCGCTTTGAGTACGGCAACGACTGGCAGATGCTGCGCATTCCCACCAGCATTTATCTCTCCAAGGGCAGCCACATCCTGCGCATGGAGTCCACCACCGGCGCGATGGCGGAGTACATCAAGATGCTGCAGGATATGATCCTTGAGCTGAACACTCTCTACCGTCAGATCATCATGATCACCGGTACCAGCCCGGACATCTTCCAGGACTACAACCTCAAAAATGCCGTCCCGGGCATGGTAGACACCCTGCGCACTTCTGCGGACAGGCTGTACACCCTGGCGGACGAGATCGAGTCCCTTTCCGGCGGCGACAACTCCGAAGCCTCCTACTTGCGCTCGGTGGCGTATCAGCTGGATGATGTGGCAGACCGACCCGAAACCATGAAGGACCGCCTGGATACCTTCAAGTCCAACCTGAGCGCCTTGGCAACCTGGATGCTGGAGCTGAAGGATCAGCCCGTCGAGCTGGACTGCTTCTACCTCCTGGGCACCCAGACCGAAACGCCCTCCGCCGGCGCTGCCTTCACCGAGGAAATGGCGTATGCCCTGGATTCCTTCACAGCGTCCTTCACCCGTGATTACTCCAACCTGGGCAATGTGTATGAAGGCACGGAGAACGTGACTCTGCGGGTGTGGATCCTCGGCGGCCGTGATCAGGCACAGGTGGCCAAGAACCTGATCGACAACAAGTTTGTCCCCGTGACCGGCGTGAACGTCAACCTGGAGCTGGTGCAGGGCGGCCTGACGGAGGCCATCCTCTCCGGCAATGCCCCGGACGTCATCATGACCCTGGGCCGCTCCGACCCGCTGAACCTGGGTATCCGCGGCGCACTGCTGGACCTGAAGCAGTTTGATGATTATGACGAGGTTGCCTCCCGATTCTCTGCGGATGCAAATACGCCCTACATCTATAAGGGCGCGGCCTACGGTCTGCCCGTCACCCAGAATTTCTGCATGATGTTCTACCGCACGGATATCTTTGAAGAAATGGGCCTCGACGTTCCTCAGACCTGGGAGGACTTCTTCAAGACCGTGCGTATCCTGCAGCGCAGCAACCTGCAGGTGGGCGTGCCTGTCCCCAGCGGCACCCTGCTGGGCAATTACGACCTGTTCACCGCCTTCCTTTATCAGAACGGCGGCAGCATCATGAATGAAGACGGCACTCGTGCGGTGCTGGATTCCCCCGAGGCCATCGAGGCCTTCACCACCTGGACGAACCTCTTTGTGGATATGGGCCTGCCGCTGAGCTATGACTTCTACAGCCGCTTCCGCACGGGCGAAATGCCCCTGGCGATCCAGTCTTACACCCAGTATAACCTGCTGATGACCTCTGCCCCCGACCTGACCAACCTGTGGAAGATGGTGGCCCTCCCCGGCACGATGCGGGAGGATGGTACCATCGACCGCTCCATCATGTCCGGCGGCACGGCCTGCGGCATTTCCTCCGGGTGCGAAAATCCTGCGGCTGCCTGGGAATTCATCAAGTGGTGGACCAGCGCCGAGGCCCAGTACGAATACGGCACCCAGCTGGAAACCCTGATGGGCGCCGCTGTTCGCTACGACACGGCAAATCTGGAGGCGCTGCGCATGCTGCCCTGGAGCGCGGAGGAATACGAGCAGCTGCACACGCAGATCCTCGCCATCCGCGAAATCCCGGAGACCCCGGCGAACTATTTCATCTACCGCAGCCTGACCAATGCCTTCCGCAAGGTGGCCTACAACGCCAACATCAACCCCCGCGAGGCCATCGTAGACTACAACCTGCAGATCAACAAGGAAGTTCAGCGCAAGCTGAAGGAATTCGAGTAAAGGAGGACGGCCCTATGTCTACCATCCGGGCGCATAAGCCCTCTCTCGCACGGGAGATCTGGAAGAACCGGCATCTGTATCTGCTGATGGCGCCCTTCCTGCTCGTGTTCACGGTTTTCATCATCATTCCCATCATCGTGTCCGTGGTGCTGTCCCTGACGGACTTCAACATGCTGCAGAGCCCGTCCTTTGTCGGGCTGGACAACTACATCCGCATGTTCCTGGACGACGATGTGTTCATCGTTGCGGTGCGCAACACGCTGATCTTTGCTGTGCTGACCGGCCCGGTGAGCTACCTGCTGTGCTTCTTCCTGGCATGGATGATCAACGACCTGCCGCCCAAGTTCCGCTGGGTGCTGACGCTGCTCTTTTATGCGCCGGCGCTGGCCAGCAACATCTTCTACATCTGGACCTACATCTTCTCCGGCGATATGTACGGCCTGGTCAACTCCACGCTAATCCAGCTGGGCATCATCATGGAGCCCATCCAGTGGCTGACGGACAGCACCTATGTGATGTTCGTCATCATCCTGGTGCAGCTGTGGATGAGCCTGGGCACCGGCTTCCTGGCCTTCATCGCAGGCCTGCAGAGCGTGGATACCGCCCTCTTTGAGGCGGGCGCGATCGACGGCATCCGCAACCGCTGGCAGCAGCTGTGGTACATCACGCTTCCGGTCATGAAGCCCATGCTGATGTTCGGCGCGGTGATGCAGATCTCCACGTCCTTCTCTGTCAGCGCGGTGCCCATGACGCTCGCGGGCTTCCCCAGCACGGACAATGCCGCGGCCACCGTTGTCAGCCATATGATCGACCACGGCATCCTGCGTTACGAGATGGGCTACGCCAGTTCCATCGCTGTGCTGCTGTTCATCGTGATGGTGCTCTTCAAGGACTTGATCGGCAAGCTCCTGGGTCAGGATTAAAGGAAGGGAGGATTCCACATGGCCAAACTCAGAACCGGACGCATGCTGGGTCGCTCCCGGTGGGGTAACTTCATCATGTTCTCGCTGCTGATCCTCTGCGGCGCGTTCATGGTGCTGCCCATTGTGTACTCGATCCTGCAGTCCTTCAAGCCCCTGAACGAGATCAACCTGTTCCCGCCGCGTTTCTTTGTCACTCGGCCCACGCTGAGCAACTACGGCAAGCTCTTCCAGCTGTCGGCGAACCTGTGGGTGCCTTTTTCGCGGTATGTGTTCAACAGCGTATTCGTGTCCGTGGTGGTGACGGCGCTGAACGTCATCATCGCCTCCATGTGCGCCTACCCGCTGGCGAAGTATACCTTCCCCGGCTCCAAGCTGATTTTCCGCACCATCGTGGTGGCGCTGCTGTTCTCCTCCCAGGTGACGTACATTCCCCAGTATGTGCTGCTGTCCAGGATGGGCATGATCAACACCTACTGGGCGATGATCCTGCCGCCCCTGGCGTCCACCCTGGGCCTGTACCTGATGCGCCAGTACATGATCGCCATCCCGGATTCCCTGATGGAGGCGGCCAAGCTGGACGGCGCGGGCGAGTACCGCATCTTCTGGCAGATCATCATGCCCAATGTGAAGCCTGCCTGGCTGACGCTGATGATCTTCTCCTTCCAGGCGGTGTGGAACAGCGCCAACAATACCTACATCTATAAAGAGCAGCTCAAGACGCTGCCCACGGTGATGAGTCAGCTGGCTGCCGGTGGTGTGGCCCGCGTAGGCGTAGGCGCTGCATCCAGCGTGATCCTGATGCTGCCGCCGGTGCTGCTGTTCGTTTTCACCCAGACCAATATCATTGATACCATGGCGACGTCCGGTATGAAGGACTAAAGGGAGGGAGCACAGATGAAACGAATCATTGCATTCCTGCTGGCTCTCCTGTGCCTGTGTCCCGCAGCGATAGCCGCCGAGGTACCCTATACCGGCTACTACTACGACTCCTGGGGCGAGATTGCGGAGTGTCCGAACATCTACACCCCGGAAGCGGAGTATTTCCCGGTGGATATGGCTCTGGCAACACCCCTG
>SVGL01000042.1 GCA_015056325.1 Clostridiales bacterium | reverse complement strand
TGTTGTAATATATAACACGTCGCCTGACGCACCACACGATGGCGGCACGGGAAACCGGGGTGTAGCGCAGTCTGGTAGCGCACGTGCTTTGGGAGCATGGGGCCGGGGGTTCGAATCCCTTCACCCCGACCAGAAATGCTACTGCCGATAGCGTGGCTCCTTGGTCAAGCGGTTAAGACACCGCCCTTTCACGGCGGCTACAGGGGTTCGAATCCCCTAGGAGTCACCATTTCCTTCTTTCGACTTGGGCCTTTAGCTCAGTTGGTTAGAGCGGCCGGCTCATAACCGGTTGGTCCCGGGTTCAAGTCCCTGAAGGCCCATTTCTTAAGTGGCCCGGTAGCTCAGTTGGTTAGAGCGCCAGCCTGTCACGTTGGAGGTCGAGGGTTCGAGCCCCTTCCGGGTCGCCACTTTCTTCCCTGGACTTGAACACTCAAGAGCTCCGTGCTGGCGTAGCTCAATTGGCAGAGCAGCTGATTTGTAATCAGCAGGTTGCGGGTTCGAGTCCCATCGCCAGCTCCACAATTTTATATGGGTAGGTTCCCGAGTGGCCAAAGGGAGCAGACTGTAAATCTGCCGTCACTGACTTCGGTGGTTCGAATCCACCCCTGCCCACACTCTTCTGCGGGAATGGCGGAATTGGCAGACGCGCATGATTCAGGTTCATGTGCTCGTACGAGCTTGCAGGTTCAAGTCCTGTTTCCCGCACGAAGCGCCGGATGCGAAAGCATCCGGTTTTTTGTTGCTTTCGGGAAGAAATGTATGACTTCATACGTTGTATTGTCAGGATGTGCAAACGGAGGAATGCGTATGAAAAAAATGTTGTGCTTGCTGCTCCTGCTGTTGCCGCTGACGGCCTTTGCGGAGGGCGAGCTCTACCCGGCCAGGGGCGACAACGGTCTGTATGGCTACATCAACGCACAGGCGGAGTGGGTCATCGCGCCGCAGTTTGATGGGGCAGGCGGCTTCCGCGGGGAATATGCGGCGGCGTGGATGATTCCTGATGACGTTGACCGGAATGAATGGTCGGGTTATGATTGGCTTGACTATGATTGCATGGGCGTCATTGATCGCACCGGCAACTGGGTGCTGCCGCCGGCGTATAGCTTAACCAGCGGACAGAGCGGCGACTGGTTCGGCGGCAAGGATGAGGGGATATGGCTGGTTAATCAGTGGGAAAGCAGCGATTTGATGGGTTTCTTTGATATTCCCAGCGGCACCTTCTCCGGGCTGAAGTGGCATGAAGTGTGGCACTGGTGCTCCGACAGTCGGCTGATTCCGGTGGTGGAAAGCGAAAGCTACCTCGCCGGTTATGCAGACCGTTCCACTGGCGAGGTGGTCATTCCATATCAGTATTATTCGGTGAACCCGGCCAATTTCAACGATGGTATCGCGACTGTCGCCCTGAGTGATGAGGACGGCATGGAAATCAGCCCCTGGCACCTGATCAACGAGCAGGGCGAGACCATCCCCCTGCCGGAGGGTTACCAGTCCGACTACGCCAACGACTTCAGCTGTGGGCGCATTGCGGTGGTCAGTCCTGAGGGCCTGTGGGGCTTCGCAGACCGGGAGGGCAGGATCGTCATCCCGGCGCAGTTCGGGTATGCATATCAGTTCTGTGAGGGCTTCGCAGAGGTGACGTTCCCTGAGGGCGACAGCGGCTACATTGCTGTGGACGGCAATGTGTTGGCGCGGGGGTTTGCCAATACCTTTTCCTTCCGCAACGGCTATGCGGAGGTGTGGCTCAGCGGTACAAACGGAGCTGACAAGGTGACGGCATGGATCAACAGCAGGGGAGAGATCGTTCCCTTCATGGACAGCGACCGCTTCTATCCCATCAGTGAAGACCGCATCTGGATGCGTACGGGCAAGGAATACAGCGCGCCCTATCATCTGCTGGACGGGGAGGGGAACGTCCTCACCGGTGAGCCCTATAACCTGATGGAAATGGAGTCCTGGTCCTTCGACGAGGGTTTGCAGGCGGTACGGAACGCCGACGGCAAATGGGGCTATATCGATCTGAACGGAGAAGTGGTGATTCCCTTTATCTACAACGCTGCCTACGCCTTTGAAGGCGAACTGGCAAAGGTGCGCCTGGGGGACCGGGTGGGCTACATTGATAAAGCGGGAAATGCGGTGTACATGTGGGATGATCCCGTCGAATAAGGAGGCTGCAGGATGAAAAAGCTGCTGGCGATTCTATGTTCCATCATGATGATTCCGGTGGCGCTGGCGGAGAATGTCTGCCCCCTCTGTGGAGGCACGTCTGACCAGTGCCTGACGGACGACATCGGCGCGGTGTATTGCTCCGGGACGCTGGTGAGCTATCCGATTGAACAGAACCTGACCAGCTACACCGTTCGTGAAGGGACGCGCATCATCGGGGAATATGCCTTTGACAATCTGCTGATTCAGGAGGTCAGCCTGCCGGAGGGCGTCGTGATGATCGGCGAGGGCGCGTTCTGGGATTGCATCAGTCTGCGTCACGTGGAGCTGCCGGATTCGCTGCTGGTCATTGGGGACAGTGCATTCTGCAACTGTCGGGAACTGACGGAGGTGGTACTGCCGTCGCACCTGTACGCCATTGGCCCCTCCGCCTTTGTGGACTGCTGGAAGTTGACGAGCATCGACATCCCGGAAACGGTGCGCTACATTGGCTCGGAGGCCTTCTGCAACACGGGCTTGACGGAGGTCTGGTGGCGGCCTGTATTCTTTGAGACAGGATTCTGCGTGTTTGACCCGGATGAGCTGTACAGCAAGGCGCGGCCCAAGACGGTGCATGTCAGCGAGGTGCTGCTGGAGGATGAGATCGGTGATATCGCGAACTTCTGTGCTGAGTATGAAGACAGGTATGGAATTACTTTTGTGATGGATATCCCCTATGCGTGGGATTGACAATCCGCCCAATTCCTGCTACAATTACACCTGTTCAAAAAATGGGTCGAAGACCCTAGGCGATGAAGAGAAGACCGCGCGTCCACCGTCCACAGAGAGGGAGTTCAAGGCTGAAAAACTCCCGTCAACGGCGCGCGACTGACACCTTGGAGCCTCCCGGTGAGAGTCGGGCGCGTTCCCCGCGTTACAGGGGAGGAGAGGCGTTGTCCGAATGGATGGCGCGAAAATGGGTGGCACCGCGAAAGTCACAGAGTATGACGACTCTCGCCCCATGCAGCATTTCGTCTGCGTGGGGATTTTTTATTCCCCGCAGCGATGCAAATATATGAAGGAGGGATCAACCATGTTGACCCAGGCACCCCGTGGCACCAAGGACGTACTGCCGACCGATTCCTACCGCTGGCAGCACGTCGAAGCCCACATGCGCAAGGCCGCCGCTGAGGCGGGCTTCCGCGAAGTCCGCACGCCCGTGTTCGAGCACACCGAGCTCTTCCTGCGCGGCGTCGGCGATACCACTGACATCGTGCAAAAGGAAATGTACACCTTCAAGGACAAGGGCGATCGTTCCATCACCCTGAAGCCCGAAGGCACTGCCGGCGCTGTCCGCGCGTTCCTGGAGAGCAGCCTCTACGCCGATGCGCTGCCCTGCAAGATGTACTACCTCAACGCGCCCATCTTCCGCTATGAGGCGCCGCAGAATGGCCGACTGCGCGAGCATCACCAGTTTGGTCTGGAGTGCTTCGGCGCGAAGGAGCCTACCGCCGATGCGGAGCTGATCCTGCTGGCGTACAAGCTGCTGGGTACCCTCGGCGTGAAGAACCTGAGCGTGAACATCAACTCCATCGGCTGCCCCAACTGCCGCCCGAAGTATCACACGATGCTGAAGAGCTTCCTGGGCGAGCGTATTTCCTGCATGTGCGACACCTGCAAGACCCGCTTCGACCGCAACCCCCTGCGCGTGCTGGACTGCAAGGTCGAGAAGTGCCAGGAGCTGGTGGCGGATGCGCCCTCCATGCTGGATGTGCTGTGTGACGAGTGCGCCGAGCACTTCGCCCAGCTGCAGGAGTGCCTGAAGGCTTCCGGCATCCCGTATCAGGTGGACAGCCGCATCGTCCGCGGTCTGGATTACTACACCAAGACCGTGTTCGAGCTGATCACCACGACGGACAAGGGCAACCTGACCGTCTGCGGCGGCGGACGCTACGACAATCTGGTGGAACAGCTGGGCGGCCCCAGCATGCCCGCTGTCGGCTTTGGCATGGGCATCGAGCGCGTGCTGATGCTGCTGGACTCCGAGGGTGTCGAGATTCCCAAGCCCGATCAGTACGACGTGTTCGTCACCTACATGGGCGCAAACAAGATTCCCGCCTTCATGCTGGTGCAGCAGCTGCGCCAGGCTGGCGTGAATGCCGATATGGATCACACTGGCCGCAGCCTCAAGGCGCAGTTCAAGTATGCCAACAAGACCGGTGCGCCGCTGTGCATCACCCTGGGTGATGACGAGGTCGCGGGTGGCATCGTCAAGATCAAAAACATGAACACCCGCGAGGAGCGCACTGCCCCCATGGCGGAGGCGGCAGCGACTGTGCGGGAGATGCTGGGCTGAGCAAGCAAGTGACGGAGTTGCGTCTGCGGACGCGGATACCTCATCAGCCGCTGCGACGGCAGCTTCCCCTCAAGGGGAAGCCGGGGAACTCCCTCAGTCATCGCAAGCGATGACAGCTCCCTCGAGAGGGAGCCTTTTGGCCCGAGCAAATCCCGTACCCATCCGCAGGATGGGGCCGCCTCTCACTACCATGAGAGGAAGGTCGAGCATGCGCGACGCGAGGACTCTGTGAACGACGGACAGGTCTGAATAAGGCCAAGCTGCCGCGTTCACAGATCCGAGCCAAAGCTCACGCAACCAGGTGCCCACAAACTAAAAACGCTGCACGTTCACGCAACCGTGCAGCCCGCGCGACAGCGAGCGCGGCAAGTCATCTCCGGGAAGACGTGTGCTCCACGTGCACATACCCCGAAAAACAATCAACCAAGATTGCGAAAAGGGCGTCCAGAGGGTCGAAGACCCTTCGCGGGTGCAGGGCAGAGCCCTGCCCGCCGGAGGCACCCTACGCCCAACATACAAGAAAGAGGTACACACATATGCAGAACCGTACGCATACCTGTAATGAGCTGCGCATGGCCAATGTTGGCGAAACTGTGCAGATTTCCGGCTGGATGGAGAATGTCCGCGAAGTGTCCGCGAACCTGGCGTTCGTGGTCGTGCGTGACTTCTATGGCACGACCCAGGTCGTCATCGAGAACGAGGAGCAGATGAAGGTCATCAAGGGCCTGAACAAGGAGTCCACCATCTCCGTGACCGGCGTTGTCCGCGAGCGCGACAGCAAAAACAACAAGATCCCCACCGGCGACATCGAGATCGTCCCCGAGAAGATCGAGGTGCTGGGCCGCTGCCGTCATAATGAGCTGCCCTTCCAGATCAACCGCTCCACCGAAGCCGACGAGACCCTGCGCCTGAAGTACCGCTACCTGGATCTGCGCAACCCCGAGGTCAAGAAGAATATCGTGATGCGCTGCAACGTGGTGTCCGCCCTGCGCGCCGCCATGAGTGAGCACGGTTTCCTGGAGATCACCACCCCCATCCTGACCGCGTCTTCCCCCGAGGGCGCCCGCGATTACCTGGTGCCTGCCCGCAAGCATCCCGGCCAGTTCTACGCCCTGCCCCAGGCTCCCCAGCAGTTCAAGCAGCTGCTGATGACATCCGGCTTCGACAAGTACTTCCAGATCGCCCCCTGCTTCCGCGATGAGGACGCCCGCGGCGACCGCAGCCCCGGCGAGTTCTACCAGCTGGATATGGAAATGGCCTTCGCCACCCAGGATGACGTGTTCGCCGTGCTGGAGGACGTGCTGCCTCCCATCTTCGCCAAGTACGGCACCTACAACACCGCTTCTGCTGCGCCCTTCAAGCGCATTCCCTACCTGGAGTCCATGGATCGCTATGGCTCCGACAAGCCTGACCTGCGCATTGACCTGGAGCTGACCGACGTGACCGAGCTGATCGGCGGCTGCGGCTTCGGCCCCTTCGAGGGCAATGTGGTGAAGGCTGTCGTCGTCTCCGATATGACTGCCACCCGCAAGCAGATCGACAAGCTCTGCGCCGACGTTGAGGTCGTGTCCGGCAATAAGGCCTTCTGGTTCAAGGTGGACGAGAAGGGCGAGATCGCCGGCGGCATCGCGAAGTTCGTCAAGCCCCAGGAGGCGGAAGTCATCGCCGCGCTGGGGCTGAAGCCCAACACCTTCGTCGGCCTGACTGCCGGCAAGAAGCTGGCCGCCCAGAAGACCGCCGGCGTGATGCGCAAGATGCTGGCCGACCTGTGCCCCGCTCACATTGACCGCGAGAAGTACGAGTTCTGCTGGATCGTGGACTTCCCCATGTACGAGATGGGCGAGGAGTCTGGCGAGCTGGAGTTCTGCCACAACCCCTTCTCCATGCCCAATGGCGGCGTCGAGATCCTCAAGAAGGCGCAAAATGGCGAGGTCGATCCTCTCAGCATCACTGCCTTCCAGTATGACCTGGTGTGCAACGGCGTGGAGCTGTCCTCTGGCGCGGTGCGTAACCATGATCCGGAGATCATGATCGAGGCGTTCAAGATGGTCCGCCTGGGCGAAGAGGACGTGAAATCGAAGTTCCCGGCGATGTACAATGCGTTCACCTATGGTGCGCCGCCCCATGCGGGCATTGCTCCCGGTGTGGACCGCATGGTGATGCTGCTGGCCGGCGCCGAGACCATCCGCGAGGTCATTCCGTTCCCGATGAACAAGAATGCCCAGGACGTGATGATGGGCGCCCCCGGCTACGTGGAGCAGAAGCAGCTTGACGAGCTGCACATCGCCTGCGTGCCCGTGGAGAATAACTAAATTTCAATTTGCGGCGGTGGACGAAATGTCTGCCGCCGTTTGCGGTTTGCAAAGATTTTGCGAACTGCACATGGGGAGAAGGCTGAGAAGTCTCAACTAAATCGCGAGAAAAGGGACGAACTCTCCGCGTGAAAACTTGCCAAGCGGCGCAATCTATGCTATAATGGGGCGAAGCGGTCCATAATGGGCCTGTTTCGTGATGCAATCGTCCCATTTTGCGGCAGATTTCGCCGCTTTTCGATTCAGGAGGTGCAGATTTATGGCGAAGAAGGAAACTCTTCCTATGAACATTGATCTGAACGACATGGAGCCTGGCAGCAACATCATTTACTCCAATGAGGTTGTTTCCATCATCGCGGGCGTCGCAGCGACGGAAGTCGAGGGCATTGCCGGCATGGTAAACGTGCCCAACAGCGGCCTGCTGGGCAAGAACCGCAATGTCACCAAGGGCGTGAAGGTCGAGATCGGTACCCAGGAGGCCAGCGTGGATCTCTATGTGACCGTGGAATACGGCAAGCCCATCCAGAAGGCTGCCCACGAGGCACAGGAAGCTGTGCGCAAGGCCATCGAGGAGATGACTGGCCTGCATGTGGTGCGCGTGGACGTGCATGTGCAGGGCGTGAGCTTTGAGAAGGAAAACAAGGCCCTGGACGCTGGTGCTCAGCATGCGGTGCTGGAGCCTGCTGAGGCAGAAACGCCCCTGGTGGAGGCTGCTGAAGAGACTCCTGTCCAGGAGCCTGTCGCTGAAGAACAGCCTGCCGTGGAAGCACCCGCCGAAGCCTGACGCATACGTTTCTGACATGGGTAGGGCAGTTTTTTCGTGTTGCCCATAGGTGTGAAAGGAGCGTATTGCAATGAAAAAGAGCCTGTTTGTGCGGATCATGTCCGCACTGGGCAGCCTGGTGCTGTGGGCTATGGGCGTACTGGCATTGGCGGAGACTTTCTTCCATGTGCCAGTAACCGGCTTGATTGGCAGCGTGCTGGGTGCGCGTACGCCTGTGATGGTGCTTGTGACGCTGCTGGCGGCCATTGTGCTGTTCGGGCTGGGTCTGTGCGGGCTGCTGATGCTGTCTACAAAGCGTGCGGTAAAGCGCACTGGCTTTGTGATGCAGAAGGGCGAGAATGGCATGATCGGCGTGTCTGTCAAGTCCATTGAGGGCTTGGTGCAGACCTGTGTGAAGCAGCATGAAGTGATTGAACGTGCGGAGATTTCCGTGGTGGAGCGGCGGGACGGTATTGTCATCCTGCTGAATGTCCAGGAAGCTGCGGGCGTGAACATTCCTCTGGCTGTGGGAGCGCTGCAGAAGCAAGTCAAGCAGTATGTGAGCAGCTGCACCGGTGTGGACGTTCACGAGGTGCGCGTGCTGGTGGAGAACACCGAAAACGACGCTGTGGAATCCCCCTACATGGTGGAAAAGCCCGTCGTGCTGACCACTGCTGCCACCGCGGCTGC
This sequence comes from Clostridiales bacterium, assembly GCA_015056325.1. Lineage (GTDB taxonomy): Bacteria > Bacillota > Clostridia > Christensenellales > Aristaeellaceae > UBA11524. The sequence goes on along the minus strand of SVGL01000042.1, from coordinate 4,650 downwards.
CATGCATCATGAGGAGCCTGCCGTGACCGAAGTAGCCGAAGAAGCGTCCGCGACGGAGGTGCTGCCTGCAGAAGAAGCGCCTGTGGCGGAAGACCTGTCTGCAACCGAGGAAGTCAGCGCGGAGGAAGTCCCTGTACAGGAGGAAATCCTCGTGCAGGAGGAACTGATTCTTGAGGCAGAGGAAAACCCTGTGGTCGAGGCGCCTGTGACGCCGGTCGCACCGGTGATGCCTGTGATTCCGCCCATGCCTGAACTTCCCGAGGAAGAGGACGACCGCCCGCTGCACCAGCGCCTGTTCGGCACGGAGGAGCAGCCTGTGTTCGTTCCCATGCCCCCGGAAATGGTGATCGAGCCCCAGGTGGAGGAGACTGCTGTGGAGCCCGCGGCAGAAGCGGCTGATGAAGCAGCAGAGGAGATCGTCGAAGAGGTCGAGGCTGCAGACGAGATCGCTCCCAACGCGGTGCTGGAGGTCATCGAGGCGATCGCGGAGGAAGAAGCCTTGACAGAGGACGAATACGCCATGGAAGATGCATCGGAATACGATGAGGAAGTCCTGGCGGAAGAAGCCATCCTGGATGGCGCAGAGGACGAGGAAGTACGCGAAATGGGATTTTGATCCCCTCAAGACAAATGAGGTCGGGCACCGCCCGATGAGCGACAGCAAATCGAGAGATTTGCAGAGCGTAGCCAGCGCCTGAGGAGCATCCTCCGGTGCTGGCCGAGAATGATAGGAGTGCACATTTATGGCCCGTAGTACTGCCCGAGCGGCGGTTATGCAGATGATTTTTGAGAACCTGGCCGGCGGTGAAGGCGGCGAGGAAACCCTGGCGATGGTCTATGAGGCCCTGCGTCATGAGGGGATCCCTGGCGTGGAGATTGCCGAGAATGAGCCCAATAAGTCCGACAAGGCGTACATCGCCCGCGTGCTGGACGGCGTGCTGAACAACCTGGACGAGCTGGATGCTGAGATCCAGGCGGCAAGCCCCCGCTGGAACGTCAGCCGCATGCCCAAGGTCGATTTGACCATCCTGCGCCTGGCGGCCTGGGAGATCCTCCATGAGGAGGACGTGCCTGGCAGCGTCGCCATCAACGAGGCGGTCAACCTGGCTACCCGTTATTCCGAGCCTACATCCGGCCATTTCGTCAACGGCGTGCTGGGAACCATCCTCCGTAAGAAGGAGGCGGCGCAGTGAACCGCGTCGTCATCGGCTTTGACACCAGCTGCTACACCACCTCCGTCGCGGCGGTGACGGTGGAGGGCGAAGGCGGGGCGCAAGTGATTGCCTCCTGCCGCAAGCTGCTTCCTGTGAAGCTGGGTGAAAGAGGACTGCGCCAGTCCGAGGGCGTGTGGCATCATGTCCGCGCCCTGCCGGAGAGGCTGGAGGAGCTCGCGCCCCACATCCGGGATTGCGAGATCGCTGCGGTGTGCGTGTCTGCCCGCCCGAGGGACGAAGCCGATTCATACATGCCCGTGTTCCATGCTGGGGACGCTCAGGGTCGCGGCCTGGCTGCGATGCTTGGCGTTCCCTGTTTTTCTACAACGCACCAGCGCGGGCATATTGCTGCGGCAAAGGTGGACAGCGGCGTCGTGGACGGCGACCTGCTGGCGGTTCACCTCTCCGGCGGCACTACGGAGCTGCTCTCCCTTATGGGGGATGAGCTGACGCTCCTTGGCGGCACACTTGACCTGCATGCGGGTCAGGTGGTTGACCGCACCGGCGTGGCGATGGGCCTGCCTTTTCCGGCGGGGCCCCATCTGGAGAAGCTGGCGGTGCAGGGCCATTCCGAGGCCCGGCTGACCATGACGACCCGTGACGGCGGTCTGAACTGCCATTTTTCCGGCGCGGAAACGCAGATTCAGCGGTGGATCAAGTCCGGCGAGCTGCCACGGGAGGATATCGCCCGCGAGGTCTACGACCTGCTGGCCCGTACCGTGGCGCGGATGATCTGCGCCGGCGCGGAAAAAACCGGCATCCGCCAGGTGCTGATTGCAGGCGGCGTATCGTCGTCCAAGCTGTTCCGCGAACTGGTGACGGAGCGCATCCACAAGCGCGACCGGGAGCTGCGGGTCTGCTTCGGCAAGCCGGAGTATTCCGGGGACAATGCGGTAGGAACGGCGCTCATCGGCGCGCAAAAGCTGAGAGAAAAGGAGCAGGCACAATGAACGTTCAGGAATTCTATGATCGAATTGTCGAGGAAGTCGCTCAACCGATGATTGATTTCATGCAGGAGTGCGGTGATGATGCCGCGTTTTCTGCTTTTGATGTGGAAAGCTGCAAGATGATTTTGAGGGATTATCTTGATGCGCTGTCAGCATTGGCTGAACCGACGGATGAAGCGATTATGGCTCAGGTCAGGAAAACCGTGCTGGCGCTCAACGAGCTGAACGAGGAGACGGAATATGCGCTGATTGAAACCTCGGAGCGTGAGGCGATTTGCATTCTCATTCAGGATGCGGCCGTGGAATGCGGCTTGCAGGCAGAGAATGAGGACGTCACCGAGGAATGGCGCGAGTGGTGATTACAGAGCATCCGACAAAAAATAAGGGGGTATACGATCATGTCTGCACAGCTGCTTGACGGCAAGCTTATGTCTGACGAACTGCGCGTCCGCATTGCCGAGCGCGTGTCAGCCCTGAGGGAAAAGGGCGTCCAGCCCGGCCTGGCGGTGATCCTCGTGGGTGAGGATCCGGCAAGCCAGATCTACGTCCGCAACAAGGAGAAGGGCTGCGAGCAGGTCGGCATGCATTCGGTTGCCATCCGCCTGCCTGCAGAGACCACCCAGGAGGAGCTGGAGGGCCACATCCGTGCGCTGAATGCGGATGCGTCCATCCACGGCATTCTGGTGCAGCTGCCTCTGCCCAGGCATCTGGACGAGGCTGCCGCGCTGGCGGTCATCGTGCCGGAGAAGGACGTGGACGGCTTCCATGTGCAGAACGCGGGCAAGCTGATGAGCGGCCTGCCCGGCGTGGTGGCCTGCACTCCCAAGGGCGCGATGGAGATGATCCGCCGCACCGGCGTGAACCTCTCAGGCAAGGAAGCGGTGGTTGTGGGCCGCAGCAACATCGTGGGCAAGCCCATGGCGATGCTGCTCCTGCAGGCGAACTGCACTGTCACCATGTGCCACAGCCGCACCGCCGACCTGGCTGCCCACACCCGCAATGCGGATGTGCTGGTCGCCGCTGTGGGCAAGGCGAAGTTCATCACTGCGGATATGGTCAAGCCTGGTGCGATCGTCATCGACGTGGGCATCAACCGTCTGGCGGATGGCAAGGTGGTGGGTGATGTGGACTTCGAAAATGTGAAGGAAGTCGCGGGTTTCATCACCCCTGTGCCCGGCGGCGTGGGCCGTATGACCATCACCATGCTGCTGGAGAATACGGTGGAAGCAGCGGAACGGGCTGCAGCGAACGAATAATTAGGAAATGAGGCGAAGCCTCCATGCCTGAGTGGATCCTGGAGGTCAGCGACCTCAACGAATACGTCCGGGCGACGCTGAATGCTGATCCCGCCCTGCGGAGCGTGAGACTCCGGGGTGAAATCAGCAATTTCAAGCGGCACTCGTCCGGCCACTGGTACTTCACCCTCAAGGATGACCGCTGCCGCATCAGCGCGGTGATGTTCCGGCAAAACGCCATGCGGATGTCCATCCGCCCGATGGACGGCATGCGTGTCATCGTGTCCGGGCAGGTCAGCCTGTACCCGGAGAGCGGCACGTACCAGGTTTATTGCGACAACATGCGCCCCGACGGCGTGGGTACGCTGTACCAGCAGTTCGAGGCGCTCAAACAGAAACTGCAGCTGGAGGGCCTGTTCGATCAGGCACGAAAGCGTCCGCTGCCCTGGCGGCCGAGAAAGATTGCCGTCGTCACGTCGGAAACCGGCGCGGTGCTGCATGATATCCGCAAGGTTTCGGCACAGCGCGATCCTGGCGTGCCGCTGGTGCTGTTGCCGGTGCAGGTGCAGGGCATCGGTGCGGCGGAGGACATCGCCACCGCCATCCGCAGGGCCGGGAAGGTCCCCGGGGTGAACGTGATCATCACCGGACGCGGCGGCGGCTCCATGGAGGACCTGTGGGCCTTCAATGAGGAAATCGTGGCGCGTGCCATCGCGGAGAGCCCCGTTCCCGTCATCAGTGCGGTGGGCCATGAAACGGACACCACCATCGCGGATTTCGCGGCGGATGCACGGGCTTCCACGCCTTCCAATGCGGCGGAAATGGCTGTGCCTGACCGTCGGGAGATCATCGAGGGACTGCGGGATATCCGCCGTCACATGACGGACGCGATGGCGGGGCTCATTCAGGACCGCCGCTATGATCTGCTGATGCTGCAGCGCCGGATGGAATCCCTCCGCCCGGAGCAAAAGCTACATGCACTTTCTGCTCGGACAGGGGTAATGCGCCTGCGCCTGAACGCTGCCATGGACGTGAAGCTGCCCGAGCTGGCACATCGTATTGGCATGTGCGGCATGCGGCTGGATGCGGCGCTGGACAGGCAGCTCAGCCGCCCGCAGGAACGTATCGAACGAGCCAAGGCAAGGCTGGCGGCGCTCAACCCGTCTGCCGTGCTGGAGCGCGGCTATGCGCTGGTGATGGATGGCGACAAGGTTATTACGAGCGCAAACATGGCAAACGACATCACCCACATGA
>SVGL01000041.1 GCA_015056325.1 Clostridiales bacterium | reverse complement strand
TGACTCCTTCTCGGCGCTGAATACGGATAATCAGTATGGCCAGTTTGAAAGCCACAGCATCTACAATGTCAAGAACGGCGGCTACATCACCGACTCCACCGCCTTCTGGCAGGACGAGAATTGCCGCAAAGACTACATGAACCGCGTCCGTTACCTGATGGCCCGGTGCATGTGGGATCCCAATGTGGTGCTGTGGGAGCTGTTCAACGAGATCAATGGCTGCGATGCTATGGGGGAAAAATCGGTCCAGAAGGACGCTGCCGACTGGTGCAGCGACATGCGGGATTACATCCTGGCCATTGACCCCTATGACCGTTTGGTAGGTGTGAGCTTCCACAACGGCGATAAGCTGGATAGCTGGGAAACCCTTGCGGAAAATTGTCACCTGGATTACCTCCAGGGGCATCACTATGACGCGCAGGACGTCGCTGCCACCATGAATCTCATCGCCATGAAGGGCCTGAAGTACAACGGCATGGTGCTCATCGGCGAGTTCGGCTCCATGGAGAATTACCGCCAGAAGGATCCGGACTGGGAATACGTGCACATCGGCCTGTGGTCCGGCATGCATTCGGGTTCTGCCTGTGCGCCGATGTACTGGTACTATCAGGAGCTGGTGAATTCCGGCTATCAATCCTACCTGCAGCCGCTGGAGAAGTATGCGGCATCCTTTGACTTCGTGTCCGAGCCGCTGAGTGAATCGAAGCTCTCCCGCAGCGACAATGTCAGGGCAATTGGCCTGACTAACAAAAACGGTACTGCCGCTGCGCTGTATATCTACAACGCCCGTTACCTGTGGGCTGCGGCGGATCCGGGTGAGGCCAAGGACGCCTATGTGACCCTCCGCGGCATGAAGGCAGACAAGGTGAGCATTGAGGTGTGGGATACTTTTACGGGTGAAATCATTCGCCGTGAGGAGAAGGATGTTTCCTTCCTTGGCGCGGTGAAGATCGAGTTTGAATCCCTGCCAACGGATGCGGCGGTAATCGTGCGCGCCGTGGACTGAGAGAAAAACACATAAGGAGGCTACCGTATGCGTAAGTGGATCGCGATGTTATTGGCAATGATGATGACCCTCTCCTGCGCGTTTGCGGAGGATTTGGTCTTCACCGGTGAGGTTGAGGAGGCGGGCATGACCGATGAGGAGATCATCGAGTTCATGTATGGCCGCTATACGCCCAGCAGCCTGCCGGACCTGGTGCTGCCGGAAGGGAAGAAGGACGTCACCGTTCTGACCCACTATGACCTGGGCGAGGCAAAGGAGCTGTACAAGGAGCTCTTCGGCGGCGAAGTCATCCAGATCATCTGCGGCGTTCAGGAGTACGCCTCCAAGCTGCAGAACCTGATCGGTGCGGGCACCGTGCCGGATCTGGTGGTTTCTGAGTCCACGACGGATCCTTGCTTTGTCACCCTGGCCAATGCCGGCCTGGTGCAGCCCATCGATGCCTACATCGACTACAACGAGCCGGAGCTCAAGGATCTGCAGTCCGTGTATGAGGCTGGCCTGTGGAATGGGCAGCATTACCTTGCTCCCTATGACAACAAGCCCGTCTACTACATGATCTACAACCCCAAGATCTTCGAGGAATACGGCTACGAGACGCCCTGGGAGCTGTGGGAACGCAGCGAATGGACCTGGGACGCCTTCCGCGAGCTGGCGGCAGAGCTGAACATCACCGATGAAAACGGAGACTACATCTGTTACGGCACCGGCGCGCCCGGTTACGGCTCACTGACCGGTTCCACCGGCGTGGACTATGTGGCTCTGAAGAACGGCTTCTTTGAGAACAACCTGACCCATCCCGACGTCGTCCGTGCAGAGAACTATCTCAACGACATGCTCTTCAAGGATGACATCATCAAGATCAAGGCCCAGGGCGGCTGGCGCAATTACTGGAACCGCGGTATGGTGGCCATGCAGATCATCGACTCATGGATGATGAAAGGCTCTGCGGAGGTCAGTCAGGCCCTTCAGGAAGGCACGCTGGGCATCGTGCCCCTGCCCCAGGATCCTCAAAAAGTACAGCCCGGCGTGAATGTGACCTATGCTCAGTCCGGCGGATTCTGTCTGGTTCAGGGGGCGCAGAATCCCGAGGCGGCCGCGGCATTCATCCGTACGATCGCTTATTCCCACCGCTACCCCGAGGCGGGAGAAACCTACGAGGATATGCTGGCCGAATGGCATGAAGATGGCTGGAGCAACGATCTGCTCTACCAGTACCAGGTTGCCCGCAACGTGGAGAATATGGTCACGTCCTTCGGCTACGGCTTCATGTCCACCCATCGCGTGTGGGTTTTCCTGGCCATTCAGAACAACTGGACGACCTTTGTGGAGTCCATCCGGCCTCTGGCGGAGGAATCCCTGCGCGAGCTGATGGGCGAAACCACCCTGGCGGAATAACCGCCCCGACACATGGTAACTATTGCGGCACATGCCTCGTCACGGTGCAGGGCGGGCAGTGCGGCAAGTTATAGAAAAAGGAGGAAACCCCTATGAAGAAACTGATTGCTCTGGTTCTGGCTTCCCTGATGCTGCTGAGCTGCTGCGCTTTCGCTGAGGAAGCGCCCGCTAACCTGCTGGCCAACCCCGGCTTTGAGACCGGCGATTTCACCGGCAAGTGGCTGAACTACTACCACTACGACCAGATCGAGGCCAACACCCTGTACGCCGAGATCGTCGCTGACGCTCACACCGGTTCCTACGCTGCCAACACCAAGTCCGCCATGCTGGTCGATGGCCAGAGCGAAAACGAGTGGTGGCTGTCTGCCCTGGGCATTGAGGCCACCGAGGCCATCAAGGCCGCTGGCAATGGCGAATACTTCTTCAAGGCTTTCGTGAAGCTGCTGGGCGAAGACAAGCTGGCTTCCTGCGACGCCTGGCTGTACATCTACGAGCAGGGCCGTGAAGACATGAAGTGGGATCCCATCCAGGTGTGGAAGCTGGAGTCCAACACTCCCGTGGACGGCATGGGCTGGGCTCAGGTTGGCCTGGACGCTGAGGGCAACGACAAGTCCTTCCAGCTGTGGTACAACAAGGGCGCTGACCGCAACGGCAAGGAGCCCACTCAGCAGGCTGGCGCTCGCGAGCTGCTGGTTGACGATTTCGAGTTCACCCATGCCATCCTGTGGGTGACCTGCGGCATGGACGGCGCTGTCGCCATGACCTACGCCATCGACGATGCTGAGCTGTTCGTGAAGCCCGTTGTCAAGTAAGATATCCTGAAACCATTACTGCACCGGAACCATCCGGCCATGCCGCTCATTGGGGCGGCATGGCCGACCCTTTAACAAAAAATACGGCCTGATGGCAGGAGAGATGAACATGAAGAAGCGACTGCTGACCAAATACGAAAACAACCCGGTGATGTGCCCTGCCATGATGCCGGAAACCGTTCTGTATACCTTCAACCCCGGCGCCATTGAGCATAACGGCGAGACCATCATGGTCATGGACGTGACGACCCTGGACGATATCCATCGCCTGTGGATCGCCCGCAGCAAGGACGGCGTAAACTTTACCGCCGATCCTACCCCTGCGCCCTGGCCCGCGCCCGACCCCATCCACCCCGAAACCTGCACCTACGACCCCCGCATCACCAAGATTGGCGATGAGTACTTCCTGCTCTACGCCAGCGATCTGAACCAGAACAATGTCCGCGTGGGCATCGTCAAGACGAAGGATTTCGAGACCTTCGAGCGCGTGTCCATCGCTTCCGAATTCGGCAACCGCAACGGCTGCCTCTTCCCCGAAAAGTTCGACGGCCTCTACTGCCGCTTCGACCGCCCCTTCGGCAATGAGCTGGAGCCCTGCTCCATGTGGGTGAGCTTCTCGCCCGATCTGACCTTCTGGGGCAAGTCCCGTCCCTTGATGTACAAGGGCAAGCCCTGGATTGACGGCTTCAAGATGGGCGCAGGCGCTGTGCCGATCAAGACCGACAAGGGTTGGCTGGAGATTTATCACACCGTCAGCCAGACCTGCAATGGCTTTATCTACCGGCTGAAGGCCGCGCTTCTGTCCCTGGACGATCCGGGCGAGGTGATCGGCTACACCAAGGATTTCATCCTCTGGCCGGAGCATGACTACGAAATGAAGGGCCGCGTGATGAACGTGGTTTTCACCTGCAACGCACTGCCGCAGCCTGACGGCACCGTTCGCATTTATTATGGCGCTGCGGACACCAACATCGGTCTGGCCACGGGCCGCATCGATGAGCTGGTCGTCGCCTGCCTGGAAAATCAGTAATTTGTAAAGGTTGATAGGAATATGGCACATCTGACGTTTGACGCAGGAAAGCCCGGCGCTGTGGTGAGCAATATTGCCAAGGCTGTCTGCATCTGGGATTATCGTTCCTTCCTCAATGGCGGGGCCTTCGGGTCCTTGCCGGAGGGGGAATTCAAAAAGCGCTTTCCCTTCATTGACTATGCGGTGATGATGACCTTCACCGGCGGCGCTGGACGGGGAGAGTTCTACCTGGAGGACGAAAACGGGCAGCCCTATTATGATTTTGCGCCTGCGCTGGAGTCCCTGTACAATGTGCTCCGCCAGGGGCTAAAGCCCATCATCGTCATTGGTAATGTGCCGTATTACATGAGCAAGAAGCAGCACAGCGAATATGACAGCTACGAGTGGGGTAACCGCTGTGCACCGGATGACTGGGAGGTATACCACGCCTACATCCGGGCTTTCGCGGAGATGCTCCGGGACAACTTCCCGATGGAGGAGATCCGCCGATGGCCCTTCCGCGTGGGCACCGAGCCGGACAACGACCATTGGTGGACGCCCGGCGAGGAAGGCTACTGGAAGCTGTACGACTACACGGTGGATGCCCTGCAAAAGGGCCTGGGCCGGGAGAACCTGACCGTATTCTCCGGCAATCTGAGCCGCATTGAGCTGTTTGACGATTTCTATCGTCACTGCCATTCCGGTGTGAATCTGTGCACCGGCGAAACCGGCACGCAGAACGACGCCATGTCCATCAGTCACTACAACGATATCAACCCCGAAGGCCCCTGCGAGTACTATGATCTGCGCAACTGCCTGTGCTTTGTGCGCGGACGCATGGACAAGCTGTGCCCTGGCATGGTCAAGTCCTTCAACGTGGGCGAGGGCCAGTTCATCATGGACGGCGGCAAGCCTGCGATGCGCCTGGCGATGGCGCAGGACGCCTCCTCCTACTCTGCCTCCTGGACGGCGCATATGTTCGACGCCATGACGGAACAGGGCTTTGACTACTTTGCCAACTGGGCCTGGGCGGCGGACTGGTTCTTCACCAAGGATGCCTTCCTGCCGATCCCGGCATGGTATCCGGCGAAGTTCATGCAGGAGATGGCCGGCGGAAAGCGCATTGCTGCGGAAGGCTTCGTCCTCAACAAGACTGGCAACACCGTGGGCGGCTTCGGTTCTCTCAAGGAAGACGGCACGCTGCGGCTGATGCTGTACAACCACAATCTGGACCGAGCCGACCGTGACGAAACGTTGACCGTCACACTGCAGGGCTTGAAGGGCCAGTACACCTGCGAGGCAGAGCAGATTGATGCGTCCACCTGCTTCTTCAAGGATTGGGAGGCGAAATCCGCCCATATCCAGCGTGCCGCCCGGGATGTGGACATCGCCACCGTGGGCTCCATGTACGACAGCGATATCCAATCCATTCTCAAGGCGGAGGACAAGGTCTTCTGGCGCAGCATGAAGGCCAAGTATGCCGAGCAGGATCAGACTGTGCGCTATCCGCTGGACGTGGCGGAAGGCACCTTCACCCTGACGATGCCCGGCCACAGCGTTGTGATGCTGACGCTGGCGCCCGAACACTGACAGGAGGCTGCCATGAACGAGAATTTCCGTGCAAAATGGAACGATCCCGCCCGGGAGCACCGGGTCAATGCCATCATCCATGAGTGGCATGAGAATCGTCCCACCCAGATGGACGCCATCGTGGATTACGGCTTCGGCGGCGTGGTGACCAATCCTTCCCACCGTGGGTCCTATGAGGATTTCCTCCAGTCGATCCCGGAGTTCGCCAAAATTGTGGCAGAACTGGAGGAGCGCGGCCTGGGGTTCTGGCTCTACGATGAATTCGGCTACCCTTCGGGATATGCCGGCGGCGAGACCCTCAAGGGACATCCGGAGCTGGAGGGCAAGGGCTTCTACATGCGCCGGTATATGGCCTACGAGCCCCGGACGGTGCGCCATCATTTGGATAGCGAGTCGGACAAGATCATCTGGGCGGCGAAGTACCCCATCGACAATCCGGTGATGCATGAATCTCTGGTGTGCTATGATGAGATGACGCCGGTGCCCTTCACTGACACCTATGTGGAAGCGGAGCTGAATGCAGCAGAGGCAATGTTTGTGTTCTGCGTCAAGCCTGCCTACGAGGGCAGCCAGTGCACCCATAACACCTGCTCCTTCTCCCGCTACATCAACATCATGAACCCCGATGCGGTGGACCGCTTCATTGAGCTGATGTTCGAGCCCATTGAGAAGGCAGTTCCTGGCGTGATCGCCAAGGCGAAGGCGATCTTCACCGATGAGCCCTCCCTGATGGTGGGCTATTCCCGCGCATACGAGGAATGGCCCTATGCCATTGCCCCCTGGGTGGACGGCCTGTTTGAGAAGTACGAAGCTCGCTGGGGAGAATCCCTGCTGCCCAGGCTGCCGCTGCTTTTTGAGGGTGCGGAAAAGGGCGGCACCACCCGCAGCCGCTTCTATCAGCTGGTGGGCGAGATCATCGCGGAAAATTACTCCGGCAGGCTGCAGGCCTGGTGCAAGGCGCACGGCGGTACCTTCTCCGGGCATTACCTGGGCGAGGAGACGCTCTATGCGCATGTGATGTATTACGGCTCCTACATGTCCGTCCTGCAGAAGACCGGCTATCCCGGTCTGGATGTGCTGGAGTGCGTGCCGGAGCGGTATAGCTACTCCACCGCAAAGCATACCCAGATGGCTGCCCGGAAGATGGGCGCTTCGGGCACGATGGCCGAGATCTGCCCCTTCAGCCACATTGAGGAATTCAAGCAGGCTCCCTATGCCAACATGCTGGGCGTGATGGGCCTGCTCTACATGTCCGGCGTGCGGGTGACCAATTCTTACTTTACCTCCAACTGGGAAGAGTTTGCCCCGGAGAAGCTGCAGGGCGCCAACGGCTATATGTCCCGCGCCCAGGCGAAGGAGTTCAACGGCTACATCGGCCGCATGAGCACCATGCTGGAGGGCCTTCAGCCGCAGACGGACGTATTTGTCTACTATGGCTTTGAGGACGCCAGCGCCCGGTTTGTGCCCCATCACAGCGCTCATTTCCCGGCGGATACGGAGATCGACGCCTCCTGCAAGCGCATCACAGATGCGATCTTTGAGCATGGGCACGATTTCCTTTACGCCGATGCGGAAGATTTCGTGGCGGCCAAAGAAAATGGCTGCATCTCCGGCACGAAGGTGCGGGCGGTGATCGTCCCCGCGATGGATGTGATCGACGCGGATGCGTTGGACGCGCTGCTGACCCTTGAAAAGCAGGGCGTGAAGCTCTTCTTCATGGAGCGTACCCCCACCCGCTGCATCGGCAGCGATGCGCCTGTCACCGCAGAATTGACTGCGTACTCCTGCGAGGAGGTGCTCCGTGCGCTGGATGGCATGGAGACGGACTTCCGTGCAGAGGGCGGCAGCAAGCTGATGAAGGCGAAGTTCCTGCGGGACGGTCATACGGTGTGGATGCTGCACAACGGCAGCCGTGAGGATGCCTGCGTCCGCCTGACCTGCCCGGCGTGTGAAAAGTGGGATCCCCTGACGGGCCGTATTGACCCTGTGGAGGAGAATGGAAACATCTGCATCCCGGCGCTGCAGTCGGTGTTTGTGATCCTGTGACCAGCGGCCTGCGGAAAGTAGATTCCGCAGGCTTTTTCTGTCTATGATAGAAGGAGGAAAACCGATATGATCGTCCCCAGGCATTATGAAAATCTGCAGATGCTGCATGAAAACACCTTGCCCCTGCGTGCTTATTACATTCCCGCCTCCCGGCGCATGGATGATCTGGTGCTGCACAGGGAGAAGTCGGACCGCTTCCAGCTGCTGAACGGTACCTGGCAGTTCCGCTATTATGCGAGCATCCATGACCTGTCCGAACGTTTCTACGAGATGGGCTTTGACGCAGCCGGCTTCGGCACGCTGCCCGTCCCCAGCGTGTGGCAGATGCATGGCTTTGACAACCATCAGTATACCAACATCCGCTATCCGTTCCCCTTTGACCCGCCCTATGTGCCCCAGCATAATCCATGCGGCGCGTACATCCACACCTTTGACTATACCCGCGATCCCGATGCTCCTTTGGCGCATCTGAATTTTGAGGGCGTGGATTCCTGCTTCTATGTGTGGCTGAACGGGCAGTATGTGGGTTACAGCCAGGTGTCCCATTCCACTAGCGAATTTGACGTTACGCCATATCTGACGGAGGGCAGCAACAAGCTGGCGGTGCTGGTGCTGAAATGGTGCGATGGCAGCTACATGGAGGACCAGGACAAATTCCGTATGAGCGGCATCTTCCGCGACGTGTACCTGCTCAAGCGCCCGGAACAGCGCATCGAGGATTATGTGATCACCACCTCTCTGGCGGCGGGTGAGGCGAAAATCACCGTGAAGCTGCAAACGACTGACCGTACGCTGCCTGTCCGGTTGACAATGTATGCCCCGGATGATACGATACTGTGGACAGGAAATGCATATGAAACGGCAGACGTGTGCATTACCGAACCGGTGCTGTGGAACGCAGAGAACCCACAGCTGTATACGCTGGTGATGGAAACGGAAAAGGAGACCATCACCGAGCGCATCGGCATCCGTGAGGTGCGGGTGGAAAACTGCGTGGTCAAGCTGAATGGACAGCCCATCAAATTCCGTGGTGTGAACCGGCACGATTCCGATCCCGTCACGGGCAGCACCATCTCGATGGATCAGATGCTGACGGATCTCCGCCTAATGAAGCAGCACAATGTCAACGCCATCCGCACCAGCCATTATCCCAATGCGCCCATGTTTTATCAGCTCTGCGATGAATTTGGCTTCTATGTGATCGACGAGGCGGACAATGAAAGCCATGGCACCAATATGACCTACCTGGCGGACTGCAGACCGGCGAATCAGTATCGTCGCTGGAATGAGACGATCTCCGACAATCCCGATTTCATCGAGCCGACGCTGGATCGCACCCGGAGGCTGGTATATCGTGACAGGAACCGCCCCTGTGTGCTGATCTGGTCCATGGGCAACGAGTGTGCCTATGGCTGCACCTTTGAGGAAGCCCTCAAGTGGACGAAGACCGTCGATCCCACCCGTCTGACCCATTATGAGAGCGCCTATTACCGGAGCGACAAGCGCAAGTACGACTATTCCAACATCGACCTGTACAGCCGGATGTACCCTGCCTTCCATGAGATCGATGCGTATCTGGCAAAGGGGCCGGACAAGCCGATGATCCTGTGCGAATACTGCCATGCGATGGGCAACGGCCCTGGCGACTTGGAGGATTATTTCCACCTCTTCGATGCTGACGAGCGCCTCTGCGGCGGCTTTGTCTGGGAATGGTGCGACCATGCGATCTACAAGGGCCTGGCGGAGAACGGCAAGCCCATCTACTTCTATGGCGGCGACCATGGAGAGATGTTGCATGACGGCAATTTCTGCATGGATGGTCTGGTCTATCCGGATCGCACGCCTCATACCGGGCTGATGGAATTCAAGAATGTGAATCGCCCTGTGCGGCTTGCCGGGTTCGATCAGGGCTCCTGCACAGTACACCTGCGCAACATGCTGGCCTTCACCGATCTCCGGGATGCCGTGAGAATCCGCTGGGAGGTCACCTGTGACGGCGCGGTGACAGCGGCCGGGGAGATTGCCGATCTGCCGTCCATCCAGCCTGGCGAAATTGGCAGCATTGTACTGCCCTTCGACGTACATGCCAAGGGCCGCTGCTACCTGAAGCTGACCTATGAGGTGCGCTGCGAATCGGCGCTGGTTCCCGCCGGGCATCCGCTGGGCTTTGACGAGGCTCCTTTGCAGAATGAGGATGCCCGCAGCCAGACCAGCCTGACCTTCTGCCGGGACGGCGGGGATGCGCTTTCCGTTGCGGAGGACGATCTGACGATCTGCATCCGCGGCAAGGGCTTCGCCTATACCTTCAGCAAGCTGACGGGTCTGTGGAACAGCCTGATCAGCCAGGGCAGGGAAGTGCTGGATCGCCCGATGGAAATGAACCTGTGGCGCGCCCCCACGGATAATGACCGGAACATCCGCCTGGAATGGGAGCGTGCCCGCTACGACCATACCGTCACCCGTGCCTACGAAACTACGTGGGCGGATGAAGGCGGCAGCATTGTGATCCGCAGCACCATGTCGGTGGCAGCGGATTCGGTGCAGCGCATTGTGAACATTGCAGCCCAGTGGCGTGTCTCCCCGGCGGGGGGCATCGGTATGACGCTGTCTGTGGCCAGAACGCCGGAATTCCCGGAGCTGCCCCGGTTCGGCCTGCGGCTGTTCCTGCCCCGGACGATGAATCAGGTGCGCTACTATGGCCTAGGCCCGGTGGAGAACTACGCTGATAAGCATCAGGCGGCGTACCATGGCTGCTTTGCCGCCCATGTGGACGACATGCATGAGGACTATCTCCGCCCTCAGGAAAACGGCAGCCGCGGAGAGTGCGATTATGTCATTCTGTCTGATGAAATCAGCCGGCTGGCGGTGTGCGGCGATGCGCCTTTTGCGTTCAATGCTTCGCCCTACACGCAGGAGGAGCTGACGGCCAAGCGCCACAGCTACGAGCTGGAAAAGTGCGGCAGCACGGTACTGTGCCTGGATTACGCGCAGGACGGCATCGGCTCCAATTCCTGCGGGCCGACGTTGTCTGAGACCTATCGCTTTGCGGAGAAGGCATTTGATTTCCAACTGAGTTTCCATTTTCTGAAATGCAATTGACAGGAGGGATGAATGATGGAACGTTTTGCATGGAAGGGCCGCATCAAGCCCGGTATGCAGGCAGAATACAAGCGCCGCCATGACGAGATCTGGCCGGAAATGGTGGAGCTGCTCAAGGCCGCCGGCATCAAGAATTACACCATCTGGTCCGACGGCGATGTGCTCTTTGGCTACTACGAGTGCGTCAACGGCATCGAATTCGCCGAGAAGACCCAGGATGGCAGCCCCATCGTGGACAAGTGGAACGTGTATATGGACGATGTGCTGGAGCTGGAGATGGACCCCGTCACCGGCGCACAGCCCAAGATGCAGTGCATGTTCCTGATGGAGTGATATTTATGAAGACATATCTTGCAATCGACATCGGTGCATCCAGCGGACGGCACATCGTGGCCTGGCTGGAAGGTGGGAAGATCGAGACCCGCGAGGTGTACCGCTTCCCCAATGGCGGCGAAATGAAGAACGGCCACCTCTGCTGGGACATCGAGGCCCTGGAAAAGCATGTGGTCGCTGGCCTGAAAGCTGCCAAGGAGCAGGGCTACACCCCCGCCCATATCGGCATCGACACCTGGGGCGTGGACTTTGTCCTGCTGGATGAGGCGGGCAAGCGCGTGGGCGAGGCCGTCCACTACCGTGACGACCGCACCAACGGCATGGACGCTGAACTGGAGAAGGTCATGCCCTTCCCCTTCCACTTTGGCCTGTGCGGCATCGCCAAGCAGCCCTTCAACACCGTGTATCAGATGATGGCGGTGGTCAGGGAGCATCCGGAATATGCCAAGGAAGTCGATGATTTCCTGATGATGCCGGAGTACCTGAGCTACATCCTCACCGGGAAGAAGGCCCACGAGTGGACCAACTGCACCACTGGTGCGCTGTGCAACGCGGAATCCGGCACCTGGTCGGAGACCATCCGCGCGGCAGCGGGCATCCCGGACGCCTGGTTCCGCACGCCCATGGTGAAGCCCGGCACGGTGCTGGGCCAGTTGACGGATGCGGTCGCGGCAGAAGTGGGCTATCAATCCACCGTGATCCTGCCTGCCACCCACGACACCGGCAGCGCCTACATGGCCGTCCCCGCCAAGGACGACGGCGCGGCGTTCCTGTCCTCCGGTACCTGGAGCCTGCTGGGCACGGAGCTTGCTGCTCCCGTTACCAGCGAGACCGCGCTGAATGCCGGCTTCACCAACGAGGGCGGCTACAACGGCACGACCCGCTTCCTCAAAAACATCATGGGCATGTGGATGCTCCAGTGCATCCACAAGGAGATCGACAAGGCCCACTCCTTCGCCGAGATGGCGGATATGGCAGGTGCATCGACTTATCCGGCTTATATCGACGCAGCGGACAACCGTTTCCTCGCTCCGGAAAGCATGCTGGAGGAGGTCAAGGCCGCCCTGAAGGACGCTGGTGCACCCGAAACCGCTGACCTGGCGGACATCCTCCGCGCGGTGACGATGGGCCTGGCGGTGTGCTACGACAAGTCCATTCAGGAAATGAGCGAGATCACCGGCAAGCGCTTTACCAGCATCAACATTGTCGGCGGCGGCAGCGCAAATGTCGTCCTCAATCAGATGACCGCCGACGTGACCGGCCTGCCCGTGTACGCCGGCCCCACCGAGGGCACGGCCCTGGGCAACCTGGCGGCGCAGATGATTGCGGACGGCGCATTTGCTGATCTCGCGGCGTTCCGCGCGGCGCTGCCGGGGAGCTTTGAGATCAAGGAGTATCGGCCGAAGACATAAACTCCCTCCGTCTTCGCCTAACGGCGAATCCACCTCCCTCGAGAGAGAGGCTTAGTTACTGGAACGCGCAGCCAAAAGGCTCCCTCCCGAGGGAGCTGTCGCCGCGCTCGCGCGGTGACTGAGGGAGCGTTTCCCCCGCAACACACCAACCTTTATTATAGAAAGGATGACCCCACATGACTCTGTACGAACAGGCAAAGGCCCGCTACGAAGCGCTGGGCATCGACGTCGAGGCGGCGATGGACAAGCTGGCGAAGGCGCCCGTATCCCTGCACTGCTGGCAGGGCGATGACGTGCGCGGCTTCGACGGCGACCCCAACGCGCCCCTGACCGGCGGCATCCAGACCACCGGCAATTACCCCGGCCGCGCCCGCACCCCCGATGAGCTGATGGCTGACCTGGACATGGCGATGTCCATGTGCCCCGGCACGCCGAAAATGAACCTGCACGCCTGCTATGCCATCTTCGACGAGGAGAACGGCGGCTGGGTGGATCGCGACAAGCTGGAACC
>SVGL01000040.1 GCA_015056325.1 Clostridiales bacterium | reverse complement strand
TGTACTTTTTCCTGTACTTTTCCGGCGATTCTGTACCGCCGCTTTCCGGACATCTGTACCAAGGTGTTTCTGTACTGTTTTGCCAGACCAGTATACCACACACTTTGTAAGCAAAACCAGACATCTTTAATATAACTTACAAGCAAAATACAAATGAGTTTCAAGCAAATCCCGTGGAGTTTGCCTACTTTATCCTCGCATTCTCTATCATTCAACGACTGTGGTCTTACATCGTCAATCCAACCTTCAACGTGGAGTAAAACAACGAATTGGGAATCCGACACAGTATGCTTGTGTTACAGCAACTATATCCCGTTTATGGATGCTTGGATTGAGAATGGAACTAATCCAATCAAGGTGCGTTTGAAAGACGATTATTCGGGGCGTGATGCATTTGATTTTATTTTCCCGCAAGCCCCTCAGGCAGATATTTTGCTGATGTTCCAAAACTTCAAAGATGCTGGTGGTTATAACCTCCTGCCCACGTTAGAATAATTTGATAATAGATGCCCCTCTCTCCGGGACGGAGGGAGGGGCATCACTTATCCCACCATCTTCAAATACTTATACACTGTCGGTCTGGACAGCCCGCACACCCGCGCCAGTTCAGTAAGGTTCATCGTCCCTGCCACAAACGCCGGGTAGTGCTTGTAAAACACCGTAGGGATGTCCTCTTTCGTGGTCTGGGGTCTGCCAATCCGCTTGCCCTTGCTCTTGGCATTCTCCATCCCGGACTTCACCCTGGCGCGTATCATCGCCAGTTCCAACTGACTGAACACACCCGCCATCTGTAAGAATGCTTCGCTCATAGGGTCGGTCTGCCCGTTCCGGCAGTCAATCGTGATGCTCCCCACAATGACCAGGCGCAGTTTCTTTTCGCGGATAACATCAATGATTTCACACAACTGCTGTGTGCTCCTGGACAGTCTGCTGACCTCCAAGGTGATGATGGTGTCGCCCTCAGTCGCCATATCCAGGAGCATATGGAGTTCCTTTTTCACCTTGGCGTCGCCGTGCTCATATTCAAAGACCACTTCTTCTGCGCCAGCGTCTTTCAGTTCCCGGATTTGGCGGTTAATGTCCTGCTTGTCCTCATTGGTGGAACAGCGAGCATAGCCGTATATTGCCATCGTGATAGCCTCCTGTCAAATAAAGGGTCGGTCGGTTTCCCTTGACGATTTTCGCAGGTTTTGAGCCTGTTTTCGGCACTTTTTCAGCCGTTGAAAATCGTCAGGGAAACCAAGTGTTAGTCTTTACGCCTCCTGGATGTCATCCGGCTTCTGTGTTGAGGTCTTGTAATGCGCCTCCTGTAATGTCTTGATTTTCCGCCTGAACTCATACAGGCAAGTGCCGATGTCGTTCAGCGCGAGCTGGGCTTCATTCTTCTGCGCTTCCCGCGCCAGCCGACACAGCACACCAGCATCATCTTCAAACAGTGTAATCGCACCTTCGACCAGGAGGCGCATTTCGCTGAACGCGCTCCCGGCTATCCACATAAAATCATCTTCCAAGGTCATCATATTTCCCTCCATATGGGGAGGCGGGCATCAGCCCGCGCTCCCCAGAATCAGATTCACAGCCTTTTCGGCTTTGCCGGACGCACTCACGATGAAGCGCTTGTCGCCTTTGAGAACCGTCAGCCAGTTCTGGATGTATGCCGTATTGTTGCGGAGGCTGTTGGTTGTCTCCAGCCCCACATAATTCACCAGGGCGGACGCGCCAATCTCTGCGACCAGTTCTTCCTTGCTGTAATCCTCTGTACCGAAGAAGGAGGGGCGGGTCAGCCGGTTCAGGCGGGAGGGATGACCTGTGCTGTGGGTCAGTTCGTGAAAAACTGTGCTGTAATATTCGGCAGTGCTGACGAATTGCTTGCGGATGGGGAGCACCACTTCATCAGTCGCGGGACGGTAGAAGGCTTGGTCGCCTTCGGCGTGGGTCATCTTTACACCTTCGCGGGAGAGGTAGTCATATATGATGTCCTGGGCGGTTGCCAGGGTGTCCGCGCCGTCAGGGAATACAGTTTCGGTGGTGTGCTTTGCGCTGATGCCTTCGCACTGGTCGATGTGAAATACATTGTAGTAGCGGAGAAACGGCACTTCTTTCTTTTCGCCGGTTTCTTCGTCTTCCTGCTCAATCCACTTCCAGAAGACAACCATACTGGACTTCTCACCCTTGCGGACGCGCCCGCCCGCTTCCTGGCACTGTTTGAAGGTCAGATACTCACCAGGGCGACCCAGGAGCATCTGGTTCAGGAGGCTGTATGCTTTGCCGGTTGCGTGGGAGATTGCCTTGCCATTGGCGGCCCAGGGCTTCTGCCAGGGAATGATGCCGTTTTCCATTTGGTCGATAATGCGGGCGGTGATTTCAGCGTAAATATCCATTTTTCTTTGCTCCTTTGCTTGTGGGGAGCAAGGATTTGTGGTAGAATGTCCTTGCTCCCCTGTTGTGTGATGACTTCGGGGTTGCGCTTGACCGAATGCTGTGGTAGGTGTTCGGTCTTTTACTTTGCCAGGGCGACATTGAAACGGCGGGTCGTGGTAGTCTTACCGTATTCCTGCCACACTTCGGGGAGGTCTTTGCGCAGGGCAGTGGTATCAATGCGGGTGCTGGTAACGGGCTTCCAGGTGACTTTGAACGCGCCCGCCGTGATGGTGTCGGTGTCGGCTTCGGTCATATGGGCTTTGATTGCTTCCTGAATGGCTTCGATTTCGGCGTTCAGATCTTCCGCCATCTTGCGGAGTTCGGTCAGTTCGTTCAGCTTGCTGATGATTTCGTTGGTTGCCATTTGGGTGTTCCTCCTTTTGTTCTGTGGGCGTGTGCCCTGATTACATTAATTATTATACTACGAATTTCGTAGCCTGTCAATACCAAATTCGTAGATTTACTACGAAAATTTGAATTTCTTTTGTGTTTGCGTATTGAAGAACTACGAAAATTATGCTACAATAGCGGGCGAAGGAAGGTGTTATAATGATTAAGTTTCGCGTGAAAGTCCTGCTTGCGATGAATGAAATGACCCAGAAAGAACTTGCGGAGCGAACCGGCATCCGCCCCCCTACGGTATCTGCCATTTGTACGGGGGCTGTGAAGCATCTGCCCGTGGAGGCTCTGAACAAAATTTGTGATGTACTGAATTGTCAGCCGGGCGACCTGATGGAGTTCATCCCCGACAAGAAGGAAGAAGCATAAACGCAAAAAGTGGGGACAGCCCTGCCATCACGCAGAACTGTCCCCATAGTATCCAGGGGGCTGGGTTTCGGGCCTTTTTTCTGGCGCGCCCGCACCCCCGCCCCTGCCAGGTCTTTACTCTGACCAAGAGTGGTTTTGATTTGCCGTCACCGTATGAATCTGCCAATATCTTTGAACAGGCTATCAATTTTGCTCTTGGCTTTGCGGAAGGCACCTTCGTCAATACCGACCTGAACCTTACCAGTTTTGAGTTCTTGCTGTATCATCACAGTCAGGTCTTGCCGTAGGTTCTCCATCGCCGAAGCCACGACCTAATCCGCGTAGTTACAGAACTCATCAATGTGCTTGGCGTGATAGGGATTACCACTGTTCATACCATTTTGAAGGTTCAGTTGATGCCGAAGCATTTGTGCCTTGGTTTGATACTGATTGTAAGCCATTCATATTTCCTCCTTTTAATAATTGTTTGATTAAGTATCTGATGACCTGTGAGCTGGTCGTTGCATTGTCCCGCGCAAACTGCGCCAGCCCGTCTTTATCCTGTTGGGGGATGCGAAATCCAATGTAATCTGATTTCAATGCTTTCACCACCTTTCACTGTTTCTTGAAAAACAGCGTGGAGAGATTGTTCAACGATGTCCAACATTTTTGCTGGGCGGCGAACCGACCAAGGTTTAGCACAGTAAGAAATAAGAGTATCTTTGCTAAACCCCGGTCGTTTCAACGGATAACGGGCACAACGCAATTCTACGGTGCCGTTTCCTAAAAGATAAATGGCGAGATGTAACTTTAAGTGTTTCTGATGTAATAGATAAGGGGTGAGATGTATGCCACATCCCCATGCTCGTAAGATGAAACTGCTGGAAGTCATGCGTATCCTGGAGCGCGACACGGACAGCGAGCATTTTCTGTCTGCCAGTCAGATAGAGCAGAAGTTGAATAGTCTTGACATCCCTGCCGAGCGCAAGGGCGTTTATGATGACATCAAGGTGCTGAATGCGTTTTACACACCCAATGACCGACGCAAGGGCGCAAAGCATCCCACCGTTGAAAAAGAAGAAAACGGCATGGGCTACTACCTGGATAACCGCACCTTCAGCCCCGCCGACCTGAAATTGATGATTGATGCTATCAAATCATCTAAGTTCCTGTCAGAGGCAAAGACGGAAGAACTGGTTGAAGGTCTGCGCACGCTGTGCTCCCGTTATCAGGCGCAATCCCTGCGCCGGGATGTCATCGTTCCCAACAGGGTAAAGAACATGAATTCCAAAATACACAACAATGTGGAGTTCATCACCACCGCTATCAATGAGGGCGTCCAGGTGAAGTTCCGCTACTTTGATTACAATGTCAAGCAGGAGCGGGTCTTCCGCAAGAAGGGCGCGTTTTACACCGTCAGCCCTTACAATCTCATTTACAGCGATGACAATTACTACCTCTTGGCATACGATGCCGAGCAGGAGGATTTCCGCCCCTTCCGTGTGGATAGAATGGCAAACTGTGGCTTGACTGAATTGCGCCGGGCGGGCGAGGAGGCGTTGAAGGGGCTGAACCTGGAGAACTACCAACGCTACACCTTCAACATGTATGGCGGAGAGACAAAAGAAGTCACCCTGCGCTTCCGCAACAACATGATGAACACGGTGATTGATAAGTTTGGGCGTCAGAACTACGCCATCCCGGTGGATAAAGATCATTTTGAAGTGACCGTCACCGTTGCCGTCAGCCCGCAGTTCTATGGCTGGGTATTTGGTCTGAAGAACTATGTGACGATTGTGTCCCCGCCGGATGTGGTGAAGGGGATGGCGAAGCATGTTGAGGCTGTTGGT
Organism: Clostridiales bacterium; assembly: GCA_015056325.1. Classification (GTDB taxonomy): domain Bacteria; phylum Bacillota; class Clostridia; order Christensenellales; family Aristaeellaceae; genus UBA11524. The sequence continues at coordinate 10,945 of SVGL01000040.1, read as the reverse complement.
AAGCGGTATGGGTTGAAATTGGAGAAAGAAAAATAATCATTGGCGCCTGCTGGCAACGGCGGGCGCTTTTGTCATGACACGAAAAAGCACCACTCGCAGGGGAGTGGTGCTTCTCGGTATCGTGTTTTTCGTGCCAGTTTCTATTATGAAATTGGTTTAAGTTTGGTTTAAATTGGTTTAAGCTGGACTGCTTTTTGCTTTCTGACGGTGCGAGTGGAAGCCCGCAACCCCAGTCAAATCAAGCCTTTGCGTCCTCTGCTTCCTCTTCCTTCTTGCCCATGGGCTTCATGGTGGGGAAGAGCAGTACATCGCGGATCGTGGGGCTGTCGGTGAGCAGCATCACCAGACGATCCAGGCCGAAGCCCAGGCCGCCCGTGGGGGGCATACCATACTCCAGAGCGTTGACGAAGTCTTCGTCCACCTCGGCGTTGATGCCCTGGGCCTTGCGGGCAGCGACCTGCTCCTCGAAGCGGCGGCGCTGGTCGATGGGGTCGTTCAGCTCGGAGAACGCGTTGCCCATCTCGTGGCCGTTGATGAAGAACTCGAAGCGCTCGGTCAGGTCCTTGTTCTCGGGCTTGCGCTTGGCCAGGGGAGAGATGTCCACCGGGTAGTCGATGATGAAGGTGGGCTGGATCAGGCTGGCCTCGACGTACTCATCAAACAGGGCGGCCAGGCAGTCGCCGCGCTTGGCGGTCTTCTCGACATAGATGTCGCGGGCGTCGCAGCAGGCGCGGGCTTCCTCGTCGGACTTCCATTCGGTCCAGTCAACGCCGCAGGCTTCCTTCACGGCATCCGCCATGGTGATGCGCTTCCAGGGGGCCTTGAGGTGGATCACCTGGCCCTGGTAGGGTACGTCGGTGGTGCCGCAGGCCTTGAGTGCCACGAACTCGTAGAGCTGCTCGACCATTTCCATGATCTCGTTGTAATCCGCGTAGGCCTGGTAGGTTTCCACGGAGGTGAACTCGGGGTTGTGGGTGGCGTCCATGCCCTCATTGCGGAAGATGCGGCCCACCTCGTACACGCGCTCGAAGCCGCCGACGATCAGGCGCTTCAGGGCCAGCTCGGTCTCGATACGCAGGAACATGGGCAGGTTCAGGGCGTTGTGGTGGGTGCGGAAGGGACGGGCAGAGGCGCCGATCTCGAGGGTGTGGAGCACGGGGGTGTCCACTTCGAGGTAGCCGCGGGCATCCAGGAACTCACGCACGGCGGCGATGATCTTGCTGCGCTTGCGGAAGGTGTCGCGCACCTCGGGGTTCACGATGGTGTCCACGTAGCGCTGACGGTAGCGCAGATCGGTATCCACCAGGCCGTGGAACTTCTCCGGCAGCACCTTCAGGGACTTCGTCAGCAGCACCAGCCCGGTCACCTCGATGGAAACCATGCCGGTCTTGGTCTGGAACACGGTGCCTTTCACGCCCAGGATATCGCCGATATCCAGCTTTTTGAAGGCGGCGTAGTTTTCTTCGCCCAGCAGGTCGCGGGTGACGTGGATCTGAATATTGCCCTGGGCGTCCAGCAGGGAGGCGAAGGCGGCCTTGCCCATCACGCGGCGGCTCATCATACGGCCGGCGACGGACACTTCCTTGCCGTCGAGGGCCTCGAAGCTGTCGATGACCTCCTGGGAGTGGTGGGTTACGTCGTAGCGGGTGATTTCATAGGGATTCTGGCCGGCGTCGATGAGGCCCTGCAGCTTCTGACGGCGGATGATCTCCTGCTCCGACAGCGGCGGAGTCAGAGGAGTAACGGGATAATCAGCCATTGTATGTACAACTCCTGTAATCAAAGTGTGTGTGCGAACACCTCATCCGGCTGCGCTTACGCTTAGCCACCTTCCCCTCGAGGGGAAGGTGACTCCCTCAGTCTCCGCAGCGACTGATGAGGTGTACTTCGACTTACCTATGAATATCAACAATGCGCAGGGTCAGGAAGCCCTTGGGGATTTCAACCTCCACAGTGTCGCCGACCTTGTGGCCCAGCAGCGCCATGCCGATGGGGCTCTCGTTGGAGATCAGGCCCTTGAGGGGATCCGCTTCGTCAGCGCCCACGATGCCGTACTCGGACTCCTTGCCGGTGTTCACGTTCAGATACTTGACGGTGGTGCCCACGGACACATTGTCAGTGTTGATCTCGCTCTCGGAGACGACCACCGCGTTGTCGATGATGGCCTTCAGGCGGGTGATCTCGGCTTCGTTCTTGGCCTGATCGTTGCGGGCCTCGGTGTATTCAGCGTTTTCGGAAAGGTCGCCGAAGCCGCGGGCGACTTCGATCGCGTTGATGATTTCCTTACGCTTGACGTTAATGAGGTAATCGTACTGCTCCTGAAGTTTCCGGAGGCCTTCCTCCGTCATTACATTGCGCTTCTCGTCAGCCATGGTTGTTTCTCCTTTCAATCGCCGGAGTGGTCTCTCTGGCGGTACAAAGCACCTGCATTTCTGCAGGCGCATACTTGTCCAGTATTACCGAACTATTATACCTGTAAATGCCGGTTGTGTCAACGATTTCGCGGCACTTCTTTCATCATATAAGCCTCATTTTTCCTGACGAATCCTGCCTTTTTGTAAGCGGCCTGGGCGGCGTGGTTATCCGTGCCTGTCAGCAGGTGGATTTCGTCCACGTCATAGGCGGACTGCAGGTATTCCTCCAGGAAGGTCAGCATCTCCGTAGCAATCCCACGCCGGCGATGCACCTCGTCCACGTACATTTCCGTCACTTCAGCCACCGGTGTTTTGTAACAGAAGGAATGATGTACCTGCGCGCAGCAGAAGGCGATGACGCGGTCATCCACTTCCGCTACGACGACCACTTCAGCGGAATGCGCAAGGCTGCGGCGAACATCCTCGGCGGAGACGTCGAGCACCTCATTGAAGGCGGCATTCAGCAGAACGAGGTCAGCTGCGTCGGCAGGGCAGGCAAGGCGGACATTCAGCATGGAGATCGCTCCTTTCGCGGTGGGAATATCATAGCACAGATGTTGCGGTTTGTCATCTGCCGTGGTATAATGACGGATGGATTCAACGACTGACAACGAGGTGCTTGTATGAAGCGCATTGTCCTGCTTGCCACCGGCGGTACCATCGCCTGCCGCCAGACCCCCGAGGGCCTCAGCCCCGCCCTGCGTGCCTGCCAGATGCTGGAGGGCGTGTCCATTCGCCCGGATGTGGAAGTCCTGCCCCGGGATGTGTTTTCCATGGACTCTTCCAACATCCAGCCGGAGGAGTGGTCGTTGCTGGCCCATGCGGTGCATGCCGCGCTGATCGACGACAGCGTGGACGGCGTGGTCATCACCCACGGCACGGATACCATGGGCTATACCGCTGCGGCGCTGTCTTATATGCTGCACGGCCAGAGGAAGCCTGTGATCCTCACCGGCTCCCAGCTGCCCCTGGGTGCGCCGCTCTCCGACGCAGAGATCAACCTCTCCTGCGCCATCGAGGCGGCTTGCAAGGGGGTGCCCGGTACCTATGTGTGCTTCGCCCGCAAGCTGATCCACGGCACCCGCGCGGTCAAGACGCATACGATGTCCTTCGATGCGTTCTCCAGCGTGAACCGGTCGCTGGCGGGTATGATCGATTCCGAGGGCGTCAGGTTCATGCGTCCCCAGCGCATTGAGGGCGACTATCAGTTCCGTCCCCATGTGGACAGCCGGGTGTTCCTGCTCAAGCTGGTGCCGGGTACCCATCCCGATGTGCTGGATTTCGTGGCCCAGGGCGGCTATCGAGGCCTGGTGATCGAGGCATTCGGCGTGGGCGGGCTGCACTACATCCGCCGCAACCTGGTGGAGAAGCTGCGCCTGCTGCGGGAGAAGGGCGTGCGGGTCATGGTCGTGACCCAGTGTATGTATGAGAAGGCGGATCTGTCGATTTATGAGGTGGGCAACCAGCTGCTGAAGACGGACGTCATCTCCGGTATGGACATGACCACCGAAGCCGCTGTGACCAAGCTGATGTGGGCTCTGGGCCAGAAGAACACGGATGAACTGCTGATGACCGACCTCTGTGGAGAAGTCCGCACGGAGGAGTAACACATCCATGAGGCGCGCCTACGGCAATCGTGTATATGAAAGATCCCGACAGACCATGCGTCTGCCGGGATCTTTCAGTTGAGGTAATCTCTGGCCAGCACGAGGGCGACGCTGGCTGTCCAGGTATAGGCGAGGTCGCGCAGACCCTTGCCGGTGAGGGCGTTGAAGTTCTCCGCAAAGCCGCTGACGGCGGTCATGTCCACAAAGCGGCGGGCGACTTCCTTGACCAAGGCAGTCTCGCCGCACTTTTCCAGGCCGTCGAGCATCAGCATGGTGCTGGGTGCCCAGATGGGGCCGCGCCAGTAGCCGTCATCGCGGTAGAAGGGGCTGGTGGGACTTTCCGTGGCAAAGCCGTGGGCCGTCAGAAATTTCTCGCTGCTGACGAGGCCAATGACCTTCTTCCGCACCGTTTCGGGCAGCCGGTCGCCCAGCACGAGGATCTCGTAGGGCAGCAGGCTCTCGTTTTCCACGATCTGCCCGGTGGAAAGCTGGATGGCAACAGGCAGGTCATTGCGGAAGCAGCGCTTCAGGAAGACGTCCAGATGGGCCGAAGCCTCCGCCTGCCAGTGCTGGGCGTCGTCGCCACTGTGCAGCTGGCGGGCCAGGTCGCTGAGTACCTCCATCTGGACGATCATAAATGCCTGCAGCTCTGGTGTGGCCACCGGCGGCAGCAGGGAGAACGCGGTGGAGTTATCCCAGCCGGAGTCGTTGCCGTGGTTGTAGTAGTACAGCCCGTTGCGGCGGCGGTAGGTCATCCACCATTTCGTCCAACGGGTGAGGAATTGATAGGCCTCCTCCAGCTGGGTGGGGGTGAGGGTCATGCTTTCCATCAGGCGGAGAAGGGCCCAGCCGTGGATGGGAGGCTTGCAGTAATTCCAGATGACATGCTGGTCGCTGATGCTGTCGGGCAAGCGGCCGCTGGTATCCTGATGATCTGCCATGATGATGTAGGCGTCCCAGGCCAGATCGGGATGTCCCTTGGCCATTGCGAGTGCGTTGAAGCAGTGATCCCAGCTCCACACATTGGTCATCCAGTTCTTGGACATGAGCATGCCATCGCGGCGCAGGAAGCCGCCGGGCCGGACGAGGCAGCTCCAGTCGATATAGGCAGCCCGGATGCGCATTTCGCTGTAGTTTTCCGGCAGGGTGGGCAGCGCATCGCAGAACGCACGGAAGGCGTCGTTCATCCGCTGGCGGGCGGCGTCGAAATCAAGGCAGGGGAGCTGCTGATCCCATTCGGTCTCAACCTCCAGCAGCGCAAAGAGGAAGCCGTCTTCGCCTGAAAAGTGCAGCCGCGACCACAGGGAGGAGCTTTCCTCCCATTGCTGATCCAGCTCGCACTGGCCCTTTTGCGGGATGATCAGGTACTGGCAGTTGTTCTTGTAGCAGTTGGCCATGTAAAGCGTGCGGCCCTCATGGAGCAGGGGATAGATGTAGTCATAAGGGCCGTTGTCGGTGAGAAAGTCCAGCGTCAGCCCGCAGCCGGGGGTGCCGCTCAGCAGCAGCGTCCGGTCATCGGCGAAGCAGGCTTCCACCCTGGCGTCACCGCATTGGAGGGCCAGCGATGCATCCTCCAGCAGGGCGGTGTATTTCGAAGACGTGCCGTTCCATTGGAGATCGAGCCGGGCGATGAGCGGCGTGATGGTGCAGTTGTGGATGGTGCGCAGGTGGAGGCCCTCCGCGTTGCCCAGGCCCTGATGATTTTCGTTCAGATGGGACAGGGCCAGATAGGAGCCGCGGCAGGAATAGGGCGTCTGGTGCAGGTCAAGAGGGAGGGTCATACAATCATCCTTTGCAATTTGCTATGATAATCATTCGCTGTCAAACAGCCGCTCCACCGCGCTGAACAGGCTCTCCCGCAGGTTGGGGAACTGCTTCCGGCTCTCACGGATAAACTGCTTCACATCCTCGCGGCGGGTCTTGCCATCGGCGGGGCAGGGATTCTTCACCACCGGCAGCTCGTACTTGCGGGTGAAGCCGACCACGTCCCGCTCGTCCACGTAGAGCATCGGGCGCAGCACGCGTAATCCCGTCTTGTCCAGCTGGGTCACCGGCGGGAAGCACTCGTACCGTCCCTCCAGGAAGAGGTTCATTACGCTGGTCTCGATAAAGTCGTCCTTGTGGTGGGCGTAGGCGATCTTTGTGCAGCCCAGGTCAAGGGCGGTCTGGTTCAGCGCACCCTTGCGCATCTTTGCACACAGGGCGCAGGGGTTCTTCTCCTTGCGCTCTTCGAAGACGATTTGGTAAATCTGCGTCCTCACATGGTGGAAGGGGACATTCTGCTGCGTGCAGAAATCCGCCATGCGCTGAATATCCGCCTCCGTCATGCCTGCGCCCACGTCCACATGGATGGCATGGAGCTCGAAGGGCACGGGGTAGAAGCGGCGCAGTGCGGAAAGGCCCATCAGCAGACACAGGCTGTCCTTGCCGCCGGAAAGCCCCACGGCGATCTTATCCCCCGGCGCAATCATGTCATACCGCTGGATGCACTGGCGGAGCAGGCTCGTCAGCCGCTGCAGATCCATGGACATTACAGCTTCGCTCCGATCTTTTCGAGGTGTTCGCGGGCAGCTACGGCGTTGCCCGGATTGGTGTTCTCCAGCGTCATGGGGATATCGCGCTCCTTGGCCAGGGCGCACAGGGGGGCGTAGTCCATGTCGCCCATGCCGCAGGCGCAGGACACCAGGTTGGAGAACGTGTCGGTGTTGTCCACCGTGGCGCGCAGCTGCTGGCCGCGTTCCTCGGCGTAGGGGACGAAGTCCTTCATATGCAGGAGGGATACGTCCTTGCCCAGACGCTGTACGCCGTCCAGGATGATGGCCTTCGCGTCGTGCACATTGTCCTCGCTCAGCAGGTTCACCGCGTCCAGGATGACCTTCAGGTTGGGAGAGTTCACGGCTTTCAGCACCCGCTCGCAGCGCTTGGGGGTGGAGACGATGTGGCGGATGACCGGCTCGATGGCGAAGAGCTGGCCGACCTCCTCGGCGTAGCGCACCACAGGGGTCACGCGGTCAATGAAGAGCTGCAAGGCCTCCTCGGTGTAGCACTCCGGGCAGGTGGAGTAGGTGGTGTTGGGCGCGCCGGTCTCGGTGCCGACCAGCAGCGCGCCGATCTTCTTGGCGAAGCGCAGATGCGCCTTGTAGATCTCGACGGTCTTCTCGTGGTCCGCCATGTCGGGGGAGCACAGGTTCAGATAGCAGCCCAGCAGTACGCAGGTCTGGCCGTTGCGCTCCAGTTCAGCCTTGACCTGGGCGGCCAGTTCATCTGTGAGCAGCTCGGGGGCCTTGGCCATGGAGAATCCGGGGATCAGCTTGCCCAGGGCCAGGTGCACGCAGGTGAAGCCCTGGGCGCGGGCGGCAGAAAGGTGCTCGGCGAGGTTGGCGCCGGCGGTATCATGGAGTCGGATGCCGATATTCATAGGGCAGTCCTCCTTGGTGGTTTCGTTTGGTATATTATAGCCTATTCCCGTGCGTTTGGATAGAGGGAAAATAGAAAAGGCTCCCGCTCGGGGGAGCCACAGAAGATTCACTGTACCATCATCCTCTGCCTTTCCAGGAAGCCCTCGGCTTCCTGCAGGGCCACCACTGCACCGGAGAGGGCGTCGCTCTCTGCATCCCGGGTGACATACTCCCGCAGGGCTGCGATGACGGCCTGCAGATGGGCGGCACAGTCGTCGTAGTCCTTCTCCCAGGCGATGCGCTGCAGATCGTGCTGTACCTGCTGACGATCCACGGTGCGCTGGAGATCATGGCATTTCTGCTGCAAGGCCTCGTCCGGGTTGGGGGTCGAATCGGCCTTGGCGGCTCGGCGCAGCAGCTCCTTGAGGCCCTCCAGCATGTGATGCACGCAGGGCTCGGCCATGAGGCGGGCGGCAGCGGCGTCCTCCGGATCGCAGAAGGCGGCGTCGGCATGGTCGATGCGTGTGGTGGCGACAGGGGCGGTTTCCGGGCAGGGGAGGCCCTCCTGCTTGAGCTCCTCGCACACCTGGGCGATCATCTCCGGCCGGGTCTTGAGGATGGTGCGGTACTTGTTCTGATAGCGCAGCATCCGGCTGTGGCTGCCCTGGGCCAGGGCCATGACGCATGCGCGCACCGAGAGCCCCTTCCCCCGGGCGATGAGCACCTGGCGCAGCAGCTCGTGGGTCTCCTCGGGGGTGAAGGGGCGGAACGCGGGGGCGCGCTGGGCGGCGTCGGGCTGCTGGCGCAGGCAGGCGTAATAGTAGTTGCGGATGCTGTTGGGCCGGCGCCCCAGATCATCGGAGAGGGACTCGAACACGCTGCGCAGGGGTGCGCCGGCGGCATTGGCCTCCTGCACGGCAGTGAAGAGGCGGGCGGTTTCGGCTTCCTGCCAGCCGGCACGTCCGGCATGACGGGGCTTCAGGGTAGGCTGTGTCATGGTCATTGCTCCTTTACGGGGTCGGTATGGGCATAATGTATCCGGCGGATGGAGGTATTATGCACGTCACATCAAGGGCAGCAGAGCTTCATTCAGGGTGATCTGCCCATGGAAGAACTGCCATGCGGCGGACTGCACCGTTTCTGCCGGGAGGTAGGCGTTGATGGCGGAGAGCGCCCGGTGTGCAGCTGATTCTACCCGGGCAGATATTCCGGAGGCATACAGCGTCAGATCATCCCGGACGGTGTGCAGCCCCTGGGCGGAAAGCGCCTTTTGCGCTTCCGCAGAGGCGAGAAAGGACAGCAGCAGCGCAGCCTCCGGCGGTGCATCTGCGGTGACGGAAGCCAGCCAGACCTGGTCGGTGATAACCTCATCTGCCGTCATGATGCGGTGGGGAAAGCCGCTGCCGCCGCTGGTCAGCCCAGCAAAGGCGATGGCCTGCCCGGTGGTGAGCATCGCTGTGACGCACTGCCTGCGCTGGAAGGCCGCGTATACCTCGCCGGAGGACAAAGTGGCGAAAGCAGCCGGCAGGGGCGGCTGCTCCTCCAGCAGCAGTGACAGGGTAAACAGTGCCGTGCCGCCTGGAGATTGCAGGGCACAATCTGCCTGACGCGCTGCCTCCAGCGGATAGTCAGGTTCCGGGGTGGAGGAGGCGTCCAATGTGGCGGCGGGTCGCCCCAGGAGCGTCGTCGGCGCAGGCGTGGTGGCGCTGCCCGGCTCCAGGGCGCTGTCGATGGCCAGTATCCATGCGCCCCAGCACAGAGGCAGACCATATTGCTGATTCTGCCAGCGACCGCAGCGCAGCAGCTCTTCCCGCAGGAGGCCATCGCGGGCGGCCATATCCCCGGTGAGCGGCAGGAACAGTGCGGAGGGCTCAGTCACATCTCCTGGCATGTACAGCACCACGTCCGGTAAGATGGTCTCCGACGTGGTCAGCTCTGTCGCAGAAACCGTGCGCAGATAGGTGGATACGCCGGGATGCTGCTTCTCGAAGGTCCGCAGCTGTGCCTTCAGCCAGGCCTGTCCGCCACCGGGTGCATTCACAGCCCAAATGCGCAGAAAGCTGCGGTCACGGGCAGTCAGGCTGGAAAGCGGGCTCTCCGTCAGCCGAGTCAGGAATAAGCCGGTCAGGGCGAGCGTCGCTATGCAGGCGGCAGTCAGGATGATCCGCTGCCAACGGGGTTCCATACGCATCCCTCCTTTGTTGATGGATGTGTATGCAGCGCACGGGCGTGGTATGAAGCTCAATATCGGTTGATAATCCCCGCATTCCCTTGAAAGCCGGGTGCTTCTGTGGTAAACTAATATTCTACCCCATCACAAAGGAGCAACAATCATGGGCAAGCTGTATGAATGTGTCCGGTTCTGCGTACGGCCTTTCCTGAAGGTAAAAAAGGCGGCCTTCGCAGAGCCTGTCGGCGAGGAGCCGGTCATCTTCCTGGCCAACCACCTGGGCGCTCTCGGCCCAATGTACATGGCGGCTACTTTCCCCTTCGGGGATGAGGTGGTCATCTGGTGCAACGAGGGCATGATGGACGAGAAGCTGGTCGTGGATTATGTCCGCCATGACTGGTGGTGGCGCCCGGAAAGCAAGCTGGCACCCGTCTACAGCGCGACCATCCCCTATATCGCCAAGCTGATCGTGCCCAAGGTTCTGCGCAGTGCGCCTACCATTGCCGTCTGCCGTGACGCCCGCGTGATGACCACCATGCGCAGGTCCCTCAAGGCTCTCAAGGAGGGCAAGCACCTGGTCATCTTCCCCGAGCTGCCCGACGGCTTTGACTCCCACGCGGAGCATCTGCAGATGGGTTGGCTCAACCTGGTCAGCATGTACCATAAAGCCACGGGCAAGGTTATCCGTATGATGCCCGTGTACATTGATGAGAAGAGCGGGCTTTTCCGTGTGGAGAAGGCCATCACCGCTGACCCGGATATTCCGGTCAAGGAGCAGGAAACGCGCATCGAGCGCTATCTTGCTGCCGGCATCCGGGGGAAGCTCAGCACGAAGGATTGATTCAACAAAGGTCGGCAAAAAAAGCCGGCCTTTTCCCATACAAAAAAAGTCCAACCCCTTGACGGAATGGCCTGATTTGGCTATAATAATAGGGTCTACAAGTCTGGTCAGGCTTGATGCGGGACGTGCGGGCGTAGTTTAGTGGCAAAACTCCAGCTTCCCAAGCTGGCCTTGTGGGTTCGATTCCCATCGCCCGCTCCAGCACCGCATCAACCAAAACCGGAAAGCAGCGGAAACCGGGAAAGACGGGAGAAACTCCGATTTTTCCGGCGACTCCGCAGTTTTACGAGGGTGCAGCAAAACTCAGCTGCACTGGAATAATAAGGAGGAGATACCCATGGCTAAGGAACGCTACGAGCGCAAAAAGCCCCACGTTAACATCGGCACGATCGGTCACGTCGACCACGGCAAGACCACTCTGACCGCTGCCATCTGCATGACCCTGGCACAGAAGGGCTCTGCGAAGGCAATGAACTACGCCGACATCGACAAGGCCCCCGAAGAGAAGGCCCGCG
>SVGL01000039.1 GCA_015056325.1 Clostridiales bacterium | reverse complement strand
ACAACATCGACATGGAGATCACCCTGATCACCCCCATCGCCATGGAGAAGGGCCTGCGCTTCGCTATCCGCGAGGGCGGCCGTACCGTCGGCTCCGGCGTTATCGCTGAGGTTCTCGACTAATCGGAGTAGACAATAGCCAATAGGCTTTTTGACGCTCAAACACAGGGCGCTCGTCGCAAGACGGGCGCTCTTTTCATGTCCGCACGAAAATCTGCTGCCCCTCCAGCCCATCAGTAATGATGACACCCTCCGGCTGCACGTTAAAACGCTCGGGTAACCCGATGCCATCCACAATGACGTCTGGAACAAGCGTTGCCCAGGGCAGATGCAGGGCCAAGTCGGTCACGCCGATCCACAGGCCAACGTCATCCGTGGCGAGAGCACCGGGGATTCCCGAAAACCGGGTGATTTCAATGCTTTCGGCCGTGCACAGGTCGATGCGCAGCAGTGCAGTACACATCTCCGGCTCAGGCAGAAGCGTCAGCACCCAAGGCTCCGCAGCGTGAGTGCATACCCGCTCTACTATACCGGGTAGGGGGTACACTGCCGCCTTGCGCAAGTCGGGCAGGCTCAGCAGGTGGAGCATCCCGTCTGCCCCACCGCAGACGTAAGCCGTGTCGCCTTGTACAGCCATGTTCTGCGGATACACCCCCACCCGCGCCGTACGCACGATGCCCTCTGCATCCCAAAGGGAAAGGCAGTCCGTGTCTGCGGAGAGCAGCAGGGCATGATTCTTCCATGGAAGGGCGGTCACAATCTCCCGGTCACAGGGGAAGATGTGACCGCTGATATGCAGCAGATGCGCCGCGTCATCCACCCAAATGTCTGCATGTCCCATGACGCATCCCTCCTTAGCGGCAAACTATGCAAAAACCTTGCTGGCGGTGCAGGAATTTGCAGGAGCGCGGCGAATGTATATGAACGGCGAAAAATGTTGCCATATTTGTGATACCATCACATATGAAAGGATGATATACATGTTCACTTACAAGACCACCGGCACCTGCTCCACCCAGATCGACCTGGAGATTCAGGACGGTGTGATCACCTACTGCAAGTTCACCCGCGGCTGCAAGGGCAATACCGAGGGCCTGGCCCGCAGCGTTATCGGCCGCAAGGCGGAGGAAATCGCGGAAATCCTTGCCGGTATCGAGTGCCGCGGTAATACCTCTTGCCCCGACCAGCTGAGCAAGGCTATCCGCGCCTATCACGACTAAGCTGGATTACCAAGCCAGAGGATCAATCATTCGGAGTTCCTTGCAAGCAGCGTGTGTGCATGTTTGTTGAAGGGACAGTGCACCATTTTGACTGCTTGAAAGGAGAAACAGCCTTGTCTGAAACCAACAACCAAGTCACATTTGAGTCCATGGATCTGTCCAAGGAGATCATGCTCGCCATCCGGGATATGGGCTTCACAACACCCTCTACCGTGCAGGCCCGCACCATCCCCCTGATGATGGACGGCGTGGACATCAACGCCATCGCTCCCACCGGTACCGGCAAGACCTGCGCATTCGGCATCCCCATGCTGGAGTACGTCCAGCTGCAGGATGAATGCGTGCAGGAGGTCGTCCTGGCCCCCACCCGAGAGCTGGCGCTGCAGATCGGTGACGAGCTCACCAAGCTGGCCAAGTACATCAAGGGCTGCCGCATTGCCGTGCTCTACGGCGGACAGCCCATTCCCAAGCAGATCGCGGCGCTCAAGCGCAAGCCGCAGATTGTTGTTGCGACTCCCGGCCGTCTGCTGGATCATATGAACCGCGGCAATATCAAGCTGAATCATGTGCACACCATGGTGCTGGACGAGGCGGACGAGATGCTCAACATGGGCTTTGTCAAGGATGTGACCAAGATCATCGAGGCCACCCCCAAGGAGCGTCAGCTGGTGCTTTTCTCCGCCACGATGCATCAGGAAGTGCTGACCATCGCCTGGAAGTACCAGAACGATCCGGTGGAGATCACTGTCGAGGCCACCAAGGAGGACCGTCCCCAGATTGCCCAGTACGTCATCGCCACTGAGCAGCCCAAGAAGATCGACAACCTGCTCTACCTGCTGGATGCGGACGTCTACCAGCGTATCATGATCTTCTGCAACACCAAGTTCATGACCGACCGCTTGACATCCCAGCTGAAGAAGGAAGGCTATTCTGCGGAGTGCCTGCACGGCGACATCCCCCAGAGCAAGCGCAATGTGGTGATGAGCGACTTCCGCAAGGGCAAGTTCCCGATTCTGGTCGCCACCGACGTCGCCGCCCGTGGTATCGACGTGGATGACGTGGAAGCCGTCATCAACTTCGATCTGCCCGAGGAGAATGAGTATTACCTGCACCGCATCGGCCGTACGGGCCGTGCCCACAAGCATGGCGTGAGCTTCTCCCTGGTGACCTTCCGCGAGAGCGTACGCATGGATGAGATCCTCAAGTACATGATCGCCAAGCCCTTGCCGCTGCACTTTGCGGAGGATGTGCTGCGCAATGAGGATGAAACGCCCTTCTTTGAGCATATTTAAGAGATTTTGCCGTCGGTGAAAGATTTTGCCGGCGGCATTCGTCTTATAGGTGAAGACTTTTCCAAGGAGGATGCCTATGCGCAAGAAATGGCTGATCTGGCTGATGTTGCTGGCGGCGGTGATGATCCTGGCCGTTGTTGGCCTTGATCAGCGGCTGATTGTCCGCACATATACGGTGGAAAGCGTCAAGGTCACTACGCCTGTGCGTTTGGTCGTGCTGGCGGATTATCACGGTTGTGATTACGGCTTGTACGGCGCTGATTTGGTGCGGCAGGTGGAAGCCCTGGCCCCGGATGCGATCCTGTTGCCGGGGGATATGTTTTCTGCAGATAGGGATTGCAGTGACGAGATGCAGTTTTTCCGGTTGCTGGACGGCGTGGCCTTCACCTACTATGTCACCGGCAATCACGAATACTGGGAGCAGGATGTGCCTGCGCTGCTGGGGCTGATTGAGGCAACCGGCGTAACAGTGCTTGACCAATCCTGTATGAGCCTGGTGGTGGATGGGCAACGAATCAACATCTGCGGCACTCCAGATCCGTATGCCTATGTGGACACACAGGATTCACTGAGCCGCGCTGCCGCAGATATAGATCATGAGGGGTTCAACGTCCTGTTGAGTCACAGGCCGGAGCTGATTGAAAAGTATGCAGCCACGGGCTCCTTTGACCTGGTGGTATCCGGCCATGCCCACGGCGGACAGATACGCATTCCCTTCCTCGTGAACGGCCTGTTCGCGCCCAATCAGGGCTGGTTCCCGAAGTATGCCGGCGGACGCTACGATGTGGATGGTACAACGCTGATTGTCAGCCGCGGTGTGTCCACCCAGCGGCAGATGGGGGTGCCCCGCATCTTCAACCGACCGGAATTGGTGGTGGTCGAGCTTACTCCGGCGAAATAAGACCAGGAGGTATGCAATGCGGAAGCGATTCTGGCTGATGTTGCTGGCGGTGGTGATGATCCTGGCCGTTGTTGGCCTTGACCAGCGGCTGATCGTCCGTACATATTTGGTGGAGAGCGATGAGATAGCCGCGCCTGTCCGCCTGGCCGTTGTGGCGGATTATCATGGCTGCGATTATGGAGACGGCCTCCTTCCGGCGATCGAGGCGCTCAGACCCGATGCTGTGCTGCTGCCGGGCGATATCTTCGATGATGATATGCCCTGGGAGCGCTCAAAGGTACTTGTGCGCGGTCTGTCTGCAAGGTATCCATGCTATTATGTGACCGGCAATCATGAGTATTGGTCTGGCGAGGCGGATGAAATCTGCCGCATCATCGAGGACGCTGGTGCAACGGTGCTCAATGCCAGCTGTGCTGAGCTCACCGTCAATGGGCAGCATATCAACATTTGCGGCATCCCTGATCCCTATTCTCTGGTGGATACGGAGGAGGGTCTGACCCGCGCCGCAGCGGACATACGGCAAGAGGAGTTCACTGTCCTGCTTGCCCATCGGCCGGAGCTGATCGAGCAATACGCTGCCATGAATACCTTCGACCTGGTGGTGTCCGGCCACGCCCATGGTGGGCAGGTGCGCATTCCCTTCCTGGTGAATGGCTTGTTCGCGCCCAACCAGGGTTGGTTTCCAAAATACGCCGGCGGATGCTACGAGGTGGATGGTACGGTACTGGTTGTCAGCCGGGGCCTGGCGAGGAAATCCACCCGGCTGCCCCGTATCTTCAACCGGCCGGAGTTGGTTGTGATTGAAATCTACCCTGCCGAGAAGTGAAAACCTTGATTTTGTAGGAATTTGCCGTATTTTCCTTGTATTCCGGGAAAATCCCCCTTGCTATTATTTGAAAATTGGGCTATAATGAGCGCGGTTGGATTCTTCGGGTCTGTGGTTGCAAGCCGATGCCAGTCGCAGGCAAAGCGGTCCACGTAACCCGGCCAAAGCGCCGGTGAGCATGGTGCGGTTTAGAAGTAAGACCATCCGCAGGTTCCGCGTTTTCAAAAGAAAACAGGCGAAGCCTGCGAGAGGAGTGCGTGAGGGCGCGATGGCGCAGAGCTACCTCCCAGATGGCGAGTGTGGGGTCAAAGACCAGGTCAGCCGGAGAAACAGCCTACTTTACATTTTTTCAGGGGGTTCCAAACCATGTACGAAGACAAGACGCTGGTATGCAAAGACTGCGGCAACGAGTTCATTTTCTCTGCCGGTGAACAGGCGTTCTACGCCGAGAAGGGCTTCCAGAATGAGCCCACCCGCTGCCGTGACTGCCGTATGGCTCGCAAGGCGACCCGTCCCGCTGCCGGCGCTCCCCGCGAGATGTTCGACGCTGTGTGCGCCGAGTGCGGTCAGCCCACCAAGGTTCCCTTCCAGCCCCGTGAGGATCGTCCCGTGTTCTGCAGCGCTTGCTTCGCTGCTCGTCGTGGCTAAGCGATTCGCCTGACAGGCGCTCAACGGAAGGCAAACAAATCGCGGTGAAAGGGGTCGAAGACCCGACCCTCTGATTGCCGGCTTCACGCCAAAGAAGGCTCCCTCTTGCGAGGGAGCCTTTTTCGTGTGTTATGGAGTCGGGCTTTCACTGGGGGATGGGGTTTCCAGGGGAGCGTCGAGGAGCTTGCGGGCGTAGTCGGCGCTGAAGCCCTTGACGTCAGGGTAGTAGTCCGCCTGGAAGAGTACCTCGCCATCCGGCGTGACGGCCTCCAGTCGCAGTCCAGCGCAGTTAAGGGGAATCCGGTCAGAGGCAATCTTCGCGCAGAGCAGGTCGCGGCTTCCATTATCCAGCTCAGCAGGAAGGATGGGTGCAGCGCCGAAGTCATCCAGCAGCGTATCAACCCGGACAAGCCGCAGCATAGTCCCCTCCGGCAGCGTCTCGCTGTAACGGAAGGTGACCGTCAGCACGTCGAATTCCGCGTAGCGGCGCAGGGTGGTGTTGTAATTGGAGTATTTCTTCACCTGGCTGACAGGGAGGAATTTGCGCTTGCTGCGGGCGTCCGTATAGGGCGGCTCGGTAGGTGCGGGGGTGCAGGTGACGCTGGGATCAGCGGTAGGCGCCACGGTGGCGGTAGGAGTGGGCGTTTCACTGGGTTTCGGAGTGGCGGTGGGCAGGAAAGCGCGTGCAATGGAGGCTTCGGTGCCGCCATCCCAGTAGCCCGAGATGCGTGGATAGAAATCTGCGTAGAAGAGTTCCTGGCCGTCGCCATCGATACATTTCAGTCGGAAACCGCGCAGGGATCCCAGCAGCTGGTCGGTGACGATGGTGGCCGTCAGCTGCCCATCCTCGCCTCTTTCGAGCAGCGCCTGGCCGAAGTTTCCCTCGCTGTATTCCCGGTTGGTGATGCGGATCCAGGCCTTGGCGGGCAGCTCGCCGTCATAGAGGAACTGCAGCTGCAGCACGGTCAGGTCAGCATCGTAGCGGACATGCGTGGCTCTCTTCAGCGTGAAATACTTGACAGGATCCAGCAGGGCATAGTTCGTGGTGGAGGTCTTCAACTGCTGCGGCGGTGCGGTGGGGGCGGGGGTAGGCTCGAAGCTGCCGGGTACAGGGCTGCCATCCGGAGTAGAGGGAATGGGGGAAGGCATGGGCGTAACAACCGGCGGCATTGTGGAGATGGAATCCATCTTGCTCCATTCTGTGGGCGTGCGTCCGTTGATCTTATACCAGGCCTTGAAGGCGCGAATCTGTGCACCGGGGGCGTATGCCTCCAGGTTAAACATGTTGAGCGTACCCACCTGCTGATTGAAGAGGTAGGTGACCTGTCTGGTGCCGTCCTCCAGGGTCATGATCGGCACTTCGCCGAAGAGCCCCTGCTTGCCGTCTGCCATGACAAAACGCATGGTGGTGCCTTCAGCAATCTCCTTGGCGTACTTGAACTGCACAGTCAGGGAGCTCATCTCCTCATACACGCGGAGCACGGCGCTCATCTCGGTGAGATTTGCTGTGTACTCACGCAGCTTGTACTTCACGCTGAACAGAGCGCTGTCCTGGGGCGGCTCGGTGGCGTCAGGGGCCAGGGTCGGCCGGGGCGTGGGCGTCGGGGTGGGCTGCACCGGAGGAATGGTGGGTACAGGCGGCGTGGAATCCGGTGTGGGCCATTTTCCGTCGGCGCTGTCAAACCTGTTCAGCTTGAATTTGAACAGGATTACTTCCTCACCATCTGCCCTGCAAAGGGAGAAATTGATGTACTCACACTTGCCAAAGGCGCGGTCAAATGGAATGGTCGCGCTGAAATCGCGTTTGTTTTCACCCTCGGAGAGGCTGATTACCGGGGCCTGACCGAAGTTGCCCTCTACGCCATCCACCTTTGTTAGACGCAGGAAGGCGCCATCAGGCAGATCATAGTGCCAACCGGCACTATAGGTGAACTGTACCGTCATCTCGCTGGTGCCGTTGGAATAGACGGACATGACAGCTTGCTTGCTGGAGAATTTCGCGGTATCACGGAGGGTGTAGCTTGCCTCAACCACCTTGACCGGGACGGGCGTTAGACTGGAAGTAGCGGTCGGTGCGGGCGTTGCCGTAGGTGCTGGCGTAGGAGTCGGAGTCGGCGTGGGCGTAGGTGTGGGCGTAGGTGTGGGCGTAGGAGTGGGGGTCGGCGTAGGCGTAGGAGTGGGGGTCGGCGTAGGCGTAGGAGTGGGGGTCGGCGTAGGCGTAGGAGTGGGAGTCAGCGTGGGTGTGGGTGTGGGCGTCGGCGTGGGTGTCGGTGTCGGTGTGGGGCTGGCTGTGGGAGAGCAGGTCAGATCAGGTTCCTCAGGGGGGGCAGTGATGAGCCGCACCTCTGCGGTAAGGGTGGGCTCAGGGCTGTTGTCAAGGGGGAGGAAAATCAGATTTTCCTGAGAAACATTGGGCGGTGTGTTGACGGGATCGCCTGTGCCCTGCAGGTACACTGCGGCATGGGAGACGAATGCTGTGAGCAGCAGGCAGGCAGCCAGCGCAATCACGGGAACGCGCCACCGGCTGTGGATCTTGGGAGCAACAGCATCGGCCTGCAGCGCACGGATCCGCCGCAGCACCTGCTGCTGCATCGTCTCTGTGAATACCAGGTTGGATAAACTGGCGTCCAGGGCGTGAACGATGTTGCTACTCATGGCCAAAATACCATCCTTTCAGTTCAGATTGCAGCGCTTTCCTGGCGCGACTGAGACGGGTAAGCACCGTGGCCTGCGGTACACGCAGGATGCGGGCGATATCCTGTGATGACAGGGATTGATAGTAAAACAGTGTCACGACCTCGCGGTACTTTTCCGGCAGGGCCAACACGGCGCGGAGGACGGTGTCATCAGAGGAGATGATATCCGGCGCCGACAGCGGCAGCTCCTCGATGTCCGGGGAGTGGGCGTAAAGCTTGTATTCCCTGCTGCGGAGCATGGTTTTGCAGGTGTTGATGGCGATGCGCATCAACCAGGCTTTTTCAGTGCTTTCGTTATGAAGGGTGTGCAGGGCTTGCCAGGCCTTCACAAAGGTGGTCTGGGATGCGTCCTGCGCCAGGTCGCGATCCCGCAGATACAGGTAGCAGACCCGCAGCACCTGGCTGCCGTAGCTTCGCATCAGTCGGGTGAGATGTTCCTCGGGCGATTCTGACGGTTTGCGCGCATCCGTCATGATGAACAGAAACAGGTCATCCACCCTCCTTTCTGACCGGAGTGCTCCGGCGTTTCATTTGTGGCAACAAAAATACCCCTACTCATTATACTACTGAGCGGGGTAAAATCTTTCACATGTTTCGTGAAAAAAGATATTTTGTTGAAAAAACTCGCTTGAACAGCAGGACGGTCCGTCAGTTATTCATCTCGGGCGTCTCTTGGGGAGCGGCCACCAGTTCGAACCACGCAGGACGGAAGCCCGCATTCAGCGCAACCCGCTGGCTGGCCAGGTGGGAGATGGAGGTGCCGTAGTAGGGCAGCCGTCCAGCGGTTAGCACATCGTTGGCAAGAAGCTTCACCAGCATGGAGGCAAGACCCTGGCTGCGGGCTTCGGGCTGCACATTAATGCCGATCTGCCACAGGTGGGGGCTGTCTGCGCTGGCGCCTGCCATGCCCAGGATTTTGCCGGCTCTTTCGCCGGAGACGCCCAGCATGTCCGGCGCAGTCTCACAGAAGCCGAAGGCCTCGCTAAACCGCGCGTCGCCCTTGAAGGTCGGGATCGTATCGGGTGTGTAGCGGCGGATCAGAAAGTTTCCGGTGTCCACTGCCGCGGGCTCGGTGAGCACGTAGAAGGGGCGTGCGTGGCGGATGCATGCGCCGAATGCGGCCAGCTCCCGGTCCAATGCAGCCAGGTTGGGAGCCTCCATGAACCAGGGCGCGTTGGCGTTGTGATAAAGCTCCAGACAGCGGGTGATGACATCCTTGCGGCCGGTGAAGAGCAGCTTGTCGTTGATGACAGCAATCTTCAGGAGGCAAGGAGTGATCTCCAGGTATTGACGGCGTTCCGGATGGGGCTGGAACACGGTGAAATGGTGCTGGTTATCAAGGACGTCAGCTTCTGTGACGCAGAAGTCAGCGGCCATCTGCCGCAGGAGCAGTGGATGCATGGCATGCCTTCCTTTCCGAGATCAGGATTATTGCTGTGCCAAATACCGGGCGCGGCGGGCAACATAGGCGCGCATCTTGTTCAGTGCACGGAGGTAAGCCCGGATGGAGGCGTCCACGATATTGTTGTTCATGGCACGGCCGGTGAAGGTGCGCTCGTTATGGGTGAGTTTCACCGTGACCTCGCCCATGGAGTCGGTGGCAGGAGAGGTGCCGGAGAAGCGGAACACTTCAAAGCCATGTTCCACCGGGCGGACGATGCGGTTGATGGCTGCAAAGGCGGCGTCCACCGGGCCATCACCGGTGCAGGCTTCCTCAAAGATCTGACCATCCAGAGAAAGCCGGATCACACAGGTGGAAGTGGTCATATTGGAGGTGTTGACCGTGAACCATTCCAGCTTGTAGCCGCCGGTGCTCTCGTCATCTGCTGAGGCGCTCTGCCGTGCCATCATGGCTGACAGATCGCGGCTGGTGACGGATTTCTTTTTGTCGCACAGGAGCTTGAACTCCTCAAAGCAGCGCTGAAGGGCTTTTTCGTCCAGATCAAAGCCCATCTCCTTGAGAAGCGCAGCCAGGGCATGTTTGCCGGAATGTTTGCCCAGCACCAGATTGTCGGTTTCTACACCTACGCTCTCAGGGGTGAGGATCTCGTAGGTCTGCTTGTTGGCCAGGATGCCATGCTGGTGGATGCCGCTCTCGTGGCGGAAGGCGTTCACGCCGACGATGGCCTTGTTTAGCGGGGCGCTCTGACCGATGATGTTGTACACCGTCTTGGAGGCGCGGGAAATCTGGGTGGTATCGACGCGGCTGGTGCAGCTGCCAAAGATGTCGGTGCGGGTATGCATCGCCATAACGACCTCCTCCAGGGAGGTATTGCCAGCACGCTCACCGATGCCGTTGATGGTGCATTCGATCTGCCGTGCGCCGCCCAGCACCCCGGCCAGGGCGTTGGCAGTGGCCATGCCCAGATCGTTGTGACAATGGACGGAGAATTCAACCAGATCGCTGTCAGGAACGCCTGCGCGAATGCTTTCGATCAGGCGGCGCATTTCATCCGGGGTAGTATAGCCTGTGGTATCAGGGAGGTTGATGACCGTCGCGCCATTGCGGATGGCGGTATCCACGACGCGGATGAGGAAGTCCAGGTCGGAACGGGTGGCGTCCTCGCAGGAAAACTCAATGTTGGAAAGATACTTCCGTGCATGAGCGACCATCTGGGCGGTGCGTTCGAGCACCTGCTCCGGCGTCATACGCAGTTTATACTCCATGTGAAGCGGGCTGGTGGCGATAAACAGGTGCAGGCGAGGGTCGGCAGCTTCCCGGATGGCCCCCCATGCACAGTCAATATCCGGGATGGTAGACCGGGCCAGGGTGGCTACGGAGCAATCCTTCACCGTACGGGCGATGGCCTGCACGGCTTCAAAATCGCCGGGGGAGGCTGCAGCAAAGCCCGCCTCAATGACGTCCACCTTCAGCCGCTCCAGACAACGGGCAACCTTCAGCTTCTCTCTATGGTTCATGGAGCAGCCGGGGGACTGCTCCCCGTCACGCAATGTGGTATCGAATATCTTGATCTGGCTCATTGTATCCCTAATTTCCGCCATCAGAGGCTTTCGATGAACTTCACGATCTTATTGGTGAGGATGACATGGCCTGCGTCGTTGGGGTGGAGGCCATCGGGCATGAATTTCTCCATCATTACCGGCACAGCAGGCTGTACGCCATAGGTGGCGTACAGGTCCAGCACGGGCAGGGAGTAGTACTCCGCGGCGCGACGGATCATGTCCACATAGTCCTTGAGCACCTTGCCGTGCATGTTGGGGATGGCCTCGGTGGCACGGTGGAGGGGCGTCATGACCATGATGGCGGCATTGTGGTACTTCTCCAGCAGGGACACGTACAGCTCGTGCAGCGCGCCGCAGAAGGTTTCGGCGGTGCGGTCGGAGAAATTGCCGAAGGGGGCGTCGCCGTGGCCGAAGTCGTTCGTGCCGCCGAAGACGACGATCAGATCCGCATCGGGATCCATATCCGCCACGCGGGAGGGGAAGTCCAGATCATGCCGGGGATTGTCGGAGGGTTTGGTCTGATGTGCCAGCCGTGTGCCGCTGATACCGTAGCAGCGGGTGATGGCACCGTGTTCGGCGGCGATTTTGTTGGTGAAGCGGGTCGCCTCGCTGGAGCAGCCATAGCCCTCGGTAATCGAGTCGCCCAGGAAATTGATTTTCAAGCCCTTCAAATCCATGCTGGTGTCCTCCGTGATGTTATGCCATCGGGCTTTGCGGCCCGGGGAATGCGGAAATATATACGGCAAAATAATAGCACATCAGGGGGTGGAAAGTCAATGAAAGAGCGGGATTTCCGCTT
Organism: Clostridiales bacterium; assembly: GCA_015056325.1. Taxonomy (GTDB): domain Bacteria; phylum Bacillota; class Clostridia; order Christensenellales; family Aristaeellaceae; genus UBA11524. The sequence goes on along the minus strand of SVGL01000039.1, from coordinate 4,914 downwards.
GCCAAATTGACAGCGGTGTGGTATAATGCAATAGTTGCCGTGGAGAGTTGTCCGAGTGGTCGAAGGTGCAGCACTCGAAATGCTGTGTGGGGAAACTCACCTGGGGTTCGAATCCCTAACTCTCCGCACGATAAAGTCCCCGCAGATGTACGTCTGCGGGGACTTTTTTGTGTTCATCAGGGGAAGATGATCTCGGCCATATCGGCCAGCACCTGGATGCGCTCGGCCTGAGCGGCGGTGTAGCGCTGGGTGTAAATGGCGGAGGCCAGGGCGGTATGGACGTCTTCGGTCAGCTCCACGGCGCCGGCGGGGGAGTCGCACAGGTAGTAGAGAATGTGCACGCCGATGTCGCTGGCGAAGGGCAGGCTAACGCTGCCGGGCTGGGCCATCTCCGCGGAGAAGGCGGCGGCCACGAAGGCGTCCTCCCAGATGACGGAATCCTTGTGTACCTGGTAGCCGGTGGCCAGGAAGGCCTGGTCGTCAAAGTTGGCGTCGATGGAGTAATCTGCCATCAGTGCCTGAAAGCTTTCGCCGTCAGCCAGACGGGCGTTAATGGCATCCAGGGTGGGCTGAACGCTTTGCAGCTTTTCCTCGGCGGTATTACCGCTGGCAGGAAGAAGGATCTGCAGAATGCTGCGATAGCCCTCGGGCTTGTACCATACCTCAGCACCGGTGTTCATGGCTGTCTCGAAGGCAGCGACGTCGTTGGCGTAGAGGACTTCGCTCTGGGTGGTGCGCTCGGCATAGGCGCTCAGCACATCCGCATCGGTGACGGGATTATCCCGGATGAGCCACTCATAATAGCGGGCGGAGGCAAACTGGGTGCGGTAGAAATCGACGTAGGTCTCCTCGGTTACATTCAGGGACTTGGCGTAGGCCAGGGCATACACCATCAGCTCGTCATCGCTGGCGTCGGGGGTGCGCATGGCGTCCATCACGTCCTGCAGGGCGGCGTCATAGGCGGCTTTGCCGGTTTCCTGGAACCAGGCTTCGGTCTCGGCGTCAAAGTCGTAGCAGCCCTGGGCGCGCATATCCTGGCGGATCAGCATCTGCTCGATGGCATAGGTCAGCGCCAGATCCTGGAGATAGGCATAGGTGTCCGGGTCGGTGAGGTCCACGCCGGCAGCCTCGTATTGGTACAGATAAGCGCTCTCGATGCCAATATAATCGCTGTAGAGCAAGTTTTCACCGTTAACGGTGGCGACGATGGGATCCTGGGATTCTTCAGCCAGGGCGAAAGACAGGAGCATCAGCAGCGCAATGAATAGGGAAAGAATGCGTTTCATATCAAGCACCTCACAGATGGAATGGGCACACGGGTGTATGCTCCCGGTGGAAGCACACGCGCATGTGTCCGGGATAAAGAAGGCGCCGGGGGCAGCCAACCGAATTGCTTCGGTTCGCGCTGGCCGCACCCGGCGCATGCTCCTGCATAAAGCAGGGGGAAGGCGGGGACTGGCAGTTGTCTGTCAGTCCCGCGCCATTAGGTGTGAATTAGTAGCTCAGGCCGAACCAAGCCTTGTAGTAGTTGCCCTCGGAGTCGCAGTAGGCGTAAGAACCGCCGGGAACGGTCTCCAGGATGGCGGGATCGATGTACTGATCCTTGTCATAGCCGGGCACGTCGTTGGGGGTCACGCAGATCTCGTAGATGCGGCCGTCCTCCAGGTACTCCCAGTTGGTCGCGATGACCTCGTTGCAGGAGACCATGGTGATGGGCAGCTTGCCGGTGGGGTTGTAGCCGCCGGTCACAACGTCGATCTGAGCCTTCTCAGGAACGCCGAACTCAGCGATCAGGCCGTCCACGTAGGGCTCGACATTGGTCAGGATCCAGGGCTGGGTGACGTTGATGGAAGCGATCACGACGCCGCCCTTCTCGTGCATGGCCTCGGCGATCTTGGCAACGTCCTTGATGTCCTCAACGGTGGTGACTTCGGTCTCCTCGCCGGTGGGGATCTGAGTGCCGTGACGCACGCCATCGCGGCGCAGAGCGTCGGTCACAACAGCGGGAACGTCCAGGCCTTCCACCAGGTCGATCACGCCCATGGCGGTGTTGGAGCCGGTGGTGCCGTTGTACTTGGGATTGATGTCGATGAAGGCGATGTCAGCATCGTCGGTATCGTCAACCACGGTGAAGCCCTTGGCCTCGAACTCGGCCTTCAGGGTAGCGATGGTGGCCTCGTTCTCGCCGGTGCCGGTCAGAGAAACGATAGCAACCTTCTTGGTGGTGTCAGCCAGAGGCAGGACATTGCCCTTGTTCTTCAGCAGAACAATGGACTTCAGCTGAGACAGGTAGATCTTCTCAGCGGCCTCGCCGGTGGTGTTCTTGGCGCGGGTAGCGTCAGCCACAGCGGGATCGGTGTAGGGGTTGTCGATACGGCCCTGGTCGATCTCACGCCACAGGCGGGAGGCAACGACCTTGCCCAACTGCTCAACGGTCAGGATGCCCTCGTTGATGGCGGTCAGCACGTCAGCGTACTGGAAGCCAGCGCCGATGGCGCCAACGCCGTTGTTGATCAGCTTGGCATAACGCTCGGGCATGGTCAGGGTCTCAACGCCGAAGGTCTGGGTCTCCAGGATGCCGGAGTCGGTGTTGATGAAGCCCTTGAAGCCCATGGCCTCGGTCAGCAGGGTCTGCATCATGGTCTCGGAGTAAGCGCAGCCGACCTGGTCAGCGGGGATCACAACGCCACGGTAGGTCTGATCCACGGAGCGGGGGTCGGTGGTGTCACGGGAGTAGCAGGGCATGATGGAGGAAACGCCAGCGTCGCAAGCGGCCTGGAAGCCGGGCAGCTGGTACTTCTCCAGGGAGCCGGGGGTGGAGTAGATACGCCACTGGCCCTGGTAGGTGTGGGACTCGTAGCCGTTCTCGGCAGCGCCGTCACCGGGGAAGTGCTTGATGGACAGGGAAACGCCCTCGAGCTTCACGCCCTCGGTGCCCTGCTGGTAGCCGGAAACCAGCGCGGTGGTGATGCCGGAAACGACATCGGGCACTTCGCCGTAGGTGCCGGAGTTACGGGCCCAACGGGGATCGGAAGCCAGGTCGATCTGGGGGCCGTACATCTGACGGATGCCCTGGGCAACCCACATCTGACGGTCCATCTCGGCGTACTCTTCAACCATCGCGTAGCCATTGCCGGCCTTGACGTCGCCCATGACGGCGGCGGCCAGAGCCATGTTGTTCACATAGCCAGCGCTGATGGGGTTGGAGATCAGGGTCCAGGGCAGGAAGGTCTCGCCGGTGGTGGCGGTGACATACTCAGCGTACTGGTTGCCGACGTTGTTCAGCAGAGCAACGACGGAAGCCTCGTAGCCCAGGTTGCCGCGGTACACAGCGTGACGCAGGCCCTCGTTGATGATGCCGTAGTCATCCGGCAGGGAGAAACCGGACATGACCATGCCAGCGGGAGCGCCAGCGATAGCGGGAGCGCCATCGGTCGCAGCGGCCTTCTCTGCATTGTGGGTGATGATCTTGGTGGGATCGATGGTGCCGTCTTCCTTCTTGGCTTCCTCCATGGTCTTCACCAGGGGGTTGCACATCAGGTTGTTGAAGATGAAGGAAGCCATCTGCTCCTTGGTCAGGGTCTCGACCATGGCATTGGCACGCTCTTCGGCAGGCAGACGCCAGTCTTCGAAGGTGTCCAGCTGCTTGTTGTTGTTAGCGTCCTTGAAGTACTTGCCGTCAACCTTCAGCACGCCGACGGTGGTGACGCCGATGGTGGGCTCACCCTCGCCGTTGGCGTAGACGACGGGCTCGAAGTAGGTATCTTGGATCTTGGCGCCCTCAGCGACAGTGTAGGGAGCGGGGATGTACTCCACGCCCTCGGCCATCGCGGGAACCATGGACAGGACCATCATCAGCGCGATGGCCAGGCTCAGAAACCGCTTCATGTGCAATCTCCTCACTTATGTGATTTTTTCGTCAGCGAAAAAGCGCGCGCTGCTTTCTCGAAGAACTTGTCGTTATTATACCATATTTGTCCCACATTGCAAAGGGGTTTCCTTGAAAGATTGGATTGACAGCGAAAAAACAATGGAAAAAGCGTTCACGTCAAAATCATGTCGTGAACGCTTCTTGTATGCATGAATAGCAGATGTAATTTGACCGCAAAGGAAATCTTTGGATGGGAAATGCTCAATCTGCGCAGACGGGCTTCATCAGCACGGTCAGCTTGAACAGGCCGCCGCTGGCCTGCACGGTGGCAACGCCCTCATACTTTTCTGCAATGGTCTGGATGGAGCGCAGCCCAAAGCCGTGGCCGACGCCCTTCTTGGTGGTTTGGGGCATGCCGTCCACCATGTTCAGCGCTTCCTCAAAGCTGTTTTCCACATGGAGGATGACCATCTCGCCTCGTTGGGCAGCCTTGAGCGAGATGAAGCGTTTCTCCTGATCGGGCACCTTGGTGCAGCTTTCCAGCGCATTGTCCAGTGCATTGCCGAAAAGGGAGTAAATTTCCATCTCGGACATGAAATCAAACAGCGTGCCGTCAATGATGTAGGAGAACTTCACGCCGCTGGTGGTGCAGAGGATGTTCTTTTCCGTCAGCACCACGTTGATGGTCTCGTTGCCGCATTCCACCACCGTGCCGTATTCGATGATGGAGTCCTCCAGGCGGTCAAGATACTTGTCGAAGTTCTCCTTCTCCGCCTTGGTGCGGATGGCGGCAATCTGATGCTTCAGGTCGTGGCACTTGATCTGCAGGGAAGTGATGCCGTCGCGGGACATCTGGTAATACTGCATTTTGTTTTTGATGAAAGCCTGCATGTCGTCATGCTCACGGCGGTAGTAGGCCAGCTGACTGATGACCAGCAGAACCACATAGGTGATGAGCGTATACAGCAGTGCGCACAGGGAATACAGGAACAGCGCGGAGATATCTGCGGTGAAGACGCGGCCGCAGAACTCCAGCACAATCT
>SVGL01000063.1 GCA_015056325.1 Clostridiales bacterium | reverse complement strand
GCGGATCTGTTCCAGAAGGCCGGCGCGAAGTACGTCGTGCCCGTGGCGGAGCACCATGACGGCTTCCAGATGTACGCAAGCGAGATTTCCCACTGGAACGCCGCTGAGATGGGCCCCTGCCGCAATGTGCTGGGCGAGCTCAAGGAAGCGGTCGAAGCGCGCGGCATGACCCTGGGCGCCTCCACCCACCGCGTGGAGCACTGGTTCTTCATGGGCCACGGCAAGGATTTCGACTCCGACATCAAGGAGCCCCTCCAGCGCGGCGATTTCTACTGGCCCGCCATGCCCGAGCCCGGCAATCATCACGACCTGTTCTCCGAGCCCACCCCCACCCAGGAGTTCCTGGAGGACTGGCTCTGCCGCTGCTGCGAGATCGTGGATAAGTACCAGCCCAAGCTGGTCTACTTCGATTGGTGGATCCAGCACCACGCGGTGAAGCCCTACCTGAAGAAGTTCGCCGCCTACTACTACAACCGCGCGGCGGAATGGGGCATCGAAGTTGCCATCACCTACAAGCACGAGGCCTTCATGTTTGGCTGTGCCGTGCCGGACGTGGAGCGCGGCCAGTTCGCGGACATCAAGCCCTTCTTCTGGCAGACCGACACCGCCATTGCCACCAACTCCTGGTGCTACACCGAGGGCAATCACTTCAAGTCCGCCAAGGGCCTGATCTGCGACCTGGTGGACATCGTTGCCAAGAACGGCACGCTGCTGCTGAACGTCGGCCCCAAGCCGGACGGCAGCATCTCCGAGCAGGACACCGCCGTCCTGACCGAGATCGGCGAGTGGATGGCCGTCAACAGCGAAGCCATCTATGGCACCAAGGTCTGGCGCAAGTACGGCGAGGGCCCCACGAAGATCCAGGAAGGCCAGTTCACCGACAGCAAGGAGAAGGTCTTCACCTCCGAGGACATCCGCTTCACCGTCAAGGGCGAGAACCTCTACTGCACCGTGCTCTCCTGGCCGGAGGACGGCCATGTGGTGATCAAGTCCCTGGGCCACTCTGCCGACGCGAACCTGCCTGAGTTCCACGGCATCGTCAAGGACGTGGACGTTCTTGGCTGCGACGAAAAGCCCGTCTGGGAACGCAAGGAAGGCGGCCTCCACGTCACCATGCCCGGCATCAAGACCAACAAGCCCGTGGTCGTCCGCGTGAAGATCGACTAATCCGAAGGAGGCTTCATCCATGAAGCTGACCATTCACCCCTTTGAAAAGAAGCAGGCTATCGACCCGCTGATGTACGGCGTGTTCTTCGAGGACATCAACTACGGCGGCGACGGCGGCATGTACGCGGAGCTGGTGGCTAACCGCAGCTTTGAAAACGTCAACCATCAGGGTGAGGACTGCCGCATGATGCGGTGGTCTCCCCTTCCAGGCGGTAAGATCGCCATCCGGGATGAAAGCCCTCGGAGCGAGCACAACCCTCACTATCTGCACGTCCTTGGCGGCGTGAAGAACGAAGGCTACCTGGGCCAGGGCTTCTATGCCAGACAGGGCGAGCGCTACCGCCTGACGGTCATCGCCCGGGCAGAACAGCCCTGCACCCTGTGCGCATCCTTCGAAGCAGCGGGCGCCGTTCTGTCCGGCGGCGAGATCAGCCTCACCGCTCAGTGGCAGAAGTTCACCCTCTCCATCCCTATGACGCAGGAAAGTCAGCGCGCCTGGCTGATCCTGACTGCCGGCACGCCCTTCGAGCTGGACTTCGTTTCCCTCATGCCCGAGGATACCTTCCTGGGCCGGGAAAACGGATTGCGAAAGGATATCGCTCAAGCCATCGCAGATTTGAAGCCCGCGTTCCTGCGCTTCCCCGGCGGATGCATCGTCGAGGGCCGCAGCTACGACAACATGTACCGCTTCCGCGAGACCCTGGGCCCGGTGGAAGACCGCCGCACCAACTGGAACCGCTGGCAGATGGACGAATACCAGAAGGAAGGCCGCTCCAGCGCGGATTATTTCCAGACCTACGGCCTGGGCTTCTATGAGTACTTCCTCTACTGCGAGGACATCGGCGCCCAGCCGCTGCCCATCCTTAACTGCGGCCTCACCTGCCAGTGGCATGAGAGCCTCACCATCCCTCTGGACGAGATGGCCCCCATCATCCAGGACTACCTCGACCTGATCGAGTTCGCCCGCGGTGACGAAACAACCCCCATGGGCCGCATCCGCGCGGAAATGGGCCATCCGGCGCCCTTCCAGCTGGCGATGATCGGCGTGGGCAACGAACAGTGGAACGAGATCTACTTCGAACGGTATGAGGTCATCCACAAGGCCGTGAAGGCTGTCTGTCCCGATATCCGGCTGATCGGCTGCGCCGGCTGGACCTCCTCCGGCAAGGAGTACGACGCCGCCCACGCCTGGATGCGCCAAACCACCGCCAAGCCGGACTACTCCGACGAGCATTTCTACAAGCGCACCAGCTGGTATTACGAGAACATAGACCGTTATGCGGACTACGATCCCGCCCTGCCCAGGGTGTTTGTCGGCGAATACGCCGCCCATGCCGAGCAGGACAAAGGCGAGATCCACAACAGCCTGCGCACCGCCATCGCGGAGGCGGCCTTCCTCACTGGTGTGGAGCGCGCGGCGAAGAATATTTCCATGACCTGCTACGCGCCTCTTTTGGGCCGCATCGGTGCGAACCAGTGGCTGCCGGACATGATCTGGTTTGACGAAAAGGGCCTTTTCCTCACGCCGAACTACCACGTCCAGCGGATGTTCAGCACAAATCGCGGCGACTGGCTGGGCGAAGTCACCCAGATAGGCGAAGGCGAATTGTACACCACCGTATCCTTCAGGGAGGACGGCACGGTCATCCTCAAGGCGGTCAACCCGACGGACAACGCCATCCCGGCGGACGTCACGCTGCCCGATGGCCTCACCGGCGAAGTCGCGGCGACCATCCTCACCGGCCATCCGGAGGA
>SVGL01000012.1 GCA_015056325.1 Clostridiales bacterium | reverse complement strand
GCCTGAAGCACTACAAGGAAGACGTCAAGGAGATGAAGGAAGGCTTCGAGTGCGGTATGTCCCTCGAGGGCCACAACGACATCAAGGAAGGCGACATCATCGAGTGCTTCATCATGGAGGAAATCCCCCGGTAAGGGGCGCTGCCCCTTACATCCCCGCCAAAGGGCCATCGGCCCTCTGGACACCCATTTCGCGATTGAGTTGAGCGCCTTCGGTTGAGGGTGTGCGCGCGTGAGGTTTGAGGGAAAGATAACTGAATCCAAAGGCAGGGGAGGGCCACGATTACCGTGCCTTCCCCTTGCTTGTTAAAAGCAACAACAAGGAGAGACCATGAGCTATAACCGTATTGACCGTATTTCCGAGGAGGTCCGTCGCGAGGTGGACCGCATCATCCGTGAGGATGTGAACGATCCCCGCACCAAGTGCACCTTCTCCATCACCCACGCCGACGTGACCCGCGATCTGCGCTATGCGAAGATCTACGTGTCCGTGCTGGAGGATGACAAGCGCGAGGGCATGATGGCTGCGCTGAAGAAGGCCGCCGGTTTCATCCGCCGCGAGCTGGGCCATAACATCATCATCCGCTACAGCCCCGAGCTGACCTTCGTCAGCGATGAGAACATTGCTTATGGCGTGCACATCGCCAAGGTGCTGGCGGACGCACAGAAGATGGAGAATCATCATGATGAGGACGACGAGACCCCTTGACGGCGTGATTTCCGCCATCCGCGGGGCAAAGCGCATCGCGCTGGTGTGCCACATCAGCCCTGACGGCGATACCGTGGGCAGTGCGCTGGCGCTGCGGCTGGGTTTGCTGGAGCTAGACAAGCAGGTTGCGCTGTACTGCCAGGACAAGATCCCGGGTGTACTCTGCTTCCTGCCGGGAGCGGAGGGCTTCCGCATGCCTGAAGAGGCGGACGAGCCCTTCGATCTGCTGCTGTGTGTGGACGTCTCTGACGAAAAGCGCATGGGCCGCTGCAATATCCTGAAGGAGAAGGCTGCCCACACTGCCCAGGTGGATCACCATGGCACCAACACCTGCTACTGCCAGGAGAACGCCGTGGACGGCGCGGCTCCGGCCAACTGCCTGATCATCTACGAGCTGCTTAAGCGGCTGGGCTGCACCATCACGGCTGACGTGGCCCTGTGCCTGGCGGTCGGCCTGAGCACCGACACCGGCCACCTGGTCTACAACAGCACCACCCCCGAGGCCTATCGGGTCATGGGTGAGCTGGTGGAGGCTGGCGCACCCATTGCGGAGGCGTACCGCAGGCTGTACCGGGAGCGTCCGCCGCGTCAGGTGGCGCTGCTGGCCAAGGCTCTCGAGAGCCTGACCTTCCACGAGGAGGGCCGTATCACGTCCATTCGCCTGACGCAAAAGGACTTCGCTGACTGCGGCGCACTGGGTGAGGACGCGGAGATCATCGTCAACTACGGCCTGGATGTACTGGGCGTGCGCATGTGCGTATTCGCCCGGGAACAGGCGGACGGCAGCGTCAAGCTGAGCCTGCGGGCGGTCGCGCCCCACAAGGTGAGCGGCGTGGCGCAGAGCTTCGGCGGCGGCGGACATGCCCAGGCTGCCGGCGCAACCGTGCTTCTGCCCCTGGACGAAGCCATCGCCCAGGTGGTTGCCCGCATGAAGGAAGAACTGGAGCTGACCGAATGAACGGATTCCTGAATATCTTGAAGCCCCCGGGGATGACGTCGGCTGCCGTGGTTGCGTTGGTGAAGCGCCTGACCGGGGAGAAGCGCGTCGGCCATGCCGGTACGCTGGATCCGGAGGCCGCTGGCGTGCTGCCCATCATGATCGGGCGGGCGGCGCGGCTTTTCGACTACCTGGTGGACAAGGAGAAGGCCTACGTCGCTGAGGCGGCCTTCGGGTATGCCACCGACACCCAGGACGCCACCGGCGTGGTGATCGAATCCGGCGAGAATTACCCGACCTATGAGGCGGTCTGTGCGGCGGCAAAGCAGCTGGAGGGCGACATCTTCCAGCGACCCAGCATGTACAGCGCCATCAAGCAGGACGGCGTGGCCATGTACGAGCGTGCTCGCCGGGGCGAGACCGTCGAGGTCCCCCTGCGCCAGGTGCATGTGGAGTCCATCACCATGCATGGCGAAACGCCCAATCACGGCGTGCTGATGACTGTCAAGTGCGGCCGCGGCACCTATATCCGCTCCATCTGCGACGATCTGGGCAAGCTCACCGGCTGCCCAGCGCATATGCGGTTCCTGCTGCGCGCCCAGAGCGGCGTGTTCACCCTGGACACCGCCATGACCGTTGAGGAAGCCACTGCCTACCGCAACGAGGGGACTCTGGCGCAGCACCTGCTGCCGCTGGACTGGCCCATTTCGCACATCTGCCGCATCGACGTGCCTCCCTATCTGCAAAAGCAGGTGGTTAACGGCGTGCGTCTGCCCATCGAAAAGGTCTACCACGCCAAGGATGTGGTGGAGGGCGGCATTGTGCGCATCTATCTGAACAACGAATTCTGGGGCATGGCTGAGCGCCAGGGTGATGCGCTGGCGTGGAAGTGCCAGCTGCCCCCGGAGGCAACGAGTACAGAAGGAGGAAGCCGATGAAGATTCTGCGTGACCCGAAACGGCTGAATCCCTGCGTGCTGGTGCTGGGCATGTTTGACGGCGTGCACCGCGGCCATCAGGCGCTGCTGATGCGCGGCGGCGAGCTGGCCCAGGAGATGAATTTCCCCCTGAGCGTGCTGTCCTTCGAGCCCCACCCGCTGCGCGTCCTCGCGCCGGAAAGGGCGCCGTTGCTGCTCAATACCATCCCGGAAAAGGCGCGCATCATGCAGTCTTTCGGCGTGGATAACCTGTGCATCACCACCTTTGACCGCGCCCGGGCGGATCAGTCCCCCGAGGATTTTATGGCCGAGATGGTGGCGACCTACGCCCCGGTGGTGGTGGTCTGCGGGTTCAACTACACCTTCGGCAAGGGCGGCAAGGGCACTGGCAAGACCCTGCGGGAGTTTGGGAAAAAGAACGGCTTCCGCACGGTAGTCGTGCCGGAGGTCATCGTGGAGGGGGAGACGGTGTCGTCTACCCGCATCCGCAGGGTGCTGGCGGAGGGCGACATCCCCATGGTCAACCGGCTGCTGGGCACGGGCTACACCCTGTCCGGCAAGGTGGAAAACGGCAAGCAGCTGGGCCGCACGATGGGCTTCCCCACGGCGAACGTGGCGATCCCCAGGCACAAGGCCCTGCCCGCCTTTGGCGTGTACGACTGCTGGCTGGAGACCGTGGACGGCGCCTATCACCCCGCTGTGGTGAATGTAGGCCGCCATCCGACGCTGCCTGAAGGCGCCGTGACGGTGGAGGCCCATATCCTTGCGGAGGAGCCTCTTGACCTGTATGGCCAGCATGTGCGGCTTTCGTTCATGCGGTTCCAGCGGGCAGAAAAGCGCTTCGACAGCAAGGAAGCCCTGCAGGAGCAGATTGCCCACGATGTGGAAGAGGCCCGCGCCTACTTTGCAAAAATGGTATGATTGCATAACAAAAGCCCGCTGTGTCGATGTGACATGGCGGGCTTTTGGTGTGTTTCAATCCTCCGGCCGGACGACGTGCTCCGCTGCCCAGGCGTTGTAGTGATCGTGGTAGAAGGCGCGGTAGCTGTCGAAGTCCATCTCGCAGCCCCGGCCCAGCAGCTCCATCCGCACGCCGAAAAGGATGGCCACGGCGTGCATGTCGGTCAGGCCGTTGCGCAGGTAGAAGGCCTTGCGGCGGGCTTTTTCACCGGTGGGGTCGTCGCGATCAGCGGCTTCGATCTCTACAAAGAGGCCGCAGCCTTCATAAAGGGCCAGCAGGGCCTGCAGCATCGCGGATCCTACGCCCTTGTTGCGGCGCTTCTCGTGCACAGCGAGGTAGTCCAGCAGGATGGTGTCGCCGCCGTTGATGGTGGCGGCAAGGCCGGCAAAATGGCCGTCCTGCTCGGCAAGCCACACGTCGGTGCGGCCTTCCCTCTGCATGCGGCGGATGATCTTGAAGGGCTTGCGCTCGTATCGCGGGAAGGCTCGCCGGTACAAAAGGCGGATGCGCAGCCAGTCCAGCGGCGCGGCGGGTTTCCGGAGTGTCACAGACATGGGTCAACCCTCCTCAGGGAGCATATTGGCGGAGCGGACGGGCCGGTCCAGCCGGGATTCGACATATTTGCGCAGAAGCTTGAAGGGCGCTGTAGCCTCCGGTGAGTCCACCCAGGCGGCGCTGCCGGCGTTCAGCATCAGGCGCATCCATCGGGCCTGCGCGGCGGAGACAGGCGTATGGTCTAGCCCGTGGCACTCCCTGCAGACGAGGCCGCCTTCCCCATGGTCAAACCAGGTGGTTTCGGTTTCCGTCAGGCGCTTGCCGCAGTAGACGCAGTGCATGAGACGGGGCTTGAAGCCCTCGCTGGCACTGAGGTGCAGCAGGAAGCCTGCGACCAAGGGCTTCCAGGGCTGGTCGGAGAAGGTCAACCGGGACAGCGTGTGCAGCAGCAGCATGAACAGCTCCTGGGCGGGAACGCCGGGTTGGATGAAGCCTTCCGCCACGCCCAGCAGATAGGTGCCCACGGCCAGGCGGTCGAAGTCCTGCCGCAGGGGGTAGAAGGTCTCGATCAGGTTGGCGGAGATGACGGTCAGGTGTGCGCCCTTCTGGTACAGCTCGAAATCCCCCAGGGCGAACATTTCGCTGGCGTTGAGGATGGGCGAGCGGGGCTTGCGGCACCCGCGGGAAAGGGCCTCGATGCGCCCCTGCGTCGGGCTGAACAGGGTCAGCATGCGGTCATTGTCGCGGTAGTTGGCGTAGCGCAGCACGATGGCGGTGCGTTCGGTCTGGCGCATCAGGATCATCTCCATGGAAAAAGGTCGCACGCGCTTTGGCGTACGACCCTATTATAGCGGATTTGCAATGGGATTGCAAGGCAGCCACGCCAGGAGGTTACCGGTTGTGGAGGAAGCAGCTGTGATGAGCCGCATCAAATATGGACTCATTGTACGACCCGCTGGCGCCATTTGTGCAGGAACCACCCTTGTAATACCTGCAGCTGCTGCAGCTTTTAGCACCAGCCAAAGGATTGTAATGGGAGGTTGTGGCTTTCTCCCATTTTGCGGCGTAGGAATCTGCCCAGCTTTTTTTACTTTGCGGTTCAGGAGTCCTGTCGTAGCTGCGCGGCTCTGACTGTCGGGCGCGGGGCTTGACAGCCCAGTCATCCTTGTGTTTTTCAATCTCGTCACCGTGCAACAGCTCATCGTCTGTGGAACCAACAAAGGCGTTTGCCACAAAGAGAAATACCACGGTTATGACGATGGATTGCAGCTGCGCAAGAATGATGCGGAAAAAACCGTCGACCATGATGAAATTCCTGATGATCTCAAAGAGCAGAAATACGAGGGCGGGGACAAACATTTCCGAGCCTTTATGTGTCTTCCGCTTCATGGCGACAAGCAGCGAGACGTTGAAATACGTTGCCGTGACGAACTGGAAAACAGTGCGCAGGATAATGTCTGTCTTATCCGTGAACAAGACGGCGTTGAGCAGCGGAAAAACGTAGATGTACGCGATCATCAACCACACATGCGTCTTCTTCTTGCGTTTTGTGCTTTGTGAATCCTTGGCGTCGTAGGGCCTCAAATCCAGTTTGATCGCCAGTACGATCAGGATCACCAGATAAGCTGGATGGCACAGCCACACCATATGCATTCTCCTGTCTTATGTGTTGTCCTTGGTATTATCCAGCGCAAGGATGAGCCCCAAAGAGCGCAATTCCAGTGCGAAAATGGGATAAAGGAAGCGTCTCTCTTGTGCGGGCCGGCTGCAGTGTCACCCTGCTTACAGCTTGCACTCCAGCTTGGCCAGCTCCTCAACCACATAGTTGTAGATGAAGTCCACGGCCTCTTCGATAGGCTTGATCTCCTTCATGGACTTGTCGCGGGCGCTGATTTCGATGGTGCCGTTCTTGAGGCCCTTGGGGCTGACGATCACGCGCACCGGCACGCCGAACAGGTCGGCGTCAGCGAACATGACGCCGGCGGAGACAGGACGGTCATCCCAGATGACCTCAACGCCCTTGGCGGTCAGCTCGTCGTAGATCTTCTGAGACATGGCGGCGACTTCCTCGTTGTCGGCGCGCATGGAGCACAGGTGCACCTGCCAGGGCGCGATGGAAATGGGCCAGATGGGGCCGTAATCATCGCGGTGTGCCTCGCACACGGAGGCGGCCAGACGGCCCACGCCGATGCCGTAGCAGCCCATGATGGGGTGCTTGAGGGAGCCGTCCTGATCGACATAGGTCATGTCCATGCTCTCAGTGTACTTGGTGCCCAGCTGGAAGATGTTGCCCACCTCGATGCCGCGGGAGGTGTAGACGCTGGGCTTGCCGCACACGGGGCAGATGCCGCCGTCGTAGGCCTTGGCCACGTCCACATATTCCACATTTCCCACGTCGCGGGCGATGTTCAGGCCGGTCATGTGGCAGTCGGTCTCGTTGGCGCCGCAGACCAGGTTTTCGATGCCCTTCAGGCTTGCGTCGAAGACGACCTTCACGTCCTTGGAGATGCCCACCGGGCCAATGAAGCCGGCGCACAGGGGCGACTCAGCGGTCAGCTCAGCCGCGTGGATCTCGGCCTTGAGGTAGTTGCGCAGCTTGGTCTCGTTGATGTCCAGGTCGCCGCGCAGGAAGGCCACGACCAGCTTATCGGTCAGGTTCTCCTGGTAGACGACGGCCTTGCAGGTGCGGTCGGCGCGGACGTTCAGGAAGGCACACAGATCCTCGATGGACTTCACGTCGGGGGTGGCCACCTTGGTCAGCTCGGCGATTTCACCAGCTTCGTTATTCACGATGCAGGGAGCAGCCTCCATGTTGGCACGATAGTCGCAGTCGTGGCACAGGACGATGGTGTCCTCGCCCACGGGGGTGAGCAGCATGTACTCGTGGGAGACCTTGCCGCCCATCATGCCGCTGTCGGAGGCCACAGCCACGACCTCGCCCACGCCGGCGCGGAAGAAGATGCGGTTGTAGGCGTCGTAGCAGATCTGGTAGTAGCGCTCCAGATCCTCCTGGGAGGTGTGGAAGGAGTAGGCGTCCTTCATGGTGAACTCGCGCACGCGGATCAGGCCGCCGCGGCAGCGAGGCTCATCGCGGAACTTGGTCTGGATCTGGTAGATCATGAAGGGGTACTGGGTGTAGGAGTCCGCCACATCGCGCACGAAATGTACGGAGGCCTCTTCGTGGGTCATGCCCAGCACCATGTCCTGATCGCCGCGGTCCTTGAAGCGCAGCAGCTCGGAGCCAATCGCGTCATAGCGGCCGGACTCGCGCCAGATGGACGCGGGCATTGCCACGGGGAAGAGCAGCTCCTGACCGTCGATGCGGTTCATCTCCTCGCGGATGATCTTCTCGATCTTGGAGGTGACGCGCTTGGCCACGGGGAACAGGGTGTAGATGCCGTTGCCGACGGGCTTGATGTAGCCGCCGCGCATCATCAGCGCCTGGGACGCGATCTGGCAATCGGCGGGGGTCTCCTTGTAGCGTTTGGAGACGAGGTTCTTGAGCTTCATGGGGGATTCCTCCTTTGAAGTGTGGTTTGTGTGGTGTTGGGGCGCGGGAGTCAACCGAAGGCTTCGCTGTGTTTGGCGGAAATGCCGCCGGCGGCTCACCGGGGGAAAGAAAAAACTCCGCCCCCGATTCTGCAGGGGCGAAGTGAAAATCTTCGCGGTACCACCTTGCTTCAGCGCATATAGCGCCCTCGCGTGCCCGGTAACGGAGGCTGCCGGCAGGATTCGCCCATGCGGGTTCTCCTGCGGACTCGGGAGATGGGAGCGGGTCATCGGCCGAACACCTGCCTCACACCAACGGCAGACTCTCTGGGGAACGACGGACGGCGCTTTCTCCTTCAGCGTCATTTTTTATTATACCACGGCAAAGGGGAGGACGCAATAGGGAATTATGAATTATGAATTGAGAGACCGGCCAAAGCCTTCCCCTTGAGGGGAAGGTGGCCGACTGCGGGGAGGTCGGATGAGGTGTCGCATGCACACCCTTGCATCTGTTCGCGAAATGTGATATTCTATAATATAAGATAGTTTTGGAAGGAGGCCCCTGCTGTGGAGATTATTGCCCGTATCCGCAATGCGTTCCCGACAAAGTTCGGTCTGCCCCGGCAGTCGGGCCTGGTGCCGGAGCTCACGTCCACCATCGTATTTGAGCCGGAATACCGCGTGGCGGAGGCGCTGCGCGGCATCGAGGACTATTCCCATCTGTGGCTGATCTGGGAGTTCCATCAAGCCCTTCGCGGCAGCGAGAAAAACGGGGACGAAGTCCCCTGGAAGCCTACCGTCCGTCCGCCGCGTTTGGGCGGCAATACCAGAATGGGCGTGTTTGCGACGCGGTCGCCCTTCCGGCCCAACCCCATCGGCCTCACGGTGGTGAAGCTCCTGGCGGTGGCCGATTCCCCCGAGGGCAAGGTGCTCATCGTCGCCGGCGCGGACATGATGGACGGCACCCCGATTTACGACATCAAGCCTTATTTGCCCTATGTGGACAGCGTGCCCGGGGCCGTCGGCGGCTTCACCGAGGACACCGCCGACTACCATCTGCAGGTGGAATTCCCCGAGGAACTTATGGGGCGCGTCCCCAAAGACATGAAGGAAACCCTCTTGGGCGTGCTCGGCCAGGATCCCCGTCCGGCCTACCAGCATGACGAAAGCCGCGTCTATGGTCTGCCCTTTGGCTGCATGGACGTGAAATTCACCGTGAAGGACGGTATTTTGACCGTCGTGGACATTACGGAGGTGTAAAGCATGAGCATCATTAACATCCTGGTGGAGAAGTTCCCCGTCCGCCGCAGCAAGGAGCAGAAGGAAGCCTTCCGTGCCTGGGCTGTGGAGCAGGCGCAATCCATGGGCTTTGAGGCCCAGGTGGAGGCCCAGAAGGATCATCACAACGTGGTCATCGGCAGCCCGGAGACCGCGCAGGTCATCTTCACCGCCCATTACGACACCCCGGCGGGCTTCTTCATGCCCAACCTGATGACGCCCCGGAACAAGCTTGTCTTCTGGCTGCGGCAGTTCTGGATGATCCTGGTTTTCGTCCTGATCGGCGCGGCGGTGGGTGTGCCGGTGTGGCTGCTGACCGGCAACGGCGACATCGGTTTTGAGGTGGGCTGGCTGGTGTATATGGGCTGCCTCTTTGTGATGCTGATGGGCCCGGCCAACAAGAACAATGTCAACGACAACACCTCCGGCGTGGCGGCGATTTTGGAGACGATGGCCCGCATCCCGGAGGAAGACCGCGCCAAGGCTGCCTTTATCCTTTTTGACAACGAGGAGAAGGGCCTGCTGGGCTCCAAGGCCTACGCCAAAGCCCATCCCGAGGTGAAGGAGAGCGGCTTCATCGTCAACCTGGACTGCGTGGGCGACGGCGAGCATGTGCTGCTGTTGGCGGGCAAGAAGGCCCGGGAGGCGGCTCCTTATGCCGCACTGACCGCCGGTATGGAAGCGCAGTCTGGCCGTGAGCTGCACATCTTCCCCCTGGAAAAGAGCGTCTACAACTCCGACCAGAAGAATTTCAAGGTCAGCTGCGCCATGTGCGCCTGCCGGGTGGGGAAGGTCGTCGGCTACTACTGCGACAAGATTCACACCAGCCGCGACACCGTCTGCGAGCAGGTTAACCTGGATTTCATCGCCGGCGGCCTGAGCGATTTCGTCACCAAGCTGTGATTCCTTGGGAGGCATTATGACCATCTGCGAGAAGATCACCCAGCTGTTTCCCATCCGCAAGACGGCGGCTCAGAAGCGGGCCTTCCGCCAGTGGGTGATGGGGGAAATGAGCCGCATGGGCTACCGCGCCCGGGTGGAGGAGAACGACAACGGTCGCCAGCAGAACATCGTCGTGGGCGACCCCGTGCATGCCGAGGTCACCTTTACCGCCCATTACGATACGCCGGCCACCATCCTGCTGCCGGATCTGCAGATCCCACGCAACTTCCCCGTGTACCTTTTGTGGCAGCTGCTGATCATCGGCGGCATGCTGCTGATCTCCCTGGTCGCGGGCTTGTGTTTGGGCCTTCTGACTGGCAATGGGGACGTGATGATCTTCACTTTCTTTGGGGCCTTTTTGGTGCTGATGTGGCTGCAGCTGTACGGTTTTGCCAACAGAAATAACGTTAATGACAATACCTCCGGCGTGGCGACAATTCTGGAAACCATGGCCCGCATTCCTGAAGAAGACCGGTCAAAGACCGCGTTTATCCTCTTTGACAACATGGAAAAGGGGCGCAAGGGCTCCAAGGCCTGGGCCCGTGATCACCTGGAAGCACAGCATACCCGCTTTTTCGTCAATGTGGACAGCGTGGGCGTGGGGGATGTATTCCTGGCGTCGGCGTCCTCTCTGGCGATGCAGATGCCCCAATATGCTGCGCTGCAGCAGGCGGCGGACACCATCCCTGGTCGGGAATGTCGCTTTCATTCCAGCGTGACTACGCGGGTCAACAGCGATTTCCGCTCCTTTAAATGCGGCGTGGGCATCTCTGCGTACCGTCAGGTCAGCGGCGTTGGGCTATATCTGGGAGATCTTCATACGGCACGCGATACCCAGGCGGATCAGAACAATATCGAGGGCCTGGCGGAGGCTTTTTCCGGTCTTGTCAAGCAGCTGTGAGGCTTCCCCAAAAACGGAATCTTTGGGGTGTTTCGCCAAAGACTGAAAAATGTACAAAATTCGGCAATGTGGTTGTGGTATGTGCCGAAAATTCGTGAAAGCTGCTAAAAGGTATTGACGCAGGGCGGTTTTCGCCTTATCATTTAGCCATGATAACTAACCTTTGAGAGGAGGGGCTGCCTGTGGTAATCGACCGCAATGAAACTGTGGCCCCGCTGTTCTGGTATCTCTACCGTCCGCAGGTGGCGTCCCGCCGGGATGACAACCATGCCGCCGGCGGCTTCAACGTGGCGCTGTACCCGGATCATACGCTGGTGTTCTGCAAGTTCGATGGTCTGAACCGCATGACCGACCGCTGCACCTTCCAGCTGCCGGCAGAGGTCACGGGCCGATACATGATGATCCTTGACAGCCAGTCCTGGTGGATGGGCAAGCTTCCCCGGGAGATCCGCACCGACGGCCGCGCCTCCAGCGTGAGCCTGTTCGGCTTCACCCGTCAGCACCCGCTGTTCTCCTGCGAGGACATCAACACCCTGGTGCTGGCCCCCTTCAACAGCCAGCGCGGCATGTATGCCCGCCGCCTGCGCGGCATGCTGGAGTGCATGACCGAGATGCTCTACGAGTACGGCATTGAGCTGGGCGTGGACAAGTTCGGTTGGGATTGGCAGTACATCCGTCCCCTGGAGGAGATGCAGGCCACGCCCGTGCAGGCCGCCCAGGCCAGCTGGGACACCCAGAGCGCCCAGTACTACAGCGCCCAGCAGTTCCCCCAGGACGGCGCCAGCTACTACGAGCAGCAGGAGCGCATCGCCCAATAATAGGGGTTCACAAGTTTTCAGTGGCAGCTTTGTTTCGGCGAGGCTGCCTTTTCAATGTAAAGAATGGAGGATGACACCGTGAATACCAAGTATCAGCAGTGGCTCAACTGCCCCGGCATGAATGAGGAGCTGCTCACCCAGCTGAAGAACATGACCGAGGAGCAGATCTCCGACAGCTTCTACCGGGAGCTTGCGTTTGGCACCGGCGGACTGCGCGGCGTGCTGGGTGCGGGCACCAATCGCATGAACCTCTACACCGTGTCCAAGGCGACCCGCGGCCTGGGCAAGTACCTCAAGGAAACCTTCGAGAATCCCTCCTGCGCGGTGAGCTGCGACAGCCGCATCCATTCCACCGATTTTGCCCGCCTGACTGCTGCCACCCTGGCGGAGATGGGCGTCCGCGTGTACATCTACAAGACCCTCATGCCCACGCCCATGCTGTCCTACGCGGTGCGCCACCTGCACACCTCCGCGGGCGTGATGGTCACCGCGTCCCACAACCCGGCCAAGTTCAACGGCTACAAGGTGTACGGTGCGGACGGCTGCCAGATCACCATCGAGGCGGCGGACCGCATCTACGGCTACATCTGCGCCGAGGAGACCCTCGTGGACCAGCTGCCGGACTTCGACGCGCTGATGGACAAGGGCATGATCTCCTTCATTGATGACGAGACCATCGAGAGCTACTACCAGGTCATGGACGGCCTGCGCATCGCCCCCGCCACTGAGCGCCTGCACCTGGTTTACAGCCCTCTGAACGGCACCGGCAACGTGCCTGTCCGCGAGATGATGAAGCGCATGGGCAACATCGACGTGGAGATCGTGGCCGAGCAGGAAAAGCCCGACGGCAACTTCCCCACCTGCCCCTATCCGAACCCGGAGATCCGCGAGGCCATGAAGCTGGCCATCGCGAAGACCATCCAGACCGGCGCGGACATGTGCCTGGCCACCGACCCTGACTGCGACCGCATCGGCGCGGGCGTGCGCGTGGGCGACGAGGTGGTGCTGATCTCCGGCAACGACATGGGTGTGCTGCTCCTTGACTATATCTGTTCTCATAGAAAAGCAACGAAGTTGCCCCCCGTGGCCGTCAAGACCATCGTGACCACCGAGATGGCCGTGCCGATCTGCCAGAAGTACGGCGTCGAATTGCGCAACGTGCTGACCGGCTTCAAGTTCATCGGCGAGCAGATCGGCCTGCTGGAGCAGGAGGGCCATCCGGAGCGCTACATCTTTGGCTTTGAGGAGTCTTACGGCTACCTCTCCGGCACCGACGTGCGCGACAAGGACGCCGTCAACGCCGCCGTGCTGGTGTGCGAGATGGCCGCGAATTACAAGGCGCAGGGCCTGACCCTGCTGGACAAGTTGGATCTGCTGCGCCGCGAGCACGGCTTCTTTGCCCAGCGACTGCTGACCTTCGAGTACGAGGGTGAATCCGGCGCCAAGACCATGGCGAATATCATGGCGAACCTGCGCAAGCCCCTGTCCGACTTCACGGACGAGGCCTTCCAGACTGCTTCCCGCATCGACTACGAGAACGACGACACCGGCCTGCCCAAGTCCGACGTGCTGTCCTTCGCGCTCAAGGACGGCTGCAAGATCATCGTGCGCCCCTCCGGCACCGAGCCCAAGCTGAAGGCCTACCTGTTCGCGAAGGGCGCGGATCAGGCCGCGGCGGAGGCCGTGCTGGACACCCTGGAGGCCCTGATGAATACCTACTGCAAGGCATAAATCGGCCCACGTCAGGGACAAGCTCTGCCGTAGGCTTCGCTCTGCGAATGCACGCATTCGCTATCGCTCGTCGCGCACGCGCGACCTCAGAAAGCAACATAAAAGGAACGCATCCATATCGGGGGCGTTCCTTCTTTTCTATTTGGGTGCGTTGGTGGTAAAGGCGCCCCGGACGAGTTTGCTGAAGCGGGGCTGCGTCGCCGGGGGATGGGGGTAGGGCCGGGGCTTGCTTTCATAGGGGATGCCCTCCGCGTCAAATCGCAGCATGCAGAAGCGCCGCACCCATTCGGGCCAGCCGTTCCAGGCGTCCTCCTTGACGAGCCGCTGCAGCGTCCGCTTGCCGGTGCGACGGTCCAGCAGCGCCAAAACCCGGATGATGAGGTCCTCATGCACCAGCGCATCGGCAATGGACAGGTGCCGGTAGGCGGTCAGCGCGTCGATGAACTTGTAGTCGGAGAAGGTTGCGTCATTTTCCCACCGGAGGAGGTGGGCTTCATCGTAGTTGTACATTTCCTGCTCGTACATCTCCACCCAGGAGAATGTGACCGCAGCCTGGCCGTCTACCAGGATAGCCGCATGACCATAGGAATTATGCACTTGATGATAGCGGGCAAGGTGGTAGTCCACCCGCCCCTGAAGAGATGGCGCCAGCAGTTCCAGCTGCCGTTTACGCAGGTCAGACCAGGACTTGTAGTTCTCTTTGGAGTGCATGGGGCTCCTTTCCAAACAGAAAACCCCGTGCCATATCAGGCCGAGGCATGATGGTGTTTATTCCGCAGGGACTTCCTCGGTGGTCTCCTCGACTTCGGGAGCGGGTTCTTCTACGGGAGCGGCCTCCTCGGTCACTGCCGCAGCGGCCTCTTCCACGACCTCGTCCTCAGCCTCGGGGGCGGGGGTGGCCTCAACCTCAGCGGCTTCCTCCACGGGGGCTTCGGCGGCCTCGGGCTCCACGGTGGGTTCGGGGGTGGGCTCGGCGGTGGGGGGGGGGGTCACGCCGTTCAGGGCGTTCAGCGCCATCTGAATGCTGTGCTCCACGTTGGCCAGGTATACCTCGGCGGCGGCCTTGTTGGCGCGGGCAGCCTCCAGGTCAGCGGTCAGGACGGCGATCTGATTCTTGTTGGCGGTGTTCTCCTCGGTCAGGGCGGCGATCTGGCCCTCCAGGTCAGCGACCTTCTTGGTGGATTCCTCCAGGGTCAGCTGGGCTTCACGCAGGCTCTCCTGGGCGGCAGACAGCTGCTCCTCGACGGCTTCCTTGTCGGTGATGGTCTGCTGCAGGGTGGCGTTGGTTTCGGTCAGCTCGGTGTTCAGGGCGTCCAGCTGGCTGTTGAGGTTGTTGGAGCGGGCAAAGAGCACGGCGATCAGCACGATGGCAACCACCAGCACCACGATCAGCGGCAGCAGGGAATTCTGCTTGGCGGGCTGGGCAGGCTTCTTTTTCTGGGACATGGGGCTTTCCTCCTTAAAATATGTGGTTGATTGTTTTTACGGATCCAGCTGGTGCAGCGCCCGGAGAGACTGCAGGGCATTCTGCAGATGCATCAGGGCCTCCAGGGTTTGGGTCAGGTCGGCGTCGCTGCCGGTGAACTGGGACTGCAGCAGGGTGATTTCATCAGCCAGCGCGGCGTTCTCAGTCCGGAGCTCCTTGCGCTGCTGGCGCAGCGCCTGTTCCTGATCATATGCAGCGGCTGCCTGAGGCTCCACCGCCACCAGCTCCTCCAGCACGGAGGGCAGGGCCGCGACGTACTCGGCATATTCCTGCTGCTGCTTGCGCAGACGCCCCTGCACGGCGCTCAGGCTGGTCTGCACATCGGCGATCTGCGTGCGCATGGAGGCTTCATAGAACACCGACGACGCTACCGCAACGCTGCACAGGAGCAGCACGGCGACAAGCAATGCGGTGAACCAACGTGGTGTGACCTTCTCCATGGTGCGCGCCTCCTTGTGAAACGTTTGGGGTGACTTTTACCATTGTAGCATACATCGGTCAAAAATGCAAAGGTGTTTGCCGTACTGCTACTGTATTTTTGGCAGTCTCCCCATTTCTCTGAAAAAAACGGGAAAAAGATAAAAATGGGGCTTGAAATCTTTCGGGAGGATTGATATAATAAATCGGATAAGCAAAAATCAAGGGTGGCCAGGAATGGCTGAAAGGAGAAAAGCCCATGCGGATGCTGCTCAAGGACGGTCTGGTCTACGAGAACGGTCATCTTGTCCCCATGGATATCGAAGTCACGGACGGCGTCGTCACCGGCCGCGGACAGGCTATTTCTTCCAGTGCAGATAAAGTGTTTGATTGCCGCGGTCTCGCGGTGTTTCCCGGATTTGCGGATGTGCATGTGCATCTTCGTGAGCCGGGTTTTTCTTATAAGGAAACCATCGGGACCGGCACGAAGGCCTGCGCCCGGGGCGGCTACACGGTGGTGGGCGCGATGCCCAACCTCAATCCTGCGCCCGACTCTGACGAGCATCTGCGCGTGCAGGAGGACATGATTGCCCAGCAGGCCGTCATCCGGGTGCTGCCCTATGCCTCCATCACCCTGGGCCAGAAGGGCGAGGGCGAGCTGACGGACATCGAGGGCCTGGCGCACCGCGTGATGGGCTTCTCCGACGACGGGCGCGGCGTGAAGGAAGCCGACACCATGCGGGAGGCCATGCTGCGCTGCAAGGCGGCGGATTCCATCATCGCGGCCCACTGCGAGGACATGAGCCTGATCCCGGCCGGCGGCGCGATCCACGACGGCGCATTTGCCAAGGAGCACGGCATCCCCGGCATCCCCTCCGAGAGTGAGTGGGGCCCCATCGCCCGGGACGTGGCCCTCATCCGCGAGAACGGCTGCCGCTACCACGTCTGCCACGTCAGCGCCAAGGAGAGCGTCGAGATCATCCGCCGCGCCAAGGCCGAGGGCCTCAACATCACCTGTGAGACCGGCCCCCACTACCTGCTGATGTGTCAGGATGACCTGCAGGATCTGGGCCGCTTCAAGATGAACCCGCCACTGCGCGACAGGGCCGACATGGAAGCCCTCGTTGAGGGCCTGCTGGACGGCACCATCGACATGATCGCCACCGACCACGCGCCCCATTCCGCTGAGGAAAAGGGGAAGGGCCTTGCCAAGTCCGCGATGGGCGTGGTGGGCATCGAAAGCGCCTTCCCGCTGATGTACACCTACTTCGTGGAGACGGGCCGGATGTCTTTGGAAACCCTGATGGACCGCATGGTCTACGCGCCGAAGAGGCGTTTCCGCCTTGACGGTGGTATCGAAATCGGCGACCGCGCGGAGATCACCGTCTTCGACCTGAACGCCGACAAGGTGATCGACCCGGCGGAGTTCCTCAGCAAGGGCAAGGCCACGCCCTTCGAGGGCTGGAAGGTGCACGCTGAGTGCAAGCTGACCATCTGCGGGGATAACATCGCGTACAACAATATCGACTGATACAAGAGGAGGAACATCATGCTCTACCGCCTTGTTGAAAATACCCAACTGACCAAAACCGTCTGGCGCATGAAGCTGGCGGGCGACACCAGCGCCATCAAGGCTCCCGGCCAGTTCGTCCAGCTGACCGTGCCTGGCTTCTACCTGCGCCGCCCCATCTCCATCTGCGACTGGGACGACGAGACCATCACCCTGGTATATAAGGTCGTCGGTCAGGGCACCGAGGCCATGTCCGCGATGAAGATCGGCATGGAGCTGGACGTGCTGAACGGCCTGGGCAACGGCTTTGACACTTCCCGCTGCGGCGACAAGCCTCTGCTGATCGGCGGCGGCGTGGGTCTGCCCCCCATGATCGGCCTGTGCCGTCAGCTGATCGCTGAAGGCAAGCATCCCACCGTGCTGGCGGGCTTCAACACCGAAAGCGAAGTCTTCCTGCGCGACGCGGTGGAGGCCATGGGCGCTCCCTTCGTCCTGGCCACGATGGACGGAAGCGCGGGCGTGAAGGGCCTGGTCACCGATGCGATGGCGGACCTCGACTTCACCGACATCTGCGCCTGCGGCCCCCTGCCCATGCTCAAGGCCATCATGAACGCCTCTGACAAGCCCGCGCAGCTGTCCTTCGAGGAGCGCATGGGCTGCGGCTTCGGCGCGTGCATGGGCTGCTCGGTGAAGGTCAAGGGCGGCTACAAGCGCATCTGCAAGGACGGCCCGATTCTGGATCGTGACGAGGTAATCTGGTGATGGGGACTTCGTCCCTTTTATCCGCCAATCTTGACTGAACGTGGAGCCGTCTTCCGCGCCCCATTATCGGAGGTAACATAATGAAAGATCTTTCCGTAACCCTCTCTGGCGTGAAGCTGGACAACCCCATCATCCCCGCCAGCGGCACCTACGGCTTCGGCCAGGAGTTCCTGCCCTACTATGACATCAACATCCTCGGCTCCCTGAGCTTCAAGGGCACCACCGCCGAGAGCCGCTTCGGCAATCCCACACCCCGCATCGCGGAATGCCCCAACGGTATGCTGAACTCCGTGGGTCTGCAGAATCCCGGCGTGGATCACGTCATCGCCCACGAGCTGCCTGAGCTGCGCAAGGTGTTCCACAAGCCCATCGTGGCCAACATCAGCGGCTTCTCCATTGAGGAGTATGTGAACTGCGTCGAGAAGCTCACCAAGGAGGATCAGGTGGAGATCCTGGAGGTGAACATCTCCTGCCCGAACGTCCACGGCGGCGGCATGGCCTTCGGTACCAGCCCGGAAGCCGCAGCCAGCGTCACCCGCGCGGTGAAGCAGGTTGCCACCAAGCCCGTGTACATCAAGCTCAGCCCCAACGTGACCGACATCGTGTCCATCGCCAAGGCCTGCGAAGAGGCCGGCGCGGACGGTTTGTCCCTGATCAACACCCTGCTGGGCATGCGCATTGACCTGAACCGCCGCAAGCCCATCCTGGCCAACGTCATGGGCGGCTACTCCGGCCCGGGCATCTTCCCGGTGGCGGTGCGCATGGTGTATCAGGTGACCGGCGCGGTGAAGATCCCCGTGATCGGCATGGGCGGCATTTCCACGGCTCGCGACGTCATCGAGATGATGATGGCTGGAGCGAAGGCCGTGCAGGTCGGCGCGGCAAACCTGGTCAACCCCTACGCCTGCAAGGAGATCATCGAGCAGCTGCCCGTCGAGATGGAGAAGCTGGGTATTGAGAGGCTGAGCGATATTCAGCGGGTGTAACGGGGAACGGCTCCCTCAGTCAGCCGACAAGCAGCTGACAGCTCCCTCGGGAGGGAGCCTTTTGGTACGCGGAACAAGTTACTAAGCCTCCCTCTCGAGGCCGGAGCCCGGCTGGCAGGAGGGGGATTCGGACGAAGTCCGAAGACGGAGGGAGTAACCTGCAAGCCATCCGCATGCATCTGCATGTAGATATACATACGACATACAAGGAGGACACACAACCATGGCTAAGGACGTCATCATTGCCCTCGACTTTGAGAATAAGGAAAAGACCCTGGCATTCCTGGATCAGTTCACCGGCCGCAAGCCCTTCGTGAAGATCGGCATGGAGCTCTTCTACGCCGAAGGCCCGTCCATCGTCAAGGAGATCAAGGCCCGCGGCCACAAGATCTTCCTCGACCTGAAGCTGCACGACATCCCCAACACCGTCAAGAAGGCCATGGCCGTGCTGCGTCACCTGGACGTGGACATGACCAACCTGCACGCCTCCGGCACCATCGCCATGATGGAGGCCGCCAAGGAAGGCCTGACCCGTGAAGACGGCACCTGCGGCGTGCTGCTGGCTGTGACCCAGCTGACCTCCACCTCCGAGGAGCGCATGCAGAATGAGCTGCTGATCAACGCCTCCATGCCCGACACGGTGAAGAAGTACGCCCAGAATGCCAAGGCTGCGGGCCTCTCCGGCGTGGTGTGCTCTCCTCTGGAGGCTGCCCTGGTCAAGGAAGCCTGCGGCGCGGACTTCATGACTGTCACCCCCGGCATCCGCTTCGCTGACGGCGACGTGGGCGACCAGGTGCGCATCATGACCCCCGAAAAGGCCAAGGCTGCCAGCGACTACATCGTCGTGGGCCGTCCCATCACCGCGGCGGCTGATCCCGTTGCTGCTTATAAGCGCTGCGTCCGCGAGTTCCTCGGCGAGTAAGGGGACGAACTCCCTCCGTCATCGCGCAAGCGCGATGCCACCTCCCTCGAGAGGGAGCCTTTTGGAGCACGGAGCATGTATCTTAGCCTCCCTCTCGAGGGAGGTGGATTCGCCGTCAGGCGAAGACGGAGGAAGTCCTCCGCTGCAAAGTGAACAACTGACATAGAAAAGGAGAATATAACAATGGAAGCCTACAAGCATGAGTTTATCAAGTTCCTTGAGGATGCCGGCGTGCTGAAGTTCGGCGATTTCACCGCCAAGTCCGGCCGCAAGATCCCTTACTTCATCAACGCCGGTGACATCAAGACCGGCGACCAGATCGCCAAGCTGGGCGAGTTCTACGCCCGTGCCTACCTGGAGAAGGTCGGCAACAAGCGCACTGTCCTGTATGGCCCCGCCTACAAGGGCATTTCCATCGCGGTGTCCTCCGCTGTGGCGCTGTCCAAGCAGGGCCTTGACGTGCCCTTCTTCTTCAACCGCAAGGAAGCCAAGGATCACGGCGAGGGCGGCGTGTTCGTGGGCTATGTCCCCAAGGCCGGTGAAGAGGTCGTCATCGTGGAGGACGTCATCACCGCCGGTACCGCCATCCGCGAGAGCATGGCCATTTTGGGCAATCTGGAGGGCGTGAAGGTCGCCGCCACCTTTATCATGGTGGACCGCAAGGAAAAGGGCAAGACCGAGAAGTCTGCCATGGCCGAGGTGCAGGACGAGTTCGGCTTCCCGGTGTACTCCGTGGTGGACGTGTACGACATCATCGAGTACCTGGAGCAGGACGAGAAGAACGCTGAGAACGTCCAGCGCATCAAGAACTACCTGGCCGTGAACGGCGCAAAGGCCTAAGGACGGACACCTCATCCGTCTTCGCCTGATGGCGAATCCACCTTCCCCTCAAGGGGAAGGCCTATCTGCTGGCAGCGCAGCCCCAAAGGCTTCCCCTTGAGGGGAAGCTGTCGCCCTTGGGCGACTGATGAGGTGTGTTCTGCAACCAATGACAATAAGGAGGTACTTTCCCTTGCGCCACCTGATTGACATTACCGATTTCACAGTGGAGGAGATCGAATCCATCCTCGACCTGGGCGACAAGATGATCGCCGATCCGGACGCATACAAGGAAACCCTGCGCGGCAAGATCCTGGCGACGCTGTTCTTCGAGCCCAGCACCCGTACCCGCCTGAGCTTCGAGAGCGCCATGCTCTCCCTGGGCGGCAGCGTTCTGGGCTTCTCCAGCGCCGATTCCTCCTCCACTGCCAAGGGCGAATCCCTGATGGATACCATCCAGACCGTCTCCTGCTATTCGGACATCATCGCCATGCGTCACCCCAAGGAGGGCGCGCCCATGGCCGGTTCCTTGCGCAGCATGGTGCCGATCATCAACGCGGGCGACGGCGGTCACAACCACCCCACCCAGACCCTGACCGACCTGATGACCATCCGCCGCGAGAAGGGCCGCCTGACGGGTATGGTGGTGGGCCTGTGCGGTGATCTCAAGTTCGGCCGCACGGTGCACAGCCTCATCGGCGCGATGAGCCGCTACGAGGGCGTCGAATTTGTCCTCATCTCCCCGCCGGAGCTCAAGGTGCCCGCCTACATCACCGATGAGCTGCGTCAGAAGGGCATTCCCTTCCGCGAGGTGGAGACCATGGAGGAGGCCATGCCCGAGCTGGACGTGCTCTACATGACCCGCGTGCAGAAGGAGCGTTTCTTCAACGAGGCCGACTACATCCGCCTGAAGGACACTTACATCCTCGACCCCGACAAGATCAAGACTGCCAAGGCGGACATGTCCATCCTGCATCCGCTGCCCCGCGTGAACGAGATCTCCGTGAAGGTGGACGACGACCCCCGCGCGGTGTACTTCAAGCAGGTGCGCAACGGCCGCTTCGTGCGCATGGCGCTGATCAAGACGCTGCTCGACTGGCAGAAGGAGGCGTAAAGCATGAACATCGACTCCATCCACTCCGGCATTGTGCTGGATCATATCAAGGCGGGCCGCGGCATGGACGTGTACCGCTTCCTGAAGCTGGACGAGCTGGACTGCCCCGTGGCCTACATGCGCAATGTGCGCTCCAATGCCCTGGGCCGCAAGGACATCATCAAGATCGACGCGGACATCAATGTGGACCTGGACGTGCTGGGCTATATCGATCCCGGCATCACGGTCAACATCATCCGCGACGGCAATCTGGTGGAGAAGAAGAAGCTCTCCCTGCCGGAGAACCTCATCAACGTCATCACCTGCAAGAATCCCCGCTGCATCACCACTGTGGAAAGCGCGCTGGATCAGCACTTCGTCCTCAAGGACCGGGCGAAGGGCCTGTACCGCTGCAAATTCTGCGACGCGGAAAGAAAGTCCAAGGCGCTGCGGTGAGACCGGAATGTTACACATTGAAAATTCTTCTGTCATATGCAGTGTTTACCAGCGGAATAACGTTATTTGGTGGAAGACTTGTATGGTCTTGCATCGAAAGGAGAGCGCTCTATGAAGCGAATGTTGATACTGCTACTGGTTTTTATGCTGACGTTCCCTGTTGTGCTGGCGGAGGAGGTTGTCCTTAGTCCTCAAATGAAGGCTGAACGCATTGCCGTCTCCGT
Organism: Clostridiales bacterium; assembly: GCA_015056325.1. Lineage (GTDB taxonomy): Bacteria > Bacillota > Clostridia > Christensenellales > Aristaeellaceae > UBA11524. Next base: position 60,526 of record SVGL01000012.1, on the reverse strand, counting down.
GCTGAAGGAGAAGTATGGCCTGACCAATGACCTTTTGGGCTTGTTCGTTGCGTATGTCACCATGACAGAGGATGGCGCTGCCGTCCTGTACCTGCCTCATGCTTACTTGCCTACACAAATCGTGGGTGAGTATGAAGTGCAGATTGATGATGGTCAGGCTACGGTCAGCTGGACACATGACGACCAGGAGCCGATGTTTTGGCAGTCTGACATGCTGGATTCGCCCTGCTGGGGAGCGCGGCAGCTGAATATGGTGCGCCTGAGCTATGAAATGCTGATGGACTTCCTTCCGGAGGACTACGAGCCTATTGAGTTGCCGGAGAAGCACGGAGAAATGACCTTTGAATGGATCGAACCGACAGCGGAGGATCTCCCTGCAGAGGAAGTAATGGCCCTGGCGGATGCGGGCATCAAGGCTGTGTACAATCTGCCGCAGGAAGAAATCCGCCTGCTAGATCACACGCATGAACCCGACCTGCTGCAAGCCTCCGATGGGCAGCGGCTGTGGCGCTTGTACCTCGGAGACCCGGAGCGTTCCTTTATCGTCATGGTGAATGCTGTGACGGGCGAAGTGTTTGATATCACCCTGACCACTGGTGGTGTAGGCTGACCACCGGTAAGCAGCCATATGGAGACAAGCGCCGCAAAGGGGGTTCCGCGCTGCAGAGCGGAAGTCGAAGGCGCTGCGGTGACGGTTAATGTAGCGTAAACAGAATAAATCAGCCCCGGAGGAACGTATATCCTCCGGGGCCTTGTTGTTGGGGTGATCAGCGCAGGCTGCCTGCATAGCCCATGGTTTCCGTCATCTGCTCGAGCTTCTCCAGGGGGAAGGGCGGATTGGTCAGGGGCTTCATGGCAATGGACATGAGCTTCATGGGGTTGTCGTCAGCGGCCACGCGGTTGGAGGAGATCCATCCGCACACGCGGCACCGGTGGACGATGGCCCACTCGCCGCCCTTTCGCACCCATACGGCGATGGGCTCCATCTGTCCGCCGCAGTCAGCCTCGCGGTCACCGGGCTCGATGTCCAGGTGGAGGGAGGTCAGGCAGTTGGGACAGTGGTTGCGGTGATCGCTCCCGGCCCCTTCGGGCACGCAGAGCCGTCCGCAGCATTTGCAGGTGAAGGTCTCATTGCAGGGGTTGTGGCGATAATAGTGCTTGTCGTATTGCTTGCGCTTGTTCTCGCGGTTCATGTTTGTATTCCTCTCCATCGTCATTCTCTGTATTGGGTGAATGAAATGGGAGGCTGGCGAAAGTGCAAACCTCCCGGTTTACGCAACGGCCTCTTTCTTGTTCAACATATAACACATTGTCCTTTCCGTGGTGAATTGGGTGCAGCGTCATGCTGCCAGCCGGTCGGCTGAGACAAGGGTCATCCTTTCGGTGTGCGGATTGCACGGGCTCAGGGCATTACCCTGACGTAGATAATGGACCAGTCCTTTCACAAATCATGGAGCAGTAGAATGAAGCCAACTCCCTCGCGGAAGCAGCCGCAACCGGAGGCAGTCAACTCAATCGCGAAAAGGGTGTCCAGAGGGCCTGTGGCCCTTTGGCGGGGGTGTAGGGGGCAGCGCCCCTTACAGCGTGACCTCCAGCTTTGCTGCCCGGCCGATGAAGGTGCACTCGTTGATCTGGGCGGTCTCGGCGTCGTACTCCTTGTCGAAGGACTGGAGGATCACGGTAAAGTCCGCCAGCTTCTTCACCTTGCGCAGGAAGCGGTGGTTGTTGTACTCCACCAGCATGATCGCGCCGTCGATGGGGGAGTGGGCGGGCACGATGAGGGCCAGATCGCCCTGGTGCACGCGGAAGCCCCGCATGCTGTCGTCCGGAACGAGGTAGTAGAACACCTTGTCCGGGTTGGCGCCCTCGATCTTGCCGGCCACGATGGGCAGCAGGCGGTGGTCGATGGGCTTCATGATGGCGTTCATCACCGGCACGTGCTTGAGCACGCTGGTCAGGGCGTCCAGCCAGATGGAGCCGCCCACGTTCTTCTCCTCCGTATCGGAGACGTTCTTGCTTCCGGAGGGCGCACGGCCCCCGGTGGAGGCCACCAGCTCGGCTTCGGGCTCGGGTTTGGCAACAGGACGTGCCACCGTCTTGGCGGTGGGGGAGCCCACGGTGGCCAGGTCAACGGTGGCAGCGATGTCATCCAGGGAGAAGTCAGCCTCGGTCTGCTCGCGCAGGCCAATGGCCTTGAGGATGCGGCGGGCCTGGTCATCCGCGATGATCTTGGTGCCCTTTTCGACGGCGACGAGGTAGCTCTCCGCCACGCCGCACTTCTTGGCAAGCTGTTTAGGGGTCAGTTTCGCGCGCACGCGTTCGGTGCGGATCAAATCTCCGAGTCGGCTCAAGGTCTTCGACCTCTTTCTTTATATGATGGTGATGCTATTGTACCGCATTTCCGTTGGCGACGCAAGAGCAATTGGATTTTTCCCAGATTGGACATTGACAGAGCCTGGCGGCGGGTGTATACTGTGTTCCCAATTTAATCCGAAAATACGACATCTGCAGCCTATCAAACTCTTTTGCAGCGCTGTCTGAACTGCGGGATAAGCCATCCGCATTCAGATGGCGCTGTTTTGCATTCCGGCGGTTCAGTATCCTTCGGAAGACAAGGAGGCATACATATGTCATTCATCGAAGCACAGTCGCTCAGCAAGACCTACACCCGCTTCACTGCGCTCAAAACAGGCGGAATCTCCCGCCTGTGGAAACGGGAAAAGCAGCACATTGAGGCTCTCTCTGACGCCTCCTTCACCATCGAAAAGGGCGAGCTGGTCGGGCTGATCGGCCCCAACGGCGCGGGAAAGAGCACAACCGTGAAGCTGCTCACCGGCATCCTCACGCCCACCAGCGGCACCTGTACTGTGGATGGCCGCACCCCCTGGGAGAACCGCAGGGAGCATGTGCGTCACCTGGGCGCGGTGTTCGGGCAGCGCACGCAGCTGTGGTGGGATGTGCCCATTCGGGATTCCTTCCTGCTCCTGCGGGACATCTACGACATCGACCACGCTGCCTGGCAAAAGCGCCTCGACGCTCTGGTGGACGCCCTCGAACTGGGCGAATTCCTGAATGCCCCTCTGCGCCAGCTGAGTCTGGGCCAGCGGATGCGTGCGGAGCTGTGCGGCTCATTGCTGCATGCCCCAAAACTCCTCTTCCTCGATGAGCCCACCATCGGCCTGGACGCGGTCAGCAAATTGAAGCTCCGCGCCTTCCTCAAGGAGGAGAACCAGCGCAATGGCACCACCATCCTCCTCACCACCCACGACATGGAGGACATGCTGGCCCTGTGCAGCCGGGTGATGGTGCTGGGCCGCGGCAAGCTCCTCTACGACGGCGCGCTGGACGCGCTGCTCAGGCAGTATGACACCGTGCACACACTTCGGGTGGTGTTCGAGGAGGCGCCCAACATGGCAAATCTCCCTGCGGATGTGAAGCAGGATGATTCCGCCTACATCCTCACCTACGAGCCCGCCGTCACCCCCACCAGCGAGCTGCTGCCCCGTGTGCTCTCCGCGGGACGCGTGAGGGAAATGACCCTCAAGGAGCAGAACGTGGACGAGCTCATCGCCCGCATGTACAGGGAGATGAAGCTATGATGATGAAGCTAAAATCATGGCGCCCTTACTTCACCGTCTTCCGCCTGCGGGCGCTGATGGAGACACAGTACCGCGCAGCGGCTCTGGGAGGCCTGGTGACCCAGGTGTTCTTCGGGCTGGTGTACATCTTCCTCTATACCGCGCTGTACGCCGGGGAGAGCCCCGACATGCTGCGGGCCACCATCACCTACGTCTGGCTGCAGCAGATGTTCTTCCGCATGATGTTCTCCGCCGACGGCGAGCTGGGGAACCTCATCATGTCCGGCGGCATCGCCTACATGCTGGTGCGCCCGGTGGATCAGCACCGGTTCTGGGTGGCCCGCGACGTGGCCGGACGCCTGGTGGGCGCCATGATGCGCCTCATCCCCATGCTGGCGATCCAGTTCGTCCTCCCCAAAGAGCTGCGCATCGCGCCCCCGGATGGCGTTTTGTCCTTCCTCCAGTTCGGCACATCGCTGATGATCGGCTGCGTGTGCCTTTGCGAAATGATGTCCATCATCGATGCGGTGACCATGAAGACCCTGGACAAGCGGGGCATTTCGGCCATCCTGAACCTGACGATGATGACCTTCTCCGGCAATGTGATCCCGCTGACGCTCTTCCCCGACAGGCTGCAACTGCTCATCCGCTACCAGCCCTTCGCCCAGGCGCTGGACGCGCCCATCCGCATGTACCAGCAGTGCGCTGCATTGCCGGAGTGGGCTCTCAACGTGGCGGTGCAGGTAGGGTGGATCTTCATCCTGCGGTGGATTGGCCGCAGCATGTGGAATCGTCAGCTGAACAACCTGATCGTGCAGGGAGGTTGACGGTTATGCGATACATGATTCACGCGGTGAAGATGCTCTTCAAATCCGCGATGCAGTACCGGGCGTCCCTTCTGATGCAGGTGATTGCCCAGTTTGTGATGACCGCCGGCGAAATGCTGGCGGTGGTGGTGCTCCTGAGCCGCTTCAAGGTCGTTGGGCACTGGGGCGCAGGGGAGATCATGTTCTTCTTTGGCGTCATGCAATCCACCTTCGCGCTGACGGAGCTGTTCGGGCGCGGGATCACGTCCTTCCCGTGGTTCGTGCAGCGGGGCGAGTTTGATGCGCTGATATTGCGCCCCAGGCCGCTGCTTATGCAGGTGATGGTGTCCCAGCTGGATCCGCGGCGTATCGGCGGCGCGACCGTGGGCGTGATCGCCATGCTGGTGGCGGGAGCCCGGCTGAACATCGCCTGGACGCTAACGAAGGCCCTCCTCCTCCTGGAGGTGGTGCTGGGGAGCATGCTGCTGGTGCTGGGCCTGTTCATGATCGAGGCCACGGTGAGCTTCTTCTCCGTCAAGTCCATCGAGATGGTCAATATCCTCACCTACGGCGGACGCACCGCCTGTCAGTACCCGATGGACGTCTACCCCGGTGTGCTGCGCTTCCTGTTCACCTACCTGGCGCCCTTTGCGATGTGCATGCATTGGCCGGTGAGCTGGGTGATTGGCGAGGCGATGGTGCAGCTGCCGACCTGGGCCTACTTCCTGACGCCCCTGGCAGGTGCGGCCTTCTTCGCCATCATGGTGCGCATCTGGTATATCGGGGTGAAGCATTACAGGTCAACGGGAACGTAAATGATTCGGAATGCGGAATTTAGCGTGTGAGTTCTGAATTGATCCGCAGCAGTCCGTCGCAGTAACCCAATTGCGAATTCAGCATTCCTAATTCCGAATTAGAGCATAGTGAGGTTTGATGCATGATGATCACCACTTCCCGCCTCGTCCTTCGCGAAATGACCGAGGCCGACTTCGCCGCCCTCCGCGCCATCCTCTCCGACCCGGAGACCATGCGCTACTACCCCAAGCCCTACGACGAAGCCGGCGTCCGCCGCTGGATCGCCTGGTGCCGCGACAGCTATGAGAAGCACGGCTTCGGCCTGTGGGCGGTCACCCTGAACGGCGAGTTCATCGGGGATTGCGGCATCTCGCTCCAGCCCATCAACGGCCAGTGGCTGCCGGAGATCGGCTACCACATCCGCAAGGATTACTGGCGCAAAGGCTATGCCTCCGAGGCGGCTGCGGCCTGCATCCGGGTGGCCTTCGAGCAGTTCGGCTTCCCGGCGGTGTACTCCTACATGAACGCGGAGAACGAGCCCTCCTTCCGCACAGCGATGAAAAACGGCATGACCCTGGTGGACGAGTACACGGATGATCACCATGGCCCCTTGAAGGTCTACCGTATCACCCGGGAGGAATGGGAGGCACATGATTGAATACGCCATACATGCATTATGCATGCGTGATGTACAATTTGGGAAATTGATTTCCGGATTACACAGAATTGAACGAATGCGTATACAACGCGTATAAACCGGCTACATGCAGGAAATTGGGGCACCATACCCGGAAAGCCGCTGAAATGCCCGAAAAACGGGAAATACAAAGATAATACAAAAGTTTCGCATAAATATTCACAAAAACCCATTGACAAGCGGCCCGAATGCGCGTATAATGCAGCACATACCCCAATCAAACAAAAACGGAGGTACCAATTATGAAGAAGCTGTTCGCTCTGGCCCTGGCCATGATGATGGCCCTGTGCACCCTGACCGCTCTGGCGGAAGACCTGATTATCGTTGCCACCAACCCCGAGTATCCCCCCTTCGAGTACGTCGAGGGCGACGCCGTTGTCGGTTATGACATCGACATGTGGGCTGCCATCGCCGAGAAGGCCGGCATCGCATTCGACCCCAAGACCAACATCGAGGCCATGGACTTCGACGCCGTGATCAGCGCCGTTGCCGCCAACCCCAACTATATCGGCCTGTCCGGCATCTCCATCACTGACGAGCGCAAGCTGACCGTCAACTTCTCCGAGGGCTACATCAACGCCGGCCTGGTCGTGATCGTGAAGGCTGACAGCGGCTTCGAGACTGCTGACCAGCTCAAGGGCAAGCTCATCGGCGTGCAGCTGGGCACCACCAGCGACTTCGCTGCCGAGGAAATCACCGGCCTGGAGAACGTCGCCCAGTACAAGACCTTCCTGAACGCTGTGATGGATCTGCAGGGCAACAAGCTGGACGCCGTCATCATCGACAAGCCCGTTGGTCAGGCCATCCTGGCTTCCCTGAACGACCCCTCTCTGGTGATCGTGGACATGGGCCTGCAGGCTGACTGGTACGGCATCGAGGTCAACAAGAACAACCCCGAGCTGCTGGAGAAGATCAACAAGGCTCTGGCTGAGCTGCAGGCTGAGGGCTTCTTCGAGCAGCTGGCTGTGAAGTACTTCTCTTCCAACGAGGAAGCTGCCGAGTAATCTCACCGTTTGCACACATTGCCGTAGGGAGGCTTGACCTCTCTACGGCCTTTGTACGATTTCTGATTGTGTGGAGGAAACCCCGTTGAATATTTCCATCTTTGAGCAGTGGTGGCAGGCCATTGAGCCCGCTGTGAACGCCAATACGCTCAATTTCTGGCAGTACATCTACAAGGAGATCTACCTCAACGTCATCAAGGATGACCGCTGGATGCAGTACCTCAAGGGTCTGGGCGTGACGCTGGAGGTCAGCTTCTATGCGATCCTGGTGGGTCTGGCGCTGGGCACCATTCTGGCCATCCTGCGCCTGCCCCAGATCCAGAACATGCGTAGTCGCGGCAAGGGATTCCTGCCCTGTGCCGGCAGCTTTGTCGTCCGCATGCTGTCGAAGTTTGCGGGGCTGTACATCAACATCATGCGCGGCACGCCGTTGCTTTTGCAGGTGCTGATCATCAACTTCGGCATCTTCGGCTCCATCCGGATTGACAAGGTGATTGTGGGCGTGATCGCCTGCGGCCTGAACAGTGCGGCCTATGTGGCGGAGATTGTCCGCGGCGGCATCATGAGCGTGGAGAAGGGCCAGACCGAGGCCGGCCGTTCCCTGGGCCTTTCCGGCGTCAAGACCATGTTCTACATCATCCTGCCCCAGGCGGCCAAGTCCGCCCTGCCGGCAATGTGCAACGAGTTCATCTCCCTGATCAAGGAGACCTCCATCCTGTCCTACATCGCCCTGACCGAGCTGACCAAGGCGGGCGACTACATCCGCTCCCGTACCTTCTCGGCCTTCACGCCCTATATCGTGTCCGGCCTTTTGTACCTGCTGGTGGTGCTGACGCTCACCTGGCTGATCGGCAAGCTGGAAAGGAGGCTGCGCAACAGTGACCACTGATATCATCATTTCCGTCCGCGAGCTGGAAAAGCACTTTGACGAGGGCAAGCTGAAGGCCCTGCGCGGCGTCTCTGCGGACATTAAGCGCGGCGAGGTCGTGGTCGTCATCGGCCCCTCCGGCTCCGGCAAATCCACCTTCCTGCGCTGTCTGAACCTGCTGGAGGAGCCCACGAAGGGCACCGTCACCGTCGAGGGCGTCAACATCACCGACCCCAAGGTGAACATCAACAAGCACCGCGAGAAGATGGGCATGGTGTTCCAGCACTTCAACCTCTTCCCCCACATGACCATCCTCAAGAACATGACCCTCGCGCCCCGCAAGCTCCTGAAGAAGTCCAAGGCTGAGGCCGAGGAGAAGGCTGTAAGCCTTCTCAAGCGCGTGGGCCTGGCGGATCGTGCGGGCGCCTACCCCAGCCAGCTTTCCGGCGGCCAGAAGCAGCGTATCGCCATCGTGCGCGCGCTGTGCATGGAGCCCCAGGTGATGCTCTTTGATGAGCCCACCTCCGCCCTGGATCCCGAGATGGTCGGCGAGGTGCTGGACGTCATGAAGGAGCTGGCCCACGAGGGCATGACCATGGTGGTCGTTACCCACGAGATGGGCTTTGCCCGCGAGGTGGCGGACCGCGTCATCTTCATGGACGAGGGCCAGATCGTTGAGGAGGGCACCCCCGAGGAGATCTTCAACAATCCCCAGCATCCCCGTACTCAGGACTTCCTCAAGAAGGTTCTTTAATTGCAAACAAAACGGACTTGCAGGCATCTTACCTGCAAGTCCGTATTATGTTGGAGCCACCTCATCCGCCCTTCGTCCACCTTCCCCTCAAGGGAAAGCTCCCGCCGCAGCGGGTGATGAGGTGGAAGCTCACTTCAACTCAAATACAATCGTCACGCTGGCGGAAACGGAGGTGTCATCCGGCAGGATGCTGTTGCCGGCGGCGGCGTCCATGGTGGACTTGTAAACCCGGGGCATGGCGTTGTAACCCGTTACGCTGTCGGAGATGGAAACGATGCTGCCCAGCTGGAGGCCTGCAGCCTTGGCCAGCAGCTCCGCGCGGCGTATGGCGTCCTGTACGGCGTGGGCGGTGGCTTCATCCTGAGCGGCGTTGGCCTTCGTGGACAGGAACTGGATGTTATAGATGGTGTTGGCGCCGGCGGCGGTCGCCTTGTCCAGGGTGGCGCCGATGTGCTCCATGTCGCGGATGACCACATTCAGCTGGTTGGACACATTGTAGCCCGTCAGCGTCTGCGTACCGAAGGCGGAATAATCGTACTCTGCACCCACGGAGTAGTTGCTGGTGGCGATGTCATCCTCCAGCACGCCGGCGTCCTTCAGGGCTGCGATGACCGCATGGATGGCAGTGTTGTTCTTCTCGCTGGCTTCCTCTACCGTGGGGGCCTTGGTGGACACGCCCACGGTCACCTGGGCGTAATCGGCCTTCAGGGTGACGGAGGCGCTGCCGGAGACGGTGATGGTAGCGCCCTCCGCTGCAAAAACAGCGGTTTCGGCCAAGGCAAAGGCGGGCAGCAGCAGCGCCAGGGCCAGGATGATGCCAAGGAGCTTCTTCATCTTACTTCTTCCTCCTTTTGATGATGAGCCTGACAGCGATGACCACCACTGCCGCAATGGCGATGAAGGGCAGCGCGGCCACCAGGAATACCACCATGTCACCCAGGAAGCCCACGAGGCTCTCCAGGCCGACCTGGATGGCGGAGACGATGCGGTCGCCAAAGGAAACGGTCGTATCTGTCAGTTCGGCCACCTTCTCCTCCTGCAGGGTGATGTTCACAGTGGCGTAGCTCACCTGGCGGTCGGTGTGGTTGAGGGCGGTCTGCAGGGTGTCGATCTGGTACTGGGTCTCGGCGATCTGGCTCTCCAGGGCCAGCAGGTCGCTCAGGTCGCCGGACTCGGTGATCAGGGCCTGCAGCCGTTCCATCAGGGCCAGCTGGGTGTTCAGGCGGGTTTGGGTATCCTGGTAGGTTGCGGTGACGTCCTCAGCGGATGCATTCCGGCTGGTGACGCGGCCCAGGCCCTCTGTGCCATCCAGGAAGCTGTCCAGCGCTTCCTGGGGGATGCGGAGTGTCAGCCATGCGGTGCGCATCCCGGAGTAGGTATTGGTACTTTCGCTGCTGGATTCGATCCAGCCGCCCTGCCCGGTGCAGGCGCTTTCCAGCGCGGCAAGGGCCTCGTCATAGCTTTGGGTCTTGATGGTCATGCCGGCGGTGCGGATGATCTTCTTTTCCACAGGCGCGGCTGCAGGGGTGGAGGTGTCTGCGCCCCGGGCCATGGTGAGCATCACGCCGTTGTCCGCGGCTTCCTCCACGCCAGCGCCGGCGGTATAGGCGCCGTAAGCCATGTCCGCCTGGGCGACGGAGCGCTTCATGCTGCCATTTTCCACATAGGATGCCTGGTAGGCCATCTGGTCGGCGCTCAGGTTGTCCCGGGTCAGCAGCGTGCCGCCGATGACGAACACCATCGCCGCTGCAACAGACAGGAAACGGGTGACGCGTCTGTAGGTGGCCTGTGTCTGGTGGCATACGAATTCGTGTTGGTCTTCTATTTGCTGCATCCATTCTGCGTGAAGGTCCTCCGGCATCGGGGGAACCTCCTCGTTCAGCCCGGACAGCGCGTCCCGGAGGACTTCGTTTTCGTCGATGTTATGCATATTTTTGCCCTCCCTTCATTTTCTTGGACGCATCATCGGGTGAATTGTTCCCATCTTGGAGGAATTTAGCAATCTTCTGCCTTGCCCGGTTGATGCGGCTCTTCACCGTGCCGACGCTGGTTTGCATGGCAGCGGCGATCTCCTCGTATCCCAGGCCCTGCAATGCGTAGAGGATGATCACTGTTCGCATCTCGGCGGGAAGGGAATCAATGGCGGCGCGGATGTTGTCCGCAGATTCCCGGCGGATGACGGCTTCATCCGGGGTGGGGGAGTCGTCTGCGGGCACGAAGCCCTCGTCTTCCGCCATTTCATCAGCGGATTCGGTCTGGGGCAGACGCTTCTGCCTGCGCAGGAAGTCCAGACACACGGTAGCGACGATGCGGTACAGCCAGCTGGACAGGCTGCAGTCGCCCCGGTAGGTCTTGATGGCCTTCCACGCCTTGAGCATGGTTTCCTGGAGGCAGTCGGCCGCGTCCTCCGGGTGTCGGGTGTAATGCCAGCAAACCCGCCAGAGCATCTGCTCATGGGGGGTGACCAGCATTTCGAAGGCCTGGGCGTCGCCCTTTTGCGCGCGCCGCAGGGTGAATTCATCGGTCATGTCAGCACCTCGCTTTCGCACAGGTTGTCATCTATATAGACGATCAAGCGGGGAATTTTGTTCCCGGTGTGGCGTATTTTCTTCATGATTATAGCATGGATGTGAGCGCGGGGGAAGCCCTTGCATGGAATTGTAACAAATCCTGCGGCGTATTGACACGTCCTGTGGATTTTGCTATCATGACAACAGGAAGGTGAATGCAAATGACAAACCGCATCCTGTTTCTCTCCGATGGAGAGATGATGGTTTATGAAGACGGAAAGGCCCGCCGCCTGCACAGTGCGCGTAAGGCACTGTATATCCGTACCGCCCACAATCTGGAGGAGCGCAACGCCTGGAAGTATGAAGGTGCTGGCGCAAAGTTCCAGCATCAGGCGAATCCATATGAATACCGCAGCCGCACAGCGGAAGCGGACTGCCAGATCCGGGCGATTGCACCGTGGAAAGGGCGGCTGCTCTATGCGCTGACCACGCCGGAGATCGGCGGCCTTTTTGTGAAAGATGCGGCGGATGATGATGCGCCGGAATCCAACTGGCTCAGCGAGCGGGAGTTCCGCCCGGTGGATCTGCATGTCCAGGGGGATCAGGTTGCGCTGGCGGTGGACAGCGTGCTGGGTGAGCGACACATTGCGGTCATGAAGGAAGATTCCTCCCGGTACGAAATCGTCACCCAGGGCGATACGCAGGACAGCGCTCCCTTCCTCTGCCCGGACGGGCGGTATATATATTTGACCTCCGCCGGATGGGCGCGGGATGAACAAGGCCGGATTTTGGCCAAGGGGCCTGCCAGCTTGCTGCGGCTTGACCTGCGCGGCGGGGAGATGGAGGAAATCGCCACGGATGACGCATATGATTACCTCCGCCCCAAACTGGCGCCGGATGGTGGGCTCTATGTCATCCGCAGGCCCTACAAATCTGGCATTCCCAAGAGGATGACCATCATTGATCGGGCGAAGAATATTGGTGCGACCTTGAAGGGGCTGGGGAAGCTGCTGCAGGCGATCGGCGATCCGGAGGGGACGGCCAAGCGCACTCCCCGCGTGGCAGGACAGTCCGCCGAAGCAGCCCAGAAGAGAATGCTGGAAGGCGTGATGCTGGACATTTCCAAAGGTCGTGCTGAGGATGGCGGGGATGAGGGCTGCATTCCGGCAGACTGGCTGCTGATGCGTCAGACCCCGGATGGGCACTTCGAAGAGGTGCACAAGGGCGTCGCGGACTACGATTTCGATGGGGATGCACTCATCTTCACTGATGGACGGCGAATTATCCGCCTGGAGGACGGTAAGAAGACGGTTCTGCACAAGGCTGTATTCATCCCGCGTATAGCGGTGAGCAAGTAAAAAAGGCGCTCGCAGGGAGCGCCTTTTTCTATTGCCGGGGTTCGAACAGCAGACACCCCATCTCCCGGAACTGCTCCACCTTCTCCTTGAGCAGCTCCACGCTGACGCGGAAGTGCTCCGCCAAGCAGGAGTAGCACTGGAACTCCCTGCTGCCCCGGTTAATCAGCTTCTTTGTCAGACCGACTTCGTCGCTGCTCAGGGGCGTGTGGCAGCGAATGCAGACCGGGCTGCCGGCGCGCTCAGGCATCGGTCTTCACCAGCCTGCACAGGTAGAGCTTGCAGTCGTGGGCTTCGACATGGGGGTTGAAGCAATCGCTGACCTGGCCGATGTGCTCCCCGGTGAAGACGTCGGTGATGTCCAGGGCCACGCTGCCGGTGGCGGGCAGACCCATGTCCACCAGCTCGCCGTGCACCTCGGCTCCCTGATCCGCCAGGTTCATGTAGCACAGGGCGAATTCATTGTCCGTCAGGTGGCGCAGGAGGATGAAGGCGGTGTCAGGGATGTGTTTCCAGGGATGCTCGCCGGGGCCGGGGTTGGGGTTGGAGACGCACACGCTGTCCCTGCGGACGACATAGGGCGCGCGGCACTCCAGGTCCTGGTTGATGCGCAGGAGGGCAGGGTGCTGCATCAGCGCCTTATATTCGGGCGCCAGATTGCGCAGGTCAGCGCCCATCATCAGCGGCACGCCGCACAGCGCCCACAGGGTGAACTGGAGGCGGTATTCCTCGTAGGTGCACACCTTGCCCAGACCCACATTGCCCTTGCCGCACATGCCTACGGTGAGCATATCCATGTCATTGAAGCAATAACTGCCGGACATATGGAGCTTATGCAGCTGGGACTTGACGATGTCGGTGAAGGAGGCATAGTTGTCCATGATGTCGCCGGTGGAGCGGTACATGTGGGCGCCAATTTGACGCATCCAGGTGCCGGGCTCCTGCTGACCCCAGTTGCAGGCGGAGAAGAGGATCTCCCGGCCCGTGGCCTTGAGCGCCATGGACATGGTCAGGTAGCGGGCCTTGCAGTCACCGGAGGCAGGGAAGTTGCAGTAGTCGTACTTGAGGTAGTCCACGCCCCAGTCGGCGAAGGTTTGTGCGTCGATGAACTCGTGGTCATAGCTGCCGGGATAGCCTGCACAGGTGCGGACGCCGGCGCAGGAGTACATGCCGAACTTCAGGCCCTTTGAATGGACATAGTCCGCCACGGCCTTCATGCCATGGGGGAACTTCTCCGGGTCGGGGACGATGCGCCCGTCCGCGCCGCGCTGCTTGAGGCTCCAGCAGTCGTCGATGACCAGGTATTCATACCCGGCGTCGCGATAGCCCTCGTTGACCATGAAGTCCGCCATCTCGCGGATGAGGTCCTCGTTGATGTTGGAGGCAAAGGTATTCCAGGAATTCCAGCCCATCGGGGGTGTGCGTGCGATCATAAACGTATCCTCCTTGCGGATGTGCAAATAGTTGTATATTCATGATTCGCGGGCGTCGGGGTCATTCCTGCCTGCAGGGGAAATTTCTGCGGAAAAGGGGAGACGGCGGAGATGTTCGGATGGAGTACGAAATGCTTTGATGACCATCAACATGAAAGTTACAATAATGTTAATGTAGACAAATTAAATGCACAATATGAACAAAAAACAGAGGGTTTTTCACAAATTCAGCTTGACAAACGATTGGTTAAGAGGGTATTATTAACAAGGAATTATATTCGTTCGCGGTTTTTTTGTGCTCAAAGAGGATGGCTCTTTGTCTATTTTGCTGTTTTGGAGGAGCGTGCCCATGCGTATCCGTCGCATTGCTGCGCTGTTGCTTGCGCTGCTGCTTTGCATGCCTTTGATCGTTTCGGGTGAAGAGGCGGATGTATCCAATAGCGAGCTGCCCATGCCCAAGTTCTTGAAAAACGTGGCTGTTCATGATCCGTCGATCATCAGGGCGGAGGATGGGCTGTACTATATCTTCGGCTCCCACATGGCGGCGGCGACAAGCGAGGACCTCATTGACTGGAAGCTCATCTCCCGGGACGCCTCCAATGGCGGCTGTACCCTGGTGGAGAACGTCCAGACCCAGATGAAGGAGGCCCTCTCCTACGCCAAGACCACGACCTTCTGGGCGCCGGACGTGGTGCAGCTGGGCAATGGCACCTATGTCATGTACTACTGCACCTGCGAGGGCTCCAGCCCCCTGTCCACCCTGGGCATCGCCTACGCGGAGAAGCCCGAGGGCCCCTATGTCAATCAGGGCATCATCCTCAAGTCCGGCCACCCGGGTTATAACGCGAACGTTTACCCCAACGTGGTGGACCCCTGTACCTTCTATGACAAGGAGGGCAGGCTGTGGATGGTCTACGGCTCCTATTCCGGCGGCATCTACATCCTGGAGATGGACGTCGAGACCGGCTTCCCCCTGCCGGGCCAGCTGAACAACGGCATGGGCAAGAAGCTGCTGGGCGGCAATCACGCCCGCATCGAGGCCCCCTACATCCTCTACAGCCCCGATACGGATTACTACTACCTCTTCCTGTCCTTTGGCGGATTGGGCGCCAACGACGGCTACAACATCCGCGTCTGCCGCTCCAAGAACCCCGACGGCCCCTATGAGGACGCCCTGGGTCAGAACATGATCCGCTGCGCCGGCCGCCCCGGCTCCTTCTTCAATGACCCGGACTACGCGCCCTACGGCGTCAAGCTCATGGGCGGCTACGAGTTCCTGGCCGCCGAGGGCGACAAGAACAAGATCACCCTGGCCTACCGCAGTCCCGGTCACAACAGCGCCTATTATGATGAAGAAACCGGCCGGTACTTCATCGTGTTCCATACCCGCTTTGCCAATGCCGGCGAGTCTTTCCAGGTGCGGGTGCACCAGATGTACATGAACGAGGCTGGCTGGCCGGTCATCTCCCCCCTGCGCTATGCGGGTGAAAAGCCTGAAACGGTGGACTCCTCCCTCATGACAGGCGCCTACAAGGTGCTGCTGCATGAGCGTGACATCAACAAGGTGGAGCATGAGAGCAAGGTGGCCACGCTGAATGCCGACGGCACCATCACCGGCGCCCATGAGGGCACCTGGGAATGCGCGGACGGTGTGAACATCACCCTGACCCTGGACGGCAAAACCTACACGGGCGTGATGCATACCGCCCTGGATTCCGCCCAGAAGACCTGGGTCACCTGCATTTCTGCCCTGGATGAAGAGGGCGCGGCGCTCTGGGCTACCCGGGCCTACAGCAACTACAAATAAGGATGAATGGAGTGAAGAGCATGCGAATGAGGATTCTGGCGCTGGTGTTTGCGCTGCTGTGCGTGTTCTCCTTCGCGATGGCGGAGAACGCGGTTCAGCCCGTGCAGACCGTGGAAACGCTCTATACCGCGATTTCCAAGGCGTATACGCTTCCTGTTTACAGCGGCGAGGATGTGAAGGCAGAGGCTGCCATCGATCTTCCCCTGAATGCTCAGGGCGAGGTGACCGTCGTTGCCCCGGAAGACGCCCAGTATGAAATCTGGCTGTCCTACCGCAACACCACCACCTCCACCCTGCCCACGGAAATGACCGTCACCATCGACGGTGTGGTTCTGTGTGCGGAAATGCAGCGCGTGAAGATGAACTCCGTCTGGGTGGATGACGGCGTGTTCCCTGTGGACCGCTACGGCAACGAGATCGCCACCACCCCCTGGCAGGCGGAGGGCGTGCTGGACGCCGGCATCTGCGACTCCACCTACCGTACCGCTGAGCCCATGCTCTTCGAGCTGACTGCCGGTGAGCACAAGATCGGCTTCTCTGTGCAGGACGGCGGTATGGAGCTTTTTGCTGTGACCTTGCGTGCGCCCTGTCAGGTGCCCGAAAAGGCCTCGGGCGACGCGTCCGGTACGAACCTGATCGTCATCGAGGCGGAGAGGATCGCCGAGCGCAATGAATCTTCCATCCGCGGCGCGGGCGAGTTCAATGCCCGATTGTCCCCCTACGACAACGACTACCGCAAGGTGAACTTCCTGGACGGCGCTTCCTTCGACGAGGCGGGCGACATGGTTACCTGGCGCTTCACCGTGGAGGAGACCGGCTGGTACAACCTGGGCGCTTACTATCGCCAGAGCGCCCGCGCGGATTTCCCCACCTATGTGGATATCTACGTGGACGGCGTGATCCCCCATCAGGGCGCGCAGCGGGTGCCCTTTGGCTACACCACCTCCTTCGCCCAGATGCAGGCCATGGCAGGTGAGGAGCCCCTCAAGCTCTACCTGGAGAAGGGCGAGCATACCCTGTCTTTCTGCATCAACGCCGCCCATCTGACTCCCGTGTATGAGACCATCGACGTGCTGCTGGAGGAGATCAACGCCCTGTCCAACGACGTCAAGTCCCTCATGGGCGGCGCCACGGCGGACGCCTACCGCACCTACAACATGGTCAAGAACTTCCCCGAACTGGTGGCTTGGCTGAACGGCTGGGCTCAAATGTGCGAGGACAGCGTGGAATACACCAAGCAGTTCGCCAAGGACGGCTCCGGCGCGGCGTTCTCCTCCATGACCTTGAGTGCGGACCAACTCCGCCGCCTGGCCGAGGAGCCCGAAGATCTGCCCCGCCGCATGTCCGAGTTCTCCACCGGCTCCAACTCCGCAGCCCGTATGCTGGCCCAGCAGCTGACTGACATGGCTGTCAATGACCTGTCCATCGATCAGATCTACCTCTACCAGGATGATGCCCAGCTGCCCCGCAAGGCCAACTGGGGCGAGAACCTGTGGGCGGGCGTGGAGCGCTTCTTTACCTCCTTCACCAAGACCGATTACACCGCCGGCGCCGCCAACGAGAAGACATGGATCGACGAAAACGGCCAGGAACAGCCCGTCATCCAGGTGTGGATGGGCCGCAGCCGTCAGTATGTGGAGACTCTTCAGAACCTGATCGACACCCAGTTCACCCCCGAAACCGGCATCAAGGTCAACCTTTCCCTGATGCCCGACGCCAACAAGCTGGTGCTGGCCAATGCCGCCGGTACCGCCCCGGATGTGGTGCTGAGCCTGCAGTACGTCGTGCCCAGCTACCTGAACATCCGCGGCGCGCTGTATGATCTGACCCAGTTCGAAGACTTCGGCGAGGTCGCCCAGCGGTTCTCCTCCGGCCTGTTCATCCCCTACATCCTCAAGGATGGCGTTTACGCCATGCCGGAGACGGTCAACTTCTGGGTCATGTTCTACCGCAAGGACATCCTGGAATCCCTGCAGATTGAAGTGCCCAACTCTATGGAGGAGGTCCGCCTCATCCTGCCGGAGCTGCAGCGCCGCTCCATGAACTTCTATTTCCCCACGGCAGGCATGGTCGGCATGAAGGTATTCCCCGGCACGCTGCCGCTGATCCTGCAGTCCGGCGGCTCCATCTACGGCGAGACCATCGGCGACACCACCCTGGACAGCGAGATCTCCCTGAACGGCTTCCGCGAGATGACCGAGCTGTTCACCGTGTACAACATGCCCATCGACGTGCCTTCCCCCGGCTTTTATCAGCAGTTCCGCGACGGCACGCTGCCCATCGGCATCGCTGACCTGGCCACATACAACCTGCTGCTCAACGCCGCGCCCGAGCTGGACGGATTGTGGGACATCGCGCTGTTCCCGGGTTTGACCAACGAGGATGGCGTGGTCGAGCGCTGGACCACCGGCGGCGCGGAAACCATGGCCATCATGACTGCCGCAGAGGATCACGACCGCCTGGATGAGAGCTGGACCTTCCTGAAGTGGTGGTCCTCCGAGGAGATTCAGAGCCAGTTCGGCAACCTGCTTCAGTCCACCTACGGCTCCGAGTATATCTGGCCTACCGCCAATACCCAGGCCTTCTCCGAGCTGCCCCTGCGCAGCGCTCACAAGAAGGTCATCATCGAGCAGATGGAGTGGATGACCGAAGCGCCCTGGGTGCTGGGCACCTACATGCTGGAGCGCGAACTGTCCAACGCCTTCATTTCCGTCACCGCTGACGGTGTGGAGGCCCGTCGCGCGATGGATACCGCCGTCAAGCGCATCAACCGCGAGACCTACCGCAAGCTGGAGGAATTCGGCTACTACAAGGACGGCGTGATGCTCGAGGAGTTCCCCACGCCTTCTGTCAAGGTGGTAGAGGACCTCATCGACGCCTGGAACGCCGCCCACCCCACGACTAACACAAAGGAGGGCACTGCGGAATGATTACCAGCAAGAAAACGCCGTATCTGTTCCTGCTGCCCTACCTGCTCCTGTTTGCGGTGTTCATCGTCATCCCCACGGGCATGGCTGTGCTGCTGTCCTTCACCAACTACAATGCCGTGCAGACGCCCCAGTTTGTGGGCCTGACCAACTACATCAACCTTTTCACCCAGGATACCATCTTCCTGCAGTACGTGCTGCCCAATACGCTGGTGTTCTCCATCATCGTGGGCGTGGGCGGCTATGTGCTCAGCTTCGTGCTGGCCTGGTCGCTGAGTCACCTGTCGAAGGGCCCCCGCACGGTGCTGGCGCTGATCCTGTACTCTCCCTCCATGACCGCCGGCGTGGCCATGTCCGTTGTGTGGCGCACGGTGTTCCTGGGCAATCAGTCAGGTATCGCCAACTATGTGCTCACTGCCTTGGGTATCATCAATGAGCCCATCCTGTGGCTGAGCAACGCTGCCTACATCCTGCCCATCGTCATCATCGTGGCGCTGTGGTCCTCCATGGGCGTGGGCTTCCTGGCGATGCTGGCCGGCCTGCTCAACGTCAGCCCCGAGCTGTACGAGGCCGGCGCCATCGATGGCATCAAGAACCCCTTCCAGGAAGTGATCTACATCACCATCCCCTCCATGAAGCCCCAGATGCTCTTCGGCGCGGTCATGGCGGTGACCAACGCTTTCCAGCAGGGCGCCATCGGCGTGATGCTCACCGGCGCCAACCCCACGCCCTCCTATGCGGCCCAGCTGATGGTCAACCACGTGGAGGACTACGGCTTCATCCGTTATGAGATGGGTTATGCTGCTGCTGTTTCCGTGGCGCTGCTGGCGCTGATCTACGCATTCTCCTTCGTTGCCCGCAAGCTCTTCGAGGAAAAGGATTAAGAAAGGAGGGAATACCGTGGCTATTGGCGGAAACAAGGTCAATCCGAATAAGTTTGACCGTTCCCAGATTGGTTTCTACATTTACCTGCTGCCATTGGCTGTGCTGATGGGCGCGCCGATCGTGTATATCGTGTGCCATGCCTTCAAGCCCATGGACGAGCTGTTCGCATTCCCCCCGAAGTTCTTTGTCTCGAATCCCTCGGGCATCAACTTCACCAACCTCTTCCAGCAGGCGGCGGGCTCCACCGTGCCCTTCTCCCGCTATGTGTTCAACTCCCTGGTGGTGACGGCGGCAGTGGTTGTGCTGTCCATCATGATCTCCACCATGGCGGCCTTCGCGCTGAGCAAGATGAAGTTCAAGCTGAAGGGCCCGATGATGGAGATCAACAACCTGGCGCTGATGTTCGTGGCGACGGCGGTCGTCATCCCGCGCTACCTGACCATCTCTTCCATCGGCATCCTGGATACCTGGTTTGCCCACATCCTGCCCCTGATTGCCATGCCCGTGTGTCTGTTCCTGATCAAGCAGTTCATGGATCAGGTTCCGGACTCCCTGCTTGAGGCGGCTCAGCTGGAGGGCGCCAACGCCTTCACCATCTACCTGAAGATCATTCTGCCCATGGTGAAGCCGGCCATCGCCACCGGCGCCATCCTGTCCTTCCAGCAGGTGTGGAACAACACTGAGACCTCCAACCTGTTCACCTCCACCGAGAGCATCCGCACGCTGGCGTTCTACATGAACACATTGTCCGGTGTGGGCACGGTGCAGGGCCAGGGCATGGCTGCTGCTGCGGCGCTGATCATGTTCGTGCCCAACCTGCTGCTCTTCATCGTCAGCCAGTCCTCGGTGATGAACACCATGGCCCACTCGGGTCTGAAGTAAAGGAGGATGAAGATGAAGAAAATTGCAGTTTGGCTGCTTCTGATCCTCCTTGTGGTGAGCTGTCTGCCTGCGCAGGCTGCCACCCCCTACCGCACCTACACTCAGGGCGCTGACCGTGACCTGGTGGAAACCCAGACGGCCTATGAACCCATCCGCACCATGATCCGCTTCGGCGAGGAAACCCTCAAGATGCCCCAGGACATGCGTATGGGCCCTGACGGCTACCTCTACATCGCCGATAACGGCAACAAGCGCATCCTGGTCATTGACACCGAGGGCAACTTCATCCGCGAAATCGTGGACAAGAAGAACATGAAGAGCCCCCAGGGCGTCTTTGTGGATGATAACCTCAACGTCTATGTCGCCGACGACAAGGCCCGCGCGGTGCTGGTGTATGACAAGGACGGCAACTTCGTCATGGAGTATGTGAAGCCCACCCACCAGCTCTTTGGCGATACGGCGCCCTATGTGCCCCTGAAGGTCGTGCTGGACAAGCGCGGCAACCTCTACATCGTCTCCAAGGGCAACACCAACGGCATCGTGCAGATCAGCCCCGTGGGCGGCGGCGAGTTCCTGGGCTATTACGGCGCCAACAACTCCCGCATTTCCCTGCTGACCCACATCCGCCGTTTCATCTTTGGCGAGAATTCCTCCGCGGTGGGTGAAATCGTGCCTATCTCCGTCAAGAATCTGGCCATTGATCAGAAGGGCATGGTCTACACCGTCACCGAGGCCGCGGACGAGAGCGCACTGCGCCGCCTGAATGTGGCTGGTAAGTCCACCATGACCCCTGAATGGTGGGTGGAGCTGAACAGCGCCGTGGCGGTCAACAGCTCGAACTCGATCTTCACGGCCAATGCAAACGGCACCATCATGGAGTACACCTCCGAGGGTGACCTGCTCTTCGTCTTCGGCGCCAACGACGCCCAGAGCGAGCAGCGCATTGGCATGTTCAAGTCCGTCACGGGTCTGGTGGCCACGGATGATTATACCATTTACGTCCTGGATGCGACGCTGAACAGCATTCAGGTCCTGAAGCCCACCGAGTTCACCGACCTGGTGCATCAGGCCTTCACACTCTTCCAGGAGGGCAAGTACGCAGCCTCGAAGGCTCCCTGGACCGAGGTTCTGCGCATGAACTCCCTGTTCACCTACGCCTCCACGGGCCTGGGTGAAGCGCTCTACCGCGAAGGGAACTACGAGGAGGCCATGGAGGCCTTCCGCAACGGCGGCTACCGCCAGGGCTATTCCGATGCCTGGTGGGAGCAGCGCTCCAATCTGCTGCACGCCAACATGTCCACGGCCATCTACGTGTTTGTCGGGCTGATTGTGCTGCATCTCATCATCAAGAAGCTGGACAAGAAGTTCAGGATTCTCAATCCCCTGCGCTTCCTGAAGGAGAAGATCTCTTCCATCAAGCTGGTGCGCGAGGTAAGCTGGAGCACCATGATGCTCAAGAATCCCTACGACGCCTGCTACGGCATCAAGCGGGAGAAACGGACCTCTTGGCTGAGCGCGATCATTATGCTGCTTGCGTTCTTCGTGCTGCATGTGGTCAACAAGTACTTCGCCGGCTTCCTGTTCAAGATGATGCCGGACGGGTACTACGAGCTGCTCAATGACTTCCTGGTGGTCTTCGGCGCTTTCTTGCTGCTGACGATCTGCTGCTACCTGGTGTGCACCATCACCGATGGTGAAGCCAGGTTCAAGGATATCTTCATCGGCGCCGCCTACGCGTTGATCCCGATGATCATCTTCCTGCCCATCAAGCTGCTGCTCACCAATGTGCTCACCTTCAACGAGCAGTTCTTCATCACGATGATCGACGTCGTCTCCATCGGCTGGACGGCGCTGCTGATCGTCCTGATGCTGATGTACCAGAATGACTATACCCTCAAGCAGACCTTCAAGACCATCTTCCTGACGCTCTTCTGCGTGCTGGTTGTGGTGGCGTTGCTGGTCGTTATGTACATGCTGATCAGTCAGCTGGTGGACTTCGTTGTGTCCATCTACGGAGAGGTGGTGTATCGCTTTGTCAAGAGAGTTTAATAAAAAGCTGCTTGCCCTGGCGATGGCACTGATGCTTCTCCTGGGCTGCCTGCCCGCCATCGCGGAGGAGGCTTCGGCGAAGATCCCCGAGGACTACAAGCTCGCGGCGGAAAGCAGCCGCTTCAGCCTCTACCTGCAGGAGAAGACCATGGCGGTCATCCTGCAGAGCAAGGAGAACGGTCAGCTGCTTTACTCCACCGTGCAGGACGCCAACACCGGCAACAAGACCTGGAAGGGCTTCTACCAGTCCGGCATCGTCATCGAGTACCTTGAGGACGTCAAGGACAAGCCCATTCAGGCGGATTTCATCAACAATGCCACCACCATCACCTACGAGTACACGGACAATGGCTTCAACGCCAACGTGGACTTCACCGATCTGGGTATCTCCTTTGACGTCAAGGTCTGGATGGACGAGGAAGGCATGCATGTGTTCATCCCCACCGATTCCATCACGGAAGTGAAGGATCAGACCTATATGATCGTCAGGAACGACCAGGGCGGGGAAGAACGCATTGATATGGCGAAGTACACCAAGACCGCCGAGGAGAGTGAGTTCCTGCTCACCGTAAACGACGGCACGGTGTATACGCTCAACAAGAGCTACTATGTGTCCACCAAGGACGATACGGTCACCGTCAAGGACGAGGCTGGCACCAGCCAGGCCACGCTGCCCCTGACCAAGGACCTGGGCAAGCCCTTCGACGTCTTTGTGACTGACGCGGCAGGCGCAGCGATGACCATCCCTGCTGAATCCGTCGCCAGCGTGCAGAAGAACCTCTACACCACCGGCACCGCCCTGGATGGCTCCAAGCTGCGTATCCCGGTGGAGGATGTGGTGGCCGTCAGCGAGTATTCCTACACCATCGCCAGCTTCTATGTGTACCCCTTTATGGGCTACAGCCGCGCGGGCGAAGGTCAGGGCTACATGATCATCCCCGATGGTCAGGGCGCTGTGGTTGGCTTTGAGGACAACGAGGGCCGCTATCCCACCCCCTATGACAAGCAGGTCTACGGAGTCAATATCGGCATGGAGGATCAGTTCCTCTCCGAGGACCGCGTGCCTGCGGAGGACGTCATCATGCCCGTCTTCGGCATGGTGCATACCGACAAGCAGATCGCCGTGCTGGGCGTGCTCGAGCAGGGCGACATCGCCGCCCGCATCCAGGCTTATCCCAACGGCGTGCGCAACCTGCCCTTTGACTGGGTGACCGCCAAGTACACACTGCGTTTTGTGTTCAACCAGCCCATGGGCCCCAGCGCCGGCAACGTCGCTACCCGCACGGAAAAGCGCCGCGACGTGGACATCCTTCAGCATTTCCTGCTGGAAAGCGGCGACAAGGCGGACTACGCGGGCCTGGCGGTGGCTTACCGCAACTACCTGGTGGCGAACAACACCTTCGCCCAGGCGGATGCCCGCCCCTTCGATGTCCAGCTGGACTTCCTGGGCATTGAGCGGGAGAACTACATCCTGGGCAAGCAGGATGTGGTGATGACCACCTTCGACCAGGCGGCGGAGATCATCGACGAGCTGACCGCCGGCGGCGTCAGCCAGATGAACGTCACCTACCGCGGCTGGCAGGTGAACGGCCTGACTGGCGGCGTGCCCACGGACAGCTACTCCGTAGCCAAGTCCATCGGCGGCAAGAAGGGTCTGAAGGAACTGAGCGACAAGGCGGCGGAGATGAACATCCCCTTCGCGCTGGAAGCGGACGTGCTGAGCCTCAATACCGAGACTCACCCCACGCTGACCTTCTCTGCGCTGAAGAAGATTACCTCCCAGACCTGGTCCCGCCCCACCTTCGGCAAGGTCTACGACACCCTGTATTACTGCAACCCCACCACCAGCGAAAGCGCAGCTGAGAAGCTCGCTTCCGCCATGGTGAAGGAGGGCATCCCGGGCATTGCCTTCACCGGCATCACCCAGGTGCTGACCGACTACTACCACCGCGATGCGTACCATGACACCAGCGAGATGGCTGCGATCTACACCGGCATCCTGGATGCTGCCAATGATCAGCTGACCACCGCGCTCGTCAGCCCCAATGCGTATCTGTGGCAGTATGCCGATGTGATCACCGATATCCCCGTGGCCGGCAGCGATTACACCTACACCGACGCGGAGATCCCCTTCCTGACCATCGCCCTCAGCGGCCAGATTCCCTTCTACCTGGAGTACACCAACTTCCAGGCCAACACCCAGGAGTTCTTCCTGCACCTGGTGGAGCAGGGCGCCCGTCCCTCCTTCCTCCTCACCTGGGAGGATCCCATCGAGCTGCAGAATACCAACTCTTCCTCCATTTACTCCTCCCGGTATGAGCTGTACAGGGACATGATCCAGCGCTGGTATGCGGATCTGGCCTCCGTCAATGCGGCGGTGGGGGAGAAGGGCATGATCGTGGATCATGTCCGCCAGGGCGATCTGTGCAAGGTCACCTGGGACAACGGCACCCTGGTCTATCTCAACTTCGGCGATAAGCCCGGCGAGATGGACGGCGTTGCCCTCGAAAAACTCAGCTTTAAGGTGGTGAACGGCAATGGCATTTAAGAAAAAGACAAAGCCCGAGCAGGGAATTGCCATCGCGCCGAAGAAACCTAAGAAGCAGGAAAAGAATCCCCACGACAAAAAGCGCATCACCAAGCGCAAGCTGCGCGACTGGATGTACGGCTACATCTTCATCGCGCCGTGGATCGTGGGCATCCTGGTGTTCTTCGTCAAGTCCATGATCTCTTCCCTGCAGTATTCCGTGCACAAGATCATCATGGACAATGGCGTGCAGATGTCCGCACTGGAGCATTGGTATGACAACTATGCCTCCGTCTTCGCGCTGGAGACCGATCTGCCCACCACCCTGGGTTCCTTCGCCATCTCCCTGGTGCTGCAGGTGCCCATCATCATTGCGTTCTCCCTGATCATTGCCCTGCTGCTCAACGGCAAGATCCGCTGCCGCAGCGTGTTCCGCATGATCTTCTTCCTGCCAGTCATCATCGCCACCGGCCCGGTCATGAACATGCTGACCGCCCAGGGCGCTGCCACTGTGCCCATGATGAATGACGGCAGCCTCCTGGCGCTGCTGGGCGGATTGCCCCCCTTCCTGCTGGATCCGATCACCGAGCTGTTCAACAGCCTGATCCTGATCCTGTGGAATTCCGGCATTCAGATCCTGATCTTCCTCTCGGGATTGCAGAAGGTGTCTACCACCATGTATGAGGCCGCGAAGATCGACGGCGCCAACGGCTGGGAAACCTTCTGGAAGATCACGCTGCCCACTGTGAAGCCCATCATCCTGCTCAATTCTATCTACACCGTGGTCTCCCTGGCCACCGGCGGTACGAATGAGATCATTGAGCTGATCTATGCGGCGACCTACACCACGCCCTGGACCAAGGGCTACAGCTATGGCATGGCCTTCTCCTGGATCTACACTGCCATCATCGGCGTGATCCTGCTGGGTGTCTTCCTGCTGCTCAAGGACAAGAGTGACAAGAAGGTCAAGTACGAGCAAAAACGCGTTACGCTGCGCTAAGGAGGGGAGAAGAGAATGAAAATCAGAAGCATCCCCAAGGAAGCGCGCAAGGACTACTACAAGAAGGTACTCCTGGGCAGCAACGAGAAACGCGGCCTGATCATGGGCTGCGTGGTGTACACGCTGCTGATCACCATCGCCTTCATCTACCTGTATCCGGTATTGTACATGTTCTCCCGCTCGCTGATGGACAAGAAGGATCTGCTGGACTCCTCTGCCAAGTGGATTCCCTCCACCCTGACGCTGAGCAACTACAAGCAGGCCATCGACACGATGGACTACTGGGGCTCCCTGTGGAAGAACCTCGTCATCGCCCTGTCCTCCACCCTGTGCCAGGTGTTCATCACCTCCTGGGTGGGCTACGGCTTTGCGCGGTACAATTTCCCGGGCAAGCTGCTGTGGATGGGCCTCTTGATCCTGTCCTTCCTGCTGCCTGCCCAGACCATCGCGGTACCCAACTTCCTGCTCTTCAACAGCGACATCCCGCTGTTCTTCAAGAACAACTTCGGCATTGAGATGCAGATCATCGACGGCACGGTCAAGCCCTTCCTGATTACGGCCATCCTCGGCCAGGGCTTCAAGAGCTGCCTGTGCATCCTGATCTTCTACAACTTCCACCGGCAGACGCCGCAGTCCCTCATCGAGGCGGCGGAGATCGACGGTGCGGGCCACATCAAGGCTTACTTCCGCATTGCGGTGCCGCTGTGCTCGGCGGCCATCGTGGTGGTGACGCTCTTCTCCTTTGTCTGGTATTGGAACGAGGTTGATCTGGTTCGTACCTACCTGGGCTCGAGCAATACCCGCAACACGGGCCTCACGACCCTGATGCTGGAGCTGAACAAGTTCGAAGACAGTTACAATGCCGTCTACGCTACCCATGCCCAGTCCACCACATCCACCAACAAGCTGAATGACGCCATCAAGATGGCGGGCACGATGCTTTCCGTGGCGCCGATGATGGTGCTGTACTTCTTCCTGCAGAAGCAGTTTGTCGAGTCCATCGACAAGGCCGGTATTACCGGCGAGTAAGACCTGACGGTCTCGTGAAAATGCTCATAGCATTTTCACGAATCAGCACTCGCTTACTGGTCGGCGCATAGCGCCTCCTGGCCGTTCGCTCGTGTATGGAAGCGATTCATGTTTTCGGCCATCACCGAAGACAAGTTTCGGCGCTGGCTACACTGGCTCATTGCTTGCAATGAGCTGCGTTCGCTGGGCAAAGCCCAGCCTCAATGGAATCGCACGAAAATCGCCGCGCATGTCGCCGATTTTCGATTTGCAGTCTGCCGACGGCAGATAACTTGGCCTTCATTTGAAGGCCCCTACTTCGGATCAAAGCCTGGTCAGAGGCTTTAGATTAGTTTAAAAGGAGGACCCCAAAATGAAAAAGCTCGTTTCCCTGGTTCTGGCGCTGTGCATGGTGCTGTCCCTGGCGTCTTTTGCGACTGCCGAGGGTGAGTACAACATGCCTCCCATGAACACCACCGATCCCATCGAACTGTCTATCATGACCTGGGACGACTTCGAGATGACCGAGGCGCTGGCCGCTTCCTTCATGGAGCTCTATCCCAACATCACCGTCACCGTCATCCGCACCACCACCGCTGACGTGACCGCGGACCTGACCAACTATGCCGCCGCCGGCGACCTGCCGGACGCCTTCTTCTTCCTGGACCTCGATCCCCTGATGGCCAGCCCCTACATGGCTGATATCAGCATGTACATCGAGAACGACGAAGAGGCTCAGACCAAGCTGTACAGCACCATCCGCAAGATGGGCTACATCGACGGCGAGCGCTGCTTCTTCATGGCCGGCGAGTTCCTGCCCGCTACCGTGTTCATGGATGCCAACGTTTTCGAGGCTCTGAACGTGGAAATGCCTGGCCAGGACTGGACCTGGGAAGAGTTCGTTGAGCTGACCCAGACCCTGACCGATCCCACCCAGCAGATCTGGGCCTACTCCAACGGCATGTATGCCCCCGTTACCTGCGGCCCCATCGCCCTGACTGCCAACTCCATCGGCGAATTCGGCTGGAACGGCGAAAGCTACAACTTCGAGTCCGGTTGGGCTGAGTCCCTCGAGCTGCAGCTGGAGAACATCCGTCTGGGCAACACTGCTGTGGGCGGTTCCGACGCTTACCTGGCTGTTGACCCCTCCAACGAGTGGCCTGGCCAGACTGGTCACGTGGCTGTCCTGACCGACGCCTTCTGGACCCTGAACAACATCTACACCCAGCCCCTGGCTCTGGACCGCGGCATCAAGATGGTTCCCTACAACCCCCCGGTGGGCGCTGAGAACGCTGGCCAGCTGGCCTTCCTGGATGGCGTGGCCATCTCCTCTCAGTGTGAGCATCCCCGTGAGGCCTACGAAATGGTCAAGTACCTGTGCTGGGGCAAGGACGGCTGGATGAAGCGCGTTGAGCTGTTCCCCACCATCGTCTGGGAAGGCACCGAGAACAAGGCTTACAACGTGCCCAACTGCCTGCCCATGATCCAGGACGACGAGCTGAACGAGGCTTTCGCCGCCCTGATGCCTGACCTGGGCTACTGGAACGACTGGGTGTCCTTCATGGAGAACATCCAGAACCCCGTCACCTGGGGCGCCCGTACCATCCCCGGCTTCAACGCCTTCCTGGCTAACGCCTACAACGGCGGCGACTTCAACGGCACCATCGGCATTGAGGCTGCTGTTTCCGCTGGCGCGGCTGATCCCTGGGATTACACCACCTGGCTGGCTGAGCAGGGCCGTTACTACTACGACCAGGCTATGGCTGCCTTCTTCGAGATCTACGGCGCTCCCACCGCTGAGTAATCAGCCGCAGCACCGTTCTCTCTGAGAACAAGGTACGTTATTCCCGCGGGGGAGCAGTTTTCGGGCTGCTCCCCCGTTTTGCACGGGGTGTGATGACCGCTTGATCATCCGGGAAACGGGATGACCAAATGATGACCAGGTCCCTTGAATTTTGCCCGGGCTGTGCAATAATATCGATATCAGAACAGTATGAAACAGTAGGAGTGAATCGCAGGATGCGCAAGTTCATAGCCCTTTTCGTGGCGCTGATGCTGCCTGTGGCGGCCCTGGCGGAGGTGACCACCGCGTCCACCCTCACCGCGGACGCCAATGTCACCACCGTGGAGATGAGCGACACCCTCTACGGCCTCTTCTTCGAGGACATTAACTACGGTGCGGACGGCGGCCTCTACGCTGAGCTGCTGCAGAACCGCTCCTTTGAGTACGAGGACATCCTCAATCCCCGCGTGACCGACCACTACAACGGCTGGGGCTTCAACCTGGCCTTTGGCGCCACCGGCACTGCTACCGTGCAGACGGAAAATCCCCTCAACGAGAATAACCCCACCTACATGCGGGTCAACTGCACGAAGGGCGAGTACCGCTTTGCCAACCTGGGCTACCAGGCAACGACCTTTGCCGGCGGCATCCCGGTGGAGGAGGGCAAAACTTACCGATGCTTTGTGTGGATGCGCAACGCCGGCGACTTTGACGGCCAGGTGGAAATTGCCCTGACCAAGCGCACCGGCAAGTCTCTGGCGGTGCCCAAGCGCTTCACGCTGACCAATGAATGGCAGAAGTACGAGGTGACCTTTAAGGCCGCCCACACCGAGGATGCGGTGCTGTCTTTCATCATGCACGGCACTGGCGCGGTGGACTTCGACATGGCCTCCCTCATCCCGGCGGACGCATATGGTGCGGATTGGCCCAATGGCGGTCTGCGGGCCGATCTGGTGCAGGCCCTCAAGGATTTGAACCCCTCCTTCCTGCGTTTCCCCGGTGGATGCGTTACCGAGGGCAGCTACTACCGCGAGAACTTCTACGACTGGAAGGACACTGTCGGCCCCATTGAGGCGCGCAAGGAAAACTTCAACACCTGGGGCTACATGCAGTCTTACGGCCTGGGCTATTATGAGTACTTCATGCTCTCCGAGGCCATCGGCGCCGAGCCCCTGCCCGTGGTGCACTCCGGCCTCCTGTGCCAGGCCCGCGACGTGAAGGAAGCTCCGCTCACCATTGCTGAGACCCACGAATACGCCCAGGATTTGCTCGACCTGATCGAATTCGCAAATGGCGACGTGACCACCGAGTGGGGCGCGCTCCGTGCGGAAATGGGCCACCCGGAGCCCTTCAACCTCAAGTACCTGGGCATCGGCAATGAAAACTGGGATCAGGTTTACTGGGATCGCTTCGACATCCTGTATAAGGCGGTGAAGACAGCCCATCCGGAGATCACGATCATCTCCTCCGCCGGCCCAGTGGCAGAGGGTGATATGCCGGCCAGAGCCTGGCGTACCATCCGCTCGAAGTATCCCGATACCATCGTGGACGAGCACTACTACATGGACAGCGCCTGGTTCCTGAACAATGTGGACCGCTATGACAAGTATCCCCGCACCACCCGTGTCTTCGTGGGCGAATACGCCTGCCACGAGGCGACCCAGCCCAACGGCCGCCGCCCCAACAACCTGTACAGCGCCCTGTGTGAGGCCGCCTACATGACCGGCCTGGAGCGCAACAGCGATGTGGTGGTGATGGCCTCCTACGCGCCGCTGCTGGCCCGTGAGGGCATGCAGCAGTGGACGCCCGACCTGATCTGGTACAACGCCCGAGAAGTGCTGCTGACGCCCAATTACCACGTGCAGCAGATGTTTGCATCCACCGCGGGGGATCAGGTGGTCGCCAGCGAGATGGATAGCCGCAACAAGCTCATTTACCACGTCGTCACCCGCACGGCTGACCGCCTGTATGTCAAGCTGGTCAACGTCTCCGCCTATGCGGACAAGATGACCGTGAACCTGGCAAACGTACCTGACGGCATGGGCGCCGTGACCTGTCTCACCGGCGAGAAGAACGATATCAACACCTTCCAGAACAAGGAGCGTATCGCGCCCAGGACAAACGAGGTCACCCTGGAGAACGGCGCGCTCACCATTGAACTGCCTGCTTACTCCGCGACCATCCTGACCTTCAAGCTCAAGTAAAAAATCCGGGCGTCCCCCGGTTAAAATGGAGGAATACCCATGAAGAATGCCAAGCTGATTCTGGACAAGGACTACGTTATTTCCGACATTGACAAGCGTCTGTACGGCTCCTTCATCGAGCATCTGGGACGTGCGGTGTACACCGGTATCTACGAGCCCCGGCATGAGCTGGCGGACGAGCAGGGCTTCCGCAAGGACGTACTGGAGCTGGTGCGCAAGCTGAACGTGCCCGTGGTGCGTTATCCCGGCGGCAACTTTGTCTCCGGCTTCCGCTGGGAGGATTCCATCGGCCCCAAGCATGAGCGTCCCCGCCGCCTGGATCTGGCCTGGAAGACCACCGAGCCCAATGCCTTCGGCCTGCATGAGTTCTGTGACTGGGCCAAGAAGGCCAACACCGAGGTGATGTACGCCATCAACCTGGGCACCCGCGGCGTGCTGGAGGCGCAGGATGTGGTGGAATACTGCAACCACAAGAGCGGCACCTACTGGTCTGACAAGCGCATCGCCAACGGCGCGGCGGATCCCTTCAATATCAAGCTCTGGTGCCTGGGCAACGAAATGGACGGCCCCTGGCAGACCGGCGCGAAGACCGCCTATGAGTACGGCCGCATTGCCAACGAGGCCTCCAAGGTCATGAAGTGGGTGGACAACACCATTGAGACCGTGGCCTGCGGCTCCTCCGGCTCCAACATGCCCACCTTCGGTTCCTGGGAGTACGAGGTGCTCAATGAGTGCTACGACAACGTGGATTACGTCTCCCTGCACCGCTACTACGGCAATCCCCACAACGATACGCCGGACTTCCTGGCTTCCTCCCTGGATCTGGACGACTTCATCAAGACCGTTGCCTGTATCTGCGACACCGTCAAGGGCAAGAAGCACGCCAAGAAGAAGGTCCACCTGTCCCTGGATGAGTGGAACGTCTGGTACCACTCCAACCAGCAGGATCAGCAGCTGTACAAGCGCGAGCCCTGGGGCACTGCGCTCCACCTGCTGGAGGACGTTTACAACTTCGAGGACGCCCTGCTGGTGGGCCTGATGCTGATCACCATGCTCCACAACGCTGACCGCGTGAAGATCGGCTGCCTGGCTCAGCTGGTGAATGTCATCGCCCCCATCATGACCCGCGAAAAGGGCGGCGCCTGGGCCCAGACCATCTTCTACCCCATGATGGACGCCTCCATGTACGGCCGCGGCAAGAGCCTTCGCCCCATCATCACCACCGACAAGCACGACACCAAGCACTTCAATGACGTGCCCACCGTCGATGCTGCCGCCACCATGGATGACGCCGGCAATGTGACCATCTTCGCCGTGAACCGCGACCTCTCCGAGCCCGTCAAGCTGGAGCTGGATATGCGCGCCTTTGGCGAGATGAAGCCCGAGTTCCACACCGTGCTGCATCATGATGACATGAAGGCGATCAACACTGAGGAGAATCCTGACGAGGTCAAGCCCGTGCAGGTGCCTGTGGTTGTCGAGGATGGCTGCATCCTGCTGCCTGCGGCCTCCTGGAACGTGATCCGCTTCGTGAAGTAAAACAAAACATGAGGCGCGCTATGCAAAATGTGAGCATAACGCGCCTCTATTTGTGTGGTGAATCTGGTTTGTATATGGTAGAATCAACACAAATCAACCGGTACAACTGAAAGGAGATTCGTCATGAAGAAGATTTTGTCCCTCCTGCTGGCCCTGATGCTGCTGGGTTCCTTCGCCCTGGCGGATGACCGTGCGGCCCTCGATTATCAGCCCCTGAAGGAGCTGACTGCCCAGTACGGCTTCACCATGGGCGCACCCCTGTCGGCCTCCGACCTGGGCAACTTCAACTACCGCAAGCTGGTGGCCCATCACTTCGACACTATCACCTGCACCAACGAGATGAAGGCCTACTCCCTACTGGATCAGCGGGCCTCCAAGGCCGCGGAGGACGGCATGCCCCGCATGAACTACGCCACTGCGGACAAGATGGTCAAGTTCGCTGCGGACAACGGCCTGAAGGTGCGCGGCCACGTGCTGGTGTGGGACGCCTACATGACCCAGTGGTTCTTCCACGAGGGCTATGACACGAAGAACCCCATTGCCGATGCGGAGACCCTCAAGGCCCGCATGAAGTCCTACATCGAGCAGGTTGTCACCCACTTCGAGACCGAGTTCCCGGGCGTGGTGTACTGCTGGGACGTGGTGAACGAGGCCGTGGGCGACAACGTAGGCGAGTACAAGCCCGGTGATCCCCGCCACCTGCGCACCGTGCGAAGCGGCGCCATCAACGCCTTCTACGAGTACGTCGGTCCCGACTATGTGGAGCTGGCCTTCCTCTACACCAAGGATGTGGTGGAGGCTCTGGGCGCGGACATCACCCTCTTCTACAACGATTACAACGCCCTGTACGATGGCAAGCGCGCCGCCATCATTGAGCTGATCAAGTCCATCAACACCTTCGCCAAGGATGAGAACGGCAACTACCGCCAGCTGGTGGACGGCGTGGGCATGCAGGGCTACATCGGCGGCTACGGCACCCAGAGCGGCTGCTTCAACCCCAACGACGTCAAGCAGGTCGAAAAGAGCATCAAGGAGTACGCAGCCCTGGGTATGGAGGTTCAGCTGACCGAGATGTCCCTGCGCAACTATGACGAAAGCAAGCAGGCGGAGCATGCGGCCTTCTACGGCAAGATGTTCGAGGTGTTCTGCGCCGCCAACGAGGGCGAGGGCAACCCGCTGACCAGCGTGGCCATCTGGGGCCTCACGGACTGCAACAACCTGCCCAGCAGCCACTACACCTGGAAGCTGAATGGCCCCTACTGCGGCCTGTTCACGCTGAAGCTGAACGTGAAGGACTCCTTCAAGACCATCTACGCACAGATGGGCGGCGAATAAGGGTATAAAAGAGCAGCGCCGAGCGAAATCGGCGCTGCTTTTATGCTGCTTACTTCAGGAAACCGTTGATGATCTGTTCTTCGGCTTCGGCTTCGGTGAGGCCCAGGGTCATCAGCTTGATGATCTGTTCGCCGGCGATCTTGCCGATGGCGGCTTCGTGGATCAGCGCGGAGTCGATATGGTTCGCCTCCAGCTGGGGGATGGCCAGGATCTTGGCCTGATCCATGATAATGGCGTCGCACTCGGTATGGCCGGAGCAGGCCGCATTGCCGGTGATCTTGCTGTCAAACTTCTGGTAGCTGTTGTCGCGGGCGACGGAGCGGCTCACCACGTCGGTGGAGGCGCCCTCGCCGTTGAGATTGACGAAGTAGGAGCTGATGGCCACCTGGTCACCGTGGGTCATCAGGCGCTCACGAACGACGAGGCTCGCGCCCTCTGCCAGGTCGGCGCGGGTGACGCGGTCGGTGTTGTCCACGCCCTTAATTTGAACCATTTCCATCTCCAAGGAGGAGTTGGCTTCCATGGTGACCTCGGTCACAGGGTTGAGGATGCGCTTGCCCTGGCCGTCGCCCTCGCCGTAGTGCTTCTCGACGTACTTGACCTTCGCATTTTCGCCCACGAAGAAGCGGTGGATGCCGTCATGCTCGGAGTCCTGGTCGCCGCAGTTGTGGATGCCGCAGCCGGCGACGATCACCACATCGCAGTTTTCGCCGATGTGGAAGTCGTTGTACACGACCTCCTTCAGGCCGCTCTCGGACAGGATGACCGGGATGTGCATGCTCTCGTTGACGGTGCCGGGCTTGATGTAGATGTCAATGCCGGAGCCGTCTTCCTTGGAGACGATGTCGATGTTGGCGGTGGTGCTGCGGGCAGAGGTTTCGCCGTTGGCGCGGATGTTGTAAGCGCCGTGGGGCGTGCTTTCCAGGCCCGCGACCTCCATCAGGATGCGCTTCTGAATCGCGTCCATTACTGCTCGCCTCCCTTCGTGAGCTGGCCGCAGGCGGAGACGGCGGAGGAGGTGCCCAGCAGGGTGGGGAGGATCTCTTCCTTGGTGCCGTGGGCCATGATGCGGCCGCCGCCCAGCACGATGATCTCGTCAGCGATGTTCAGGATGCGCTCTTGGTGGCTGATGACGACGATCGTGCGCTCGGAATTGGCGCTGCGCATGCGCTCGAAAACCTCGATGAGGCTCTTGAAGCTCCACAGGTCGATGCCTGCTTCCGGCTCGTCGAACACGGACAGCACCGTGCCGCGGGCCAGAACGGTGGCGATCTCGATGCGCTTCAGCTCGCCGCCGGAGAGGCTGCCGTTCACCTCGCGGTTGATATAATCGCGGGCGCACAGGCCCACCTCGCTCAGATACGCGCATGCGTCGCCCACGGAGAGCTTCTTCCCGCTGGCGATGCGCAGCAGGTCGATCACGCAGATGCCCTTGAACTTCACCGGCTGCTGGAAGGCGTAGCTCACGCCCATATGGGCACGCTCGGTGATGGACTTGTCGGTCATGTTGACGCCGTCCAGCCAGATCTCGCCGCCGGTGGGCTTCTCAATGCCCGCGATCAGCTTGGCCAGGGTGGACTTGCCGCCGCCGTTGGGGCCCGTGATGACCACGAACTTGCCCTTGCCGACGGTCAGCGAAATATCACGAATGATCTCCTTCTCCGCCGTTTCACCCGGCACAGCGAAGGAAATATGCTTGAGTTCCAGCATTGGTATGTACCTCGATGCTCTTTGAATCGGTGGAAATCACCAACTCTCATAATACCACAGGATCTCCATCTTTGTCAAGGAATCGACAAGTTGCGATCCTGCCAATGTTAATATACCCATTTTATAGGATTATGAAACAGGAAAGCGCTGGAAGGAAAATCGCCGCTTCCGGCTTGGAAGCGGCGATTGATTCGATTCGGTCCCTTATTTTCTGCAGACGGTGATGACCTCGCGCTCGGTACAGGTGCTGGCGTTGCCCAGGGCGTCCACGCCGCCGTCCATGTAGCGGGCGATGGTGATGGTGTCCTCGTCCACCGCCTTGATGTCGCACAGGCCGAATTTCAGCACGTCGGACTGTTGGCGACGGGTCAGTTTGCTGGCGACGTACTGCTGCAGATCGGTGTCCTCCTTGCCCCAGGGGAAGGGGCGGCGGTTCCAGGGGTCCTGGCAGCCGCAGAGGCCGGCCTCGTCGCCATAGTAAACGGTGGGGCAGCCGGGCAGTGCACACAGCAGGTCAATGCACATCTTATACCGCTGCACGGCCAGGCGGTATTCATCCTTCGTCAGGCGCACCCACTGCTGGTCGGCCTTGGGCATATCCATGCAGCCGCGGAAGACCAGCGTGTTCAGTGCGCGGGGACGGTCATGGCTGCCGATCAGGTTCATCAGCGCATAGCGGAACTGGGGCGGGTAGACCTCCGCCTGATGCTTTATCAGGCGCACGAAGTCCTGCGCTGTGATCTTATTGGTCGCAAAGTCCAGGATCGCGGTGCGCAGGGGATAGTTCATTACGGAATCGAGGGTGTCGCCGGTGCAGTAGCAGCGGGTCTCGCCGTAGGCGACCTTGTTGGAGGCGTCCTCCCAGACTTCGCCCAGCACGACAGCGTTGGGATCAGCCTTGTGAGCCGCCGCACGCAGCTTGCGCAGGAAGCCCATACTCAGCTCGTCTGCCACGTCCAGACGCCATCCACAGGCACCTGCGCGGATCCAGCGGGGCACGATGCCTTCCTCATCGTTGAACATGAAGTGCTGATAGTCCGGGTTGTCCTTGCGCAGCTCCGGCAGGCTCAGAATGCCCCACCAGGCGCGGTAATCCTCCGGGAAGGTCTTGAAGGTGTACCAGTCGTAATAAGGGGAGGACTGGCCCTGACAGGCGCCCAGGTTGGGGTAGTGGCCGAAGCGGTTGAAGTACACGCTGTCCTCGCCGGTATGGGAGAACACGCCGTCCAGCAGCACGCGCATGCCGTGGTCCTTGGCTGCCTCGCAGAGGGCGGAGAATTCCTCCGCCGTACCGCAGAGGGGATCGATTTGGGTGTAATCGCCGGTGTCGTAGCGGTGGTTGGAGCGGGCTTTGAAGATAGGATTCAGGTAGATGATGTCCACGCCCAGGGACTTCAGGTAGGGGAGCTTCTCGCGGATGCCGTTGAGGTTGCCGCCGTAGAAGTCCAGCTCCTGGTGCTTGCCGGCCTTCAGATCGCCGACAGAGACCATCTCCTCGTCCCACTCCTTGTGGACATAGCGATCCTGGCGGTCATCCTTGGCAGCGGTCTTCCCGCGGAAGAAGCGGTCGGGGAAAATCTGGTAGATGTTCGCGCCGTGGAAGTAGCTGGGCGTGATGAAATCCTTTGCATACACGGTGATCTGGAAGGAGGCAGGCTCACCGCCGGGGTAAGCCATGCCCTCGCCGCCCATCTGATCGGGCTGGTTGCCGTAGATGAGGGTACGGCCATCCTCGCGGTACACGATGAAGCGGTACCAGTACAGCCCAGGCTTCTCCGGCAGCAGGATGGCGGTTTCCCACACGTCGTCGCCGGTGTTGATCATGGTATAGCAGCGCTCCTCATTCTGCCAGGTGCGCAGGATGACGGCGGTGGCCTCGTCGCAGCGGATGCGGATGGTCACTGTGCTGCCGGCGGGCGCAGGGCCCATAGGCTGACGGTAGAAGGCCTCATGAGAATTGTGGAGGATCATCGAAATCAGTCCTGTTCTGTGAGAAATGCGAAAACGTTTTCAACAAGGATAAGAAAGTTGCCCGGACAAGGGGTTAAGGCTGTCCGGGCAAGTTGCATCAATGATTCTTCAAAGGCTCCAGGTGCCAGATGGTGTCGTTGTACTCGCGGATGGTGCGGTCGGTGGAGAACACGCCGGACATCGCAGTGTTGATGACAGCCATGCGGTTCCACTTGTCCTTATCGGCGTAGTCCGCATCGATACGGCGCTGGGCCATGGAGTAGGAGCCGAAGTCCTTCAGGACGAAGTAGGGATCGCCCATGGAGCCGTAATCGCCGATCAGCAGGCTGTGGTACAGATCCTGCAGGGAGCCGGGGGCGTCGGGCATCACAGTGCCGTCGATCATCTGGGTCAGGGCCAGACGCAGCTCAGCGTTGGTCTCGAAGATGGACATGGGGTTGTAGGTGCGTTCGCGGTACATGTCCAGCACGGTGTCGGAGCGCATGCCGAAGATATAGATGTTGTCCATGCCGACCTGCTCGGAGATCTCCACGTTCGCGCCGTCCATGGTACCAATGGTGACGGCGCCGTTCATCATGTACTTCATGTTGCCGGTGCCACTGGCCTCCTTGGAGGCGGTGGACAGCTGCTCGGAGATCTCGGTGGCGGGGATGAGGATCTGAGCGCTGGAGACGTCGTAGTTCTCCAGGAAGACTACCTGCAGCATGGTGCGGGCACGGGGGTGCTTGTCGATCAGCTTCGCCAGGGCGTTGATGAAGCGGATGATCTGCTTGGCGCGGTTGTAGCCGGGAGCCGCCTTGGAACCGAAGATGAAGGTGCGGGGCTGCATCACGAAGTTGGCGTCATTCACGATGCGATTGTACAGCACCAGGCAGTGCAGGGCATTCAGCATCTGGCGCTTGTACTCGTGCAGGCGCTTGGACTGAGCGTCAAAGATGAACTCGGGATCGACGATGGTGCCCTGGTGCTCCTTGAGGAACTTGGCCAGGCGCTCCTTGTTGTGGCGCTTCACCTTGGCGAACTCAGCGCGGAAGGCGGCGTCATCAGCGTAGGGCTTGAGCAGCTCCAGCTTCTCGGTGTTCTTCACCCAGTCGGTGCCGATGGCCTCATTGATCAGGCTGGTCAGCTCGGGGTTGCAGGCCATCAGCCAGCGGCGGTGGGTGATGCCGTTGGTGATCGCGCTGAACTTCTCGGGCATGACCTGATAGAAGTCATTGAAGGTCTCAGCCTTGAGGATGTCGCCGTGCAGCTGAGACACGCCGTTGGTGTTGTAGGTCATGGCCACACAGAGGTTGGCCATGTGGATCTGGCCGTAGGAGATGATAGCCATCTTGCCCACGCGCTCGGCCTGGCCGGGGAAGTGGTTCCACAGGCGGGCGCAGAGGCGGCGGTTCATTTCCACCAGGATCTGGTAGATACGGGGCAGCAGGGTCTTCACCATGCCCTCAGGCCACTTTTCCAGGGCCTCGGCCATGATGGTGTGGTTGGTGTAGGCGATGGTCTTGGAGACGATGGCCTGCGCCTCGTCCCAGCCCAGCCCCTCTTCGTCGATCAGCAGACGCATCAGCTCAGGGATGGCCAGACCGGGATGGGTGTCGTTGACGTGCACGACCACCTTCTCGGGCAGCAGGTGCCAGTTGGTGCCGTTGAGCTTCTTGAAGTCTTTGATCATGTACTGCAGGGTCGCGGAGGTGAAGAAGTACTGCTGCTTCAGGCGGAGCAGCTTGCCTTCATAATGATTGTCTTCGGGGTAGAGGATGTTGGAAATGGCCTCAGCCAGCTCCTTCTCCTCGGTGGCCTGGACGTACTGGCCACGGCCGAAGGAGCCCAGGTCCATGCGCTTGGGGGAGCGGGCGCTCCACAGGCGCAGGCTGTTCACGGTGGCGGTGTCGTAGCCGACCAGGGGCATGTCGTAGGGCACGGCTTCAACGGTGTTGTAGCCCACATGCTTGAACACCAGGCGGCCCTGCTCCTCGGTCATCTCCACATGGCCGTTGAAGTGCACCTCGCAGGCGTCCTCCATGACGGGCATTTCCCACACGTTGCCGTTGCCAAGCCAATAGTCGGGCAGCTCAACCTGCTGGCCATCGACGATCTTCTGGCGGAACAGGCCGTACTCATAGCGGATGGAGCAGCCCATGGCGGGCAGGTCCAGGGAGGCCAGGGAGTCCATGAAGCAGGCAGCCAGACGGCCCAGGCCGCCGTTGCCCAGCGCGGGTTCGGGCTCTTCCTTGAGCACGGCGTCGATGTCGATGTTCAGCTCGGAGAGGGCGGCCTTGTATTCATCGGTGGCGCACAGATTCAGGATGTTGGTGTACAGGCTGCGGCCCATCAGGAATTCCACGGAGAGGTAGTACAGGCGCTTGTTGTTGTGGCTCTTGCGCTCCTCGCGGGAGATCATCCACTTCTGCATGATCTGGTCGCGGACGGTGGAAGCCAAGGCACGGTAGATCTGCGCATTGGAGGCCTCGGCGATGGTGCGGCCGTTGTAGCGCTGGAGCTTGCCGATAATCGAAGCCTTGATGGACTCCTTGTCAAAGGACTTGGTAGGCATGGGGGTTCCTCCTCTATCTTCAGGAAAGTTTCCTACAATATTATGTGGTTGGCGCCGTATAAAAAACGATACGCGAAACAGCGTTGTCACCAACGTTCGATATTATACATGGTTTTTATGTATTTAGCAAGTTTTTTTGCAGTTTTTGAAGGGGCGGCCTGCAAAACGGGGGAACCTGACACAAAAAAAGGCCGATTACTCGACCTTATTTGCTCCGGGGGATATGGCTTCCTTCCCGAACCTTCTGCGGACGCCGTCAATGGCCTGCTCGATACGGGCCTGGCGAGGGTCGTCGGGCTTGACTTCGGTGAGGAAGGAAAGCTGCGCGGCTTCGGCCTCATCCTCCGGGCAGAGGGTGGAAGCGGTCACCGTCAGCAGGCGGATTGGGGCGGATGGGGGCCAGCATTGGCGCAGGATGGCCAGCGTCTCCTGGAAGAGCACCTTGGTCAGGCTGGTGGGCATGGGCAGGGTCTTTTGCCGGGAGATGACCTTGAATTGCGGGTCCTTGATCTGCAATGTGACAGTGCGGCACTTGAGGTGCTGGGCACGCAGACGGCTGCCTACGCTGTCGCACAGGGGCATAAGGCCGGCCTTCCAGGCTTCCTCCCCGACGAGGTCGTGGGGGTAGGTCATGCCATTGCCCACGGACTTCACCGCTTCGCTCTCGCCCCAGCGGCGCACAGGGGAATCATCCAGTCCGTTGGCCATGGCATGCAGGCCTTCGCCCTGCTTGCCCAGCCAGCGCACCAGGCTTTCCTTTGGTGCGGCGGCCAGCATGCCGATGGTCACCACACCGTGGCGGCGCAGTACCTCCGCGGCAGCACGGCCAACAAAGAGCATATCCTGGATGGGCAGCGGGTGGAGGATATCGGCGACGTTCTCCCGGGTGATGACGGTGGTCGCGTCGGGCTTTTTATAGTCCGAGCCCAGCTTGGCCCAGGCTTTGTTATCGCTCACGCCCACGCTGATGGTGATGCCCAGCTCCTCGCGGATGCGGCGGCGCAGCTCGTCTGCGATGGTCTTCCCATCCCCGAAGAGCCGCTGGGAACCGGTTACGTCCAGCCAGCTTTCGTCCACCGAGAAGGGCTCCACCTGGTCGGTGACGCTGCAATAGATCTCGTTCACCCGCTTGGACATGGCGGCATACTCATCGTGGTGGGGCGGCAGGAGGATGAGGCCGGGACATTTCTTCTGGGCCTGCCAGATGGTCTCGGCGGTCTGTACGCCCATGCGCTTGGCGATCATGTTTTTCGCCAGGATGATGCCGTGCCGGCCTTCCGGATCGCCCGCGACGGCCACAGGCTTGTCCTGCAGCTCGGGATACTTGAGCAGCTCCACCGAGGCAAAGAAGTTGTTGCAGTCGCAGTGGAGGATCACCCTGTCCGGCTTAATAGTCATCGTCCACATCGTCCTTTTTGACGAAATTGGCGGCGATGTTGTCGGGGTTGAAGCGAGGATCGAAGGCCAGGGCGCGGATAGCTTCCCGGCTGACGACGGTGTTGGTGCCCAGGCAGTCGGTGCAACGGTAGAAGCACTCCGGGCACACGCAGCCCAGATGGGGGGCGTCAGCCTGCACCATGTAGATTCCGCATTCCTTGCAGCTGCAGCGCATAATAAGAACATCCTTTCGTGGGGGATTCACCTCTATTATAGCATGGTTGAGAAGGATTGCAAGGGGAACAGACTTAAAAGGTACGGCTTGACAAAGTGGGCATCATGGCGTATGCTGGTCTCAGACGATACAAAAGGGGCGGATGAGGGATGAGGGCCGTGATTGAACTCGCGTTGTTGGTGCTGATCGGCATACAGATGATTCCTGCCAAGTGGATCCTGTACGGCTTGGAGAAGAATTCGTCACACAACAAGGTGCGCCTGCTGGCGCTGGGGCTGCTTGGCCTGGAAGCAGCGGCGATGATGTTTATTGGCGGTGTTGTGTCTTTGAAAGATGCTGCAGAACTGATGGAAGGCGTACCGCTGATGGTGTTGTGTGCAGGCGGTCCGGCTGGGCTCCTGGCGATCATCATCGTGCGCATTTGTAAGGACTGGAACGCGGCGTGCTGTTTGCCGCATCAGGAGCGCTGCATCTACTGGATTGACGTGCTGCTGAAGGTAGGGCTCATGCTGCTGCCGTCGGTGGTGGGTGCGCGAGCATTTCTTTCCATGGACAATAATCAGGCGCAGTATTCCACGTTCTCCGGGATTGTGATGATTTGCGTGCAGGCAGAGATAGTTCTGCTGATCCTGCGGCTGGTGCTGCCCCGAATCTGGGAGAAGCGGGAGACAAAAGACCTGCTGTCGGATGAGAAAATAGATCGGCTGGTGCGTAAGCGCTTTTCCAAGCCATTCCTGGAGAAGCTGACGCCGGAACAGTACGAAACCGTGAAGGCCAATGTCAGAATCGCGGAAGAAGGACGTGTTGGCCGTAAATACGGCGTATGGGCAGAGAATCCCTATGAGCCGCTCCCTGAAGCGGAAGCTGAGACGCCCAAAGAAGACGCGGAGGAAGAATAACAAGCATAAAAACAAAGCCCCTGCAGGCGGAATGCTCCGTGGATGCAGGGGCTGTTTGTATGTGGTTTACAGGAGGCGGGTATCGCCGCCGAGATCTTCGATGACGTGGACG
This sequence comes from Clostridiales bacterium, assembly GCA_015056325.1. Lineage (GTDB taxonomy): Bacteria > Bacillota > Clostridia > Christensenellales > Aristaeellaceae > UBA11524. The sequence goes on along the minus strand of SVGL01000012.1, from coordinate 17,922 downwards.
ACCTTGCGCACCGCATCCGCCGTTTCCCCCTCGCCGGGGGTGAAGAGGCACAGGTTTACCGGCTTGCCCTTGCGTTCGGAGAGGCAGTCGTAGAGGGCGTCGGCGTTGCAGCCGTAGTGGCTGGGGAGATCAAGCATCATTTTCAGCGCCAGGTGCAGCTCCTTCGCGGAGGCGTACCGTGCTGCATCAATGAAGATTGTCAGGCTTGTCATTTGCGCTCACCGTGCCTTTCTTACCATCCATGGTGACAATAGCGCCGGACTTGAGGATCTCGGTGGCGTGGGCCGCGCCGATGATGACGGGGATATCCAGCGTCATGCCGGCGATGGCGCCGTGGCCGTCGGGATTGGCGTCCTCCAGCACCAGGCCTGAAGCCTTGCGCAGCAGGGGGAACATGGCGCCGGTGGTCTGCTTGCAGACGATAATATCGCCGTCGTCGAAGGAAGGGGCGTCCTGCTCAAAGTCCTTGATGACGCACAGGGGCGCGGTCTTCTTGCCGCCGTGCAGGCCCTTGCCGCTGACCAGCATATGGCCCACCACGTGCACCTTCATCAGGTTGGTAGTACCGGAGATGCCCAGGGGCACACCGGCGGTCAGCACGACCAGCTCACCGTCGCGGACGATGCCCGCCTTGACAGCGGCGTCCACCGCGTGCTCAAAGAGGTCGTCGGTATTGGATTCCAGGTTGATCATCAGCGGCACGGTGCCCCAGGAGAGGCTCATCTGGCGCCACACGCGGGGCACGCTGGTGCAGCCCACGATGACGCTGCGGGGACGGTAGCGGCTCATGGTGCGGGGGGTGGAGCCGGAGAGCGTCACGGTGATGATGGCGCTGGCGTTCAGGTCCTGCGCGGAGGTGACGGTGGCGTGGGAGATGGCGTTGGTGACGTCGGTGGCCACGGGGTTCTGGCGGGTGAAGCCGCGGATGTTCTTGATGTCCGCCTCGGCAGCCAGGGCGATCTTGACCATGGTCTGCACGGCCTCGACGGGGTAGGCGCCCACCGCGGTCTCGCCGGAGAGCATGATGGCGCTGGTGCCGTCATAGATGGCGTTGGCCACGTCGGTGGCCTCGGCGCGGGTGGGGCGGGGGTTCTTCATCATGGAGTCCAGCATCTGGGTGGCGGTGATGACCGGCTTGCCCATGGCGAGGCAGCGCTGGATCAGCTCCTTCTGGATGGCGGGCACGGCCTCCAGGGGGACCTCGACGCCCAGATCGCCGCGGGCGACCATGACGCCGTCTACCACGCGGAGGATCTCGTCGATGTTCTCCACGCCCTCCATGTTCTCGATCTTGGCGATGATGTTCACGCCTGCGCCGCCGTTCTCCTTGAGGATCTGGCGCATCTGCAGGATATCATCCGCATTGCGGGTGAAGGACGCGGCGATGAAGTCAAAGCCTTCCTTGGCGGCGAAGATGATGTCAGAGCGGTCCTTCTCGCTGATGAAGGGCATGGACAGGTGCACATTGGGGATGTTCACGCCCTTGTTGTTGCTGACGATGCCGGCGTTGTTGACGCGGCAGACGATGTCATTGCCCTCGACTTTTTCCACCACCATGCCGATCAAGCCGTCGTCGATGAGGATGGCGGTACCTTCCTTGACATCCTGGGGCAGGTTCTTGTAGGTGACGGATACGCGGTGCTCGTCGCCCTCGCACTCGTCAGCGGTGAGGATGAACAGCTGGCCGGGCTGGAGCTGCACTTTGCCCGCCTTGAAGGACTTCACGCGGACTTCGGGGCCCTTGGTGTCCAGCAGGGTGGCGACGGGCAGACCAAGCTCATCGCGGATGCGGCAGACCTCGTCGTGATTGCGCTTATGGCTCTCATGGTCGCCGTGGGAGAAATTGAAGCGGGCGACGTTCATGCCGGCCTTCATCAGGTCGGCGATCAGGCCCTTCTCAAAGAGGTTGGGACCCATGGTGCAGATGATCTTTGTCTTGCGGATGGGGGTGGTCATGGGGATTGTCCTCCATATATTTATGTATATCAGCGGATATTCTGATGCATACCGTACTTTATTATACAACATTTTTCCTCTATTGTGAAGAGGCAGGGGATGATTGATATGAAAAAGACGCATCCGCATTGCACGGATGCGCCCAATGACTCAATAACCTGTGTTGTAGTAGCTTTCGATCTTCCAGCCGGTCTGGTCGGATTCCCACGCAAGCGCCGGGTACCAGACGTCGCCGCTCTTGCCGTGAACTTCATAATGGTTGGCACCCTCTGCCTTGCGGATGGACACGGCAGGGTCAGTTTGGGTAGCGCTCAGATCGTACTCGCTGCGGCGATAGAGGCCGCTTTCGTGGGCGGTGCCCATCTTTGACAGCAGGCCGTCGATGATCTCCAGTCGCGGGTCGTAGGTCTCCGAGTACCGCTGGATGACCTCCTCGGGGGTGAGTGCGGCCAGATCAGCGTCAGGCTCCGAATGGGCAAGCAGGTAATCACGAATGCCATCCTCCCCCAGCAGGTCGATGACGGTATTGCCGGTGAGGCTCATCAGGTTGCTGCCATCCCAGGAAAGCGCCAACAAATATGCGCCGATGATCTCGCCCTCGCATTCCAGCACAATGGCCTTCATGCTGTACAGCACGCCGCCGGTGCCGCCCTCGGTGAGGAAACGCGCGTCGGCAGGCACCCACCTGACCCGGTTGATCGGCTCCACTAGGTAGTACATGTAGGGCAGCACGGTCTTGCCGAGGTAGGGCGTGACGTCATAGCCCGCATCCCGCAGGAACAGGTCGGCCCAGGTGAAATGCAGGGCCGTCGGGTCAGTGCGGGAGGCGGTCAGCTCGGTGGGCAGGGTCTCAAACATGCAGGCCCGGTGGAAGGCGATCGTCCAGCCATGATCCGCCAGCAGGGCACGGTGCTCATCCGGGATGGTAAAAGTCGGTCTGTCCGCCAGGGTGTTCTGCAGCAGCAGGGGCAGCTCGCAGCCCACGCGGAAGCTCTCGCCCGTGGGAGCCAGCAGCCATGCCTGATTGTACAGATCATCGTGGAATACCTGGTAGATGGCGTATTTCTGCTCGCCCAGGTGGCAGTGCACCTCATAAGCCCGAGCCCGGTTGGGCAGCTCCGGGAAATCGCAGCGTTCCACAGGTGTGGTCAGCATGCCCATCAGCAGGTCGATATAGGCGGCGTCGGTGATGGTCTGGCTGGCTTGCTTGGTCTTTGCGTTGACGAGGGTGAGATCCTGCACCGGGAACTCCGCCAGCGCCGTTAGCGGCAGCATGGCGAGGAGCATCAGCAGGCAGAGCAGCTTCTTCATGGAGATCATCCTTTCAGGCATGTTCACCTATATAGACGAATGAGGGGCGGAAAATTATCCCTGATCTGGAGAAAAAGTTGAAAAAGAGCGCACCCGCCTTCGCAGATGCGCCCAGGATGAATCCTTGTATGGCCGTGTGGGCTTGAATACCACGCAAGATGGGCGGTTCAATGGGTCGAAGCCCCTCACTTCAGCAGCTTGTGCATGACCTTGATCATCAGAAAGAACAGGATCAGCACCAGGAACACGCCGCCCAGACCGCCGGCAGTGACGATCAGGCCTTTCTGCAGCAGGGAGGCTTCCTGCATGGCTTCTTCGGCCAGAGCGGGGGCCGCCAGCAGCAGGGAAATCAGGGAGAAAATCAGCTTCTTCATGTTCATTTCCTCCTTCTATTAGCCGCCGATCAGCATGGTCACCAGGGTGATCACCATGCCGCCAGCCACGATGGAGCCCAGCTGGCCGGACACGTTGGCGCTGGTGGACTGCATGAGGATAAAGTTGCTGGGATCCTCCTTCAGGGCCATCTTGGCGATGACGCGGGAGGACATGGGGAAGGCGGAAATGCCCGCAGCACCCACCATGGGGTTGATCTTCTTCCTGCGGAAGAGGTTCAGGAACTTGGCGAAGAGCACGCCGCCGGCGGTGTCAAACACGAAGGCGAACAGGCCCAGGCCCAGGATCAGCAGCGTGGTGGGATCCAGGAACTTGTCAGCGACCATGGTGCCGCCGATGGTGATGCCCAGGACGATGGTGACCAGGTTGGCCAGCTCGTTCTGCGCAGTCTTGCTCAGGCGCTCCAGCACGCCGCACTCACGGATCAGGTTGCCGAACATGAGGGAGCCTACCAGGGGCGCGCTCATGGGTACCAGAATGCCCGCGATCACAGTGACGATGATGGGGAAGAGGATCAGTGTGGTCTTGGAGCAGCGCTCCTCCTGATAATCCATGCGGATCATGCGCTCTTCCTTGGTGGTCAGCGCCTTGATGACCGGGGGCTGGATGACGGGCACCAGGGCCATGTAGGAGTAGGCCGCCACGGAGATGGGGCCCATGTAGTCCTTCAGGCCGAAGTGGTTGGCAACGTAGAGGGTGGTGGGGCCGTCCGCCGCACCGATGATGCCGATGGCGGAAGCCAGCTTCATGACCATATCGGTATCGCCCTCCGCCACCAGGCCGGGGATCAGCGGCAGCAACAGCAGCGCCGCGATGAAGGTCATGAAGATGCCGAACTGGGCCGCAGCACCAAAGAAGATGGTGGAGGGATCCTTCAGCAGGGGCGAGAAGTCGATCATCGCGCCGACCGCGATGAAGATCAGCACGGGGAAGAGCTCGTTGGCGATGCCCGCGTCAAACAGTACGGACAGGAAGCCTGCCTCGCCCAGCACTGAGGGGAAGCCGTCCACGGGGGGCAGGTTGGCCAGGATGCAGCCAAAGCCGATAGGCAGCAGCAGCGTGGGCTCGTAGTCCTTCACGATGGCCAGCGCGATGAGGATGCCGGCGATGATGAACATGATCAGCGTCTTGAAGCCGTCACCGGACATCATGTAGAAGATGCCGCTGAACAACTCCTGAATGAGCAGCGCAAAATCCATAGTTTTCATCCTTTCTCTTGATTGGGGGATGAGGGAGAAAATGAAAAAGAGACCCACGGACAGCTTCAACCAGAATCTGTCGTGAGTCTCATCGTTTCAAGTAGCACCGGGCTTTCGCCGGAGTGACGATGCTGCTGCGCGCCCCTTGCAGATGCGCACTGATTACTCCCTCAGGCAACATTCATTATTATACCGTCAACGGGCTGGAAATGTCAAGGGAACGTATGGATTTGTTCAGAAAGGAATGGCTGTGCGAGACTGCCGGTGGCCGGGGAACGATGAAATGTATTGGGATATCGCCAAATATCGACAAATTCTCCGAAAACGATATCAGGAAACCGCTTTCCCCCCTTGCATGCACTTGCCTGTTTGTGATATACTCATATTTGGACAGTTATGGCAGCGGGCTTTCTGCCGCCATTGGCATACTTCACCCGATATAATAAGGAGCGATTCTTCCATGAAAAAGATTGCGATTATCACCTCCGGCGGCGACGCCCCGGGCATGAATGCGGCGATCACCGCTATTGTGAAGGCTGCCGCCCGCCGCGGCATTGAATGCATCGGCATCAAGCGTGGCTTCAACGGCCTGCTGACCATTTCCGCTGACAATCAGAAGGACCTGCAGTACTTTGACCTGGAGACCGTGCTGGACAATGCTGATCGCCCCGGCACCCAGCTGCGCACTGCCCGCTGCGACGATTTCCGCAAGCCCGAATACCAGAAGAAAGGCGCTGACAACCTCCGCGCGCTGGGCGTGGATGCTGTGGTCGTCATCGGCGGCGATGGTTCTTTCCAGGGCGCGCTGCGTCTGGTGGAACAGGGTATCCCCTGCGTGGGCATCCCCGGCACTATCGACAATGACCTTGCCTTTACCGAGATGACCCTGGGCTACGAGACTGCCGTTCAGGTTTGCACCGAGGCCATCCGCGATATCCGTGCGACCTCCCGCAGCCACAACCGTCCCCACGTGGTGGAGTGCATGGGCCGTCACTGCGGTGACGTCGCGCTGAAGGCTGCCTGCGCTACTGGCGCCGAAATTGTCCTGGTGCCCGAGGTCAAGTGGGACATTGAAACCGTGGCCCAGCGTCTGTGCTACCAGATCCGCAAGGAAAACCCCCGCGCCACCATTGTCATCGCTGAGGGTTGCTGGGATTCCATGATGCCCTTTGACGCCTATTCCTACCTGAATCCCCGCGGCAAGAAGTTCCGCGAGGACGACAAGATCAACGCCAGCTTCCTGGCCTCCATCCTGCAGCGCAAGTGCATCGATATCCTCGGCCTGAACGAAGGCTCCCCCGACCGTTATCACGATGAGGGTGATGAGCTGGCCGTGCGTTCCACCGTGGTGGGCTACACCCAGCGCGGCCGCATGCCTGTGGCCAAGGACAGCGCCTTCGCCTTTGAAGCCGGCCATCTGGCTGTGTCCCTGCTGTGCAAGGGCTACTCCGGCCAGGTCATCGGTACCCGCCATGGCCGCGTGTTCCACATGGATATGGCCGACGCCCTCAAGGAGAAGCGCACCTTCCGTCATGACCTCTACGATCTGGTCAATGACATCCGCGAATGATCCATCTGCATCCGCTCAGTATCTGGGCGGATGTTTTTTGTGCCGTCTTTGCTGAAATACGAACAAAAAGATTAGAAAACGATAAAATGTCCGCAACTGGTGTTGACAAGAAAGATTGCCGATGCTACAATGTTCGAGTGCTGAAAAATGCAGCACGAAAATAACCTGCTGCACGCAGGATGCTGGCGTGCAAATCCGAATCAGAAAGGATGTGTGTGTCAAGTGATGTTCCGCTCCGACACTTAGTACCCATCGAACCATAAGAAAGGAAAATGAATATGTTTGAAATCCGCGGCAAGTACAACACGGCCATCGTTTACGCCGGACGCACCGATCAGGAGTCCGTCGCCCAGGTGATGGCCATGTGCAACACCCCTTATTTGGCGGACAGCCGCATCCGCATGATGCCTGATATGCATGCCGCTGAAGGCTGCACAGTAGGCACCTCCATGACCATCACCGGCCGTGCGAATCCCGCCTGGGTTGGCGGCGATATCGGCTGCGGCATGCAGGTTTATAAGCTGCAGGAGCGGGAAATCGACTTTGCGGCGCTGGACAGCGTCATCCGTGCGGAGATTCCCTCTGGTGCAGCAATCTTCCCCACGGAAAACAAGGCCGTCCGCGCATTGCACCTGCAGGAGCTGCTCTGTTATGAATGGATCCGCCACAAGACGGTGGACGCCTCTCTCGGCACGCTGGGCGGCGGAAACCACTTCATCGAGGTAGACCGTGATACCAGCGGCGCGCTTTATCTGGTCATCCATTCCGGCAGCCGCCGTCTTGGCCGAGATGTTGCGAATTACTGGCAGAACGAGGCGTTCTGTCAGACCAATGGATTCGATCCCAAGCTGTTTGCCCGCAAGAAGGTGGATATCAGCAAGGCGTCTGTCCGCAAGGATATGAGCTGGCTGGAGGGCGATGCGCTGGAGGGCTACCTCCACGACATGAATATGGCGGTTCGCTATGCCGTCCGCAGCCGCGAGCTGATGGGCGAGACCATCTTGAATGCCATGAATCTTCATGTGGATGAGGCCTTTGCGACCATCCATAATTATATCGACACCATGCATGCTATCCTCCGCAAGGGTGCGGTCAGCGCGCAGGCGGGGGAAAAGCTGATCATCCCCATCAATATGCGGGACGGCAGCCTGATCTGCATTGGAAAGGGCAACCCTGAATGGAACTGCACGGCGCCCCATGGTGCGGGCCGCATGATGACCCGCTCCCAGGCCAAGATGGAGATCTCCCTGGACGAGTACCGCGCGGCGATGGAAGGAATCTACACCACCTCTGTCAGTGAATCCACGCTGGACGAGAGCCCCATGGCCTACCGTGCCATTGATGAAATCCTCGATGTCATCGAGGATACCGCCGAGGTTGCGGAACTGCTGACGCCTGTTTATAACTTCAAGGCCAGCAAGGCTGCAGTTGACGAGGAAACGATGGACGGAAACGACTAAAATTTCTTGAAAAAAGGGACAAAGTCCCCTTGACACCGGGTGGGAGACGTGGTATAATCCCAATGTTTGAAGCAGAGGCTTGCCCGTCTCTCACCTCGAGTGGCTCACGCTGCCGGGTCTCATGGCATCTCATCTCGCAAGAGGTGGATACTGCGCATGTTCAGCGACGGGTTTAAGCACCCGTCGCTTTTTTGTGACGGCGACGCTTTGAAAATGAGGGAGGGGCAGAGACCCCGACTAGCGAGAGCGATTGCTTGCAATCGCCGAGCGTAGCCAGCACCCGGATTGTGCCGGGGGATGGCCGAAATAATGGAGGTGCATGGACATCGCTACCGAACTGATGATTAACGAAGAAATCCGCGACAGAGAGGTTCGCCTGATCGACGAGAACGGCGAGCAGCTCGGCGTCATGCCTACGCATAAGGCACTGGAGCTGGCGGAAGAACGCGGTCTGGATCTGGCCAAGATTCAGCCCCAGGCCAAGCCCCCGGTGTGTAAGCTGCTGGACTATGACAAGTACCGCTACGAGCAGTCGAAGCGGGAGCGCGATAACCGTAAGAATCAGCGTGTCGTGTCCATCAAGGAAGTTCAGCTGTCTGCCACCATTGAAGAGAACGACGTTCTCACCAAGGCCAAGATGGCGCAGAAGTTCCTTGCCGATGGCGACAAAGTCAAGGTTTCCATCCGCTTCCGTGGCCGTCAGATCACCCACAGCGAAATCGGCCTGAAGGTCATGCAGAACTTCGCCGAGCGCTGCGCGGAGGTCTCCAGCGTGGAGCGCCGCCCCACTATGGATGGCCGCCACATGATCATGATCCTCGCGCCCAAGGCTGCCAAGGCTTCCTTCGCTGAGAAGAAGGCCGCCCGCGAAGCCCGTGACGCCAAGGAAAAGACCACCCAGGAGTAAGACCTGCGGTGGGCGAAATGAGGTCGGTCAACAGACCGACTAGCGACAGCGATTGCTTGCAATCGCCGAGCGTAGCCAGCACCCGGTCTTGTGCCGGGGGATGGCCGAAATTTGGAAGGAGGACTACACCATGCCTAAGCAGAAGTCTCACCGTGGTGCTGCCAAGCGCTTCTCTTTCACCAAGTCCGGTATCGTGAAGCATAAGCAGATGAACGCCAATCACCAGGTTCGCCTGAAGACCACCAAGCGCACCCGTCACCTGCGCAACGATGGCATTGTGGACAACGCGGCTGAAGCCCGTACCATCCACAAGCTGCTGCCCTACAAGTAATTTCGCCCTTTAGCTGGCAAGGAGGATACTAAGAAATGGCACGTATTAAGAGAGCTGTCAATGCTCAGAAGAAGCGTCGCAAGATTATGAAGCTGGCCAAGGGCTACTGGGGCGCTAAGTCCAAGCAGTACCGCGCCGCGTCCGAGCAGGTTGCTCGTTCCCTGCGCTATGCCTTCGCAGGCCGCAAGCTGCGTAAGCGTGATTTCCGCTCCCTGTGGATCACCCGTATCAACGCTGCTGCCCGTCTGAACGGCATGAGCTACTCCACCTTCATCAATGGCCTGAAGAAGCAGAACATCACTGTCAACCGCAAGATGCTGGCTGACCTGGCTGTGAATGATCCTGCCGCTTTCGCCAAGCTGGTGGAGATCGCCAAGGCTTGATTGTCCTGACGATTCGCTGATACAGCAACGCACACCCGCCCGTCCCCATGAGGGAGGGCGGGTGTTTTTGTATTGAAAAGGGCTAAACCCCTTGCAATTCCCGGGAAACAGGCGTATAATAGCCGTCGTTCCAACACATACAAAAGGTGGCACAGATCATGACGAATGATTCCAACTATATGCACATCTCCCACGGGCCCTTCCATGTGGGCCAGCGCAGCATCAAGACCGCAGCCGCGGCGACGCTGTGTGCGCTGCCCTACCTGATCTTCGGGGCGGATCCGTCCTTTGCCTGCATCGGCGCGATCTTCGGCTTGGGCAGCGATATGTCCATGTCCAAGCTCAACGGCGGCAACCGCTTCTTCGGTACGGTGATCGGTGGCTTCATTGGCATTTTCCTGTATCGGTTGTACCTGATGATCGTCCCCGGGGGCGGGCGTACCCTGTGGCAGCTGGGCTTCCTCTTTGTGGGCGTGGTGATGCTGATCATGTGCTGCCAGCTGTTCAAGTGGCCCGGCGGCATCCAGCCCGGCGGCGTGGTGCTGTGTATCGTCATGTTCCAGAAGGACCCCAGCATCTATCTGGAGTACTCCGTGATGCGCATGATCGACACCGGCGTGGGTGTGGCCTGCGCGCTGTTCGTCAACTGGTACTTCACCCGGCCCAGGGTGGAACGGATTCTGACAAAGCTCCATATCCCCCATAACGCTGACGGCAGCGTGTTCCTCTTCAGGAAGAGTGAGGATAAGACTGCTGATGAAACCAAATCTGCATAATAAAACGCTCCGCGATGCGGAGCGTTTTTCAATTACATCATTTTGAGCTGCTCATACACTTCGCGGATATCCCGCTTGGCCCCGGGGAAGGAAGGCCACTCGCCCTTGTCACCCAGGCCGTCATTGGTCTTGCGGGGGATGATATGGATGTGCAGATGGGGCATGGTTTGGCCAGCAGATTCGCCGTTGGCGCACATGAGATCAATGCCCTCATAGCCGCAGTTGGCCACCAAATGGTTGGAAACCTTTTTTACGGTGCGGATAACATGAGAGAGCGTATTCGGGTCACAGTCCAGGATGCTGACATAGTGAGCCTTTGGAATGACCAGCATGTGGCCGTCCACATCCCCGGCAATGTCCATGAAGGCAAGGGTGTGCTCGTCCTCGTATACACGCAGTCCGGGGATCTCTCCGCTGGCGATTTTGCAGAATACACAATCGCTCATGATTGTTTCCTCCATATAGCAATGTCCCGGAAGCCGATCTCTCAGCTCCCGGGAATAAAAGGGACGAAGTCCCTTACTTGGTGCCGTGCTTGACGCGGTCGCGCTCCTCGGCGCGCTTGGCGTTGTTGAAGCGATCCAGGGTGCCCACCAGGTAGCCGGTGATGCGGCGGATGCGCTCGAAACGGCGGTTGCCGTCGGCCTCGGTACGGCCGCAGTGGGGGCAGCTGTCACCGATGATGCCGTTGTAGCCGCAGACGGGGTCGCGGTCAACGGGGTGGTTGATGGAGCCGTAGCCGATGCCGACGTCGTGCATGAAGCGGACGATCTTCTCGAAGGCGTCCAGGTTCTGCATGGGATCGCCGTCCATCTCCACGTAAGAGATGTGGCCGCCGTTGGTCAGCTCGTGGTAGGGCGCCTCGATGCTCAGCTTGTGGAAGGCGCTGCAGGGGTAGTACACCGGTACGTGGAAGGAGTTGGTGTAGTACTCCTTCTCGGTGACGCCGGGGATGACGCCGAAACGCTCGCGGTCCATGCGGATGAAGCGGCCGGACAAGCCCTCAGCGGGGGTGGCGATCAGTGCGTAGTTCAGGCCGCGCTCACGGCTGATGCGATCGGTGAAGGCACGCATGGCGCCGATAATCTCCAGACCCAGGTTCTGGCTCTCCTCGTTCTCGCCGTGGTGGGCGCCGCGCAGGGCCTTGAGGCACTCCGCCAGGCCGATGAAGCCGATGGTCAGGGAGCCGTGCTTGAGCACCTCGCCCACCTCGTCATCCCAGTTCAGATTTTCGGAGTCGATCCACACGCCCTCGCCCATCAGGAAGGGGAAGTTGCGGACCTTCTTCTTGCTGATGATGGCGAAGCGCTCGTCCAGCTGATCCACCACCAGCTGCATCTTGCGCTCCAGCTCCTCGAAGAACCAGGTTACATCACCGTTGGCCTTGATGGCGATACGGGGCAGGTTGATGGAGGTGAAGGAGAGATTGCCGCGGCGGGGAGCGGTCTCACGGGTCTTGTCGTAGGTGTTGGCCATCACGCGGGTGCGGCAGCCCATGTAGGCAATCTCGGTCTCAGGACGACCGGGCTGGTAGTACTTGAGGTTGTAGGGGGCATCCAGGAAGGAGAAGTTCGGGAACAGGCGCTTTGCGCTGGTCTTGATGGCCAGGCGGTACAGATCGTAGTTGGGATCGCCGGGGTTGAAGTTGATGCCTTCCTTCACGCGGAAAATCTGGATGGGGAAGATGGGAGTCTCGCCGCCGCCCAGGCCGTCCTCGGTGGCCAGCAGCACGTTCTTCATGACCAGACGGCCCTCAGCGGAGGTATCGGTACCATAGTTGATGGAGGAGAAGGGCACCTGCGCGCCGGCGCGGGAGTTCATGGTGTTGAGGTTGTGCACCAGGGCCTCCATGGCCTGGAAGGTGGCCTTGTCGGTCTCCTGCTCGGAGCGGCGCTGGGCGAAGGCGATGATGCGGTCAGCCACGTCGCCGTCCATATCCAGGCGGACGAGCAGCTCCTTCAGGGCAGCGCGGTTCTCAGGCTGCTCCTGGAGGGTGGGGGCCAGATCCTTGTCCTTCAGGGTGGAGATAATGTCCGCAGCGTGCTGATCAGCCTCGGTATCGCCCTGAAGCAGCTCCAGCGCGCGGGCCAGGTTCAGGCGGTAGCGCTTGATGAAGGTCTTCTTGACGCCGGGTGCCATGCCATAGTCGAAGTCCACGATGGCCTGGCCGCCGTGCTGATCGTTCTGGTTGGCCTGGATGGCGATACAGGCAAGCGCGGCGTAGGAGGTGATGTCCTGGGGCTCGCGCAGGTAGCCGTGGCCGGTGGAGAAGCCGCCCTGGAAAAGGGTCTTCAGCTCGATCTGGCAGCAGGTGGTGGTTAGGGTGTAGAAGTCCATATCGTGGATATGGATGTCGCCCTCGCGATGGGCCTCGGCGAAGCGGGGCTCCATGACATAGGTCTCGTAGAACTGCTTGGCGCCCTCGGAGCCGAACTTGAGCATGGAGCCCATGGCGGTATCGCCGTTGATATTGGCGTTTTCGCGCTTAATGTCGGAGTCCACAGCGTCCTTGAAAACAATGTCCTCAAAGGTGCGCATGAGGCGGGTGTTCATCTGGCGGATGCGGCTGCGCTCGGCGCGATAGAGGATGTAGGCCTTGGCGGAGCGCACGAAGCCCTTCTCAATCAGCACGCGCTCGACAGTATCCTGCACCTGCTCCACGGTGGGGGTGCCGGAGATGGTCTCGTCGTTCTCCATCTGGAGGACAACCTGCTGGGCAAGCAGGGTACTGGTCTCGTGGCCCTTGGCGCTGCCGGAGGCCTTGAAGGCGGCGAAAATCGCCTGTTCGATCTTCTGCTGGTCAAAGGCGACCTCGCGGCCGTCACGCTTGCGGATGTTGCGGATGCTCATGTATTAGACCCCTTCCTGTCGTGCAAAATGGCCTTCACCAGCGGAGGCGAGGACCATATAATTAGTAGCTGGGTTGCATGCAGAAAACTATATCTTGTGGATGTCAGCTTTCCGTGCGTTATCAATCATATCATGTCTGCAAGACATTGACAATGGCATATTTGGTAGAAATCACAGCCATGAGCCTCAATCCCTTGTGTTTCCCGCGTTCTCCAAAACACAAAATTTTGTGCCCCGAACGTTCGGGTTTGACCACAAAATATAGATCGTTATACAATGGTGTGCAATTGGTGCCGCAACCCCTTGATCTGACTGCGTTTGTCGGAAAAAACCAGAAAAATGCGATCGATGCACAGGCAAACGATTGCGCCAAAAGAAGCCTCCCTGTGAAAGGGAGACTTCCATTCCATATTACTTCAGCAGATAGAGGAATGTGACATACAAGCCCACGCACATCAGCAGCAGGCCAAAGCTCACGCTGACGGTGAAGAGGCCAGTGGACTTGCGCAGCTCCTGCCAGGAGGCGTCCAGCACGTACTCGAAGTCGGTGCGGAAGGGCTTCTCCCGATGGAAGATGCGGTTGAGCAGCTTCGACACGGCGTTCATTGCGCAGCCCAGGGTGTAGGTGAAGCGGTTGCCCACCGGCACCTTGTGGTGCGCATGGCTGACGGCAAAGATGGTCTTGCGCAGCAGCAGTACGATGCGCTCGGGAAGCTCTGCAATGCCGCGGATGAGGGCCGTCACCGCGCGGGGGATGAAGGCCAGGATGAGCTTGCTGTCGGGGATGCTCGCCGCAAAGCCCAGTATCTTGCCGCACAGGTTCAAGACAAAGTTGATCAGCGGGCGGTACAGCATGTCCTCCAGATCAACCTTTGCAGGCCAGCGGTTGACGTAAACGCGCACGCCGCTTTCGTTTTTCTTCATCAGCAGGGGACGGACGGTCAGCAGATACACCGCCGCACCGATGGAGATGGAGATGGCCGCGCCCTCCAGATTGGCCGCGCAGAAGTAATCAATGTGGTGCTCGGGATGGTGCTGGCCGAAGAAGTGGGCGCTCATATCGCCCAGGGGCGTGAGGAAGGTCGCGGGCATCGCGCCCAGGAAGGGCAGCACGATGGCGGAGCCGATCAGCGCCAGGGCAGACACGGGGTTCATCGAGCGGCCGGAGGCGTCGTATTCCGCCTGGCGCTCGGGATTCTTCTGCCAGAAGATGCAGATGTACAGCTTGACCATGTAGGCGATGGTCAGGCCGCCGGAGATCAGGAAGAGGATCTCTGCCGCCTTGTAGGGCATCCAGATGTGGCCGTGCTCCTGCTGATGGACGATCAGCTCCAGCAGCGCCTCATGCAGCAGGGACTTCGAATTGTAGCCGCTGCCGATGGGCGGGATGCAGGCGATCGACAGCGCGCCCAGCAGGAAGCAGGCATGCAGCACAAACTTCTTCCGGCCGTAGCCTCGGATGACGTTCAGGTCCAGACTGTGGGTGTTCATGTAGACGACGCCCGCTGCCATGAAGAGCACCAGCTTAATCAGGGAGTGGTTGGCCATGTGCATGACGGAGCCATAGGCCGCGAAGGAGCCGTGCTCGCCCAGCAGCACCATGGTGGAAAGACCCACGGTGATGAAGCCGATCTGGCTCATGGAGGAGCAGGCTAGCGTGCGCTTGAGGTCGACGCTGAACAGCGCCAGCAGCGCGCCCAGGAACATCGTGATGCAGGCAAAGACCATCAGCAGGTTGCCGAAGGCTGCATCGCCTGCCATGAGGCGGGAGCACACCACGATCAGGCCGAACACGCCGGACTTGGTCAGGATGCCGGACAGCAGCGCGGACGCAGGGGCGGGCGCTACGGGGTGCGCCTTGGGCAGCCAGATGTGCAGCGGATACAGACCTGCCTTCGCCGCGAAGCCAACCACCACCAGCCAGGAGGCGGCGGTCAGGTCAGCGCCGGAAGAAGCCTTCGCGGCGGCGAGAGCGTCAAAGGCGAAAGTGCCCAGCTGCTTGTAGGTCAGGAACAGACCCATCAGCGTGGTCATGCCGCCGATGACGGCCACCGCCAGGTAGGTGTAGGCAGCCCGCATCGCGCCGGGGGTCTCCTCGTGGGCGACCATCACGAAGCTGGTGACGGACATGATCTCAAAGAAGATGAAGGTCGTGTACAGGTCGTTTGAGTAGAATACGCCAAGGGTCGCGCCCAGGGTCAGCAGGTTGAACAGGCCGTAGCGGCCGCGGTTCTCCGCGTGGTGGGAGAAGTACTCCGGGGAGAAGATGCCGCTCATCATCCACATGAAGGCCGCGATGCAGCCGTAAATGGCGCGGAAGCCATCCGCCTGGAAGGTCAGGCCAAAGCCGCACACGCCGGGGATGGTGAGCTCGGTTTCGCCCTGGAAGGCCAGCAGCACGCAGACGCCGAAGGTCGCGATGCCGGTGCCGACCACCAGCGCGTCCCGCAGGAAGGGGCTGCGCTTGGAGATGCAGGCGGCAAGGATCGCCATTACCATCGGCAGGAGGATCACAACGGGAATCAGGTACATATTGCGTATCCTCCTTTCATCAGAATGTCACGCCGGCGGCAACGTCCTTGAGGAAGCTGACCAGCGGGCCGCCCCACAGGCCCAGGCCAATCACCATGGCAATCAGCAGGCCGAAGGGGAGAAGCATCATCCAGTTGGGGTCGCGGTTGAAATCCTTGAGATGGGCCATATCCGCGTTGAGGGGGCGGAAGTACATCGGGCCGATGACTGTGAAGAGGTAGATGGCCGTCAGCACGGCGGAGATGATCAGTGCCGCAATGGCCATCGCGCCGATGGGGCCCGCTTCACCCGCAGCGGTGAGCAGGTTGAACTTGCTCACGAAGCCGGAGAGGGGCGGCGTGCCCACCAGGGACATGCCGGCGATCACGAAGGCCGCGCAGGTCACGGGCATGAGCTTACCGTAGCCGCGCACGTCCTGGATGTACTCCTTGCCGGTACGCACCAAGATCGCGCCGGCGCAGTAGAACAGGGTGATCTTGGTCACGCCGTGCATCACCATGTGGCTGAGGCTGCCCACCATACCCGCAGGGGACATGAGCGCCGCGCCCATGAGCATGTAGGACAGGTTGGAAATGGTGGACCAGGCCAGACGGCGCTTGAGGTGCTGCTCCTTGACGGACATGGAGGAGCCGAAAACGATGGTCACACAGGCAAGCGTCAGGGCCGCGTACTGCGCCCAGGTACCAGCCAGGAAATCCGCGCCGAAGGAGTAGTAGATCACGCGCAGCACCGCGAAGGCGCCGGTGTTGACCACTGCCACCGCATGCAGCAGCGCCGTCACGGGGGTGGGAGCCACGGAAGCTGCAGGCAGCCAGGCATGCATGGGGAACACCGCAGCCTTGGTGCCGAAGCCGATGAAGGCCAGCAGGAACACGCTCAGCAGCATCGCCTCATGGCTGGAAGACAGCTCGGCGGTCAGCACGCCGCCGAGGGTGAAATCGGTGGTGCCGGAAACGAAGAAGACTGCGACCAGGGCCACAAAAGCAAGTGCCGCGCCGGTGATGGAGTAGGTCAGGTACTTGCGGCCCGCACGGATGGACATGGCGTCCTTCTTGTGGATGACCAAGGGCAGCGTTACCAGGGTCAGGCACTCGTAGAAGACGTACAGGGTGAACAGATTCGCGGAGAAGGCCACCGCCAGCGTTGCCGCGTAGGACATGGTGTACCAGCCAAGGAAGCTATGCTCCCGCTCCTCGTGCTTCATGTACTCAAAGGCGTAGAGGCTGGCAATGGGCCACAGGACCGCCACCAGGCCTGCAAAGAGGCAGGCGGGGCCGTCCAGGCGGAAGGCCAGGGGGAGCTTGTCGATCAGATAGTAAAGGACGAGGGTCTCCTGCGTGCGGGTGAGGAGCAGGGAGAGCACCATCACGCTCGTCAGGCAGACGACGGACTCGACGTAGATCGCCCGCGCCTTCCCCGACTGAAAGCGGAGGAAGCTCATCGCCGTGCCGCCCAGCAGGGGGACGAGCAGCGTCAGAATGATCAGCATCTTGGCGCCTCCTTACATCAGTAGCTCGCCGACCTTGGTCAGCAGCTCGATCAGCGCGCCGGGGAACATGCCGATCACCACGCTCATGACCGCCAGCACCAGCAGGGGGATGAGCATCATTTTGGGGGCGTCATTGCGCTCGAAGGCCTCGGCGGGCTCGTCGTGGCCGTGGCCATGTCCAGCGTTACCGACGATGAAGCCGCGGATCACGATGGGGAAGAGGTAGCCGGCGGTCAGCAGGGCGGAGATCAGCAGGATCACCGGGCCGACGACATTCAGCACGGCATTCACACCGGTAGCCGCCAGGGAGCCCTGGGCCAGGTACCACTTGCTGATGAAGCCCATGCACGGGGGAATACCCACCAGACCCAGGCTGGCTACGGTGAAGCAGGCCATCGTAGTGGGCATCTGCTTGCCGATGCCGCGCAGGTCGGCAACCTGGGTTTTCTCGGTCTTGAGGATGATCGCGCCGGCGGACATGAACAGGGTGTCCTTGGCGAGGCTGTGGGCGATGGCGTGCAGCAGCGCGCCGATCAGGCCCACGGGGTTCATGGTGGACAGGCCGAAGAGCACATAGCTCACCTGAGACACGGAGGACCAGGCCAGACGCTTCTTCAGGTGGCCCTCATGGTAGGCCAGCAGGGAGCCGGTGAAGATGGTCAGCAGCGTCATGCACATGTAGGCGGTCTGCACCCAGGAGCCGCGCAGGAAGTCAACGCCCAGGTAGCAGTACATCAGGCGGATGACGCCCAGCACGCCGGCCTT
>SVGL01000002.1 GCA_015056325.1 Clostridiales bacterium | reverse complement strand
TTCTCGCGGCCCTGGCCGATGCGCTGATCCTTGTAGGAGAACCAGGCGCCGGACTTGTGGATGATGTCGCGCTCCACGGCCATGTCCAGCAGGGTGCCTTCCTTGCTGATGCCCTCGCCGTAGACGATGTCGAACTCGGCGGTGCGGAAGGGCGGGGCCACCTTGTTCTTCACAACCTTGACCTTGGTGTGGTTGCCCACGATCTCGGTGCCGTTCTTGAGCTGCTCGCCGCGGCGCACGTCCAGACGCACGGAGGAGTAGAACTTCAGCGCGCGGCCGCCGGGGGTGGTCTCGGGGTTGCCGTACATCACGCCGACCTTCTCGCGCAGCTGGTTGATGAACACCGCCACGCAGCCGGTCTTGTTGATGATGCCCGCCAGCTTGCGCAGGGCCTGGGACATCAACCTCGCCTGCAGACCCACAAAGGAGTCGCCCATTTCGCCGTCAATTTCCGCCTTGGGCACCAGCGCCGCCACGGAGTCGATGACGATCACGTCCAGCGCGCCGGAGCGCACCAGGGCCTCCACAATTTCCAGGGCCTGCTCGCCGGTATCGGGCTGGGAGACGTAGAGCTCGTCGATATTCACGCCCAGCTTCTTGGCGTACACGGGGTCCAGGGCATGCTCCGCATCCACGAAGGCAGCGATGCCGCCGGCCTTCTGGGCCTCGGCGACGATGTGCAGCGCCACGGTGGTCTTGCCGGAGGACTCGGGGCCGTAGATCTCCACAATACGGCCGCGGGGGATGCCGCCCACGCCCAGGGCTGCGTCCAGGGTCAGGCAGCCGGTGGGGATGACCTGCACGCTCTGCTCGGTGCGGTCGCCCAGCTTCATCACGGAGCCCTTGCCGAACTGCTTGTCCAGGTCGCTGAGCGCATGTTCCAGGGCCTTCAGCTTTTCTTCCTGGGCGCTGGAAACAGGATTCTTCTCCACCTTGGTGGTCTTCTTGGCAGCCATGTTCTATACTTCCTTTCCAATAAAACGGGGGTTCCCGTACATTTCCTTTGGGGACGTACCCATCCTAACACAGCGAACGTCAGTTTGCAAGGGGAACACGAAAATTTTCTTCGTAATTACGGCGCATACCCCACATCCAGCAGGCTGAAGGTCTTGGTCAGGCTGTCCTCTGCCATGCGGATTTCGACGGTGTGGCTGCCCTTGCCCAGGAAGATCATCTCCGTCACCGGGTTGCCCCAGGCGCTGTCGGAATAGCTGTTCAGCGTGATTTTGCGCTTGCCGTCCACCCAGACCTCCGCCTTGCCGCAGATGGCGTTGCGCTCCTGCTTGTAGACGATGGTCATCACCGATGTATCCAGCGAGAGTGTGAGGGCGCCCTGGTCGTTCAAGTTGGACATGTGCCGCCAGCCCTGCTTGTAGCTGTAGCAGTTCACAGCGCCGTAGTCGAACATGCCCATGCTGAGGATGGCGGGGTCATCCTTACGCAGGTTCTGCAATGCGGCCAGGGTGCGGCCGTTCAGGGCGATGCGGGGCGCGACGTAGGGCTCAGGCTCCACCGCGGCGGCCTGATCGAGGTAGTAGCCGATGCACGCCGCCATGAAGGCGTGGCCGGCGTTGTTGGGGTGGACGTCGTCGCTTGAGTAATCGCGCCACTTGAGCATCCCCTGCTGGAGCTGCGGCCAGACAGCATCCTTGATGGAGATCATGCCCAGCTTGTAGTGCTTGCCGATCTTCTGCATGTGCTCCTGGGCGTTATAGCCGTTGCTGGTCAGGGTGAAGATGAGGATCACCGCCGGCTGGCTTTCGCTCTCCATGAGCTTGCAGATCAGGGACTCATACACCATGCGGCTGTTCAGGTCAGTACCGTCGTTGACGGCGAACTCCACAAACACGATGTCCGGGTTGTGGGACAGCACGTCCTTCTCGCAGCGGGTGACGCCCAGGAGCGACGGCGTGCCTGAGATGCCTGCGTTGTGGTACTTCAGCTGACTCTTGTCTGCCATGAACTTCTCCGCGAAGAGCTGGGCGGACAGGTAGGCGTAGCAGCCCGTCTTCTGGGGCGCGGCGGCGCTGCCCTCGGTGATGGAGCCGCCCAGATACACGATAGAGACTTCCTCGCCGTTTTTTGCCTTGTCGATGGCGCGGTGAAGGCGCTCGGTGTTGCCGGCGGACACGAAGGAGCGCTCGATCATCTCCTGGGTGAAGAGGGACGCTTCCGCGCAGGCGGGCAGGACGGACAGAATCAGCATACAGCTGAGAAGCAGGGACCATAAACGATTCGCAGACATGACAGACGCCTCCTCTATATATGGATACGGGCTCTTCTGCTTTCCAGTATACCCCATCCAGCAGTGATGTCAAGGCGAAATGATACAGGTTTGCAGGTGGGCCTGCGATGAAAAGCGGAGAAGGTACAGGAAAAGCGGCGAAGTCTCCTTGCCCCGGGTGGAAAACTATGCTACAATAGACAGGATACAATCTTTATGAACAGGAGCACCAATGCCATGGAGAAACAAGTGCGTACCCTTCCCACCGGCACGCTGGTGAAGCGTTTCCTGCCCTACTTTGCCAAGCATAAGAAGACCGTCGCCTTCGACCTGATGTGTGCCAGCCTCACCACCATCTGCGAGCTGGTGCTGCCCATGATCGTGTCGGAGATCACCTCCCGCGGTGAGACCAACCCCGCCTCCCTCACCTGGCAGTTTGTGCTGACCATGGGCGGCATTTATCTGCTGCTGCGCGTGATTGACGCGGCGGCGAACTACTTCATGCAGTCTGTGGGCCACATCATGGGCTCGAAGATGGAAACCGACATGCGCGGCGACCTCTTCCACCACCTGCAGAAGCTGTCGTTCGGCTATTATTCCGAGGCCAAGGTGGGTCAGATCATGGCCCGCATCACCTCTGACCTCTTCCAGGTGACGGAGTTCGCTCATCACTGCCCGGAGGAATTCCTCATCGCAGGCGTGAAAATCGTGGTCTCCTTCACCGTCCTGTGCACCAAGAACGTCCCGCTGACGCTGCTCATGTTCGCGGTGCTGCCTTTCATGCTGGTTTTCGCCAAGCACTTCAACGCCAAGATGCGCCGCATCTTCAAGGAGCGCAACAAGCAGGTGGGCGAGATCAACGCCCAGGTGGAGGACAGCCTGCTGGGCATCCGCGTGGTGAAGTCCTTCGCCAATGAGCAGATCGAGGAGGACAAGTTCAAGAAGGGCAACCTGCGCTTCCTGGACCTGAAGGCCGAGTCGTATAAGGTCATGGCCCAGTTCGGCACCTCCAACCGCATCTTCGACGGATTGATGTACATCATCATCGTCATGGCGGGTGCGCTGCTGATCGGCAAGGGAGAGCTGTCCCTGGGCGATTTCACCGCCTACCTCCTCTATGCCACGGTGCTGCTGAACTCCATCCGCCGCATTGTGGAATTCACCGAGCAGTTCCAGCAGGGCATGACCGGCATCGACCGCTTCTTTGAGGTGCTGGACGCCCCCATCGACATCACCGACGCCGAGGGCGCCAAGGACATGAAGAACGTCAAGGGCGCAGTTGCCTTCGAGAACGTCTCCTTCCATTACGGCGATGACGACGCGGAAGTCCTCCATGGCCTGAACCTCACCGTCGAGCCCGGCCAGTCCATCGCGCTGGTGGGTCCCTCCGGCGCAGGCAAGACCACCCTGTGCAATCTGCTGCCCCGCTTCTACGACGTGACCGGCGGCCGCATCCTCATCGACGGCGAAGACATCCGCAACTTCACCCAGAAGAGCCTGCGCGAGGCCATCGGCGTGGTGCAGCAGGACGTGTACCTCTTCGCCGGCACGGTGCATGAGAACATCGCCTACGGAAAGCCCGGCGCGACCCGCGAGGAAGTCATCGAGGCCGCGAAGCTCGCCGGCGCGCACGAGTTCATCAGCGCGTTGCCCGACGGCTACGACACCTACACCGGCGAGCGCGGCGTGCGCCTCTCCGGCGGCCAGAAGCAGCGCATTTCCATCGCCCGCGTGTTCCTGAAGAATCCGCCCATCCTGATCCTGGACGAGGCCACCTCCGCCCTGGACAACGAGTCAGAGCACATCGTCCAGCAGAGCCTGGAGAAGCTTGCCAAGGGCCGCACCGTCTTCACCATCGCTCACCGCCTGACCACCATCAAGGGCGCGGACGTCATCTGGGTGCTGACCGAGAACGGCGTGGAGGAAATGGGCGACCACAAGACCCTGATCGAAAAGGGCGGCATCTACGCCGGGCTGTATGCCATGTATACCAGTGACAGGTAAGTGCGTATGAACCAGACGCATAACGGCAGGCTGACGCCGAATGCAAAAACGCTTCGTAAGACCATGACCAAAGAAGAACGCCGGTTGTGGTACGAGTGCCTGAAATTGCTTCCCGTAACGGTCAACCGGCAGAAAGTCATCGGGCGGTACATTGTGGATTTCTACTGCGCGGCGGCGAAGGCGGTCATTGAATTGGATGGCCCACAGCATTTTGAGGATGCTGCGATGACGGCTGACAAGGAAAGAGATGCGTATCTCAGAAACCTCGGTTTGACAGTTCTGCGCTATACCAATTTGGAAGTTAATCGGAAGTTCAAGGAAGTCTGCGAAGATGTTTACAGGCATATTATGCAGGTTTCCACCTCATCCGTCGCTGCGGCTTGCCCGGTGACGGATGAGGTGGACGCCTCACCCTCACACAACCAACAAAGGAGGAACCCTCCATGCTGACCAAAGCCACCCAAACCGATTTCACCCCCATCTGCGCCCTGTACCAGTCCGTCTGCGCGGTGATGAACGCTGCCGGCAACGACCAGTGGGTCTGGGGAGAGTACCCCAATGAGGATTTCCTGCAGAAGTCCCTGGATGCGGGCACCCTTTACATCGCCAAGGAGGATGGCGCCCTCCTGTGCGCCGTGACCGTTGATACCCACTTCGACCCGGAGTACGAGACGGTCAACTGGCTCTTCGGCACCAAGCCCGGTGCGTTCCACCGCCTGGCCATCGCGCCGGAGCATCAGGGCAAGGGCCTGGGCCGGAAGATCATCGCGGACGTGTGCGAGATCCTGCTGGGCATGGGCTGCAACACCCTGCGTATCGACACCTACTCTAATAACGAGTCTGCCCAGAAGCTCTACGCTGCCATCGGCATGCGCAAGGCCGGCGAGGTGCGCTTCTTCCACCGCCCGCTGCCCTTCTTCTGCTATGAGCTGCCCCTGACCAGCACCTGCCCCATGCTTCCCCTGACGATGCATCCCGCCTTCCGCGGCGGCAAGCTGACCCCCTGGGGCGGCGAGAAGCTCCGTACCGTGTACGGCAAGCCCATCGCGGAGGTGCCCACCGGCGAGAGCCTCGAGGTGAGCTGTATTCCCGGGCTGGAGTCTACCGATGATACCGGCGTGAAGCTGCCTGACCTGATCGCCAGGTACGGCGCGCGCTTCGCCGGCAAGTACGCGAAGGAAACCTTCCCCCTGCTGCTGAAGTTCATTGACGCGGCGGAAAGCCTCTCCGTGCAGGTGCACCCGGATGATGCTTACGCCGGCGCGAACGAAAACGGCAAGCTGGGCAAGACCGAGGCCTGGCTCATCCTGGACGCCCCCGAGGGCAGCCAGCTGGTCTACGGCATCAAAAACGGCACGAACCTGGCCGAGCTCCGCACCGCCTGCGAGGCCGGGGCTGCGGTTGAAAATCTCCTGCGCAAGGTGGACGTCAAGCCCGGCGACGTGTGCTTCATTCCTGCGGGCTGCGTGCACGCCATCGGCGCGGGCATCATGCTGTATGAGATTCAGCAGTCCTCCGACGTCACCTACCGCTTCTACGACTGGGACCGCGTGGACAAGAATGGCAACCGCCGCGAGCTGCACATCGACAAGGCGCTGGACGTGACTGACCTGGAGTTTACCCTGGATCCCATCCCCGCCGGCGATGCTCCCGTGGCCCGCGTGCTGAACGAGACCTACTTCACCCTCGACCTCATCAATGTCGCGGGCGAGCAGAATGTCCCCGCCATCAACCACTTCGGCATGCTGACGGTGCTGGAGGGTGACTTGATCCTCACCTGGCAGGGCGGCAGCCGCAAGCTCGTTCGCGGTGAGAGCCTCTATGTGCCCGCTGCCTCCCCTCTGCTGACCCTTACGGGCAAGGGCCGCGCGGCCCTCTCCATGCCCCGGTAATGTGATATGAAGGAATTGCTGGCAAAAATCAAGGATAACCTCACAGGGGAAAAGCTGAAGCATAATCTGAAAAAAACCTGGCAGTTTATCGCCAATCCCCGGCTGCTGCTGTGCTTTCTGATCGGCTGGCTGATCACCAACGGCTGGTCGTACATCCTGTTTGGTCTGGGAACATATTTTGAGATCAACTGGATGATCGCCGTCTCTGGAGCTTATCTGGCTTTCCTGTGGCTGCCCATCTCCCCGGAGAAGATCGTCACCTGCGCCATTGCCATCGCGCTTTTGCGCTGGCTTTTCCCCCAGGACCAGAAAACCCTGGCTGTCCTGCGCGGATGGTACGAAAAAGCCAAAACCGCCATCCATGCCCGCCGTGAGCGCAAGGCGGAGGAAAAGGCTGCCAAGGCGTCGCAGGAGGAAGATTGATTCATGCTTTCTTCATCTGCGGCAGGTATGATGGATGCGGATGATCCCCCCATCCAAGGAAAGGAAGAAAACCATGCTGAAGATTATTCCCGCATCTGAATTCCGCCGCCGCGCCCGCATGGCGATGAAGCCGGTGATGAGCGTGCTGATCCTGGTGGCGCTGATTGCCGCGCTGCCTTCGCTGCTCAGCTCCACCATCACCCTGATGACCGGGGCCACCCCCGACAGCCTGCTGACCAATACCCTCAACCGCACCATGCAGGTGATGGAGAAGTACGGCATGCAGTCCACACAGACGGTGGAGGACATGGTGATTGATGAGGAGACGCTGCTGGCGATGGAAGCAGACCTTCTCGCTGTGACCGATGGTTACATGCAGGATGTGGATACCTTCCTGCGGCAGAAGGGGCCCATCATGGCGGCAACGACGCTGCTGGTGCTGGTGGCTGGCCCGGTGCTGACGCTGGGCATGATCAATGCCATGCTGCATGCCCTGCGCAGGAAGGAATTCACCGTCTCCATGGCGCTGAGCCGGCTGAATTGCTTCTTCCGGGTGCTGGGGTTGCAGCTGCTGGTGATCCTCAAGACGATGCTTTGGATGCTGCCCGGCATGGCGCTGATGATTGCCGGCCTGTTTGTACCGGCGGAGCTCATCCCCACCGTGATGCTGGGCGGCATGGCTGGCATGCTGGTGCCGGGTATCATGGCCAACTACCGTTATGCCATGGCGGTCTATGTCATGGCTGACACGCCGGAGACCCCCATCCTTCGCTGCATCCGCCGCAGCAAGGAGATCATGCACCGCCGCAAGGGCGAGCTGTTCTGTCTGGAGCTGTCCTTCATTGGCTGGAGCCTGCTGCTCAGCTATGTGCAGGCGATGCTGAACGGCTTCGGCCCGGTGATCGGGCTGGCGCTGGGCATGTTTGCCTCCCTGTTCCTGACCGTGTACACCAACTGCGCCAAAACGGCCTTCTACCAGGAGTACGGCGTGGGCCCGCTGCCTGCCCCCCAGGTGCAGGCGGAGCAGGAGCCTGAAGCGGATGAACTCAATTAAAATGACGGATATGTCCTGACAGAATGCATATTCACCCGGACGAGAAGGGCAAAGGCCCAGGTAACGTCCGGGTGTTTTTGCAGGATGGAAACGGCAGAATTGCATTTTTTCTGCATTTGCTATTGCTTTTGACCGCGCTGGACAGTATAATAAGGACATTGCATACGCAAATTGACGTCCACGGGGACAGTTTGTCCCGCTGACGATTTGCAGGAAATGATACGTTCTCATGCAGGAGGAATCCCCCTATGGCGCTCGCAGTTTCTCACCGTTGTCAGGCAATTGCCCCCTCTCCCACGCTGGCCATCGACGCCCGAGCCAAGGAAATGAAGGCCCGCGGCGTGGACGTGATCGGCTTCGGCGCAGGCGAGCCGGACTTCCCCACCCCCGCCCATATCGCCCAGGCGGCCAAGGAAGCCCTCGATCTGGGACTCACCCGCTATACCCCGGCTTCCGGCACCTTCGAGCTGCGCAAGGCTATCTGCGACAAGCTGGAGCGGGACAACGATCTGTACTACAAGCCCCAGGATATCGTCGTGTCCTCCGGCGCCAAGCACAGCCTGTACAACATCTTCCAGGCCATTATTGATCCTGGCGACGAGGTGCTCATTCCGACTCCCTGCTGGGTCTCCTATCCGGAGATGGTGCGTATGGCCGGCGGCGTGCCGGTGTACATCCCCACCGACGAGGCCACCGATTTCATCCCCACCAAGAAGGACATCGCTTCCCGCGTCACCCGCCGCACCAAGGCGATGATCATCACCAGCCCCTCCAACCCCAACGGCAGCATCTGGCCCCAGGAAATGCTGGAATTCGTGGCGGATCTGGCGGTGAGCCATCCCTTCTACGTCGTGTCTGACGAAATCTACGAAAAGCTGATCTACGACGGGGAGAAGCACTACTCCATCGCCAATGTCTCCGAGGACATCAAGAACCAGACCTTCGTGGTCAACGGTATGTCCAAGGCCTATGCCATGACCGGCTGGCGCATCGGCTATGTGGCCGGCCCCCTGCAGGAGATCAAGGCGATGACCTCCTTCCAGTCCCACGCGACCTCCAATGCCAACGCCATCGCCCAGTATGCCGCCATGAAGGCCCTGGAGAGCGGTGACGATTGCATCAAGCCTATGGTGGCTGAATTCCAGGTCCGCCGCGACGCCATGGTGGAACGCATCAACAAAATCCCCGGCCTTTCCTGCCGCAAGCCCAAGGGCGCGTTCTACATCATGATGAACATCAAGAACATCTTCGGCAAGAGCTACAACGGCCGCGTGATCGAGACCTCCAATACCTTTGCCCAGCTGCTGCTGGCGGAGAAGCATGTGGCGGTCGTCCCCGGCATCGCCTTTGAGGCGGAGGGCTTCTGCCGTCTGAGCTACGCCTGCTCCATGGAGCACTGCATGGAGGGCCTGAACCGCATCGAAGCGTTCGTCAACGAGTTGACGGATACGCCGTGGTGAGCCGGGCAGCACCGGGCGTGCGGCGTGCGTGGGTAGTCGACGTACTGCTGCATGGTGCGAACGCGGGATGATTGGGTCTTTGGCCAATGCTGACTTCTGCGCGCTCATCGCGCGGGCTGTGAGGCTGTCGTTGGCACACAAACGAAATTCAAAATCCTGATTCGTAACGAAAAGAGCTCCCCATCGGGGAGCTTTTTTATGCCATGATGCATTCCGGCAGCCGCAGATCGTCGCGCTTGACCTTCTGCCAGTCAAACAGGGGGATGAGCTGTTCCAGCGTGCTGGGACGGACTTCCTCGATCAGCCCGGCGCTGAAGGCCAGCATGCCCAGGATGTCCGCCGGGGTGAAGCGCTGCGCAAGGGCCGTCAGGTCGAGATCCTTGTCCCGCTTGGCCAGGCGGCGGCCGTGATGATCCACCAGCAGGGGGATGTGCACGTATTCCGGCGCGCCGTACCCCAGCAGGCGCTGCAGGTAGAGCTGCCGCGGCGTGGCGGAGAGGATGTCCCGGCCGCGCACGACCTCGGTGACGCCCTGGAGCGCGTCGTCCACCACCACGGCCAGCTGGTAGCCGTAGAGTCCGTCCGACCGGCGGAGGATGAAGTCCCCGCAGTCACGCTCGAGGTTTTCGGTCTGGATGCCGAAGAGGCCGTCCGTGAAGGAAATATCCTCGTCCGGGACGCGCAGCCGGGTCGCCGGGGCCCGGGTGAGGGCGCGCTGGGCGGCTTCCTCGGGGGTCAAATTCGCGCAGGTGCGCTGGTAGATGACCTGCGTGTCGCCCAGATTGGGGGCGGCCAGGCTCATCAGCTGGGCGCGGGTGCAGAAGCAGGGGTAGGTGTGCCCGCCTTCCGCAAGGCGATGGAGGGCCGCCCGGTAGATGTCGCTCCGGTCGGACTGATAGAGGGGCTCCTCATCCCAGGTAAAGCCCAGCCAGGTCAGGTCGTCAATGGCCTGCTGGGCCAGGCGGCGGGGACAGCGGGGGATATCGACGTCCTCGATGCGCAGGAGGAACCGCCCGGCTTGCGACCGCGCGGACAGATAGGCCAGCATCGCGCACAGGATGTTGCCCAGGTGCAGCCTGCCGCTGGGGGTGGGCGCGAAGCGTCCGGTGGGGATCGGCATGGCGGGGACTCCTTTCGGTGAATTATGAATTAGGAATTTAGAATGATAATTTACTTTACATCTAATAGATGTAAAAGTCAATATGGCATGAAGATGTGTGATATGATGCCGGCGTAACAAGCGGCTTTCCACCTCATCCGCCCTTCGGGCACCTTCCCCTCAAGGGGAAGGCTTTCGTGCAGTAGCCTTGGCTTCCCCGCGAGGCGCGACGCGTTAAGAAAACATGCCAGTGGCATGTTTTTAGCCAAAGCGGGGAGCAAGCTATGATTGCGACCGGGAGAAGCTGTCGCCGCAGCGACTGATGAGGTGGCAACCACCACCCCAAAGCACACCGCAAAGGAGGCACACCCATGTACATTGTCCCAGAAGATGACCAGCAGTTCCAGAATTTCATCCACAATGTCAACACCCTGCGCGAGCAGAACCACCTCACCCGCCGCCAGATGGCCGACATTCTGCACATCACGCCCTATATGCTCCGCCTGCTGGAAAGGGGGCAGATATCCTCGCGGCTGTATGCGGATATCTTTTTCCATCTTCGGGCGCATTTCGGCATTTCCTTCAAGGACATGTTCGGCAGGAGAATATGAAAACGACTCTCACAGGGAGAGTCGTCTTGCGTTGATGTGGAAAGTTCACGCAGCGTGCGCGTCGCCGGCGGGGGCGTCGCGGTGGCCCATCTTGGGCTCCTCGAAGTGCTGGGTGTGGTACAGGGAAACCTGTCCGCTCAGGGCGTAGCTGACCGCGCAGGCGATGCCGAAGAGGGGCAGGTACTCCGCGCCGAAGAGTTCCACGGAGAGCACCATCGAGGCCAGCGCGCCGTTGGTCACGCCGCAGAACATGGCGATGATGCCGATGCCCGCGCCAAGCGCCGGGTCAAAGCCCAGCAGCGGGGCTACCACGCAGCCCAGCGTTGCGCCGATGAAGAAGGAAGGAACGATCTCGCCGCCCTTGAAGCCTACGCTCAGGGTCATGGCGGTGAAGACGATCTTCAGCAGGAAGGCCTCCGGGGCCGCGTGGCCTTGAAGCGCCTCCACGATGGTGTGCATGCCGCTGCCCTGGTAGTCCTGGAGGCCCAGAGCCATGGTCACCAGCGCCACCGTCGCGCCGCCAAAGGCGATGCGCAGGAAGTCATTGGGGATGGCCTTGCGCATGTAGCGGCCCGCGGCGTGCATCAGGTAGCAGAACGCCGTTGCCACCGCGCCGCAGCACAGGCCCACACAGGCGGACTGAATCAGTGTCAGCCAGTTCGCTTCTACCAGGCCGGACGCCAGGGGGAAGACCTCCGCCGGAGCGCCAATGGCCATGGCCACCAGCTTGGCCGTCAGGGCGGAGATCAGGCAGGGCAGCAGCGCGCGGTGGTTCACCTTGCCGATGTCGATGATCTCGATGACAAAGATCGTCGCGGCCAGGGGCGTGCCAAACAGCGCGGAGAACAGCGCTGCCATGCCGCAGAGCTGGAACATCCGGTGGTTGTCCCCCTGGGAGGGCATCAGGTGGGACATGGCCACGCCGATGGAGCCGCCCAGCTGCAGCGCAGCGCCCTCGCGGCCAGCGGAGCCGCCGGTCAGGTGGGTCAGCGCGGTGGAAATGAAGATGGCCGGGGCCATCTTGATGGATACGCCCTCCTGGGTACGGACGGTCTTAATGATCTCGTCCGTACCGATGGACAGGGGGAGCTTCAGCAGCCAGTACAGCCCGGCGATGAGAAGGCCTGCCACGGGCATCAGCCAGGGCAGCCAGCTCACATGCTGACGCAGATGGGTGGCTTCCTCCACCACGATGGCAAACGCGCCGCCCACCACGCCGCAGACCGCGCCCACCGCAGCAGCCATCAGCGCCCACACCGCAAAGGCACGGATATAGTAGAAGATTTCCTTCAGCTTGAACTTCATTGGTGATTCCTCCATGGCAGGGGAACTCCCTCAGTCTGCGGACGTGCCCGCAGACAGCTCTCTCGGGGAGGGCGCCTTTATAGGGAGGGCAGCATTCGCTGCCTTGATTGAAATCTGCCCCTGCGCCGGGTATTATAGCACTTTCATTTGTCTGGTGCAAGGGGAAACTCTGCTAAAGACTGACCAAAAGGCTCCCTCTCGAGGGAGCTGTCGCCGTGAGGCGACTGAGGGAGTGGTTCCCATTGCCACGTGCACGAAAATGTGGTATCATTGTACCAAACCAACCGATCGGAGGCAACACCATGCTGCATACCATCTACCTTGCCGGCGGCTGCTACTGGGGCGTGGAGAAGTACATGTCCAACACCCCCGGCGTGCTTGAAACCGAGGTCGGCTTTGCCAACGGCCATGTCCAGGCCCCTGCCTATGTGCAGGTGAAAAAGGGCGATACAGGCCATGCGGAGACCGTCCGCGTGGTGTATGACGACGCCGTCATTTCGTTGGATAAGCTCCTGCGGCTGTTCTTCCGCATCATCGACCCCACCAGCTTTGAGCAGCAGGGCGAGGACGTCGGCAACCAGTACCGCACCGGCGTCTACTGGGTGGATACGGCGGATGAAGCCATCGTCCGCGCGGAGCTGACCCGTCTGCAGACCCAGTACGCTGCGCCCCTGGTGGTGGAGGCCTGCCCGCTGGACAGCTTCTACCCGGCGGAGGAGTATCACCAGAAGTACCTGGACAAGACCCCCGGCGGCTACTGCCATGTGCCGTGGGAGGAGATCGACTGGGTGAAGACGGTCAATTTGGATGAAATCTGACAAAATCCGCCTGTCAAGATCTATCTTTTGCGGGATGAATATGGTATCATTGATCTATCACGAATGAATGAGGTGCCCTTTATGGCTAAGCTTTACTACCGTTACGGAGCGATGGGCTCCAGCAAGACCGCCAATGCCATCATGGTGCAGTACAACTACATGGAGCGGGGCCAGAAGGTGCTCATGCTCAAGCCGAAGCTGGAGAACCGCGACGGCGCATCTACCGTCAAGTCCCGCTGCGGGCTGGAGACCGAGTGCCGCTTCGTGGAGGACATCACCCTCGACGACGCCCGCGGCTACGACTGCATCATCGTGGATGAGGCCCAGTTCATCACCAAGGAGCGCGTGCAGCTGCTGGTGCGCATCGTGGATGAATTGAACATCCCCGTCATCTGTTACGGCCTGCGCACCGACTTCCAGGAGAATTTCTTCGAGGGCAGCATGTGGCTGATGGCCTGGGCGGACTCCATCGAGGAGGTCAAGACCATCTGCTGGTGCGGCCGCAAGGCCATCTGCAACGCCCGCGTGGTGGACGGCAAGGTGGTCAAGGAGGGCGACCAGATCCTCCTGGGCGGCTCCAGCCAGTATGTGAGCCTGTGCCGCAAGCACTTCCACCAGGGCAAGCTGGGCGAGGAGTAAGCCATGTACGATATCCAGGACATGCGCATCTACCTCCACCGGATGCAGAAATCCGTGCTGGACAAGATGTTTTTTGCGGACAAGGTGTTCGAGCCCATCGAGGCGGTGGTGGACTTCGGCTGCGCCAACGGCGAATTGATCAAGGCCCTCCATGCCTTCTGGGATGACTGCCGCTATGTGGGCTACGACATCAGCGAGAAGATGGTGGAAGCCGCCCGGGAGAACGTCCCCCAGGCGGATTTCACCTGCGATTGGGACAGCCTTGGCGTCGATCCCCGAAAGTCGCTGATCAACATTTCCTCCACCATTCACGAGGTGTACTCCTACGGCACGGCGGCGGACGTCGAAACCTTCTGGCAGCGGGTGTTCCATTCCGGCTTCAAGTATGTGACCATCCGCGATATGATGCTGAGTGAAGCCGCCTTTGCCCCTGCGAAGGAGGAGGACGTCCGCCGAGTGCGGGAGAACGCCCGCTATGCTGCACAGCTGGCAGAGTACGAGGCCGTCTGGGGGCCCATCGTCACCCGGCATGACCTGTGCCACTATCTGCTCAAGTACACCTACACCCAGAATTGGGACCGCGAGGTGCGGGAGAACTACTTCCCGGTGACCATCGAGGAGATCCGCGCGATGATCCCGGACAATTACCGCATCAACTGGCAGCAGCACACGCCGCTGCCCTACATCGCCTGGCAGGTGAAGCGGGATTTCGGCATCGACCTCAATGAGCCCACCCACGGCAAGCTGGTCATTGAGCGCATTGATTGAAATGGAGTAAACGCAAAATGCATCCTTCGGGGTGCATTTTTTGTATTTCCTCTTGACAAGCTGGTCAAACTGAGATAAAATACATCTGACTAAAGGTCAAAGATAGTCAAACAACCATCTTCCGAGCAAGGAGGACTGCTTATGAATATGAACCAGTTCACCCAGAAGACCATCGAGGCCATGCAGCGGGCCCAGCAGATCGCGGTGGAATATGGCCACCCCCATGTGGATCAGGAGCATGTGATGATGGCCCTCATGGAGGACGGCGCATCGCTGATCCCCCAGCTGCTGGGCAAGTGCGGCCTGTCTGCGGACAGCCTGCGCGCCGGTGTCATGGAGGCGCTGGGCCGCATCGCCCGGATCTCTGGCCCCGGCCGGCAGGCGGACAAGATCTTCATCTCCCCCGACCTGGAAAAGGCCCTCATTGAGGCCGAAGCCCGCGCCAAGCAGATGAAGGATGAGTACCTCAGCGTGGAGCATGTCTGGATGGGCCTGTGCGACAAGGCCAATACTCGGGTGCAGGATGTGCTCAAGCGTGCAGGCTACGACGAAA
Source organism: Clostridiales bacterium (assembly GCA_015056325.1). Classification (GTDB taxonomy): domain Bacteria; phylum Bacillota; class Clostridia; order Christensenellales; family Aristaeellaceae; genus UBA11524. Next base: position 215,380 of record SVGL01000002.1, on the reverse strand, counting down.
AGGCCTTCCTCAAGGCGCTCAGCGAGGTGCGCGGTGCGACCCGTGTCACCACCGACAGCCCGGAGGCCACTTACGACGCGCTGAAGAAGTACGGCTCCGACCTGGTGGCGCTGGCCCGGCAGAACAAGCTGGACCCCGTCATCGGCAGGGACGCGGAGATCCGCAACGTCATCCGCATCCTGTCCCGAAAGACCAAGAACAACCCCGTGCTCATCGGCGAGCCCGGCGTGGGCAAGACCGCCATTGCCGAGGGACTGGCCCAGCGTATCGTGGCGGGCGACGTGCCGGATTCCTTGCGCAACCGCACGATTTTCTCCCTGGACATGGGCAGCCTGATTGCCGGCGCCAAGTTCCGGGGCGAGTTCGAGGAGCGCCTCAAGGCCGTGCTGGCGGAGATCAAGAAATCTGAAGGCCGTATCATCCTCTTCATCGACGAGCTGCACCTGATCGTCGGCGCGGGCAAGACCGACGGCGCCATGGACGCGGGCAATCTGCTCAAGCCCATGCTGGCCCGGGGTGAACTGCACTGCATCGGCGCGACGACCCTGAACGAGTACCGCCAGTACATTGAGAAGGACGCGGCCCTGGAGCGCCGTTTCCAGCCGGTGCTGGTGGGAGAGCCCACGGTGGAAGACACCATCGCCATCCTGCGCGGCCTGAAGGAGCGCTACGAGGTCTTCCACGGCGTGAAGATCCAGGATGCGGCTCTCATTGCCGCCGCGACGCTTTCCAACCGCTACATCACCGACCGCTTCCTGCCGGACAAGGCCATCGACCTGGTGGACGAGGCCTGCGCGATGATCCGCACGGAGATCGACTCCCTGCCCACGGAGCTGGACGACGTCCGCCGCCGCATCATGCAGCTGGAAATTGAGGAAGAAGCGCTCAAAAAGGACGAAGACGCCCTGACCAAGGCACACCTGGAGGAGGTTCAGCGCGAGCTGGCCGAGCAGCGGGACGCTTTCAACCAGATGCAGGCCAAATGGGACACGGAGAAGAATGCTATCGCCCGGGTGAACAAACTCCGCGAGGACATCGAGCGCGTGAACGCCGACATTGCCCAGGCGGAGCGCACCTACGACCTCAACCGCGCCGCCAAGTTGAAGTACGGCGAGCTGCCCAAGCTGCAGCAGGAGCTGGCCAACGAGGAGGCCATCGCGGATCAGGCCAAGTCCGGGGACAGCCTGCTGCGGGACCGTGTCACCGACGAGGAAATTGCCCGTATTGTGGGCCGCTGGACGGGTATCCCGGTGGCGAAGCTCATGGAGGGCGAGCGGGAGAAGCTGCTCCACCTGGAGGACGTGCTCCATGAGCGGGTCATCGGCCAGGACGAGGCCGTCACCCGTGTGGCGGAGGCTATTCTCCGCAGCCGTGCCGGCATCCAGGATCCCAATCGGCCTCTGGGCAGCTTCCTGTTCCTGGGCCCCACCGGCGTGGGCAAGACCGAGCTGGCCAAGGCCCTGGCCCAGGCGCTCTTCGATGACGAGAAGAACATGGTGCGCATCGACATGTCCGAGTACATGGAGAAGTTCAGCGTCAGCCGTTTGATCGGCGCGCCTCCCGGGTATGTGGGCTACGACGAGGGCGGCCAGCTGACCGAGGCTGTCCGCCGCAAGCCCTACTGCGTGGTGCTCTTCGACGAGGTGGAAAAGGCCCACCCGGACGTGTTCAATGTCCTCCTGCAGGTGCTGGACGACGGCCGCATCACCGACAGCCAGGGCCGCACGGTGGACTTCAAGAACACCATCCTCATCATGACCAGCAACCTGGGCAGCGAATACATCCTGAACGGCATCGAGGACGGCGACCTGACCGAATCTGCCCGCACCGCCGTGGATCGCCTGCTGAAGGCCCACTTCCGCCCGGAATTCCTCAACCGCATTGACGAGATCGTCACCTACAAGCCCCTCAGCAAGGAGCAGATCCGCAGCATCGTCGGCCTGATGGTAGACGCCCTCAACAAGCGCCTGGCGGATAAGATGCTTCGTGTCGTTTTGACTGAAAAGGCGATGGATGCGGTCATCGACCAGGGCTTCGACCCGGCCTTCGGTGCGCGGCCTCTCAAGCGCTACCTGCAGAGCAAGGTGGAGACGCTCATCGCCCGGCGCATCATTGCTGCGGACGTGCGGCCGGGGGATATCCTCACCGTGGATGTGGACGAGAGCGGAAGGCTCTTCGTCGGGTGAAATTCGGGCTGCTGCATGTGCGGCAGCCCTTTTGTGTGCGGAAATTGACAAAAAAATGCTTCCGTGGTAAGATTACATTAATAATGTAAAGAGAACAGGAGGCTGCGATATGCGCGGTCCTTCCCCGGAAAAAAGAGTCACGCTGCAGGATATCGCGCGGCGTACCGGCGTGACCATCAACACTGTTTCCCGCGCGCTGAAGAACAAGCCGGACATCTCCGTCAAGACCTGCGAGCGCATCCAGCAGGTGGCCCGGGAAATGGGTTATGTGCGCAACTACGCGGCCAGTTCCCTGCGTTCCGGCCGGACGAAGACCCTGGGGCTGATCCTGGGCGAGATGTCTAATCCCTACTATGCTGTGATGGCGGACGCAGTGCATGAGGCAGCCTCCGCCCTGGGCTACACGCTGATGACGCTGTGTGCCCGGGAGGATCCGGAGCAGGAAATGAACGCAGTGGAAACGGCCATGAGCCGTCAGGTGGACGGTATCCTCCTCTTTCCCAGCAGAAACGCCAGGGCAGCCGTCCAGCGCATGCGGGAGACCAATACGCCCTATGTGCTTATGTCCCGCAGCCTGGGTGATGACCATGACGACTGCGTCATGTGCGATGAGGACGAGGGCGGCTACCTGGCTGCAAAGCACCTGATCGATGCGGGGCGGCGCAAGCTGGCATACCTGTGCGGCCGCGACATCGTTTATAGCACCGAGCACCGCCTGCAGGGCTTCCTCCGCGCCTGTGACGAGGCAGATATCCCCCCTGAAGATCGCCATGTCGCCATTGCCTCGTCCCAGACAGACGTTCCCGACATCCTGCAGGATTGGTACCGCGAAGGCGTGGACGGCATCTTCGTCTTCTGCGACATGGAGGCCTGGAACGCCATCTCCTGCCTGGAAGCTGCCGGCGCGAAGATCCCCCGGGATGTCGCTGTGGTGGGCTACGACAACATTCAGGCCAAGATTGGCTTCCCCATGCCGCTGTGTACGGTGGATCCCTCCATCAACGAGATGATCGACATAGCCGTGGACATCCTCCGCAAGCGCATCCACCGCGAGGATATTCCGACCCAGATGGTCAAGGTGCCTGCCCGGCTGGTGTGCCGCGGCAGCTGCGGAAAGTAAGTGGATAACCTAAAGGGCCTCCCTGCAACGCAGGGAGGCCCTTTGAATGGGGTTCAAGAGGCCGGATGATCACGCCTTTTCCTCCTGGCTCTGGATATATGCATGCATGGCCTCTGCCACCTTCTTGGAGTGGGCGACGGCTTCCACCACGGTGCGGGCGCCGTTGACGGCGTCGCCGGAGGCAAACACGCCAGGGCGGCTGGTGTGGCCGTTTTCGTCGGCAACCAGCAATCCGCGGGGGTTGGCGTTCAAGCCGCTGGTGGTGCGGGTGATGGTATTCTGCGGGCCCTGAGAGATGGAGACGATCACGCTATCCGCCGGGACGAGGGCGTCGCTGCCCTCCACCTCGGTGAGGGAGCCGTCCTCATTTTCGATCAGGTCACGGAAAATCACGCCCTCGTCGGTGATCTCGACAGGCTTCTTGTTGTAGGCAAACTCAACGCCTTCCAGCTGGGCGTAGCTGGCTTCATACTGGCTGGCGGTGATCGCCTTGGTCAGGGAGAAACAGGTGACCTTGCGGGTGCCGTGGCGCATGGCGGTGCGTGCCACGTCCATAGCGGCATTGCCTGCGCCAATGACAACCACCTTCTCGCCCAGCTTGTAGACGTCGGGGTTGTTGAGGTAGTTGATGGCGTAGTGCACATGACCGAAGCTTTCTCCCTTGATGCCCAGGGTGTTGGCCTTCCACACGCCGGTGCCGATAAAGATGGCCTTGTAGCCGTCGCGGAAGAGGTCATCCACCTGAATGGCGTCGCCGATGCGGGTGTTGGGGCGGATCTTGATGCCCTTCAATTCCAGGTGGCGGTACTGGATGTCATCCAGGGTGGACTTAGGCAGGCGGAACTCCGGGATGCCATAGCGCAGGATGCCGCCGATCTTGTCCTTGCCCTCGAAGATGGTGACCTGATAGCCGTAGCGGGCCATCAGGATGGCGATGGTCAGACCTGCGGGGCCGGAGCCCACGATGGCCACCTTCATGCCATTGGAGGGTGCCGGGCCCTTGACCATCTTGGAGGCATAGGTGCTGGAAATGTAGTTCTCGATCACAGAAAAGTGAACAGGGGTGCCCTTCTTGCCCAGGACGCAATGACCCTCACACTGCTTCTCATGGTTGCAGATCAGGGAACACACGGTGGTCAGGGGGTTGTTCTCAAAGAGCATGCGGCCGGCAGCATCCAGCTCGTTTGTCTTGAGCAGCTTGATGACCTCGGGGATGGGGGTTTTGATGGGGCAGCCCTTCTGGCACTGGGGTACTTTGCAGCCCAGGCAGCGGTTCGCTTCTTCCATGACGTGGAGTGCCATAGCGTTTTCCTCCGTTTGCACTTGGTATTGTATTCATTGTAACATACTTCCTTTGGTGGGAAAAGGTTGATTCACGGCATGTTTTGCACATCTCGCGGCGAATAGGGTTGGGGGTATGAAAAAGGCCCTCCCATCAGGGAGGGCATCGGAGGTGGGTTACTGGGCCGTGGGCGCCTCCACGATGCTCAGCACCATGAGGAACACGCCCATCTTCTCGGTCTCGAAGGAGAGAATGCCATTCTTGAGGGTGAAGGGGACTTCCACCCACACCTCGGTGGGTTCGCCGTTCACCATCTGATACTCGACCCGGACGATCTTGAAGGCCCTGGCCTTGAGCTCGGAGGGGGGCATCTCGAAGAAGATGCTGTCGGGCATGGAGAAGGGATGCTCGTTCAGGTCGATGGTGATCTCCACGCGGCCGGAGAAGGGAACCTCAGCGCCGTCCTTCTGCAGGCTGGTGATGAACATGTAGAAGGCTTCGGTGCTCATGGGAACGTCCAGGGGGGCAGCGTCAACCAGGACGACCAGCTCGCCGGGGAGCGCGGTGGCGTCCAGATGGGCGCCGGCGTTGCCGGAGGTTTCCATGCTGGAACCATCGCCCAGGCTGATGCGGTGGCCGCAGATGGTGCAGATGCTCAGCTTCTGTCCGCCCACGACGGTGGTCACGGGAGAGCAGGAGGAGGTGAAGGTGACATCGCAGTGCTCACGGGAGCAAGTGGAGGTGTGGGTGCCGTCGCCGTTGTAGGTCCAGCGGGTGTGGGAATGGCCCAGAGGCGCTTTCACGTCATCGTTGAAGAACTCGGGGCAGCGGCTGCACTGATGGTTGGTGTAGCCGATGTTGTCGCAGGTGGGGGTATGGACGGTCTTGACGTAATCATGGCCCAGGGCGGAACCGGGAGCGGGACGGGTATTGGTGGCGCGGCACTGCGCATTTTCGCAGCGGGCGGTCTCGGTACCGTCGGTGGTGCAGGTCACGTCGCTGTTGAGGGTCCAGTTGCGGAAGGTATGGCTGGAATAACTGGCCGAAGCACCGCACCAACGGCAGGAACCGGAGCAGCTGTCGGGCACGAGGCCGGAGTTGTAGCTGTTGGGATCATGGTTGCGGGAGGTGGTGTAGTCACACGCCTCGCAGTACCAGTGACACCATGAGCCGGAGCCCACCAGGCTGGTAGCGCTGCTGCCGCACTGGTCGCAGGGATGGCCGGCAAGCGCCACGCCGCCCAGTAGCAGCAGCATGGTGATGACCGTGGCAAGGAAAAACAGCTTCTTCATAAGAGAATCATCCTTTCATCATGCAAAAGGGAGATGTTCTGTCGGGATAAAACATATTATACCATATCAGGCCAAGAAAGACAACCTGATTTTTCTGCCTTAGAATTCTATTAAGAATGGTTTTCGATCGGGGAAAATACTTGTTCAATTCACAAAACACTGGTATAATAAAAACTGGCGTTTTATGCCGAATGCTTAAGATTACCAGAAAGAAGCTGCTTCAACCATGATATATCACGAATTGATTTCTCCGGCGACGCTGCAGTACCTGATGCAGCAGTACCCGGAGCATACGCCGGGTTGGCTGGCTTCCTTTGACGGGGAAGTACGCCGCCTGGAGGATATGTGGGGCGTGACGGTGGAGGGTCACGAGCGGGATTCCCGCTTCGGCACCATCCTCTATGGCCGGAGTGAAAAGTATGGCCCCGTCGCGATGAAGATCGTCCCTTGGTTCTCTCCGCGGCTGATGGGCGAGGTGTACTGCTATCGTCATCTGCCCTACAAGGAGATGTGCCCCCTCTATGCCGTGGACGAAAAGCTGGGTGCGATGCTGCTTAAGTACGTCCCTGCGATGGAGGGCGCCGATCCCGATAGGAAGGAATCTGCCATCACCGCGCTGTATGACCAGCGCTGTGTCGCCACAGACGAAGACAATACCCATGTCCCCCATTATGAGGACGTGCTGGCACAGGTGAGCGCCAATGCCCTCCGGGAGATCGCCAGCACCGGCGATGCCGGCTATGCCCATCTGGCTCTGTCCATTGACCGGGCGGAGAAGGCCATGGATGCCTTTGCAGGGAGCGAGCGCTGCCTCATCCACGGTGACGCCCATGCCTTCAACCTGCTGGAGGAAGAAAACGGCTGCCTGCTGATCGACCCCCTGGGCTATGTGGCTCCCTTCGCCTTCGAGTGGGCGCGTTACCTGGGGACGGCCATGAAGGAGAAACCTCTTCCGGTGGATTGTTTCCGCCAGATGGCCCTGCGGCTCAGCGGCGGAAACGCCCCCCTGGAGGAGGTGCTGCATGCCTTCGCCATCGACGTGACGCTGCGCAGCTGCAACACCTTCATTGAGGGCAATACCTACCAGGAGATCTGCTTTGCCGCCGATTGGGCCAAGCGCGCCTGGGACTATGTGGACGCCCTCATGCATACTTAAGCAATCAGGAGGCGAAAGCCATGTCATTTTCCGAAAAGGTCAGGGCGTTTATTGCGGACATGCGCCGCGACGTCCCGGCCAGCTATAAATCCATGGACACCGAGGAGCACTTCGACAAGATCTTTACCAAGCCCCTGGGATACCTCTTTACCCGCTTCTTCATCCACATCAAGTGGACGCCCAATATGGTCACCATCCTGTCCATGTTCATCGGCGTGGCGGGCGGCGTCATGTTCTATCCCGAGCACTTCGGGTGGAACCTCCTGGGCGTGCTGCTGGTGATCCTGGCCAACATCCTGGACTCCACCGACGGCCAGATGGCCCGCCTCACCGGCATGAAGACCGCCCTGGGCCGCGTGCTGGACGGTACCTCCTCCACGCTGTGGTACATCGCGATGTACTGCGCCGTGTGCTGCCGCCTCTACGATGACCCCATCCCCTTCCTGAATGGTCCCACCTGGGGCTGGATCATCTGGGCGATCGCCATCGTCTGCGGCCTCTTGGGCCACGCCCAGCAGTGCACCATGGCGGACCGCTACCGCAACATCCACCTGTTCTTCCTCAAGAACAAGCACGGCGATGAGCTCCACCGCTCCGAGGATATCACCCGTCAGCGCCTGGCGCTGCCCAAGGAGGGCGCCTACGTCCAGAAGGTGATGCTCTTCATTGACGGAATCTTCACCTTCTCTCAGGAGAAGATTACCCCCACCTTCCAGAAGGTCTACAACGGCTATCTGGACGCGGACGAGGCGACCCGCGAGGGCATCCGCCAGGATTACCTCACTGGCAGCCGCAAGTACATCCAGCTGACCAACGTGCTCACCTTCAATGCCCGGGCGTATCTGTTCTTTGCGCTGGTGCTGCTGGGCGTGCCGCTGCTCTACTTCCCGATCGAGTTCATTGGCTTTGGTGCGCTGAAAATCTACACCCAGCGCAGCTATGAGGCCCTGGCGCTGGATATCCTCAAGAAATACAAGCTCCCCGGCTACAAGGAGAAGAAAAGCAAGTCCGGCATCTGGAACAAGGTTTTCTTCATCGTGGGCGTTGTGGGCGTGGCGGTGATGATCGCCAGCACCGACTTCTCCCAGGTTGACTGGTCCGGCCGTGTGCTGCGGCTGATGCCGCTGTGGCTGCCGTCGCTGCTTTGCCTGTGGGGCGTGATCTATGTGCTGCAGGCCCTGGGCTACGGCATCACCATGAACTGGCGCAGCAAGGACGTGTCCTTCGGGCAGCTGCTGCGGGTGACGATCTCTGGCTTTGCCCTCAACCATGTGACCCCCGCGGGCCTGGTGGGCGGCGAGTTCTACCGTATCATGGAGATGAAGCCCAAGCTGGGGACCGAAAAGGCCGTGGCAGCCACGCTGACCTTCACGGTGATGAACACCTTCTCCCATGTGATGTTCTGGTTTACGGGTGCGGTTTTGTACCTGGTGAGCGGCTGCCCCGGGTCCGGGGTGGTGACGGCGGGCGTCATCCTCATGGCGCTGGCCTGCGGCGCGGGTATCGTGCTGTTCCTGCTGTTCTGCAAGCGGGGATTGGTGGTTTCCCTGATGGCGCTGCTGGGCAAGCTCCCTCTGGTGGGCAAGAAGCTGGTGGCGCTGCTGGATGCAAAGCGCGATCAGTTTGAAGAGGTGGACCGGGACATGGAAGCCTTCTATGCCCGTCACGGCGATTTCTGGCTGACGGCGCTGGTGGAATATGTCGCCCGTCTGCTGGAGGCGGCGGAGTTCTGGCTGCTCTTCCTGGCCCTGGATCTGAACGTGCCCTATATCTACTGCGTGGTGGCGCTTTCCTGCGCGTCGCTGGTGGGCAACCTGTTTGCCTTCATCCCCATGCAGATCGGCACCCGCGAGATGGGCCTCGCCCTGGCGATGAGCTGGGTGGGTCTGGCCTCCCCCCTGAGCCTGACGGCCTCCATCATGTCCCGTATCCGCGAGATCATCTACACCGCTGCCGGCACCCTGATGATGCTGGTGCGCAACGGCGCGCTGCCCTCTGCCACCAAGGATGAAATGATGGACGCCATCGAGGAAGAGATCCTTCCCCAGGATGACGGGGAGCCTCCGGTATCCGAGGGCGACTGGCAGCCCGGCATGACCCTCGACGCCGCTCCGGCCGAGGAGGCGGTGCAGGCATGAACGCAGCCCTGATACTTTCCGGCGGCGTAGGCGCGCGATTTGGCGCCAGCGTCCCCAAGCAGTACACCCGCATCCGCCGCAAGATGGTGATCGAGTACGTCATCGAGGCTGCCATGCAGGCGCAAACCACCGACCTCGTGCTTGTTGCCGGCGCGGACTGCCCCCAGCTGCGGCAGCTGCAGAAGAAGCATGGCTTCCGCACGGCAAGGGGCGGCGCCACCCGCAATGAGACGCTGCTGAACGGCCTTACCGCCCTGCGCGATATGGGCTGCGAACGGGTGGTTATCCTGGATGCGGTGCGTCCCCTGGTGACGGGCGAGCTGATCGACGAATATCTGCGTCTCCTGGCGGAAGGCTGGGATGCGGTCTCCACCGTGCAGCCCATCACCGACAGCCTGGGCTGCTTGGACATGCATGAGGTGGACCGCAGCCGCTACTATCTGATGCAGTCGCCCGAGGGCTATGACCTCATTAAGCTGCTGCAGTACTTTGATCCCAACTCCCCCCTGACTGAGGTGGCCCACCAGCTGCCTGTGGACAGTCGGATTTATCTCTACCGCGGCTTCCCGGAGAACCCCAAGCTGACCTACCCCTGGGAGAAGATGTCGATCGCCCAGGCGCTGAAGGAGAGAGGCCGATGAAGAAGCTGCTGATGATGCTGCTGGCGGTCATGATGCTGCTGAACGCAGGCCTGGCGCTGGCGGAACAGCCGGACGAGACGGACATGCGCAGGGCGCGGCAGGCCGTGGAGAAGCTGGGCTATCCCATATCGGATGAGGCCTTCGCCATGGCCCTGGAGCAGCACCGCATGATGCAGGCTTGGTACGCCCAGTCAGGCATCATTGCGGCAACAGACCAGGGCGACCTGGTGTATCAGCTGCTGCTGTGCCAGGGCATCGGCAAGTACGATTATGACACATTGACCTGGACGCCCACGTCGGACAGGATCTACGTCTTTGACGCGGAGTTCTTCAACATTGTGGGCATGTACACCGAGTTCCTGCAGGGCGTGCAGGCCATTCTGCCGGAGGCGCAGATCACCAATGTCCGCGAGGATCTGTCCGGGATGAACGCGTATCTCGAGGGCAAACGCAAGGTGTACTTCGATTTTAACGGCCATTCCTATGTGACCACCCTGAAAAGCGAGGGGGACTGGCTCAACGGGGAAATCATCGACTTCCTCAATCAAACGCTGAAGGTGGAGGGCTTTGACAAGCAGCTCCATATTGTCAGCGACGGCTGGGATCAGATGGTGTTCCTGATCTGCGGCACGCAGGAGGATGCCGCTGCGCTGCGCCGTTTGATGGGCGTGGAGGAACCGCAGGAGGCAGGCAATCCGCTGCTGGACTGGCTGGGGAATCTCCTGGGCCTGTAAGAGAATAAGAAAAATCGCCGTCCGTGAGGATGGCGATTTTTGTGTGCGGCAATTTACTCCGCTTTCTCTTTGTACACCACGAACTTCTGGAACAGGTACTCGGTGATCAGGTTGAGAACCATCACGCCGCCTTCCACCAGCCAGTCAAACACGCCGAGGGTGACCAGCTGCTGGCCGCCCCACATGGTCACGGGGGTGAACACGGCGTAGAACGCAAATACCAGCGCCATGTCGCGGGCGACGTGGCCCGTGGGCTTAAAGGTGAACTTGCGGTTGAAGGTGAAGTTCCACAGCACAGACAATGTCAGGGACAGCAGGTGATTCAGCCAGTAGGCCTCCTCGCCGAAAATCATGCGGAAGATGGCGAAGCTGCCTGCCTGGATGATGCCTGCACTCAGGCTGAACAGGGTGAACTTGATGGCTTGCCAGATGTTTTTATTCATCGTTTATACTCCTTCATTGGTGCTGCAGGGGAAGTCTTCGGCGGGGCAGGGCTCAGCCTGCTTCACCAGGGTATCCAGCGTACGCTTGTAGAAGCCGCAGCGCATGATGACGTAGCCCAGCACCGCCACGATCAAGAGGGTTGCGTAGGAAAAAATGTTCATGGTCGTCACGTATTGGTCGATGGACATCTGCGCCAGAAGGATGGGGCCCACGATGGTTCGGATGATGTCGATAATATCCTTTAGGCCGCACATCACCAGGATGGGCAGGAAGGCATTGAACTTGCTGCGGAAGACCAGGCGGCGGAACAGGAGGCCCTCAATGATGCACAGGCCATAGGTGTGCATGCTGCCGAAAATCCAGGAGATGACATTGAACACATCGGAGGACATACCGCCGTTGATCAGAAGACCCTGAACAAGAGCGTTAAACACCAGATTGTAGGGAATGGAAAGTGCCAGGTTGACGCCCAGCGTGATACCGGTGTAAATCAGGATACGGACGATCTCCGGGCGCTTGCGGGGGGCGGGGGTTGGCTTATTCTGCATGGACGGGTCCTCCTTTGTGGGTGCTGGCATTATGAATGGAATATGTTGTGAAGTGAAGCAGCGGATGCCAGCTGATCGAGAGAATTATAGTCTTCCTCTTCCTCAACGGGATCTGAACTGCGGCTGCTGGGGTTGACGCGCAGGGCGGAATCCCGGTCATCACAGTTCCACTCGTGCTTGATGTTCAGCTTGCTGTGCTCGGTGACATGGATGCTGTGGCTGCCCGGGGCGATAACGTGCGCGGAGGTATGGCTGTCGGGCTGGGCAGCGCCGCGATCGTCGCAGTTCCACTCGTGCTTCATGTCGAGGCTGCTGTGCTCGGTGACATGGATGGCGTTGCTGTTGCCCCGGGCAATGACGCGCTCAGGGGCGGCGCTGGACTGCCGGCCGTCGTGGTCATCGCAGTTCCACTCGTGCTTTATGTCCAGCGACTTGTGCTCCATGACGCGAATGGCGTCGCGGCTGCTCTGGGCAATGACGCGCTCGTTGTTGCTGTCCAGGTCAAGCTTGCGGGCAAGGCCCATCCCGGACCTGCGGGCAGATGCATCCATGCTGGACCTGCCGGTGATGCGATTGAGCTGCTGACGCTGCTTGCGCCGGTTGATGTCCTCCAGGTCAATGCCAAGGATAGCGGGATCGTTGTCCGTGCTGGTACCAGAACGGGAGCTGAGCACTTTGGCGCCTCCCACATCAAGGTACAGGCGGTTGCGCGCGATCAGATAGAACAGCGCCAGGACGCCGTAATAGGATCCGGTGGCAATGAGGCTGTAGAAGCTCAAATTGATGGCCGTGCCGGAAGAGATCAGCCAGGAGAGGAAGGCGTTAAGCAGGATGGAGCGGGCAAACTGCATGCCAAAGAGAATCCAGACGGCCGAAAACAACGGTCTCTTGCTGTGAAAGACATACCGGCGGTACAGAAAGACCAAAATGCAGCAAAGGGCAAAGGAATAAAGATTGCTGATCAGGAAGGTGGCCAGCGTACCGGAAAAGGCAAGATAGAGCCTGTTGACGATGCGGGAGAAAAAGAGGGAATCGATGAAGCTGACTGCCAGCGTGAGGCCAATGAAGATCAGAATCTTGACAAACTCAGGGCGCTGGGCAGGGGTCGTGTCGCGCTGGTCGTTGGGAAACATGGCCAATCCTCCTTTGTATTTTACACCAATCGCAGGGCGGGCATGGCATTGAGGGTAATCAGCAGGAACTTGGCGACATATCGGCTTTCTGCGCGGAGCTTGCGTCGTCAAAGGGAAAAAGCCAGCGCTTCATGGCAAAGAAGATGGGAAGCAGCTGCACCCACATCAGAATATCACCCACTAGGTTGGATGGCTTCATGGCCTCCTCGTAGGCGGCGAAGGGGTCAGTCGCGGCCTGCATGGAGGACAGCATATCCCCAGCCGGGACGATGACCACGTCCTCTGCGTTCAGGCCGCTATGGGCCAGGAGCGCGTCAAGCAGTGCGTTGGATTCCTCGCCCACACCCTCCGGGACGCCGATGGTGGTGACGGTCACCTGCTGGGCTGCAGGGTCAGCGCAGGCTTCCTCCAGCATGTCCTGCTGCATCTGACCGGAGCATGCAATACACAGCGTCAGCAGCAGCACAAGGATGCCGTCTGCCGCCGCAAGCCATCCGGCATGGCTCTTTTTGCCGAAACGGAAGGCGTGCACCAGCGCACAGAATACGACCACGATTGCCACATACAGCATGCTGTGAATGACTGTGTAGACCATCATGTTCTCCGTCGGCAGGGGCAACTCCAGACGCATGAGCTGTTCGCTCAGCAGCCAGGTGACGATGCTCAGCGCGAAATTCCCCAGCATCACGGGTAGGATCGTCCACCGGCGGGGCGTATGTCCGCCGAAGGTGATATACCTCTGCAAGCCAATATGCCACGCGCAGACCTCCGCCGTGATCAGCATGGACAGCAGCGTGAGAACCTTGTCGAAATGCTCAACGCCGAAGACATCAATCGCCCAGTTGCTCAGCGCAGGGTCGTAGGCCTGATAGCTGGCTTGGTACTTGCCATAGATGAACAGCGCCTCGAACAGCACAAATACAAGGAGCTGCACAGCCAGGGGCCATTTGCCCTCCCGGTTGCGGGGGATGAGGCGGCCAAGGCGCATCCAGACGGTCATTGCGGAACCCTCCTTTGTCATTTGCGCTTATCATAGCAGACTGGCAAAAAGGCTGCAAGGGATTTCGGCCCAAATGTCGTTTTTTGCGTCTGAAAACCTTACACCAGCCTTAGCGCGGGCATGGCATTGAGGGTCAGCGGCGCAGTTTCGCCCTTCATGAGCCGGAAGTAGGCGGCGGAGGCGATCATCGCGGCGTTGTCGGTGCACAGGTTCAATTTGGGCATATACAGCGGGATGCCAGCCTTATCGGCCTCCTCCTGCATCATGCGGCGCAGCAGGCGGTTCGCGGAGACGCCGCCGGCCATGGCCAGGGCAGGCGCCTTCGTTTCCTTTGCGGCGAGGATGGCCTTCTCCGTAAGCGCGGACACCACCGCATGCCGGAAGGATGCCGCCATGTCCGCCTTCGGGAGGGGCTCGCCCTTCATTTCCAGCTTGTTGGCGGCGTTGAGGAAGGCCGTCTTCATGCCGGAGAAGGAGTAATCATAGCGCCCGGGCGTGTGGGGATGGGGCAAAACCATGTAGTGGGGATCACCCTCTTCGGCGAGCGCGTCGATGCGGGGGCCGCCGGGGTAAGGCAGCGTCAGCACGCGGGCGGCCTTGTCGAAGGCTTCGCCGGCAGCGTCGTCGGTGGTCTGGCCCAGCAGGGTGTAATCGCCGTAGTCATTCACCCGGACGATGTGGCTGTGTCCGCCGCTGACCACCAGGCACAAGAAGGGCGGCGTTAATTCCGGGTTGGAGATGTAGTTGGCGCTGACGTGGCCCTCGATGTGGTTGACGTGGATGAGGGGCTTGTCCGCCGCGTAGGAGAGGCCCTTCATGCAGCTCACGCCGGTGAGCAGCGCGCCCACCAGGCCGGGGCCGTGGGTGACGGCGAGGGCGTCCACATCCTGCAAGGACATGCCGGCCTCGCGCAGGGCCTCGTCGATCACGCGGTCGCAGGCCTCCACATGGGCGCGGCTGGCGATCTCCGGCACCACGCCGCCGTAGAGGGCGTGCAGGTCGATCTGGCTGAACACCACGTTGGACACGATGGTGCGGCCGTTCTCCACGATGGACGCGGCGGTCTCGTCGCAGGAGGTCTCCAGGGCCAGGATGCGAACCTTGTCCTTTTTGCGGAGGGCGTCAGCCTGTTGGAGGGCGGATTCGGTGTATGTCATTGGGATTTCACTCCCCTTTATCTTGCATTTTCTTGATGCGGATGGTACTGATGACCAGCATCGCCGCCATCCCCAGCAGCCAGATTCCGCCGATGATGGCGGCATAGCTGATGAAGAATTCGATGGGCATCAGGCGGATGAGCAAATCGGTGCGCGGGTCAAGCAGCCACAAATCGTTGGTGAAGGCGACTTTGTGGAACAGCACGAACAGGCTGTCGAAGTCGATGCAGGCAAGGATGACGATCACCGTTACTGCCGCCAGGATGGCAATGAGCGTGCGGCGGAAGGGGCGCCAGTCAAGGTTCCTGCGGGCAGACAGACCGCCGAGGATGACAATGCCCCAGCCCAGCCAGGCCACAAATCGGCACAGTCGGAACAAGTCCTGCACGTCCGCCATGTGGTGCTGTTCCTTCTGGTTGAAGGCGGCGTATTCAGTGCCGTCCACCGTGAAAACATGCTGGAAAGCGTCGTTCCCGCCCTTCAAATAGCGGGTGATCATGTCCGCCACCGGAGCGTATTCCTCCGCAGGGAGATGGGTGTCCTCTGGCGGAGCGTAGTGCTCCATCAGGGGGCGCATGACCCAGTTTGCTGTGGCGGGGAGATAAATGGCAGCGGCGAGGAGGCCGATGCTCATCAGCAGCGCGAGCAGGATGGAGAGAAGTTTGTGCATAGGCTCCTTAAAGCCTTCCCCTCGAGGGGAAGGTGGCCGACCATAAGGGAGGTCGGATGAGGTGGAAACATGGAAGCGCGTGACAGACACCTCATCAGTCAGCCGACAAGCGGCTGACAGCTTCCCCTCAAGGGGAAGCCATTTTATTGTGTCCACCAACCAAAAGGCTCCCCCTGTGGGGGAGCTGGCATCGAACTTGTTCGATGACTGAGAGGGCTCTCCCGCAGGCAAGACCTTTCAGAAAAATTACTGCATCTTCAAATACGCCGTCACGAAGCCCTTGATATTGCCGTTCATGACGTCGTCAATGTTGCCGGACTCGAAGGAGGTGCGGTGATCCTTGACCATGGTGTAGGGCTGGAAAACATAGGAGCGGATCTGGCTGCCCCATTCGATCTTCTTCATTTCGCCCTTGATCTCGGCCATTTCTTCCTCGCGGGCACGGATGCGCAGCTCCAGCAGCTTGGACTTCAGCATGGCGATACAGGTCGCGCGGTTTTGCACCTGGTCGCGCTCGGTCTGGCAGGCCACGACGATGCCGGTGGGGTAGTGGGTCATACGCACGGCGGAGGAGGTCTTGTTGACGTTCTGGCCGCCCGCGCCGGAGGAGTGGTAGGTGTCCACGCGGACTTCGTTCATGTTGATCTCGATCTCCTGGTCGATATCGTCCAGCATGGGGGCCACGTCCAGGGAGGAGAAGGAGGTGTGGCGGCGGGCCTGGGAGTCGAAGGGGGAAATGCGCACCAGACGGTGCACGCCCTTTTCGCCGCGCAGGTAGCCGTAGGCATGGTCGCCGGACACCTCAAAGGTGACGGACTTCACGCCCGCCTCATCGCCGTCCAGGTAATCGAGGACCTTCACCTGGAAGCCCATCTGCTCGCAGTAGCGGGTGTACATGCGGTAGAGCATGCCGGTCCAGTCCTGGGCCTCGGTGCCGCCCGCGCCCGCATGCAGGGACAGGATGGCGTTGGAGTCGTCATACTGGCCGCGCATGAGGGTTTCCAACTCCAGGGCGGCGGTCTTCTCCTTCAGATCTGCCAGCATCTCGCCGGCCTCGTCCACCAGGGATTCGTCCTGCTCTTCCTCGGCCATTTCCATGGCGACCTCGATGTCGTCCGCCGTGGACAGCAGGCCTTCGTAGTGCTCAATCTTGTTGCGGATGTTGCCCACCTTCTGGTTGATCTTGTTGGCGCGGTCGGCGTCATTCCAGAATTCGGGCTGGTTCATTTCCTCGGTGAGCTCCTCCAGCTGCTCCTTGAGGGACTCGATGTGGAGGGCCTCGCCGGCCTCGGTCAGGGTCTTGCGGAGCGCCGCCAGATCCTGGGTGTACTGCTGCAGGTCAAGCATTGACATGGTGATTTACCTCTATTTCTATCATGGTTGGTGTCTTGTGTGAACTCCCTCAGTCTCCGCGCGAGCGCGGAGCCAGCTCCCTCGAGAGGGAGCCTTTGGCTGCGTGACATACAAGCTTCCCCTTTATGGGGGAGCTGTTGCCATCAGGCGACTGAGGGGATAGCCTCCCTCTCGAGGGAGGTGGATTCGTGAGCGGGTGAAACCCGCGAGCGAAGACGGAGGGAGCCGTCACCCCTCCGTGGGCTGATTCTTGCCGCAGCAGGCCTTGTACTTCTTGCCGGAGCCGCAGGGGCAGGGATCGTTGCGGCCAACGCGCTGGGATGGGGCGACGCGGCGGGGCTGCTGCACGCCGCCGCCGGCACGGGCGGCCATGGCGACTTTGCCCTCCTGGGTGGCCTTGACGGTCTGGATGCGCTCGGGGGTCTTTTCGATGCGCACCTGGTAGATGCGGCGCACCGTGTCCTCACGGATGAGGTGATTGAGTTCCTCGAACATGTAGCCAGCCTCGATCTGGTACTCGGTAACGGGGTTCTTGCCGGAGTAGGCGCGGTAGCCGATGCCGTCGCGCAGCGTGTCCATCGCGTCGATGTGATCCATCCAGCGCACGTCCACCGAGCGCAGCAGCATCACGCGCTCGAACTCGCGCATGTCAACGCCCAGCTCGGCCAGCAGGGTTTCGCGCTCCTCGTAAAGGCTGCGGGCGTCTTCCTTCAGGGCCTCGATGAAGCCGTCGCGGTCCTCGTCCTTGATCAGCTGCTTCAGCTCCTGGATCTTGCCGTGGCGGATGCACAGATTTTCCAGGTACTTCTCCAGCTCGGGGATGTCCCATTCCTTGCTGTCCTCGGCGTTGCAGTGGCGGTCCATTGCCGCGTCGATCAGATGGCAGGCCATGCCGATGATGTTCTCGCGGACGTTTTCGCCCATGAGCACCCGGCGGCGCTGACCGTAGATGGTCTCGCGGTGGCGGGACATGACGTTGTCGTACTCCAGCACGTGCTTGCGGATCTCGTAGTTGCGGCCCTCGATCTTCTTCTGGGCGGATTCGATCTGCTTGGTGAGCAGGCCCGCGGTGAGGGGCTCGTCGTCCTTCAGGCCGAGGCGCTCGACCATCGGGCCGATGCGTTCGGAACCGAAGAGGCGCATCAGGTCGTCCTCCAGGGAGATGAAGAACTGGGTGGAGCCGGGGTCGCCCTGACGGCCCGCGCGGCCGCGCAGCTGGTTGTCGATGCGGCGGCTCTCATGACGCTCGGTGCCGATGATGTGCAGACCGCCGGTCTTGAGCACGCGCTCGTGCTCCTTGTCGGTCTCCTTCTTGAAGGCGGCGTGGAGCTCCTGGTACTTGGCGCGGGCGGCGAGGACTTCCTCGCTCACGTTCTCCGCGTGGCCGACGGCGGCCTCGATCATCTCGTCCTCATAGCCCTCCTGGCGCATGGCGCGGCGGGCGAGGAATTCGGGGTTGCCGCCCAGCAGGATGTCCGTGCCGCGGCCCGCCATGTTGGTGGCGATGGTGACCGCGCCGTAGTGACCGGCTTGGGCGACGATCTCTGCCTCGCGGGCGTGATTCTTGGCGTTCAGCACGTCATGGGGGATGCCGCGGCGGCGCAGCATCGCGGAGAGCATCTCGCTGGTCTCCACGGTGACGGTGCCCACCAGCACGGGCTGACCCTTCTCGTGGGCAGCCTGGATGGCATTGATGGCGGCGTTGAACTTGGCGGCCTTGTTCTTGTAGACCACGTCGTCCAGATCCTTGCGGATATTGGGCTTGTTGGTGGGCATCTCCACGCAGTCCAGGGCGTAGATGCCGCGGAACTCCTCCTCTTCGGTGAGGGCGGTGCCCGTCATGCCGGAGAGCTTCTTGTACATGCGGAAGTAGTTCTGGAAGGTGATGGTAGCCAGGGTGCGGCTTTCGCGCTCGACCTTGACGTGCTCCTTGGCCTCGATGGCCTGATGCAGACCTTCCGAATAGCGGCGGCCGATCATCAGTCGGCCAGTGAACTCGTCCACGATGACGACCTGGCCGTTCTGCACGACGTAGTCCACATCGCGCTTCATCATGAAGTGGGCGCGCAATGCGCTGTGGATATGGTGGCTGAGCTCGGCGTTCTCCGCGTCGTTGATGTTTTCGATGCCGAAGGCCTTCTCGACCCGCTGGGCGCCCTCGTCGGTGAGGACGATGGACTTCTTCTTCTCGTCCACCGTGAAGTGCTCGTCGCGGCGCAGGGCCTTCACGACGGCGTCTGCCTTTTCGTACAGGTCGGTGGACTTGTCGCCCTGGCCGGAGATGATCAGGGGCGTGCGGGCCTCGTCGATCAGGATGGAGTCCACCTCGTCCACGATGGCGAAGTGATGACCGCGCTGCACCAGCTCGGCCTTGCGGACGCACATGTTGTCGCGCAGGTAGTCAAAGCCCAGCTCGTTGTTGGTGGCGTAGGTGATGTCGCAGGCGTAGGCGGCGCGGCGCTGGGCAGGCTCCAGGTCATGGACGATCAGGCCGACCGTCAGGCCCAGGAAGCGGTGCACCTTGCCCATCCACTCGGAGTCGCGGCGGGCCAGGTAATCGTTGACGGTGACGACGTGTACGCCCTTGCCGGACAGCGCGTTGAGATATGCGGGCAACGTGGAAACCAGGGTCTTGCCTTCGCCGGTCTTCATTTCGGCGATGCGGCCCTGATGCAGTGTCAGACCGCCCATCACCTGCACGCGGTAGGGGCGCATGCCCAGCACGCGCCAGGCAGCCTCGCGCACGGTGGCGAAGGCCTCGGGGAGGATATCATCCTCGGTTTCGCCGTTTTGCAGGCGGTTGCGGAATTCGTCGGTCTTCTGGCGGAGCTGCTCGTCGGTCAGCTGCTTGTAGCTGTCCTCCAGTGCGTCTACCTTGTCAACAATCAGGGAAAGCTTCTTGACCTCAGCCTCGTTGCTGACGCCAAAGAGCTTCTTCAGCCATTCAAACATGGGATTTCCTCCAAGAAATAATGCTATGCCACGAAATGCAGCGAATGAATATCTACGAATAAATATGGACAACCAATTTATTATATCACACTATGCCATGCCTTGCAAGAAAAACCTTACTCTGCGCGCTGCAGGATGAGGCACATCTGCGCGTCGGAATGCATGATGGAGTATGCGCCGTAGAAGGCCTCCTCGGGGGAATGGCGGTTGAAGTCATCCAGGAGGGCGTTGGTGTCATGGGCGGCACGGGTGTAGAGGGCGTGATCGGCGAAGCGCAGATTCACTTCCCCATCCCGGGAGAAGGTGCGCAGGGCAGCGTAAAGATCTGCTTCTGTGGTGATGATCAGGCCGCGCTGGGCGTGCCAATTGTCCTGCTCGCCGCAGACGGGGATGACCTGATTGGCGTCCGGGTAGTGATCCCGGCCCATCTGCGCGGAGGATAACCCATAGTACCAGCGGGTGTTGAGGCCCAGGCCGTTCTGGTCGTTCCAGGTCAGGTCCAGGAGGGTGTAGCCGTTCATGCGGGCGATGTTCCAGGCGTGGCGGTCGGTCTGGCCTGCGCTGTCTGTGGCGCTGCCGACGATTACGCCGCAGGGAATGCCCTTGAGCCGCAGGAGCAGCGTCACGGCCTGGGCGTAGCCTTCGCAGGTAGCGGCGCCCTGGAGCAGCGGCCCTACGGCGGTATGGCGCATTTCCTCGTCTCCGCCGTAGATGACGGACCGGCACAGCACATCCAGGATGGGCTCCGGGTCATCGGCGCTGTCGGCGGCCAGATAAGCCTGGGCCATCAATTCAGACCGGAGGGCGGCGGCAGCGGCAGCGTCCATGCGGTAAGTGGGGGTGACATGGGTGGCGTATTCCGGGGTGTTCTGGTAATAGCCGATGGAATAGCTGCGGCCCAGGTGGAACAGCTCCGGATAATCCTGCATGAGGGCGTTCATGGCGGCGGAGACGTCCTCGTAAAGGGTGCCCTGGGGGAGCTCGATGCGGCTGTCGCTGCGCAGGATGGGCCCGTAGAGGGTATCAACCAGGGTGCGCTGGGCCTGGGTCAGCGGAAGGACGGAGATCACCGTGTCGGCAGGGTAAGGCAGCTTCTCTGCCAGGGCCGCGGGGAGCATCCACAGACACAGAAGCAGGGCGATGATTTTACGCATGAGATCCTCCTTTGCGATAAAAAAGGGGGAACAGCCATGGTGACAGGCTGCTCCCCCGGATGTGTCGGTTGTGCTTACCAGGCAGGATTGGCGCCGCCGGAGTAGAGGTTGCGCTGGGTATCGCTGTCAGCCTTGCCGGTAACGCTCAGGCTGTTGCGGCGCTGGAAGTTCTTCACCGCTTCCACGGTGGCGTTGTCGTACTCGCCGGTGATTTCGCTCAGGTAGCCCAGCTTGTACAGGGATTCCTGCAGTTCCACCACAGCGGTGCCCTTGCTGCCCTTGCTCAGGGTCGTATAGCTGCCGGAGGAGGCGGTGGCGCTCAGGGCGTTGCCGGAGTAGAGGACCTTCAGGGTCTTGGAGCCAGCCACGCCGTCCACAGGGGTCAGGTTGTTTTGAATCTGGAAGGCTCGCACGGCATTGGCGGTCAGGTCATCGTAGTTGCCGGTGATGGTGCCGTCATAGTAGCCCAGCTCGTAGAGCACGTACTGCAGGTTGCGCACCTTGGTGCCGGAGGAGCCCTTCTTCAGGCTGGTGTTGGTATCCGCGCTGGTGGCGGAGGTGTTATACAGCAGCATCTGGGTGGCGGGGCCGGCGATGCCGTCAACCTTCAGGCCATACTGCTTCTGGAAGGCCTTGACCGCTGCATACACGCCGCTGCCGAAGGTGGAATCCAGCTTGCCGGTGTAGTAACCGCGGTTCTTCAGGGCCTGCTGCAGCTCCTTGACGGCGGGGCCGGTATCGCCCCAGCGCAGGGTGGTGTAGCCGCCGACGGTCACATCGCCGGAGTTTTCAGGGGAGACATTGTTGCCGCCGGTGGTGGTGTCGGAGGAATCCTCCTCATTCTTGGCGTCTTCCTCGTCCTTGTAGGCAGCGGCGTCCTTGGCGTCCTTGGAGTAGAGCTTGTTGAGGGTGGCAGTGGTGCCGCGGCCATCGGCGGTCAGGCCGTTGGCCTTCTGGAAGGCAATCAGGGCGGACTTGGTCACATTGCCGAACTCGCCGTCGGCGGTGGACTTATAGAAGCCCAGCTCCTTCAGGCGCTTCTGCATGGCGGTGACGGCGGGGTTCTCGTCGCCGGGCTCCAGGGTCATGCCCAGGGAAGCGACGGGCGTCTTGGTGGTCGCAGCGCCTGCGCCGTAGAGAATCTTGAGGGTATCGGGGCCGGCGATGCCGTCCTTCCACAGGCTGGAATAGCGGGCCTGGAAGGCCTTCACGGCATATTCGGTGGCGTTGCCGTACTTGCCGTCAACGGAGCCGTCCAGCCAGCCCAGCTCGATCAGGCGGGTCTGAAGCGTGCGCACCCGTGCGCCGGAGACGCCCAGCTCCAGGTAGTAGTTGAGGCTTTCAGCCTTGGGGGTAGCGGTGGGCCTGGGGGTGGGGGTAGCGGTGGGCTTGGGGGTCTTGGTGGGTTCCACATAGGCCCGCTTGGCGGAGGAGGAATAAAGCTTGTTCAGGGTGGCGGTGCCGGCCTTGCCGTCCACCGTCAGACCATTGCGGGCCTGGAAGGCGCGCACGGCAGCCTCGGTCGCATCGCCAAAGTCGCCATCCACGCTGCCGGTGAGGTAGCCCAGCTCCTTCAGGCGCTGCTGCATCTTGCGGATCTCCGAGCCGGAGTCGCCGTTCTTGTAGGAGGTGAAGGGCGTGTTGGTGGGGCGGGGGGTATTGGTGGCGGTGGTGGTGGGCGCCTTCTTGGCGGAGGAGGAATAAAGCTTGTTCAGGGTGGCGGGGCCGGCCTTGCCGTCCACGGTCAGGCCGTTCTGGGCCTGGAAGGCACGCACGGCGGCCTCAGTGGCGTCGCCGAAGTCACCATCGGCGCTGCCCTTCAAGTAACCCAGCTCCTTGAGGCGCTGCTGCATCTTCTTGACCTCGGCACCGGTGGAGCCGTTCTGCAGGGTGGTGGAAGAAGACGTGCCAGCAGCGGGGGTGGGGGTGTTGACGCCGACGATGATCTGGGGGGTCACATTGACGATGGACTGAACGGGATTTGCCGTATTGCCCACGCCGATGGAGCCGGGGGCCGGCGTCGGGGTGGCGGTGGACTGGGGCAGATAGGGGTTGCGGGTGGGGACGGTGGTGGGGGTGGCCGTGGTCACCGGGGGCACATAGGGGGTGTTGGTGATCGTAGGCGCGATGGACTGGAAGGGCAGATTGCCCTCCGTGACGACATAGTTGCCGCTGGTGTCGATATCATCCTCGGGGACGACGCAGCCTGCGAGCGCCAGGCACAGGGCCAGCATGCACAGCAGCCCGGCGATTTTGATCAGGCGCAGCTTGCCATTGTTCATCATGGGATATCCTCCTTGAATTCCTGAGGCGGCACAAGGTCGCCCAAATGGTCATCGGGAGACGGGCCCCCGTTCATGTGTAACAAATGTAAATGTACAAATACTATTGTACACGCTAAAAGGCAAACGTGCAAGCGCTAAATTTCACCGAAGCTGGCATCGACTGGAGAATTTTGGCCGCCTGCAACAATAATAACGAATCAGGCGGCGGTTTTCTTTCAGCTGCAAAGGGAAATTGCGGAAAAATATTGCAGACATGTAAAAACGCCTCCCCGGAGGGAGGCGCAGGTGTGTGCGGGGATTACTTCGCAGCCTTGGCGGCAGCCAGCAGGCCCTGCAGGTAGCCCAGGGTATCCACCAGGGTGGCGCCGGAGACGGCGTCAACGGCAGCCTGAGCCTCACCGCCGAAGCCGGCGATGGCAGCTTCCAGCTCAGCAACGGTCTTGCCGACGCAGAAAGCCTGGATCAGATCGTAGTTCACGTCCAGAGCGACGGTGGAGCCGGCACCGGCCATGTTGGCGCTGTAGGCTTCAGCGTTCACGCGCTTGGAGTAGAGCACCTTGCCGTCGGCGAAGCCGCCGAAGCCGTTCTCGCTGTTGGGCACGCCAACCATGCCGGCGCCAACCTGGTACTCGTCGATCAGAGCGGCGACGATCACGTCACCCTCCAGGACGACGGTCATCACGGCGAAGCACTTGGTGCCGTGGGCAGCCCACTGGGTCTGACCCAGCTTGATGGCGGGAGCTTCCTCAGCCATGGCGGCGAAGGGAACCAGCATGCACAGAACCAGCAGCAGAGAGAGGAACTTTTTCATATGGAGTTACCACCTTTCTTTTATTAGGGATTTACTTCCCTAATTTGCTTTTATTGTAAGAAAGAATAGATCATTTGTCAAGTGTGAAAACGTAAAAAACAAGCGCTCTCCCGAAAACTTGGGAGAGCGCGGAAAAGCTTAGTAGTTCTCAGCCTTGATGGCGAAATAGGACTGGGGATGATCGCACACGGGGCAGATCTCGGGGGCCTTCTTGCCGACCATGATGTGGCCGCAGTTGCCGCACTCCCAGATCATGTCGCCGTCGCGGGAGAAGACCAGGCCGTTCTCCACATTGGCCAGCAGCTTGCGGTAGCGCTCCTCGTGGGCCTTTTCCACCTGGCCGACCATGCGGAACTTGGCCGCGATCTCCGGGAAGCCTTCGGCGTCGGCTTCGTCCGCCATGCGGGCGTACATGTCGGTCCACTCGGCGTTCTCGCCCTCAGCGGCGTGGAGCAGGTTGGTGGCGGTATCCTGGATCTTGCCGCCCTCCAGGAGCTTGAACCACATCTTGGCGTGCTCCTTCTCATTGTTGGCGGTGGCCTCGAACAGCTCGGCAATCTGCACATAGCCGTCCTTCTTGGCCTTGGAGGCGAAGTAGGTGTACTTGTTGCGGGCCATGGACTCGCCGGCGAAGGCCTCCATCAGGTTCAGCTCGGTCTTGGTGCCTTTAATGCTCTTCATATTGAAATCCTCCTCATAAATGTTGTGCATCGGGTGATGCCTTGATGATAACATTAATTCGCCGCGGTGAAACAGAAATCCTGCAAATATTTTTCTGATGTTGGAAGCTGCGGAATTGCGTGACTTTGGTTGACGCAGGCGAAATGACGTGATATAATCTATTCTGTATCTTTGTGCCGCGATATATGCGACAGAAAGGGGCCCCATGGATAAGAAAAATCTCCTGGTGATCGGAATCATCCTGCTGGCGGCGTTGGCGCTGCTGGCGGGGGTGCTGCTCAACCGCCCCATGACGGCGGTGGAGGAGGACATGGTTATCATCACCATCGACGGCAAGGAATATACCCGCGTCCCCCTGTCCAGGCCGCAGACGGTCACTGTGAAGCAGGACGATGGCTGCGTCAACGTGGTGGAAGTGAGCGACCACGGCGCGGTGATGCTCTCCTCCACCTGTGACAATCAGCTGTGCGTCAAGATGGGCGAGGTTACGGTGGACAACTGGGAATTCCGGCCCAATCAGCAATTCATCATCTGCCTGCCCAATCGGGTGAGCATTGAACTGGCGGTGACAGAATGACAAAAAGACAATCGAATATGTGGCTGCGGATGCTGTCGCTGCTGCTGGTGTGCCTGCTGCTGACGGGCTGCACCGGGGGCACGGATACAGGCGTACAGCCGGGGCTGATCCCCGCCGCCCAGGCGGAGGAGACTCCCGACCCCAACAAGAAGACCACCGGCGTCGGCTTCTACTTTGATACGGTGGTGACCCTGACGCTGTGGGGCGCCCCCGAAGACCTGGTGAACGAGGTCTGGGCGGAATGCAGCCGCTACGAGAAGCTGCTGAGCAAGACCATCCAGGGCAGCGACGTCAGCCGCATCAACAATGCGGCGGGCCAGACCGTCACAGTGGATCCCGAAACCTGGGAGATCCTGCGCCGGGCCAAGGATATCAGCGCGCTGACCGGTGGAGCCTTCTCCATCACCATCGCGCCGGTGACTGCCCTGTGGACCTTCACGGGCGTGGAGACCAACGTCATCCCCACAGATGACAAGCGGCTCTCCATGCTGCACCTGGTGGATGACCAGAAGATCGTCCTGGGGGAGAACAACACGGTGACCCTCCCTGCCGGGATGCAGATCGACCTGGGCGGCATCGCCAAGGGCTACATCGCGGACAAGGTGGCGGAGCTCATCAGGGAGAAGGCCTACGCAGGTATCATCTCCCTGGGCGGCAATGTCTATACTGTGGGCAGGAAGCCGGATGGATCCCGCTTCAGCGTGGGCATCACCAATCCGGAGGAGACCTACACCTACAAGGGCATCATCTACACCGAGGGCTGCACCGTGGTCACCAGCGGCACCTATGAGCGGGGGTTCAACTTCGGTGGGGTACGCTTCCACCACATCCTGGATCCCAAGACCGGCTGGCCCGCCCAGTCCGATCTGGTGAGCGCCACCTTCGTGATGGATTCCTCCATGACTGCGGATGCTCTGGCCACGGCCTGCATCGTCATCGGCAGCGAAAAGGCCCTTGAACTGGCGGCGAGCCAGGGCCTGGACGCCATGTTCATCAAAAAAGACGGCTCGGTGCTCTTCACCGACGGCTTTGAACAAAAGTACAATTATCAGTGACCCAATGGTACCCCCATTTCCCCAGATATACATCGACTCAAAGGTCGGGCAATACCCGACGAACGCCGATCATTGTTTACAATGAGCAAGTGAAGCCACCACCCAGCCACACGCTGGGGGATGGCCGAAAATAAGGAGGCAACAATCATGTCCAACAACAAGAAGCAGCTGCCCGCATTCCTGGTGCTGACGATCATCTGCCTGGTCGCCGCGCTGGCGCTGGCTGCCACCAATGCTGTGACCGCAGGCCCCATCGAGGAGCACAAGGCGGCCGCCCGTGCTGCAAACTTCAGCGCTGTGCTGAGTGCCACCGCCTATGAAGAGGTGAAGCTCGAGGGCGCCGACAAGAGCGTTGTGCTGGTGGAAGCCTGGAGCAAGGGCAACATCGTGGACGCCCTCTCCGGCGCTACCGTGACCTCCGAGGCCGTGATCGAAGCGGTGAACGCCGCCGTCGAGGCGGAGGATCTGACCGCTTCCGCCAAGGGCTTCCAGTCCGACGTGGTGGTCTCCGTCACCCTGGATGAGGCGGGCGCTGTGGCCAGCCTGACCATTGATTCTGCCTCCGAAACGCCCAATTTCGGTACCCGCTGCGCCCAGGATGAGGGCTTCATCAGCCAGTTCGTGGGCAAGACCGCTCCCTTCGTGCGCCAGGAGGGCAAGGTCGGCTACTGCGTGTCCGCCTCTGCGGAAGGCTACGGCGGCGCTGTTGCTGTCACCCTGGGCGTGAACCTGGAGGGTGAGATTGTCGGCGCGAAGATCGGCGATAACAACTTCCGCGAGACCGGCACCATCGGCGGCAAGTGGCTGGCCGAGGACAAGCTGGAGCAGTTCATCGGCGTTGACCTGGTCAATGGCGGCGCGCTGGACACCATTGCCGGCGCTACCGTGACCTCTGACGCTGTCAAGGCTGCTGCCAACAAGGGCGCTGACGCGCTGCGTGCTTACCTGGGCATCGAGTCTGATACCCCCGTCTTCGGTGAGCCCAAGCCCATCGAGTATGCTGACAGCGTCGCTGCCGGCGATTACAGCGTGTCCGCCGCTGGCTTCCAGTCCGACGTGAAGGTGAACTTCACCGTGGACGAGAACAGCACCATCACCGCCCTGACCATGGATACCTCCGGCGAGACCCAGGGCTACGGCACCCGCTGCGGCGAGGACGCCAACTTTGTGAACCAGTTCATCGGCAAGACTGTGCCGGTGATGGAGTTCGATGTTCTGTCTGGCGCAACCATTACCTCCAACACTGTCGTGAAGGCCATCAACAGCATTGCTGTGGCCGGCGCCGAGCAGCCCTCTGTGGAAGCCTCCGCCCCCGCAGGCGATGCGAAGACTGCCTCCGCGAAGGGCCTGCTGTCCGACGTGAAGGTGACGATCACCCTGAATGCGGACGGCACCATCGCGACCATGGTGGTGGACGCCTCCGGTGAGACGGAAGCCATCGCGAAGCCCTGCACCGAGGAAGCCTTCCTGAGCCAGTTCATCGGCAAGAAGGGCCCCTTCGAGAATGCTGATGTGGTTGCTGGCGCGACTTACACCTCCAATGCGGTTATCAACGCGGTGAACAGCCTGTTCGCCGCTGAGGAAGCCGCCCCCGCTGGCGACGCGAAGACTGCCTCCGCGAAGGGCCTGCTGTCCGACGTGAAGGTGACGATCACCCTGAACGCGGACGGCACCATCGCGACGATGGTGGTGGACGCCTCCGGCGAGACGGAAGCGATTGCGAAGCCCTGCACCGAAGAAGCGTTCCTGAGCCAGTTCATCGGCAAGAAGGGCCCCTTCGAGAATGCTGATGTGGTGGCCGGTGCTACCTACACCTCCAATGCTGTGATCAACGCGGTGAACAGCCTGTTCGCCGCTGAGGAAGCCGCTCCCGCCGGTGATGCGAAGACTGCCTCCGCGAAGGGCCTGCTGTCCGACGTGAAGGTGACGATCACCCTGAATGCGGACGGCACCATTGCCACCATGGTTGTTGACGCCTCCGGCGAAACGGAAGCGATCGCGAAGCCCTGCACCGAAGACGCCTTCCTGAGCCAGTTCATCGGCAAGAAGGGCCCCTTCGAGAATGCTGATGTGGTGGCCGGCGCGACCTACACCTCCAATGCGGTTATCAACGCGGTGAACAGCCTGTTCGCCGCTGAGGAAGCCGCTCCCGCTGGTGATGCGAAGACTGCCTCCGCGAAGGGCCTGCTGTCCGACGTGAAGGTGACGATCACCCTGAACGCGGACGGCACCATTGCCACCATGGTTGTTGACGCCTCCGGCGAAACCGAAGCGATTGCGAAGCCCTGCACCGAAGAAGCGTTCCTGAGCCAGTTCATCGGCAAGAAGGGCCCCTTCGAGAATGCTGATGTGGTGGCCGGTGCTACCTACACCTCCAATGCGGTTATCAACGCGGTGAACAGCCTGTTCGCCGCTGAGGAAGCCGCTCCCGCTGGTGACGCGAAGACCGCCTCCGCGAAGGGTCTGCTGTCCGACGTGAAGGTGACGATCACCCTGAACGCGGACGGCACCATTGCCACCATGGTTGTTGACGCCTCCGGCGAAACGGAAGCGATCGCGAAGCCCTGCACCGAAGACGCGTTCCTGAGCCAGTTTATCGGCAAGAAGGGCCCCTTCGAGAACGCTGATGTGGTGGCCGGCGCGACCTACACCTCCAATGCTGTGATCAACGCGGTGAACAGCCTGTTCGCCGCTGAGGAAGCCGCTCCCGCAGGTGATGCGAAGACTGCCTCCGCGAAGGGTCTGCTGTCCGACGTGAAGGTGACGATCACCCTGAATGCCGATGGCACCATCGCGACGATGGTGGTGGACGCCTCCGGCGAAACCGAAGCGATTGCGAAGCCCTGCACCGAGGAAGCGTTCCTGAGCCAGTTCATCGGCAAGAAGGGCCCCTTCGAGAATGCTGAGGTTGTGTCCGGCGCGACCTACACCTCCAACGCTGTGATCAATGCGGTGAACAGCCTGTTCGCCGCTGAGGAAGCCGCCCCCGCTGGTGACGCGAAGACCGCCTCTGCGAAGGGTCTGCTGTCCGACGTGAAGGTGACGATCACCCTGAATGCGGACGGCACCATCGCGACGATGGTGGTGGACGCCTCCGGCGAAACCGAAGCGATTGCGAAGCCCTGCACCGAAGAAGCGTTCCTGAGCCAGTTCATCGGCAAGAAGGGTCCCTTCGAGAACGCTGAGGTTGTGTCTGGCGCGACCTACACCTCCAATGCTGTGATCAACGCGGTGAACAGCCTGTTCGCTGCTGAGGAAGCTGCCCCCGCTGGCGATGCGAAGACCGCCTCCGCGAAGGGCCTGCTGTCCGACGTGAAGGTGACGATCACCCTGAATGCCGATGGCACCATTGCCACCATGGTTGTGGACGCCTCCGGTGAGACGGAAGCCATCGCGAAGCCCTGCACCGAGGAAGCGTTCCTGAGCCAGTTCATCGGCAAGAAGGGCCCCTTCGAGAATGCTGATGTGGTGGCCGGTGCTACCTACACCTCCAATGCGGTTATCAACGCGGTGAACAGCCTGTTCGGCAAGTAATTCCTACATAATATGAGCTCCCTGCTCTGGGATTGAGCAGGGAGCTTTTCATGTGATGGGAATCAGTAGCGGGTGAAGGGATCGCGGGGATCGTCTTCCTCGGGAATGTCCAGAACCGGCGGCTCTGCAGAGCCTGGAGCTTCGGCGGGAGCGGGCTCGGCTTCTTCTTCTTCGACGGCCTCTTCTTCGGGAATGGGCTCATCGGTGCGGTAGACCACGTCGGCCTGATCGGCTTCATCCAGCTGGCGGCGCAGCTCGGCACGCTCCTCGGGGGTCATGGCGGCGGCGTTTACCGGCGCGGCGGGCTTGGTGGTGGCCTTCTCCACAGTGGCCTTCATCCTGTCGCCCAGCTCGCGGGTTTTGCGCTTGAGCGCGTCCATGGTCTCCTGATTGTCACGCAGGGTCTGCTCGCCCTTGTTGACCAGGCTCTTGATGGCTTTTCCGCCGACTTCAGCGACTGATGCGACGGCGCCGATGCCGAAATATCCCACATCGCGCAGGAAATTCTTGATATTGCTCATTTGGGTGCCTCCTTTATGTATGACTCAGTGTTATCTTGCCTTGCTGACGGAATCAGTATACACGCCAGCGCCATGCAGTTCAAGGAATGTTTCATTAAAATATGAAGAGAAGCTGCTTAATTCACAGCCGCATGGAGGCCTCGGCGACGAGCTCCTCCAGCAAGCGGGCACGTTCTGCGGCGGAGTCGGGCACATGCTCCCACAGCTGGGCGTCAGCGGGAGTCAGGGCGCGCAGGATTTCCTCTGCGTCATCGCTGGCGGCGACAACCACCGTCCGCGGGCTGGAAAGCACCGTGACCACAGCCTCGCGGAAGGCGCGGCAGGTGAGCATCTGCGCGTTCAGACCGCCGAGCAGGATGGGCGCATGGGCGTTGATGGCCTGGAGCAGATTTGGGGCGGCAATCTCGTCCAGCACCCGGGGCACGACGGTCTCGTCGCCATCCCTCAGGCGGATGCGGCAGGGAACGTCATTGTGCATGGGCGCGGCCGGCGGGAGCAGCAGATGCAGCGCGTCGCCGCGCAGACCGCCGCCCACAGTGAAGGGCGTCAGCTGGTAGCCTGCGGGGCGCACGTTCAGCGCGGTGAAAAGAAGATCGGCCATTTGAGCGGCATGGACGCCGCATAGATACAGCTGCTGCATAAGCTCCTCCTGTGCAGGTCGAATGAACGGGATCTGTATACATTTATTGTAGCGGGAAGGGGCGACATTGTCAATCGGGAAATGTCCTTTGGGGCCTGAAAGAGGCGCAGGATGGACCAACGGGCGGATAAAACCGGAAAAGAACATAAATTTACAAATGTTACAAAGGGAAAATGCAGTTGATTCCTGTCGGTCGTCCTTGACATGGTAACGATTTTGTAATAGAATGTATTCAGATGCCTTCCGCCCTTTTGGCAGAGGCGCATTTGGAGACCCAAAAGGAAGTTCGCCTTTGGGCGAAAATGATGAGGTGACCAGGATGAAGCGTATGTGGAAGCAGCTGCTGGCAATCGTGATGTGCCTTGCGCTGATCGTGCCTACGGGCGCGATGGCGGAGGGTGCGACGGTGCGCTACGGCGTGGTGACGGAGAACCAGGTCAACGTCCGCAAGACCGACGAGGGTATGGCGGCGGATATCTGGTTCAAGGTAGATAAGGGGCATGTGGCCCAGATTATCGAAGAGGTGTCCATCAAGGGCGACCTTTGGTTCAAGGTCAGCACCGGGCATCCCATCCCCAACGGCCGCACCTATGTCGGCTACATCCTGGAGGACTACTTCCGTGAGATGACTGCGGAAGAGGTGCAGAACTACCTGAACGGCCAGGGCACCCCCGATGACGGCGATGACGGCACGGGTATGCAGCCTTCCGTGGATGACGCGCTGCAGGAGGGCGACGGCCATACTGAGTACAACGGCAAGGAAGTCGTGGGCGCCAAGGGCAAGGTGACGGTGGATTCCAACTTCCGCTCCGAGCCTTCCACGAAGACTGGCAGCGTGTACGGCGTGATTTCCAAGGGCACGGAGGTAGCCATCACCGGCATCCCCCAGGAAGGCGATACCAATGGCTGGTACCGCGTCAGCCACAACGGGAAGACCGGCTATGTTTTCTGTGACCTGATTGATCTGCTGGATGCAGGTTCTGAGCCCACGCCTGACCCTGGCTTCGGCACCGAAGTGACCGGCGTCATGGGCGAGGTGAACACCGAAAAGGTGAACATGCGCTCCGAGCCCCGCAAGGATGGCAACAATGCGAATGTGCTCTGCGTCCTCAATCCAGGTCAGGTGTTTGAAATCCTCACCGTGCCGGATCAGGTCACTGCCAACGACTGGTACCGCGTGCGCTACAATGGCGAGGTGGGCTATATTCAGGCGACCTTCGTGACAATTCTCAGCGGCGAGACGCCCACGCCCAACCCCGGCTTTGGCACTGAGGTGACCGGCGTCATGGGCGAGGTGACCACCGAGAAGGTCAATTTCCGCAGTGAGGCCCACAAGGATACCAACAACGCCAACGTGATTGCCAAGCTGAATCCCGGCCAGCAGTTCGAGGTTCTGACTGTGCCGGATCAGATCAGCGTCAACGACTGGTACCGCGTGCGCTACAATGGCGAGGTGGGCTACATCCAGTCCAACTTTGTGCGTATCATCAGCGGCGAGACCCCCGCCCCCGATCTGCCCGACCAGGGTGACGGCGAGGTGACCATCAACGCCACCGGCGAGATCACCACGGATAAGGTCAACTTCCGCATGAGCGACAGCGTGACTGCCTCCATTTATGGCAAGCTGAATGCCGGCACGGTGGTGCAGCTGCTGTCCATCCCCACCAGGATCGATGCTGAGCATTGGTACAAGGTGCTCTACAACGGCCGCGTGGGCTATATCCAGTCCCCCTTCATCCGCGTGCTGAGCGTGGATGAGGACAGCCTGCCTGCCCCTGAAGTCTTCGGCTATGCCCAGCTGGATGTGGACTCTGTCAACCTGCGTGCCACTGCCGGCGGCGACAGCGTCGTCCAGTGGAGGGGCAAGGGCAGCCTGCTGCGCATCACCGGTGAACCCATCTTCAACGGTAATTATGACTGGTATCCCGTGTTCTATGCCAGCACCCACGCAATTTACTACGTCCGTGCGGACATGATCAAGGTCATGAAGGTGGAGGATGGCAACATCGTTCCTGCCCCCGTGCCCGAGAGTCCCTACGGTTACATCATCACCACCAAGAGCGGCGTGAATCTGCGCATCAATCCCGGCGAGACCTCCGTGGCTCAGGTGCCCAAGAACACCATCCTGGCCTGCGTGGGCCCGGCCAAGAGCCCCGCGGAGAGCGGCACCAGCTACACCTGGTATATGGTGCGCTACAAGGGCATGGTTGGTTATCTGCGCGGTGACTGCGTGCGCGTGTGCACCTCCACAGGCGGCAGCATCGTTGGCCCCGAAGAGCCCACGCCTACCCCGCCCACCGATGGCAGCGTTATCTACGGCTACATCCGCCTCACCAAGAATAATGTCAACCTGCGCACCGAGCCCCTGGGCGCTTCCCAGGTGCAGCTGCCTGAAGACCTGATCCTGCCCATCATCGGACCGACTACGCCTGCCGGCCTGAAGGGCCAGTACTGCTGGTACCACGTCAAGACGGCTGACGGCAAGATCGGTTACATCCGCGGCGACTGCGCCGTTACCTGCGATGAGGGCGGCGTCGAAGTCACGCCTGCCCCCACTCCCGGCGGCGAAGAAGTGACCGACGTGAAGGGTAAGCTGCTCAAGAATACCAACTTCCGCGATGCTGCGGGCTACGACGGCAAGATTCTGTCCGTCATTCCCGCAAATACCATCGTGGATGTGAAGGTCATCCCTGCTGACAAGGTCAATGGCTGGTACAAGATCAACTACAACGGCCAGGATGGCTATGTGCTTGCGTCTCTGCTGCTGCAGCTGACCCCCGGCAGCACTGTCACCCCCGGCCCGACCCTCTCTGCCTTCGGCTACGTCATGATCAATGACGAGAAGGTCAACTTCCGCAACGAGCCTGCCGGCAACAAGATCTACAAGCAGCTGGAAAAGGGCTCTGTGTGGCCCATGGTCGGCCTGGCGGTTGACAAGGGCCAGGTTCGCTGGTATCCCATCAACGTGAATGGCCAGATCGGCTACGTCCACGGTGACTTCTCCTTCAAGCTCTCCCCCACCCAGGAGGAAAGCTACCTGGCCGGCAACGGCGTGCCGGAGGAGACCCCCGATCCCGGTTCCATCCTGACCTCCTACGTGATCACCACCTATGACGACGTCAACCTGCGCCAGAGCTACTCCCAGGAATCTGCCAAGGCGTATCAGGTGGACAAGGGTACTGTGATGCCCTTCAACGACACCAAGGACCAGGGTACTGTCACCTGGTACAGCATTGTGTACAAGGATCAGCCCCTGTGGGTGCATGGCGACTATGTCAAGGTCATGACCCTCAAGGAGTATCAGGATTACATTGCGGCCAACCCCGATGTTGTGCCTGATCCCGATGCCAACCTGGGCTATGTGAAGCTGATCATGGATAATGTGTACATCCGCAATGCTGCGGCCGGCACTGCCTTCGACCAGCTGCGCCTGGGTACTGTCCTGCCCTACTACGCTGACGAAATCCAGGGCGGCGGCTACTACTGGTACCGCATCAAGACCCCGTCCGGAGAGTTTGGCTACATCCGTTCCGACATGGTTGCCAAGTGTGAGGAGAACGGCGATCCCCTGCCCACGCCCACCCCCGACCTGGGCGATCTCTCCGCTGCGCCCAAGATGCAGCAGATGGTCTCCTATGTCACCCTGTACCAGGGCATGACCAACAGCGAGACCACCCAGTACCGCGTGCGCAACCTGGTGCAGGAGCTGATCAACCAGGGCTACTACACGGGCGCACTGACCTCCAGCTACACCACTCAGGTGAAGGAAGCCGTCAAGATCTTCCAGACCCTGAATGATCTGTCTGCTACCGGTACCGCTGACAGCGCGACCCAGCATGCCCTCTTCGGCACCCGTCCGGACAAGGCCGGCGATACCAGCAACCTGGAGTTCTACTTCTACCCGGTGGAAAAGATCGACTGGTTCACCGGCGGCATCCAGGAGCTGCTGCCCCGTGGCGCCAAGTTCAAGATCTACGATGTGAAGACCAAGATTGTCTGGTGGGCTTACCGTCAGGCTGGCAGCCGCCATATGGACATCGAGACGCTCACCGCGGAGGACTCCAAGCGCCTGTGCGAGATCTACGGCGTGAACAACCTGCAGGAGATCGTCACCGGCAACAAGTGGCAGCGTCGTCCCTGCCTGGTGACCGTCGGTACCCGCACCTTCGCTGCATCCCTGGACGGCATGCAGCACGGTGACGATACCATCTCCAACAATGGCATGGACGGTCAGGTCTGTCTGCACTTCTACAACTCCCAGGGCCACGAGTCCAAGGAGGTCAGCCCCAGCCATGCAGAGGCAGTCGAGTACGCATACAACCACTGCCCTGCCGGCAAGAAGTAAACCAAACGTAATAAGGGCCGCGTCCATTGGACGCGGCCCTTTCTATGTGGCAGGCGTTGCATGTTTCACGTCAGGGGCGGGGTGGTATACCTCCGTTGTCCTGCTCTGCGATGGGGGAGCGGCAGATCGGGCTGTGCCGGGCGGCCTGGCTGAATGCCCGGTGGATCCGACTGCCTCTATGCTGATGTGCCACATGATGAAACAGTCAAAGGGGAGATGCATATGAAATGAGTAAATTTGCAGCGAATCCTGTATACAGCCTGAAACTTCAGTATACGCCGCCTGCGACGAAAAGTACAGTTTTAACTGTGTATACAGAAAAAATACAATCTTTGAACAAAGAAGATGTCAAAAATGGGAGGCATGAAACCGCTTTCAACGGGGGTGTGCAGGATTCGAATGGACGAAATGCAAAACAGTATCTTTTTTCCGCTTGACAAGGGGAAAGCGTACCACTTATAATAGTACAAACGCATCAAGTGAGATGCGGAAAATCTTTCAAGGAGGATCCCACCATGAAGAAGATTCTGGCTCTGGTGCTGGTGCTGGCAATGGCTCTGCCTTGCTTCGCCATGGCCGAGGATGCAGCTCCGTCCTATGTGTACAAGGACTCTGTGTCTGTTCTGGCCACCAACTGGAACCCCCACACCTATCAGACCACTGACGATGCGTATCCCGCTGATTTCCTGCGCACTGGTCTGTACACCTTCATCTTCAACGATGAGCTGAACCCCGTCGAGGGCAAGGACCCCTTCGCCGGCTACAAGATCATCCCCGAGATGGCTGCTGAGATGCCCGTGGACGTGACCGCCGAGATCAAGGCGTCCCATCCCGAGTTCAACATCCCCGAGTCTGCTGATTCCGGCTATGCTTACACCATCGCCCTGAATCCCGCTGCTTGCTGGGAAGACGGCACCCCCATCACTGCTGACACCTACGTGGAGTCCATGAAGCGCCTGCTTGATCCCAAGCTGATCAACTACCGCGCCACCGACTACTACGCTGGCGATCTGTGCATTGCTGGTGCTGAGG
Organism: Clostridiales bacterium; assembly: GCA_015056325.1. GTDB lineage: Bacteria > Bacillota > Clostridia > Christensenellales > Aristaeellaceae > UBA11524. Next base: position 178,939 of record SVGL01000002.1, on the reverse strand, counting down.
CTTATGCCAACGGCGGCCGCGTTGTGGCCAACGACACTCTGGCCAAGTACGCGCTGGCTGACCTGACCAAGGCTGACGACGGCACCTACTGGACCGCTGACGGCGATCAGGTGTTCCTGGGCGTTGACTTCCCCCTGGATTGGACCGGCGGCAACACCCTGAAGGACTATGTTGACAATTACGGCGAGGGCTACTTCTCCATGACCAACTGGGAGACCCTGGTGGGCATGATGGACGACGAGGGCCTGATCGCTCTGACCGACGAGAACCTGGCTCTGTACGCTGACGTTGTCAACGGCAACCCCGCCTGGGGCGAGACCGAGGCCGACCTGCCCAACTACTTCGTCACCCGTAAGGCCTGGGCTGAGACCGACTTCAGCACCGTTGGCATCCTGAAGAACGACGACTACTCCATCACCCTGGTGTTTGGCAAGTCCCTGAAGGGCTTCTACCTGCTGTACAACCTGTCTGGCAACTGGATCGTCGACGTCGAAATGTACGACGCCTGCCTGCAGCAGACCGGCGACGGCTGGACTTCCACCTACAACACCTCTGTGGAGACCACCAAGTCCTACGGCCCCTACAAGATGGTTGCCTATGAGACTGACAAGTCCATGCGTTTCGTGAAGAACGAGAACTGGTGGGGCTACACCGATGGCAAGCACGTGTATGTTGATCCCGTCGACGGCGAGACCTACGACATGTACATGACCACCGAGATCCAGACTCAGGTCGTTGCTGAGGCTGACACCCGCAAGATGATGTTCCTGAAGGGCCAGCTGATGGGCTATGGCCTGCAGGCTGCTGACTTCGCCACCTACCGCAACTCTGAGTTCATCCACTTCACTCCCTCTGAGACCATCTTCTTCCTGATCTTCAACGGCTACAAGGACGTCATCAGCGATCGTGAGGCGAACGATGGCTTCGACACCGCCAAGTACGACCTGGAGACCATGACCCTGACCAACTTCCGCAAGGCTGTTGCCGTTACCTACGACAAGGAACTGTTCGCTGCCACCATCAGCCCCGCCCGTTCCGGCGGCTACGGCCTGATCGGTGACAACTACATCTATGACCCCGACACCGGTGCCAAGTACCGCGACACCGACCAGGCCAAGAAGGCTCTGTGCGACTTCTACTCTGTGGACGTTGCTGCTTTCGCTTCCCTGGACGAGGCCGTTGACTCCATCACCGGTTACGATCCCGTTGCTGCCAAGGAGCTGTACAAGGTTGCCTTCGACGAGGCGATCGCTGCCGGCTTCATCACCGACGCTGACGCTGACGGCAAGTCCGATCAGATCGTCCGCATCGAGTACGCTTCCTCCGCTACCTCCGACTTCATGGTCCGCACCATTGCTTACCTGAACGAGAAGATGGCTGAGGTCACCGCGGGCACTCCCTTCGAGGGCAAGATCGAGTTCTACGAGTCTGCTCCCTACGGCAATGACTGGTCCAACAAGATCAAGGCCGGCATGTCCGATACCGTTCTGGCTGGCTGGTCCGGCTCTGCTCTGAACCCCTTCGGCCTGTCTGACCTGTACACCAACCCCGCCTATCAGTATGATGCCAAGTGGTTCAACGCTGCGACTGTCAACATGACCCTGACCGTTGGCGGCGAAGAGATCACCACCGATCTGAAGACCTGGTCCGACGCTCTGAATGGCGCGACCGTCGAGATCAATGGCAAGGAATACTGCTTCGGCGCTGACAGCGTGTCCGTCGACGAGCGTCTGAACATCCTGGCCGGCATCGAGACCATCGTTCTGGGCACCTACGACTACATCCCCATGCTGCAGGATGCTTCCGCTGCTCTGCTGAGCCAGCAGGTGTTCTACGTCGTGGACGAGTACAACCCCATCATGGGCCGCGGCGGCATCGCCTACATGAAGTATAACTACAATGAGGATGAGTGGACTGCCTTCGTCAACGAGCAGCCCGATGGCATCCTGACCTACTAATTTCCCGCTCTGTTGTAAAAAACAGGATAGGAATTTATACCGAAGTGGTATACCGGGGGTAAAACCCCGGTATACCCTTTGGTTGCCTTAAGGAAGAATCTGTTTTTTTGGCTGTAATATGCGAAAAATGCAGATTACCGTCAAAAAAGCAGATTGCCTGTGTTGCCTGAGAATGGGACATGGGCGTGATAGAGACTGTGCCGGCCAACCCGGCCGGCCATAGGAAGGATTGACGCCTATGTTCAAATATACACTGCAAAGACTCGCGCTGATGATGATGACGCTGCTCATCATTACCTGCATGTGCTTTGTGCTGGTGCGTATGCTGCCCCCGGTGGAACTGCCCCCGGAGGATCCCCACACCGCGGTTGTGCTGGCCCAGCGTGAAGCCTTCGGCTACAACAAGCCCTATCTGGTCCAGTTTGGCATCTTCCTGAAGAACGTGTTCACCAAGTTTGACTGGGGTATCTCTGATAAGCTGTACTTCGGTCAGGATGTGGCGAAGATGTTCGTGTCCAAGCTGCCCGCGACCATGATCATCAACCTGTATTCCATCATTCTGTCCATCCCGATCGGCATTATCCTGGGTATCATTGCCGCACTGAAGAAGAATTCCTGGATCGACCACTCCATCTCCACGCTGACGATGGTGGTTATCTCGGTGCCCAACTTCGTGTACGCATTCCTGATCCAGTACATTCTGTCCTTCAAGCTGGGCTGGCTGCCCTTCCTGGTGGAGCCGCTCAATGGCCGCAGCTATTTCGACTGGGCGGTGTTCCTGTCCCTGCTTCCCCCTGTGCTGAGCCTGTCCTTCGGCACCATTGCGGGCTTCACCCGTACCACCCGTGCCGAACTGACGGAGGTGCTGACCAGCGAGTTCATGCTGCTGGCCCGTACCAAGGGCCTGACCCGTGGCCAGGCCACTGTCCGCCACGCGATGAAGAACTGCATGGTCGTTATTCTGCCGGCCATCTTCTCCAACTTCATCGGCATCATGAGCGGCTCCCTGGTCATTGAGAAGATCTTCTCCGTGCCCGGCATCGGCGGCTTGTACCTGAACTCCATCAACGGCCGTGACTATAACATCTTCATGCTGCTGACGGTGTTCTACACCGCTGTGGGCCTGCTGGCCAGCATCGTGGTGGATATCTCCTACGGCTTTATCGATCCCCGTATCCGCATGGGCTCCAAGAAATAATCTTGACGGAAAGGATGTAAGAACATGGCAAACAACCAGTATCAGCACATTCCGCAAGAGAAATTTGCCTTTGCGCAGCTGGATGCGGAGCTGAAAGATAAGAAGCTGGAGACCAAGGCCCGCGGCTATATGGCTGATGCCCTGCTGCGCTTCAAGAAGAACAAGTCTTCTGTTGTGGCGGCGTACATCATCATGCTGCTGATCCTCTTCTCCATCGTGTCTCCCGTGCTTTCCCCCTACCATGTCAAGCACATGGACAAGATGTACACCAATACGCCTCCCTTTGTGCGCGAGATCGCGGAGAAGGGCTGGGGCTTCCTGGATGGCGGCGTGACCCGCGACAGCCAGAACGACGCCTCCATGGACTATTGGCGCGGCATTGCCGAGGAAACCGGCATGAACCCCGTCATCAAGGTCGTCTCTGATACGGTCAAGACCGTCAAGCAGCGCGGCAAGACGACGGAAACCCACACCTATGTGCTGAAGAACAACAAGTACTACGAAATCGGCAACATGTACCTGACCCTGAGCTACGATGAGTTTGATCGTATTCAGGCGTGGCAGAATGAGCATGGTCTGCAGGTGATCTATCCCTGGGTCGAGCCCAAGGATATCAAGGATATCACCAACAACCCCAACATCTGGTATCAGGTCAAGAGTGCCAAGGGCGAGGCCAATAAGGACGCCGACGGCAACTTCATCCCTGCCTATTCCACCAACAAGACCATCGAGGGCCGGGAGTACAACTCTCTGCGCATCGAGGGCGATGACGGCAGCTACATTTACAGCGTCCGCAAGTCCGGCGCTGTGCAGTGCCGCATCAACTACTACAACTACTATACCTATGTCAATGGTCTGGAACCCACCTACATCTTCGGCACCAACGCCAAGGGTCAGGATCTGTTCTGCGCCATCGGCATGGGCGCCCGCTTCTCTCTGGTCTTCGCCGTGCTGGTCTCTGCCATTAACCTGTCCATCGGCGCTGTGTACGGTGCGATCCAGGGCTACTACGGCGGCGCGATCGACCTGACGATGGACCGTATCTCCGACATTCTGTCCGGCATTCCCTTCGTCGTGGCGACCACTCTGTTCCAGCTGCATCTGGCCCAGAAGGTGGGCACCATCCCGTCCTTCCTGTTTGCCTTCGTGCTTACCGGCTGGATCGGCATGTCCGCCCTGACCCGTAAGCAGTTCTACCGCTTCAAGGGCCAGGAGTACGTGCTGGCAGCCCGCACCTTGGGCGCCTCCGACTGGCGGCTGATGTTCCGTCACATCTTCCCCAACTCCCTGGGTACGATCGTGACCAGCTGCGCGATGGTCATCCCCGGCGTCATCGGTTCTGAAACCTCGATGACCTACCTGGGCATCGTCAACCTGTCCGAGTTCGTCGGCACCAGCATTGGCGAATTGATGAGCCAGGGCCAGACGGCCATGACCACCTCCCCCCATGCGATGCTGTTCCCTGCGCTTTTCTTCTCGCTGCTGATGATTTCCTTCAACCTCTTTGGCAACGGTCTGCGCGATGCATTCAACCCCACCACGAGAGGAGAGGACTAATATGGAAACTAAGCTGCAAGTGCGAGATCTGAAGATCTCTTTCCGTACCACCAATGGCAAGGTGCAGGCTGTGCGCAACATCAGCTTCGACCTGGCCAAGGGCGAGACCATCGCCATCGTGGGTGAGTCCGGCTCCGGCAAGTCCGTTACCTCCAAGGCCATTCTGGGCATCCTCGCCAACAACTCCATCATCGAGGGCGGCGAGATCATCTATGACGGCAAGGACCTGCTGAAGATTTCTGAGGACGAGTTCCACAAGATCCGCGGCGACAAGATCGCCATGATCTTCCAGGATCCCATGTCCAGCCTGAACCCCATCGTCAAGATCGGCCGTCAGCTGACTGAAGCCATGATCCTCAAGGGCAAGGCCCGCCAGAAGGAAAGCCGCAATACCTTCAATCGCTTCCTGAAGATGCTGGAGGAGCGGATGATTGCTGCCGGCGCCGGCGCGCCTGCCGAGGTGAAGGACAAGTGCAACAACTTCGATAAGTTTGAGCGCAAGCATCTGGAACTGGAGGGCGCCTACAACCGCGCCTTCGACGCGGCCACCGAGGCCTTGGGCGATGCTGACGCCCTGGCTTTCGAGCTGAGCCACGGCGCCGGCCGCGATGTGGCCTACCGCGCCAAGCGTATTGCCAGCCTGTGCCAGACGTCCATCCAGCGCTACGTGGTGCATGAGAAGGCGGCTGATCTGGGCAATCTGATCAAGGAGATCCCTGCCCAGCTGGGCAAGCTGAAGAAGGAAGGCTCAAAGGGGCTGGAGACTGCACTGGCCGGCGCGGCGGAAATCCTGCGCGAGGCTGTGTCCTTCGAGAAGCCCAACTTCCTCGCCATGGGTTATTACCAGACCTTCTGCAAGGAGCCCATGCCCGAGCTGCCCGTGAAGGAGCTCAATGCCTTCCTGCTCAAGGAGCTGGATGAAGGCTTCATGCGGGACTTCGTTGCCAACGCTGAGACGGGCCTGCGTTACAGCGCGGATGAGGCCTTCGCCAAGAAGGCTGCTGCGCTGAAGGTGCTGGCGGACAACCGCCATGTCTTTGAGGCGGCCGAGCTGAATGAAAAGGAATGCCTTGCTGCCCACAAGACCATGGTGGCCGCTGTGGAAGCCGGCATCGACCGCATGGAGTATGTCAAGGATAACCGTGCATACACCTTCTCTTCCGTGCTGAAGAATAACATCAACCGTTACTTCGGCGGCATCGAGAAGAATGAGAAGGAAGAGAAGCGCTTTGCCAAGCAGAGCGCCCGCTACGACGCGCTGGTCAAGCGCGGCAAGGAGCCTGAATGGCACGTGGTGCCCAAGTCCCTGATCGACCTGGAGAAGGCCAAGGTGGACATGCTGCGTGCGGTGGATGACATGATCGCCCACTACGAGGCTGTGATTGCCAAGAAGGGTGAACGCAACTACCAGAAGGAAGCGGTCGCTCTGATTGACTTCCTGAAGGAGAACGCTTCCGGCATCGTCAACAAGGTGACCCCCGGCATCGCCAAGGAGCGCGCCATCAAGCTGATGGACGAAGTCGGCATCCCGGACGCCCGCAAGCGCTACAATCAGTATCCCTTTGAGTTCTCCGGCGGTATGCGTCAGCGTATCGTCATCGCCATCGCCCTGGCGGCCAATCCGGACATCCTGATCTGTGACGAGCCCACCACCGCGCTGGACGTGACCATCCAGGCCCAGATCCTGGAGCTGATCCAGAACCTCAAGAAGCAGCGCAACCTGTCCGTCATCTTCATTACCCATGACCTGGGCGTCGTGGCCAACATGGCAGACCGCATTGCGGTTATGTACGCGGGCAAGATTGTCGAGTGCGGCAGCGCGGAGGAAGTGTTCTACTCCCCCGCCCATCCCTACACCTGGGCGCTGCTGTCCTCTATGCCCGACCTGGACTCCAAGGACAAGCTGGAAGCCATCCCCGGCACTCCCCCGGATATGATCTATCCTCCCGTGGGCGACGCCTTTGCAGAGCGTAACCGCTATGCGATGCAGATTGACTTCGAGCAGCAGCCTCCGGAGTTCAAGATCACCGATACCCACTGGGCTGCTACCTGGCTGCTGCATCCCGATGCGCCCAAGGTGGAGCCCCCCAAGACCGTGACCGAACGTATTGCCAAGATGAAGGAGAGAATGGCAGAAATGGAGGAAGAGGCAAATGGCTGAACAGGACGTTTTGCTGAGAGTGGAAAACCTCTGCCAATATTTCAAGGTCAACAAGGCCGTTGATGACGTTTCCTTCGATATCAAGAAGGGCGAGGTCTTCGGCCTGGTCGGCGAGTCCGGCTGCGGCAAGACCACCACGGGCCGTTCCATCATCAAGCTTTACGACATCACCTCCGGCAATATCTACTTCAACGGCCGCCGCATTGCTGCCGGTACCGGCTCCTACCGCAAGGTCATCAACGAGGCCCGCGCGGAAATGAAGACCGCCTCCCCTGAACGCCAGGCGGAGCTCAAGGCGGTCATTATGGAGCAGAAGGAGCTCATCCGTGCTGCCAAGCATGATCATTTTGCGAAGCAGAATCGCTCCGTGACCGAGATCCAGATGATCTTCCAGGACCCCATCGCCTCCCTGGACCCCCGTATGACGGTCTATGAGACCATCGCCGAGGGCCTCAAGATTCGCGGTGAGAAGAATAAGGCAGTCATTGACGAGAAGGTCTTCAAGGTGCTGGAGCGCGTTGGTCTGGTGCGTGAGCACGCCAGCCGCTACCCCCATGAGTTCTCCGGCGGCCAGCGTCAGCGTATCGGCGTGGCCCGCGCGGTCATCATGGAGCCCGAGCTCATCATCGCTGACGAGCCCGTTTCCGCGCTGGACGTGTCCATTCAGGCACAGGTCATCAACCTGCTCAACGACCTGCGTCATGAGCTGGGCCTGACCATCCTGTTCATCGCTCACGACCTGTCCGTTGTCAAGTACTTCTCTGACCGCATCGGCGTGATGTACTACGGCAAGATGGTCGAGCTGGCGACCTCGGATGAGCTCTTCGCTCACCCGATGCATCCCTACACCAAGGCGCTGCTGTCCGCCATTCCGCTGCCCGATCCTGCCTACGAAAAGAACCGCAAGCGCATCACCTACAACCCCCTGGCTGCCCACGATTATTCTGTGGACAAGCCCAGCCTGCGGGAGATCGCGCCCGGTCATTTCGTGCAGTGCAACGACAAGGAATTTGAAGAGTATCAGCGTCAGATGAAGGGCTGATTCATCATGCAACCATGGCCCTGGCTGTGGTTGCATTTTTGTACTCGGCCATCACTGGGGAAGAACCCCAGCGCTGGCTACGCTCCGTCATTGCAAGCAATGGCCGTCGCTAGTCGGGCATTGGCCTTCCCTCGAATCGGCCATCACTGGGGATGCCCCCAGAGCTGGCTACGCTCCGTCATTGCGAGCAATGGCAGTCGCTAGTCGGGCTTGGCCCTCCCTCGAATCGGCCATCACTGGGGAAGAACCCCAGCGCTGGCTACGCTCCGTCATTGCGAGCAATGGCAGTCGCTGGTCGGGCATTAGCCCTCCCTCGAATCGGCCATCACTGGGGAAGAACCCCAGCGCTGGCTACGCTCCGTCATTGCAAGCAATGGCTGTCGCTGGTCGGGCATTGGCCCTCCCTCGAATCGGCCATCACTGGGGATGCCCCCAGCGCTGGCTACGCTCCGTCATTGCAAGCAATGGCCGTCGCTAGTTGGGCATTGGCCCTCCCTCGAATCGGCCATCACTGGGGATACCCCCAGCGCTGGCTACGCTCCGTCATTGCGAGCAATGGCAGTCGCTAGTAGGGCATTGGCCCTCCCTCGAATCGGCCATCACTGGGGATGTCCCCCAGCGCTGGCTACGCTCCGTCATTGCAAGCAATGACTGGCGATAGTCGGGCTTTGGCCCTCCCTCGAATCGGCCATCACTGGGGATGAACCCCAGCGCTGGCTACGCTCCGTCATTGCGAGCAATGACTGGCGCTAGTCGGGCATTGGCCCTCCCTCGAATCGGCCATCACTGGGGAAGAACCCCAGCGCTGGCTACGCTCCGTCATTGCGAGCAATGGCAGTCGCTAGTCGGGCATTGGCCCTCCCTCAATAGGAGATTGTTATGGGTTTCAACAAAAAAACGCTAATCAGCATCGGTGTGCAGCTGGTGCTGGCGGTGATCATTGCGGCGGGCGTCGCAGTGCTGCGGGGCTTTTCCCTGTCTACGGCAGCCTACCTCAACTGGCACTACCTGTGCGATGGGTTCTTCGTCAGCGCGGTGCTGTTTGTGGGCATGGGCGGACTGCTGTGGATTTCCGATACCGGATTCTTCGACATCTTCGGTTATGCCTTCAAGAGTATTGTACACCTGCTGACACCCTCCAAGTACGATGCGCAGTTCCCCCGTTATTACGACTACAAGTGCGAGCAGAATGACAAGCGCCAGGCCAAGCCCCTCACCCACACGGTGGTTGTGGTGGGCATCATCGTGCTGGCCCTCAGCTTCCTCTGCCTGGCGCTGTACAACAACTGCCTGCCTGCCAGTGCAGTATAAAAGGAGATATCGCGATGAATAAGATCCTCAACACCCCCAATGCTCCCGCTGCCATCGGCCCTTACAGCCAGGGCGTGCAGTGCGGCAACATGGTTTTCGTTTCTGGTCAGCTGCCCTTCGTGCCCGAGACCGGCGCTCTGCTGGAGGGCTCCGTGGGCGAGATGACTGTGCAGAGCATGAAGAATATCGAGGCCATCCTGGCTGAAGCTGGCTGCACCCTGGCCGACGTGGTGAAGACCACCATCTTCCTCAAGGACCTGAACGACTTCGCCGAGGTGAACGCTGCCTACGCGACCTTCTTCCCTGCCAATCCCCCTGCCCGCGCCTGTGTTCAGGTGGCCAAGCTGCCCCGCGACGCCAAGGTGGAGATCGAGGCCATCGCCTGTAAGCAGTAAGCGGCCTGTCTTTGGCGCAGCGTCCACCTCATCAGTCGCCCAAGGGCGACAGCTTCCCCTCAAGGGGAAGCCTTTCGTCTGCGTGTTGCTTAGCCTTCCCCTGGCGGGGAAGGTGGATTCGCCGTAAGGCGAAGACGGATGAGGTGGAAGCTGACGATGCAGAATGACTGTAAATGAGTTTCTTTCGAAAGGGGTGACCACCATGCCCAAGCGTATCCTCCTCGTCCAGGACATGACCGGCTACGGCAAGGTCGCCCTGGCGGCCATCATGCCCGTGCTCAGCCACATGGGGCACCACGTGTTCACCCTGCCCACCGCTATTGTCAGCAACACGCTGGATTACGGTGAGTTTTCCATCCTGGAGCTGACCGATTACATGCGGGATACCCTGCGCGTATGGCGGAATCTGGGTTTCCAGTTTGACGCGGTGTCCACGGGGATGATCTTCTCCGAGGCGCAGGCGGCGCTGGTGAGTGATCTCTGCCGCGAGGCTGCCGGAAAGGGCTGCATGGTTTTTGTCGATCCCGTCATGGGCGATGAAGGCAAGCTCTACAATGGCGTCACCGAAGCCACCGTGGGCCACATGCGGGCCATGTGCGCCGTGGCGGACTACGTCATGCCCAACTACACCGAGGCTGCCTACCTGGCCGACGCCCCCATCAAGGATGACCTGACCCGCGCGGAAGCCGATGTTCTGGTGGATGCGCTGCGCGGCATGGGCGCCAAGTCCGTGCTGATCACCAGCGCGAAGGTGGAGGGGCAGTTCTGCGTGGTCGGCTATGACCACAAGGCTGGCGAGCGCTTCTGCCTGCCCTTCGAGATGGTGCCGGTGTTCTTCTCCGGCACGGGGGATCTGTTCTCTGGCATCCTCACCGGGCGCGTGCTGGATGGCATGCCCCTCCAGCAGGCTGCGCAGAAGGCTATGGACGCCATCCGCGTGATGATCCTCCGCCACAAGGACAACGAGGATCACTACGTGGGCATCCCCATCGAAACCTGCCTGGATGTGCTGGAATAATGAAAAGGACTGCTTTGGGGCAGTCCTTTTTTGTACGCGCAATGTTCTAATCAACTTTTTCCCGCAAAAGGGCTTTACTTTTTTGTAACACTTCGTGTATAATAATATGGAACATGTTTTGAAAGGAGGGGCCCTGATGGATACCAACACCACCAAGTTCAAGCCCCTTACGGAAACCGGCAATGAGGCCCATGACATCCTGCTCTTCGTGTACCACGCGCTGCAGGCCAAGGGCTACGACCCCATCACCCAGATCGTGGGTTATCTCATCTCCGGCGATCCCACTTACATCACCAGCTACAACTCTGCCCGCAGCATGATCTGCCGCCTGGAGCGCGACGAGATCATGGAGGAGCTGGTGCGCTTCTACATCGGCGGAAACGCGCCGAAGAAGTGATTCCGCCCCGCTGGCGGAGGGTGTGTTTTCTGCGCCTGTGAATATGCATTGACGGCAGACTCAGTGATGGGTCTGCCTTTTTGTGTGGGGGAACCCCTCAGTCGTCTTACGGCGACAGCGCCCCGATGAAGGGGAGCCTTGGTTACTTTGCCTTCCCTTCGTAGGGGAGGTGGCCGAACGATAGTGAGGACTGAGGGGTTCTCATGGGCAACGGCAGTTCCCTCCACAAAAAACGGCCTCATCCTCACGGACGGGAGCCGATCTATGTCACTCGTGCACCCACTTGAACACGCGCCTGCGTCCGGCGGCGTCCACGGTGGAGACGGCGGCCTCGCCCTCGCCCGCGGGCAGCAGGCAGAACAGAGGCAGCTCCGGGGTGCGGGGGGTGCGGCGGAAGCTCTCGCTCACCACGAAGGCGCCGTCCACAATGTGGCCTGCAGCCCAGGATTCCAGGGCGTCCATAGCCTGCTCGGTCTTGGGGAAGGACGGGTGGGTTGCGGTGAAGCCGGTCAGCAGCATCATGCCGCCCTCGCCGGTGTACATACCCTCCAGACGGGTTTCGTCCATCGTGCAGGGGCAGTCGATCATCTGATCGCGGCTGTCCAGGCGGCTGGCGGTGGTCAGGATGGCCTCGGCGCTGGTGTCCACGCCGATGTAGCGGCAATTGAGCTGCTGGGCGGCCTCCATGGCCGTGCCGGAGCCGCAGCACAGGTCGATCACCAGATCGCCGTCCTTCACCACGGGCTTGAGGATGCGGTCGAGGAGCTTGAGGGGTTTCTGGGTGGCGTAGCCGGTGCGTTCCGGGTCGCGCTGCTGCAGGTGGGAGATGTCCGTCCAGACGTCGCCGGGATAGACGGGCGCATCGTCGTAATAACGGTAGATCTTGCCGCCGGTCTTGATCTCGGAATAGGCGCGGCCGTCCTCATCCACGCGGCGGCGCATGTGGTTCTTGCGGTGTTCGGTGCGCTCCAGGGGGACGCGCCGCAGATCGAAGTGGTAATCCTTCGTACGGGCGTAGAGCAGGATGGTGTCGTGCTTGCGGGAGAAGTACTTCTTCGCGCGGCCGCCGCTCTCGTAGCTCCAGATGATCTCGTTGAGGAAGAGCTCCTCGCCGAAGACCTCGTCGCAGATCAGCCGGCCGTAGGCAGAGGTGTGCCAGTCCAGGTGGAGGGCCAGGACGCCGGTGCGGCTGAGCAGCTTGTGGGCGTTCTCAATCAGCCCGCGCAGGAAGGCCAGGTACGCGTCCTTGGTGCCGTAGCGATCCGCATAGGCGGGGAATTCCGGCGCGGGACGGCCCGTTTTCCAGCCGGCCTGACCAAAACGGCGGCGGCGGGTGAAGCTGTCGCCGGTCATGAAGGGCGGATCGATGTACACGCATTGGGCCTGGGCGGCATAGTTCGCCAGCACACCGGACAGCGCCGCGCTGCCGTCCCCGCACAGGAGCATATCACGCCCCTGCCCGATGATCTCCCTCGTAACATTGACCGCTTCAAACATGGATACCCCTCCTGAATTGGTTTCGCAGCGCCTTCAATTCGTCCTGATTTTTTGTGAGCCTCACGAGGAATGCCCGCTGATCTTCATCCTCCGCGAGGATGCGCCCGACCTCCCGCACGGCTGCCACGAAGTCCGGATCGAGGGCGTCCTTGCCCTGCCGGGCCAGGGGACATACGGTCTTGGCGCGGAAGTCCGTTGCTACCTTCACGCCGTCCTCGCGGATGAGCGGGATCAGCGGCATCAGCCGGCAGGAAAGCGGCCTGTCCGCCCGATCACACCGCCCGGAGCAGATCAGCAGCGTGCCGTGCTCGGTGGCAGTCATCCGGTAGCCCTCGCGGCCCTCGTAATAGCTTTCTTCGCCGGGGAAGAGCAGCATGCCGGTCATTTCGCCCTCCAGGGGACGGCAGCACAGGCCGTTGCAGAGCAGGCCGCAGTCCGTCTTCAGGGGCGTGACGTCCTCCAAAATGGCGCGGGCGCGGGCAAGAATATCGGGCAGCATGGCTTCCTCCGTTGTAAACGTAGTGTCAGATATAATATTTTAACACGAAAGGCCCCCTTTTGGGAAGAGGGCCAAAGGATTTTGGGTGTACTTTTTGTGGATAACTTTTCCTGTGGATTATTCCGCGCCCACGTAGCCGACTTCCTCCACGACCCACTGGCCCTGCGGCCCCGTGCACCAGTCGAGGAAGGCCTTCAATGTGGGGTTCGTCTCCTCCGGGGAGGGCTGGCCGATGGGGGAGGCGGTGACGGCGTAGAAGTAGCTTGAGATAGGGTAGCTGCCGTCGCGGATGGTGTCCTTGGTGGGCGTGACGCCGTTCAGGGCCAGCAGGCGGATCTGGTTATTCCCCACCATTTCATTGGAATAAAAGCGGAAGGAAAAGCCCAGCGCGCTGTCGTAGTTGCGGTACGCAGCGACCTGCGTGAAGATACCGCCCATGCCGTCGACGACTTCCTCCTTGTCCGGCTCCATCAGGGGGAGGCCGGCCATGACAAGGTGAAGGGCGGTCTGGCTGCCGCTGCCCTCGTCCCGCTGGTAGGCGCGGATCTTCTGATTCCGGCCGCCCACGTCCTTCCAGTTGGTGATTTCGCCCGTGTAGATGCGCTGGATCTGCTCCACGGTCAGCCCGGTGACGGGATTCTTGCTGTTGACGAAAAACACGAAGGCTTCCCGGCCGATGGGGGTCAGGTGGAGCTGGATGCCAATAGCTTCGGCGGCCTTGATCTGCTGTTCAGAGGGAGCGGCGCAGAAGATCACGTCCGCTTCACCGCAAACCAGGTGATTATATGCCGAGGTGGTGGAGCTGCAGTCCAGGGTGTAGGCGCGATCGTCGCCCCAGGTGTAGTATTCCGTGCTGGGCTCGAAGACGTTCCGGGCGAAGCTGGCGTACACCGGATACAGCGCCGTTGCACCGTCGATGCGGATGGAGGAGGCCTCCTCATAGGTCAGCTGAAGCGTTGATTCCTCCGGCAAGGACACGGCCTTCGTGCCCTCGTTGAAGGGGTGGTAGGGAGAGTAGGACATGTAGCGGTCATCCATCGTGGGGATGGACTGCTCATGGTAATACAGGCCCAGCGCAGTGCCTACGCCCACCACCAGCGCTGCCCACAGGATCAGCACCCACTTGAACCACTTCTTCTTCCGCTGTCCGTTGACCAGCAGGAGCAGCAGCGCCATGGTGGCCGGATACAGGGTGAAAATGGCGAGTTTCTCCGTGGGGTGGGCGAAGATCAGCATCAGCAGCAGGAAAAAGCCGACGACCACTCCGCCGACGATGAGTAGCGTGTTCAGGACGACGCGAAGGGCGGTTTTGCCTCGGGCGGATGTCTGTTCCATGGGTACCTCCTGCAGGAAAAATCTTTACCTATAAGACGCATGATACGGCGGTTTTCTTTCATTCATAGCCACAGGATAGCATGTTTTTCTGGATTTTGCAACCAATGCGGTGAAATACAGCATTTCCGGGCGGTCGGCGCTTGACGAATCCTCCTCCCCGGTGCTATAATAAAGCGTTGCTTGTTAAATCTGCTTTGATATACAGGAGGTAACACCCATGTCCGGACATTCCAAATGGCATAATATTCAGGCCAAGAAGGGCAAGGCTGACGCTGCCCGCGGCGCGATCTTCACTAAGATCGGCCGTGAGATCGCCATCGCTGTTCGTGCCGGCGGCCCCAACCCCGACAACAACAACAAGCTGCGCGATATCATCGCCAAGGCCAAGGCCAACAACATGCCCAACGATAACATCAAGCGCTCCATCCAGAAGGCCAGCGGCGAGCTGTCCAACGTGGTGTACGAGGAGATCACCTACGAAGGCTATGCCCCCGGCGGCGTGGCTGTGATCGTCAAGACCATCACCGACAACCGTAACCGTACCGCCTCCGACGTGCGCCACTGCTTCGCCAAGAACGGCGGCAACCTGGGCACCACCGGCTCCGTGTCCTTCATGTTCGACGAGAAGGGCCTGCTGGTTGTGGAGAAGACCCCCGGCATCGATGAGGAAGAGCTGATGATGCAGGCCCTCGACGCTGGCGCCGAGGATATGCAGACCCAGGAGGACTGCTTCGAGATCTACACCGCGCCCGCTGATTTCTCCGCCGTGCGCGAAGCCCTCGAGGCCCAGGGCCTGACCTTCCTCTCCGCTGAGGTGGACATGATCCCCCAGAATACCGTGGCCGTCTCCGATGAGGACACCATCAAGAACATCACCAAGATGCTGGAGATGCTCGAGGAGAACGACGACGTGCAGAACGTCTACCACAACGCCGAGCTGCCCGAAGAGGAAGAAGAGGAGTAAGACACTCCAAAAGGCTCCCTCCCCGAGGGAGCTGGCTGCGAGCTTGCTCGCAGACTGAGGGAGTTCTTCTGCTGACATAAACCATACGACCGACTGAATCTAACCGTTCAGTCGGTCTTTTTGATAGGGGGATACACATGCCTGTCATTCAAGGTCTTGGCTGGACGTTTGACACCGTGGCGGATACCTATGTCAAGCTGCGGCCCGGCTATGTGGACGCGCTGTACAAGGACATCTTCGCCTACTGCCCGCTGGATGCGTCCTCCTGTGCGGTGGAGGTGGGCATCGGCGGCGGACAGGCCACGCGGCCCATCCTGGAAACGGGCTGCGCCGTCACAGCAGTGGAGCCGGGTGAGCAGTTTTGTGTGCTGTGCCGGGAGAAGTTCGCGACGTATTCGGGCTTCAGCGTCGCGACCGGCAAGTTCGAGGACGCGGCCTTCCCGCCGGAAAGCTGCGACCTGGTATATTCGGCCTCGGCCTTCCATTGGGTGCCGGAGGAAATCGGCTACCGCAAGGTGTTCGACATGCTGAAAAGCGGCGGCGCGTTTGCCCGGTTTGCCAATCATCCCTGGCGGGACAAGGGTAATCCCGGGCTCGCGGCTGCGCTGGACGAGGTATACGCGAAATACTACCACACATACTACCGCTCCGTGCCAAAGCTGGAGGACGAGTACACCGAGGCGCAGGCCCTCCGCCGGGCGGAGATCGCCGCGAAGTACGGTTTTACCGACATCCGCTACCTGCTGTACCGCCGCACACGCGACTTCACCGCGGCGGAGTATGTGCAGCTGCTGGGCACCTATTCCGACCACATTGCCCTGCCGGAGGATGTGCGCCTGCCCTTCTTCCGAGCGGTGGAGGAGGCTATCAACGCCCACGGCGGCGTGATCACCATCTATGATACCATCGACCTGCAGCTGGCGAGGAAGCCATGAAGAAAGCCCGTACCATCGCGGTACGGGCGTTTTGTGTGCGGTTATTCCGCCAGCGCCTCCAGCTTGCGCTTGCAGGTACCGCGAGTGTCCACGGTCTCGCGGATGGCGTCGATCACCGCGTCCAGGGCGGGCTTCTTCTCCGGCAGGCGCTGGAGCATCGCGACCACCGTCTCGGGCTTGGCGAAGTAGGAGAGCCACTGCTGCAGCGTGAGGCTGTGGTTCTCCCGCAGGTAGTACTCCAGGTAGGCCTGGCTCAGCGCAGGGGTCACGGGTGTCGCCGTCGGGGCCAGGGTGATGCTGCCGTCCGCGTGCAGGGTGAAGGTCAGCTTCAGGAGGTCGACATTCTTGGAAGAATGGCCGATGAAGAGCTCGAACTTGCCGGGCTCCACGACGTACTTCTCCTCCCGGTTGACCAGCTGGAAGTCCTCCTTCTTGAGCTGGATGGAGACATGTGCGGTCTGGCCGGCCTGGATCTCCACGCGGGTGAAGGCGATCAGCTGCTTCACCGGGCGGATGACGCTGGCTACCACGTCGTGCATGTACACCTGCACGACCTCGGTACCGGGCACGTCGCCCGTGTTGGTCACGTCCACCGTGGCAACGAGGGTCTCCGGATCAAGCTTGAAGTTGGCATAGGTGAAGGGAGCATAGCCGATGCCCTCGCCGAAGGCGTAGACCGGCTCTGCGGGCAGATCCATGTACTTGCCGCCATGCCAGCCGGGCAGGGTGTTGTAGTACACGGGCACCTGGCCGGAGTGCTGGGGGAAGGAGATGGGCAGGCGGCCTGCGGGGTTGATGACGCCAAAGGCGGCCTCCGCCACGGCCTGACCGCCGAACATACCGCCGTTGAAGGCGCAAATGACCGCATCGGCAGTCGCGGCGATCTCCGGGATGCACAGGGGCTTGGAGGCCACCAGCACCACGGTGAGGGGGATGTTCAGCGCGCGCAGGGCCCGGTAGAGCTCCATCTGTTTGCCGGAGAGCTCCAGGTTGGCGCGGTCCTTGTATTCGCCGAACTGGTCGATCATGTCGCCCACGACCAGGACGATGTGCCCGGCGTCCCTGGCGGCTTCCACCGCGCCGGGGATGTCATCGGGGAGCTGGGTGCGCTTGTAGCTCAGGTGGCGCATGGCCTCTGCCACGGGATCGGACAGGGCGGGGCCGGTAGGGGGCGCCATGGGTTCCTTCACGCCGCAGCCAATGTGGTACACGCACTCGATGCCGCGCTCGGCGCACAGGGACTCAAAGCCCTCCTTGATGGTGACGTAGGGGCGGCGGGCAGGACGGGGCTCGTGGACGTTGGGGTGGGTGAAGTAGGTCCAGTCGCCGTACTGGGAGTTGAGGTCGTCGGCGTTCTGACCGATGACGGCGACCTTCTTCACATGCTTCAGGGGCAGCACGCCCTCATTCTTGAGCAGGGTGACGGAGGCACGGGCGGCGCGCAATGTGGCGTCCAGGTGCTCGGGGCAGCCCACGCAGCCGGGGACGCCGGTCTTCTCCGGCTTTTCGAAGAGGTTCATGCGGAATTTCATGGTGAGGATGTGGCGCACAGCCTCGTCCAGCACGGATTCATCCATCTTGCCGGTCTTCACCGCGTTCACCGCCGCCTCGTAGAAGCCCAGGGTAGACATGATCATGTCGTTGCCGGCGGTGGCGGCCTGAACGGCACAATCCTCCATGCTTTCCGCCACAAACTGCTGGGTCATCAGGGACTCGCAGTTGTTCCAGTCCGTCACGACGAAGCCGTCAAAGCCCATTTCATCCCGGAGGATGGTCTTCATGGTCTTGGGGTCGGCGGTGAAGGAGTGGCCGTCGATGGAGCCGTAGGCGGTCATGATGGTGGCGCAGCCCGCGTCGATGGCACGCTTGAAGGGCGGCAGAAAGACCTCCTTCATCTTGCGGTAGGTCATTTGGGTGTCCATGGCGTCGCGGGCGCCCATGGATTCGCCGTAGCCGATGTAGTGCTTGGCGCAGGCGAGGATGGAGTCCGGCGCGTCCAGGCTCTCGCCCTGGTAGCCGCGGACGATGGCGTAGCCCATCTCGCCGGCGAGGTAGGGATCCTCACCGAAGGTCTCGTTCACGCGGCCCCAGCGGGTGTCGCGGCCCAGGCACAAAACGGGGGAGAAGGTCCAGTGCAGACCGTCGGATGCCACCTCGCGGGCGGTGACGCGGCCCATTTCCTCCACGATCGCCGGATCCCAGGAGCAGGCGGCGGTCAGCTGGGAGGGAAAGATGGTGGCCTCATGCTTCAGGCCATGGCCGTGGATGGCGTCGATGCCGAAGATCACCGGGATGCCCAGGCGGCTGTTCTCCATGGCGACGCGCTGCACTTCGCGGGCATTGTCGCCCAGCACGTGCAGGAAGGAGCCGGCGCCCAGCTTGGCCCACTTGAGGGATTCCTCGCGGCCGACGACGGAGTAGGGCACCTGCATCATCTGGGCGACCTTCTCTTCCAGCGTCATCTGCTGGAGGATCTCCTCCACGCGGAGCTTGATGGCTTCATTGGACAGCATATATGTACCTCCGTATGCGCCCCGGAAGGCGTTTTTCTCTACCCTATATCTTACATGGAACGGACGGAAAAAGCAATCCTCGGAATAAATTTCGCCCCTTTTCCCGCGCTGCGGCAGGGGAAAGGCAGCGCGCGTCGAATTCAGGTATACAGATGAGTATGGCCCGGCACATCCGGGCGTTAAAGGAGAGAAACGATATGAAATTCACCCAGGGTTACTGGATGATCAAGGACAAGTACGTCATGTCCTACGCGACCCACGCGGTGCGCGTCACCAAGACCGACAAGGAGATGCAGGTCATCACCGCCTGCCGCCCCATCACCAACCGCGGCGCGATCCTGGACGGCGGCACGCTGACCGTCACCTTCTCCGCGCCCCGCAAAAACATCATTCGCGTGAAGGTCACCCACTTCGCCGGCACCAAGGTGCGCGAGCCGAAGTTCGAGACCTACGAGGAGGACGTCACCCCCGTCATCACCGAGGATGAGCAGTATGCCTCCTTCACCTCCGGCGATCTGACTGCCCGCGTCACCAAAGCCTGCGGTCAGTGGCAGGTGGAGTACCTGGTGGGCGATCATCTGCTGACCTCTACCGGCTGGCGCGGCATGGGCCGTGCGCTGGAGAAGGACGGCACGGATTGCAGCCTCCTGCCCCACGGAAAGTCCTACATGTCCGAATCCCTGCAGCTGGACGTGGGCGAGTGCGTCTACGGCCTGGGCGAGCGCTTTGGCGCATACGTCAAGAACGGCCAGGTCGTCGACATGTGGAACGCTGACGGCGGCACGGCCAGCGAATTGGCCTACAAGAACATCCCCTTCTACATGACCAACCGCGGCTACGGCGTGCTGGTGGAGGACGCGGGCGACGTCTCCTTCGAGGTTGCCAGCGAGAAGGTGGAGCGCGTGCAGTTCTCCCACGAGGGCGAGACCCTGGTGTACGACGTGATCTACGGCGGCGATCCCAAGGGCACCCTGGAGCGCTACACCGAGCTGACCGGCCGTCCCGCGCTGCTGCCCCCGTGGTCCTTCGGCCTGTGGCTGTCCACCTCCTTCACCACCGATTATGATGAGGCCACCACCTCCTCCTTCATAGGCGGCATGGCGGAGCGCGACATTCCCCTCAGCGTCTTCCACTTTGACTGCTACTGGATGAAGGGCTTCAACTGGTGCGACTTCGAGTGGGACAAGGACGTGTTCCCCGACCCCGTGGGCATGCTGAAGCGCTACCACGACAAGGGATTGCACCTGTGCTGCTGGATCAACCCCTACATCGGCCAGGCCAGCCCCCTCTTCGAGGAAGGCCTGAAGGGCGGCTATTTCGTCTGCAAGGAAAACGGCGATGTGTGGCAGACCGACATGTGGCAGGCCGGCATGGCCATCGTGGACTTCACCAACCCCGAGGCCTGCAAGTGGTACGCCTCCTACCTGTACAAGCTCATGGACATGGGCATCGACTGCTTCAAGACTGACTTCGGCGAGCGCATCCCTGTGCGCGGCATCAAGTGGCACGACGGCTCCGATCCTGTGAAGATGCACAATTACTACACCCACCTGTACAACAAGGTGGTCTTCGACGTGGTCAAGGACGTGAAGGGCGAGGGCGAGGCCATCCTCTTTGCCCGCTCCGCCACCGTGGGCGGCCAGCAGTTCCCCGTGCACTGGGGCGGCGATAACTCCGCGTCCTACATCTCCATGGCGGAGACCCTGCGTGCGGGCCTCAGCATGTCCCACTCCGGCTTCGGCTTCTGGAGCCACGACATCTCCGGCTTTGAATCCACCGCCCCGGCGGATGTGTACAAGCGCTGGCTGCAGTTCGGCATCTTCTCCTCCCACAGCCGCCTGCATGGCTCCACCTCCTACCGCGTGCCGTGGCTCTTTGACGAGGAGAGCGTGGACGTGTGCCGCAAGTTCGTCAAGCTGAAGAACCGCCTGATGCCCTACCTCTACGGCAAAGCGGTGGAGGCCCACGAGCAGGGCATCCCCATGATGCGTCCGATGATCCTCGAATTCCCCGACGACCCCGCCTGCGACACCCTCGACCGTCAGTACATGATGGGCGACGCGCTGCTGGTGGCCCCCATCTTCCGCAAGGACGGCACCGTGCAGTACTACCTGCCCGAGGGCCCCTGGACGAGCCTGCTGGACGAGGAAGTCGTCAACGGCGGCAGCTGGCAGACGGAGATCCACGACTTCATGTCCCTGCCGCTGATGGTGCGCCCCGGCACGGTGCTGCCCCTGGGTGCGGTGGACAGCCGCCCTGACTACGACTACCTGGATGGTATCGAGCTGCACGTCTACCAGCTGGAGGACGGCGAGAGCCAGACCATCACCATCCCCGACCTGAAGGGCAATGTGGCGGCCTACTTCACCGTGACCATGGTGGACGGCGAGGCGAAGGTGGAGACGGATTCTACCAAGCCTTATACTGTGATCGTGCATAACTAATCGCATAAAAAGAGCGAGTCTGCGTCGTGTTGATGCAGACTCGCTTTTATGATGCGATTCGCAGGTGGAGCGTCCACCTCATCCGTCACCCGGCAAGCCGGGCGACACCTTCCCCTCAAGGGGAAGGCAACTCCTTCCGTCATCGAGAGGGAGGCTTAGTTACTGTGCCGCGCACCCAAAGGCTCCCTCTCGAGGGAGCTGGCAGCCGTTAGGCTGACTGAGGGAGTGGTTTTCCGCCATTATTCATACACCGCCCTGGCACCGCCCACATACGGCAGCCGGCTGTACGCCATGACCAGGTTCGCATGGCCGACGCTGCCCTGCTCGATGCGCAGCGGCACCGCCACGGGCCGGATGTGCATGCCTACCAGGGTGTCGCCGATGTCGATGGCGGCCTCCGCCTGCACAGCGAGAGCCAGAGCGGGCTTCTCCAGGAGCTTCCATGCCGCCGCAGGGACGCTGCCGCCCGCCTTGGGCTGGGGGATGGCCTTCACCTGCATGAGGAAGCGGCTGCGCAGCACGCTTTCCTCCATCACGATGGCGCGGTTCAGGTGCTCGCAGCACTGGAAGGCCGCGTTCAGGCCGCGCTTGCGGCAGGCCTCCAGCATGGCCTCAGCGATGATCTCGCCCAGCTCAGGCACAGAGCCCTTGCCGATGCGCGCGCCGGCCACTTCGCTCGTGGAGCAGCCCAGCACGATCAGTCCGCCGGGAGCGATTTCCCCCGCCTGCTGGAGGGCTTCCACGGCGGCGTCCAGGGTGGAGAAGATTTCAGCGTTCAGTTCCATGGTTCGTATCTCCTTGCAAATGCTCGGTGTTGTCGGGGCTGAGGCGCTGGCGCAGCAGGCCGAGGATGTTGCTCGCGCCGATCTGCACGAACTGCCCCCACAGGGTAATGATCATCTTTGCGGTTTCGAAATCTACCTTTTGCAGGGCCTTGAGGACGGCGGGGAGCCGGCCGGGGATATCCCGCAGGAGCTCCTTGACGGTGTTGGCGCCGGTGGCCTCCAGGATATCGAAGATGGTGCCCACGAAGACCCTGCGCTGTTCCTTGCTGACCTGGGAGAGCCAGGCGTGCACTGTCTGATCCACCAGCTGGGAGGAGACGTCCAGTTCTGTCACGGCGATGAAACCCGTGCCCAGTACCTGCCAGGTGAAGCTGTCGTGCTGCAGGAGGCTCACGCCGTCGGACTTGACCACCGTGTACTCCGGGTGATAGGTCATCAGCAAGCCGACCACGCTCTGCTGGGGAACGAAGGAGCGGATGCGCCGCGCGATGGCTGCGTAGCCTTCGGACGCCACGGTGGCGTCGTCCAGGCCGGGGCCGTCGAAGGAGTAGATCGTGCGGATTCGGCTCTGCAGCATGGGATCCGCATGGGCGGCGGAGTAGACGGCCAGGTTGCCGCCCTTGCTGTGTCCGCCGAGGATGAGGGGCCCGGTGGTGGTGGCGGCAGCCTCGGTCAGGTACTTGACGGCGGCGGTCTGGGCGGGGATCGGGCTCTCGAAGGCCATGTTGAAGTCCTCGCGCCAGCCTACGATGGTGGAGTCCGTGCCCCTGAAGGCGATGTAGTGGGTGCCGTCGGGCAGAGCGAAGGTGACGGCGGCGAACTGCATGTCCCGTTCCCGATCGGTGACGGCAACGGGGTGGTGCATCCGCACCCCGGCAAAGCGCTCCGTCAGGGCAGCGGCGCTGAGCATCGCGCGGATTTCATGCACGAAGGAAAACTGGTTTTTGTCCACCTGCGGTACAGCGAGGGCCAGATCCCGCAGGAAGCCCTCCTCCTGAGGGTAGGTAAGATAGCTCAAGGACGCCAGGATCAGGCTGTCTACATCGTTAAAGGGGGCATACGCCAGCGCGACGTCGCCGCGCCAGGCCAGGTAATCCATCATGTTGGGCATGGTATCACCTCCCAAAGGAGAATCGCCCAGTAACTCGCCGTCCGCAGGACTGAATTCGTATCGCGGGGCTTTGCCGCGCGGGCGGGGTGTTTTCCATAGTGAGCAACGCGAACGGCGGAAAACATTCCTCAGCATCATTCGTGAAAATGCCTGAGCATTTTCACGAGACCGTCAGGTCAGTCCAGTTCTCCTGTCGCCTTCATGGCTTCGAACTCTTCGCGGGAAATCAGGCACATGCGGGGCTTGGCGCCGTCCTTGGGGCCGACGATGCCGCGCTTCTCCATCTCGTCCACCAGACGGCCCGCGCGGGCGTAGCCAAGGCGCAGACGGCGCTGGATGAGCGACGTGGACACCTGGCCGTCCTGTACGGCCATCTCGATGCACTGGGTCAGGAGGCTGCCGTCGCCGCCGACGTAATCGTCCGCCTGGGGCATGTCGGGGAGGGAACTGCCGCCGTTTTCCTTGTCGGACTCGGCCTGCAATCTCTCCAGCTCCTCCAGCACCGCGGGATCGTAATCCGCCGGGCAGTTCTCGCGGATGAAATCGGTGATGCGGTTGACCTCCGGGTCGGACAGGAAGCAGCCCTGCACGCGGATGGGCGTGAACTCGCCGGTGGGCATGTAGAGCATGTCGCCGTAGCCGAGGAGCTGCTCCGCGCCGATGCGGTCGAGGATGGTGCGGCTGTCCACGTTGGAGGACACCTTGAAGGCGATGCGGCTGGGGATGTTGGCCTTGATCAGGCCGGTGATGACGTCCACCGAGGGACGCTGGGTGGCGACGATCAGGTGGATACCCGCCGCACGGGCCAGCTGGGCCAGGCGGCAGATGCGCTCTTCCACGTCCTTCTTGCAGGTCATCATCAGGTCGGCCAGCTCGTCGATTACGATGACCAGGCGGGGCATCTTCTCGTCCTCGGGCATCTGCTCGTTGTAGCCGTCGATGGCGCGCACGCCCGCTTCCTGGAAGCGCTTGTAGCGGTCCATCATCTCGCCCACGGCCCAGGCCAGTGCGCCGGAAGCCTTATGGGGGTCGCTGACCACGGGGATCAGCAGATGGGGGATGCCGTTGTAGCACTGCAGCTCAACCACCTTGGGGTCAACCAGAATCAGGCGGACCTCCTTGGGGCTGCAGCGGTAGAGCAGGGAGTTAATGATGGTGTTGATGCACACCGACTTACCGGAGCCAGTGGCGCCGGCGATAAGCAGGTGGGGCATCTTCGCCAGGTCGCAGACGATGGGCGTACCGGCAATGTCCTTGCCAAGAGCCACGACGAGGGGCTTGGTAGCCTTGCGCATGGGCTCGGATTCCAGCACCTCGCGCAATGTGACGGTGGCGCGCTGCTTGTTGGGCACCTCCACGCCGACAAGGCTCTTGCCGGGGATGGGCGCCTCGATACGCACCGACTTGACCTCCATGTTCATGGCGATGTTGCGGTTCAGGTCGGTGACTTTCGAGACCTTGATGCCCGCAGCCAGCTCCAGCTCGAAGCGGCTGATGGCCGGGCCGTGGGTGATGTGGCGCACCTTGGCGGGAACGCGGAAGGACTGCAGGGTGTTCTCCAGCCGGCGGGAACGCAGGGCGTCCTCCTCCTCGCTGATGCCTGCCTGCGGTTCGGGGGTCTTGAGGAGATCCATTGAGGGGAAGACGTAGGGAACCTCCTTGGGCTCGTCGAACATGGCGGGCGGCAGATCGCTGCCGGAGCGCCGGGGCTTGAGGTTCAGTTCGGGCTCGTAGCCGCCTTCGGGCTTCTTCTGGGTGACGACGGGACGCAGGGGCGCGGCGGGTTCCACGGGGGCAGCGGCTTCCTCCCACGGGGGCGTGTTGGCCCAGTCGTCCTCGCTGGGTGCGACGGGTTCAGGCTTGGCGCGGCGGGCGGAGGGCCGGGCGGCTTCCGGACGCTTGGGGGCGTCATCCTCGGGAACGTCCAGACCGGCAGCCTTCTTCGCGGCCCTCAGCCGGGACAGGAAGCTGTTCTCGTTGGCAGGGGTCTCGTTCTCCGCGGCAAAGTCGGTATCGATCTCCTCCGGCGGCTGTGCGGGCTTGCGGGCAGGATGCACAGGGGCAGCGGGCGCAGGCCGGGCAGCAGCAGGCTGGGGCGCAGGCTCAGGCTGGGTGAAGATTTGAGGCTCCTGGGTGTAAACGACCTCTGGTTCATCCAGCTCCTGCACCGGCGGCTTGGCTGCGCGGCGGCGGGGCATCGGCTGCTCCTCCTCCGACGGGAAGATGGGCTGCGGCTGAGTCTGCTGACGGGCAGTGGTGCGGGTGCTGCGAGCGGGGACGTTTTCCTCCGCCGGTGCCTCCTGGTCAAAGAAATTGCGCTTGCGGGGGATGGCGGCAGCTTCATTACCCTTATCGCGGGAGAAAATGCCGCCGCGCTTCTTCTTGCCGGTGTCAGGCATGGTCTGCAGGCTGTCGCCGCTCTGGCCCAGCTCCTCCGGCGTGGGCTGGAAACCATGCTGCTGGGGTTGCTGCTGCTGGTTGCGGGGCTGCACCTGCTTGACGATGGGGGTGCTTTGTTCCGCGTAGCCGGCATACTGCTGCTGATAGGTCTGCATCTGCTGCTGGTGCATTTGCTGTTCGCGGAGCTGCTGCTGCATCTGCTGCTGACGCATCTGCTCCTGCATGCGGCGCTGTTCCTGCTGGATGCGCATCTGCTCCTGCTGCCACATCAGCTCCTGCTGGCGCTGGGCGGCTTCCTGGGCGGCCTGGCGGGCAAGGCGCTCCTCACGGCGGTACTTGGCCTTGCGGATGATGCCCTTCACGTCCAGGCGGATGAGGAAGCAGAAGCTGACGATGATGCCGATGATGGCGATTACGCTGCCGCCGATGGCGCCCAGCAGCTTCCACAGCGGCCAGGCAATCACCATGCCGATGAGGCCGCCGCCCTGGCTGTGCTGGCCGTAGGTGAAGCCGCGGGGCAGGTAGGAGGGCATGGCGTCTGCGATGCCGGAGGCGCGCAGGTTTTGCTGGATGTAGTTCATCAGCGGCGTGGAGGCGCTGCCCTTGAAGGTCAGCAACGTTGCCGTGGTGCACAGCAGCACCAGCATGAGGATCGCCAGCAGGAAGGGGCGCAGCGGGGGCTTGCGCTGGATGGAAATCATCAGCATGATGCCGCCCCAGGCCGGGATGACGGCCAGGCCGACAGCCATGATGCCGCACAGGCCCCGGGTGAAGGTGCGCAGCCCGTCAAATACGTCGCCGGACATGCCCAGTGCGTTGGCCAGGAAGATCAGCACGCCCAGGGCGACAAACAGGAACCCGAAGATCATGCATACGACCATCGTGTCCGTTGAATATGCGGGCGTGCGTCTCGCCTTTTTGTTGTGCTTTTGAGCCATGAGTTCCTCCGTTGTATAGGTGGTCAGTCCCTCCATCCGGCTGACCACGGGGGCTTACCGGGTGAGGAAAACGCTGCGCAGGACGCCGTTTTGATCGGCATGCAGGCGCAGGCGGTAGTCGCCAAAGGTGTAATAATCGCTGGTTCCGGGGACGATGCGCCAGGATTCAGCGCGGTTTTCGTCCACGGTGAGGGTGGTATCGGGTTCGCCCAGCACCTCGCGCCACCAGTCGATGGTGGTATCGCCGGTGCACAGGCCGTAGAAGTTCAAGCGGTCCGCGCGGATGCCCTGCACGACGCTGCGGTCGAAGTCCTCCGTCAGCGCGTCGGTGAGGATCCACACCTGGCGGAACGCGCCGTCCTCCAGGGCGATCATGCGGCCGCCCTCATAGATGTCGGGGTCGGTGAGGAGCGCGTAGCGGTCGATGAGCTCCTGCATGGGCTGGCCGAGGGTCGCGGGGATGCCCACGAAACTGCCGGACTGCAGCATGTCGGCAATCATCATATCGTCTTCGATACCCAGCGCGATATGGTCTGCTGCGCCGATGGCCATCAGCGGATCGGCCTGGCCCAGCAGCAAATGCTCCCGCAGCTCGCACCACAGGATGGTCACCGTGCCGGCCTTGCCAGACAGGGTGCGGAAGTCGTCGATGTCATAATACAGCGTCAGCCCGGTGGGGGAGATGGTGAAGTCCGCCGGGATGGGGGTGAGGCTTCCGGCGGCCAGGTGGGCGGAGAGCTCCGGGGCGACCTGCTCGTCCAGGTAGCTTTCGATAAAGGCCGTGGCTGCGTCCGCATCCTTGAACAGGTCGGCGAAGGTGATCTCCTTGCCCGTGTGCAGGTCATAGTTGACCGTAGCCCACACCTGGGTGGCGCGGCTGGTCTCCACGGCGCCGTCAGCAAGGATGGCGCAGGAGAACACGCCGTGGGTGGTATCCAGCTCATAGGTATAGCTGACGTTCAGCTTCACCGGGGCACTGCCCAGCACGGCCATGCGGGCGAGGCGGGCGTTGATCTGCCCCTTCTCCATGATGGCGGCGTTGACGGTCTGCTGCACGGCAGGGTCGAGGCCGGTCAGCTGGGGATAATGAATGGATGAGCCCAGCAGTTCCAGCGCTACGTCATTGACGGCGGGGGTCTCGGCCAGGGCCAGGGAGAAAGTCAGCATCAGGAGCAGGCACATCAACAGCATGCGGTGCTTCATGGCATACACCTCCAAGTATATTTTACTACAATTAACGAACGAACGCAAGTTTTCCATCCAGGGGAGCAAAATTTCATTTGTGACGGCGGTGTAAAATGTCAGCGGAGAACCGCGCACAGATTGACATTCCACCGCCGATGTGCTATCCTCAATATGTATGCCTATGTCCTGACTGACCGACTTATTCCCCCACGGAAGGATTGAAAATCACGATGAAAAAGTGGCTCACAGCCCTGATGTTGATCCTGCTGATGACCCTTGCTGCCAGCACTGCCCTCGCCATTGAGGCGGCGGACATCACCGATGAGTGCAAGTTCAAGGTCACCTCCAGCAAGTACAAGTATACCCAGATGACCGACAACAAGTACACCACCTACTGGAAGGCCAACAAGACCAAGAATCCTTCCATTCAGGTGACCTCCCCGGATAAGGACACGCTGATCGGCGGCATCTACGTCTGCTTCGGCAACCTGCCGGACAGCTGGGAGGTGCAGGTCTCCACCGACGGCAAGAAGTGGGAGACTGCGGTGCAGGGTCCCGCGTTCCTGCATGCCTGGGTGCCCCTGCCCGAGCCTGCCCGCTACGTCCGCATGCAGGTGACCACGGGCAAGCAGTACGAACTGTACCTGAATGAGTTCTTCGTGCTGGGTGTGGGTGACAAGCCCGACTGGGTGCAGGACTGGCAGCCCACTGTGGAGAAGGCCGACATCATGTTCATCTCCACCCATCCGGATGACGAGCTGATCTTCTTCGGCGGCGCCATTCCCACCTATGCCACCGAGCTCAAGCGCGACGTGGTGGTGGCCTACTACACCCGCAATAACCCCACCCGCTCCTCGGAGCTGCTCAATGGTCTGTGGTACATGGGCGTGCGGAATTACCCCATCATCGGCACTGCCAGCGACAAGATGTCCAAGACCATGGCCAAGGCCTATGAGTACGCCGGCGGCGGCAACGAAAAGAAGGGCCGCAAGGCGGTCAATGAGTGGATCGTCGGGCTGTACCGGCAGTACAAGCCTGAGGTCGTCGTCACCCATGACATCGACGGCGAATACGGCCACTCCATGCACATGATGATCTCCGACGCGGCCTACAACGCCATCGAGATCGCCGCCAACGAGGATGAATACACCGACCTGACCGTGGCCTACGGCACCTGGGAGGTCAAGAAGCTCTATCGTCACCTGTGGAAGGAAAATCAGATTCATTTCGACTGGAATGTGCCCCTTGCCAGCATGGGCGGCGCCACCAGTCTGGAGCTGGCGGACAGTGCCTTTGAGATCTTCCACAAGACCCAGGAGACCTCCGGCCAGAGCGTGCTGACTACCGGCCTGGAATACGACAATGGCGCCTTCGGTCTGGTGCACACCACCGTGGGCCTGGACGTGAATGGCGGCGACTTCCTGGAGAACATCGACCTTTCCGGCAAGCCCGTGGAAACCGCCCCCGTCATGCAGGAGCTGCCCTACTGGTCCTTCCTGCTGCCCGAGCTGAACGACCGCGGCTTCATGGATAAAGGCGAGTTCATCCACTCCTCCGAGGAAGCGGGATTGTGGATCTTCGTGGACGAAACCACCAAGATCGTCATCGAGCGCAAGTACGACGCCACCCAGCCCCTGACCTGGTTCGAGGCGGAGATTTGGACGGACATTGAGCAGGGCGAAATGCTGCGCACCATCTGGAACGACGATGTCAAGCGCACCAAGATCCGCGTGGACGCCGCCGAAACCGCCAAGAAGCACAACATCGTCTTCGCCACCAACACCGACTACTTCACCTACCGCGTGGACGTGAATGCCTCCGGGCGCAACACCGGCGTGGTCATCCGCAATGGAGAGCTGCTCCACGATGATCCCTATCCGGAATCCAAAGCCATGAACCCCAACTACATGCCCAACCTGGACATGGTGGCCTTCATGGAGGACGGCAGCCTGGAGGTGTACCGCAGCCACGAGATCACCGCCAAGGAGCTGCTGGAGAAGGGCGCGTACGACGTGTACTCCTTCGGCCCCTACCTGATGAAGGACGGCAAGCTCTCCCAGCAGGCCTACGACGCCAACGAGACCAAGAATCCCCGCTGTGCCCTGGGCATGGTGGAGCCCGGCCACTATGTGTACATCATGGTGGAGGGCCGCATGGAGAAGACCCGCTCCCAGGGCATCACGATGAAGGAGCTGGCAAAGCTCATGCGCGCCAAGGGCTGCGAGAATGCCATCAACCTGGACGGCGGCCAGACCGCAGTGCTGATCTTCATGGGCCAGCAGCTCAACAAGATCGGCTCCTACGACGGCGGCAAGACCAACTCCCGCCCGACCTGCGAGGTTATGGGCGTGGGCTACTCCGAACAGGTGGGTACCTACGAGCTCAAGTAAATATCGGGGGCAGCCTCGATATGTGTGGGGCTGCCCTGTTTTCGAAAATGCTGAATATGTGAAGGATTTTGCCGTTGAAATGAGTCTATACAGTTGAACGACGCACACAGGAGGATGCATATGTTCAGAACATGGCTGGCGATTTTGATGGTGATGGTAGCGCTGTGCGGCGGCACATGTGCGGAAGGCTTGTTTTCCGGTGCAAGTTACGACGCAGGGTTGGCGGTGGTCAACGGTGAGGTGTATTGTGCCGGGGCAAATATCGGACTAGGCTTTATTCCGATCTGGCACGTCAGCGGGGACGGGCTGGAGAAGGTGCGTACCCGTATCGGCGGATGGAACGGCCTGTATGCCCTTGACGGCGAGCTGCTGACCGTCGAGCCGGTTCTGAATATTGGCGAGATGCTGGGGAGCATCCCTGCCTCCACCTGCAGGGCCGCGCGGCTTGACCCTGTGACGGGGAAGAAAAGCAGTATTGCCAGCTATACACGGAACACGGAGGATGGCGTGTGCAATGTCTTTGCGGCACAGGGCAGGGTCTACCGTGATGTGTGCGAGGGGGAAGCCCATATGCTCCAGCGGCTGGATGGGGAAAACTGGACGACTGTTGCCCGGTGGAACGGAGATCGTGCCTGGGTCTACGAAACCTTCTGCATCATCGGAGACCGCAATGCAGACAAGCCCCGATATGTTGCCCTGTACGACTTTTCCGCCGGACAGATCCATGATGTGACGGCGCTGGACAGGGAATACGCGCTGACAGGCTCGTCGCTGGAGGCGGTGCTGGAAAACTGCGTGTTGTATCTGCTGAAAGGCAATGGCCTGACCGCGCTGAATTTGTCCACTGGGCAGGCAGAGCGGCTGGTAGCGCTGCCGGAGGAAATGAACAGCTTCATCCTCGCGCCGGAGCAGCTCATTCTGCTGAGCAGCACCCGGCAGCAGGCGTGGGTGCTTGACAGGAATACTTGGGATATCATCAACCAGGTTACAATAACGGTCTTCCCGCAGAATGCAGCGCTGAATGATGGAAAGCTGTACATCCGGTGCGTCTACGGAGATGCTGCGGTGGAGGTCATCGACCTGGCCACCGGAGAAAGCATGCTATATTCTCTGGAATGATGGTGATCCGCCCGGCTTGCCGCCGGGCTTTTCTGATGCAGGAATTTTAGTCAACCGGTTGCAATCCCTGCAAAAAAACAGTATACTAAAATGTGTGGAAACGGGAAGAAATTCCATTCCTCATACGTTATAATGGATGAAACACCGATTCTCGCAATGGAGGAAGAGCTTATGAAGCGACTGATCCCCCTGATTCTCACCGTCATGCTGCTTCTGTGCTGCCTGCCCGGCGCCGCCCTGGCGGAGAATAAATTCTTCTTTGACCGCACGGTCAACACCGTGTTTGAAAATGAGGAGCTGCAGCTGATCCTTAACCGTGAGGGTGACTGCGCCCTGGATGGCGAGCTGACCTTCAAGTCCTCTGCACGCCGCGTTGCCACCGTGGATGAAAACGGCGTGGTCACCGGCCTTGCCAAGGGTCAGACGACCATTACTGCCACCCTCAAGGGCGAGCGGCGCACCTGGACGGCCACGCTGACGGTGACCGTCGCCAAGCGCGTGGAGTCCATCGAGGTGACCGGCAGCAACCTGAAGGTCTATGATTCCTGGGATCCCATCGTGGCTGATGCCCTGGATCCCGCCTTCCCTCAGCCGGAGCTGCCTGTGCTGCTGCTGCGGGTGGGCAAGGCCCAGACCATCACCGCTACCTGCTCCCCCTCCGGCGCCACCAACCGCCGCTGGACGCTGACCTCCGAGGATGATTCCATCGTCCGGGCCAGCGGCACTGCCTTCACCGGCCGCGCGGCAGGCGAGTGCATCGTTACGGTGGAGAGCGTGCAGAACCCCGAGATCGCCATGGTGTACCGCGCCCTGGTGGTGCAGCCCGTGACCCGCGTG
The DNA here is from genome assembly GCA_015056325.1 of Clostridiales bacterium. GTDB lineage: Bacteria > Bacillota > Clostridia > Christensenellales > Aristaeellaceae > UBA11524. Next base: position 146,950 of record SVGL01000002.1, on the reverse strand, counting down.
CGCCTGGCCAGCGACATCAAGAGCATCTTTGTGGGTGAGAGCCTGGTGCTGACGCCCACCATCACCCCCGAGACCGCTACCATCCAGACGCTGGTCTGGACCTCTGACCGTCCTGACAACGCCAGCGTGGACGAGTACGGCGTAGTCACCGCCAACTCCAAGGGCTCAGCCGTCATCACTGCCAAGGCGGCGGATGGCTCCGGCTGCTATGCCACCTTCACCGTGACCGTCAAGCAGCAGCCTGAGGAGATCACCCTCAATAAGACCGACATCACCCTCAAGGCCGGCAATTACGTCACCCTGAGCCCCACCGTTCTGCCTTCGACGACCAATGACAAGACCGTCACCTGGTCCTCCTCCGACGCCACCGTGGCGAAGGTCTCCACTGCCGGCCGCGTGACCGCAGTCTCCCCCGGCGTAGCCATCATCACCTGCGAGAGCAAGACTCACCCCGAGGTTTTCGCCCAGGCGGTCGTGACCGTTTATCAGCCGGTGACCAAGGTTGCCTTCAATGAGCAGAACCCCACGGTGGGCGTGGGCGAGAGCATCCATCTGACCTGGACTGTCAGCCCTGACACCGCCACCGATACCTCCGTGACCCTCTCCACCAACAAGGAGAACGTCCTGCGCGTGGAGCAGGACGGCACAGTCACCGGCATCAAGCGCGGCGAAGCCTATGTCTACGCCACCGCCAACGATGGATCCGGCAAGAAGGCCACCATCAAGGTGCAGGTGACCCAGCCGGTGGAGGGCGTTTCCATCAAGTATGACGAGCGCAGCGTGGGCGTGGGTGCGAAGACCACCAATAATGCCATCCTCTACCCCGAGGACGCCTCCATCACCAAGATGACCTGGCATGTGGAGGACGCTACCATCGCCACCGTCTCCGGCACCGGCACGAAGGTGACCGTTACCGGCCGCAACTGGGGCGAAACCAATGTCATCGGCGTCACCGAGGACGGCGGTTATGTCACCTCCTTTGCCGTGAAGGTCGGCGATGAGAACAAGCCCCTGGCGATTACCAACCTCTACGTGGAGGACGGCAACACCATCCGCATCCAGGTGTACAATGAGTCCAACCTGACCATCACCCGCTTCTACTACGTCATTGAGACCTTCGACGCCTGGGGCAACCCGGTGGTCTGCAACGACGATGGCCGCTCCAATGACTTCGAGGGTTACTACGGCTACACCCTGGGGCCCGGCGATGCCACCCGCCACGGTCGCTTCACCTTCGGCGGCGAGTTCAATCGTCCTCAGTATCAGGACATCGGCATGGTGACCATGCGCATCACCGGCTATGTCACCGACGACGGCCAGACCTACTATGTCCAGCGCGCCAACCAGGAGAAGCGCGAGTGGAAGGTCAAGGTGCTGGGCGAAGGCGATAACTGATCCAGCGATATCCCCGCACGGCTGCTTTCATCGGCGGCCGTGCTTTTTTTCTTTTCATTATGTGCAATATGTGCTATAATAATTTAGTTATGGATAAAGATATCCCTCGCAATGGGTGGCCCCGAAGGGGTGCAGGGGGCGATCGGAAAGCCCCCTGCTCGCGTCCGCAGACGCGAAATCCTTGTGCACTTGTAATTGCAGGAACAACTCCCTCAGTCAGCGGGACAAGCCCGCTGCCAGCTCCCTCGAGGAGGGAGCCTTTTGGAAGGACTGATTCTATGGCTGATCTTGTTGTCATCGGCGGCGGCCACGCAGGCTGCGAAGCCGCCCTCGCCGCGGCCCGCATGGGCATCGATACATTGCTCCTCACCCTCAACATGGATGGCATTGCCCTCATGGCCTGCAACCCGGTCATCGGCGGCAGCGCCAAGGGCCACCTCGTCCGTGAGCTGGACGCCCTGGGCGGCGAAATGGGCCTCGCCATCGACGATACCTTCCTGCAGAGCCGCATGCTCAACACTTCGAAGGGCCCGGCGGTGCATGCTCTGCGCGCCCAGGCGGACAAGCAGGAATATCAAAACCGCATGCGTAGCGCCCTGTTCACCCAGGAGCGTCTGACCGTCCGCCAGGGCGAGGTCTCCGCCATCGATGTGGAGGACGGGCGCGTCGTCGCGGTGCACACCGCGTCCGGCCAGTGCATTCCCTGCAGGGCGGCCATCGTCGCCAGCGGCGTGTACCTGCGCTCGGACATCATCATCGGCGAAAGCATCACCCCCGGCGGTCCCCAGGGCCTGATGAGCGCGCCGCTGCTTTCTGCCAGCCTGGAGGAAATCGGCTTCCCGCTGCGGCGCTTCAAGACCGGTACGCCTGCCCGCATCGACGTGCGCTCCATCGACTTTGATGAAATGACGCCCCAGCCCGGCGACGAGCCCGTCGTGCCCTTTTCCTTCCTGACGGAGAAGCAGCTCATCAACACCCACCAGTGCTACCTCACCTGGACGACCCCCGAAACCCACGACATCATCCGCGCGAATCTGCACCGTGCGCCGCTGTATTCCGGAAAGATCCACGGCGTGGGCCCGCGCTACTGCCCGTCTATCGAGGACAAGATCGTCAAATTTGCCGATAAGGATCGCCATCAGGTGTTCCTGGAGCCGGAGGGCATGAAGAGCCACGAGTGGTACGTGCAGGGTATGTCCACCAGCCTCCCGGAGGATGTGCAGTGGCAGATGTACCGCAGCGTGCCCGGCCTGCGCCGCGCCGAGCTGACCCGCCTGGCCTACGCCATTGAGTATGACTGCATCGACAGCCGTCAGCTGCGCCCCACGCTGGAGAGCCTGCATGTGAAGGGGCTCTTCTTCGCCGGGCAGATCAACGGCACCAGCGGCTACGAGGAGGCCGCCTGCCAAGGCCTGCTGGCGGGCATGAACGCCGCGCTGGGCATCCAGGGGCGGGAGGGCCTCGTCCTCACCCGTGACATGGCCTACATCGGCGTGCTGACCGACGACCTGACCACCAAGGGCACCGACGAGCCCTACCGCATGATGACCTCCCGCGCGGAGCACCGCCTGAAGCTGCGCCAGGACAACGCAGACCTGCGCCTGACGAAGATCGGCCACGGCCTTGGCCTTGCCACCGATGAGCGCATGGAGCGCACCGAGCGCAAGATCCGCGAGACGGAGAAGCTCCTGGGCGTGCTGCGGACAACGCGGTATACCCCCGGCGTGGACTTTAACGCTTGGCTGGCCGCCCATGATCAGCCGGAAAGTGCCACCGGCGCGTCCGCGGAAGAGCTGCTGCGCCGTCCGGACATCCGCCTGAGCGACCTGTGCGAGATGAGCCCGGAGCTGGACATTGACGATCCGCAGGCGAAGGAACAGGCGGAGATCGAGGTGAAGTATGCCGGCTATCTGGACCGGCAGGATGCGCTGATCCGCCGCGCCCGCGCGATGGAGGAGACCCTGCTGCCGGAGAATATTGATTATGCTGCTGTGACCGGCCTGCGAATCGAGGCGCGGCAGAAGCTGGAGAAGCAGAAGCCGCGCAGCCTGGCTGCCGCGAGCCGTATCCCCGGTGTGTCTCCGGCGGATGTGGCCGTCCTGATGGTGTATTTGGAGAAACAGAAGGTGAATGTATGATCAACTTCCGCGCCATCACCGAGGACAACTTCGATGCGATCATCCGCATGAAGCGCCCCGACGACGAGCATTTCGTCGCCAGCAACGCCTATTCCCTGGCCCAGGCCTGGCTCTACCGCGACGCGGGCGATGTCTATCCCTTCGCCATCTATAACGACGACGCCCCCGTCGGTTTCATGATGCTGGATGAGGACGTCGACGAAAAGTGCCTCATCATCTGGCGCATTATGTTCCCGGTGGAGAATCAGAATAAGGGCTACGGCACCGCCGCTATCCGGGAGATCATCCGACTGGCCAAGGAAAGCGGTAAGTACGACTTCCTGCTGATCGACTACGCGCCGGACAACAAGATCGCCGAGCATGTGTACACGAAGCTGGGGTTCAAGCCTACCGGCAGGTTTGAACATGGTGAGTACGAGCTGCGGCTTGAGTTGAAATAAAGGGGTCGAAGACCCTTTGAACATGGTGAATACGAGCTGCGGCTCGATCTGTAATCAACAAAAGAAAGGGGTCGAAGACCCATGAACCCTTCCTACCTGCTCGTCCTGCTGGGCGTGGCGATGGTGTCTTACTCCGGGCCGCTGGTGAAGGTCGGATTGAATTTCGGCGCGAACCCTGCGTCCATCGCGATGATGCGCATGGCGCTGTCTGCGGTGATCCTGCTGCCCATCATGTGCGTCAGGCGCAAGGGCCAGACGGAGGCTCCCATCGTGTCCCTCAAGCGCATGACGGTGAAGCAGTGGCTGTGGAGCGTGCTGGCCAGCGTGTTCCTGGCGCTGCACTACCTGACCTGGATGACCTCGCTGGACGCGACGTCCACCTTTGCATCGGTGGCGCTGGTGTGCACCCAGCCGCTGTTTGTGGCGGCGCTCAGCGGCATCGTGCTGAAGGAGAAGATGCCCAAGGACGCCCGGCTGGGTGCGATCGTCGCCGTGGTGGGTGCGCTGCTGATCGGCATGAACTCCATCGCGGGCATGTCCGGCGATATCACGGGCGACCTGCTGGCCCTGGCCGGCGCCATCATGATGGCGGGGCACTGGCTGTGCAACCGCTACGCCCGCCGCACGGTGGAGGCGCTGCCCTTCATGCTGCTGCTCTACACCCAGACGGCGCTGCTGCTGGCGCTGACGCTGCCCTTCCTGGGCGGCTTTAGGATGACGTGGATGGCGCTGCTGGCGGTGGCGGGCCTCGCGGTGGGCTGTACGCTGCTGGGGCACTCGATGTTCACCCTGGCGCTGGGCAAGGTCTCGGCGACGGTGGTATCCTTCGCGCTGCTGGGCGAGCCCGTGGGCGCGATGCTCTGGAGCATGGTGATGTTTGGCGAGATCCCCACGCCACTTTTGTTCGTGGGCGGCTCGGTGACCATCATCGGCCTGGTGCTGTATTTGATGGGAAGCATGGGCATGATGAGGAAGAAGCAGTGAGGACTTCCCAAATCGCTGATTCTATGGTAAAATAATCTTTACTACCGTATTTCTGAGGAGGAACCCTGATTATGTCCGAAAAGAAGGGCCTTTTTGCCCGTTTGCGCGAAGGTCTCCAGAAGACCCGCGATGCTCTGACCGGCCGCGTGGACACGCTGGTCAAGGAAACCCGCAAGATCGACGAGGAATTTTATGAGGAGCTGGAGGACATCCTGCTCCTGTCTGACTGCGGCATGAAGGCCACCATGACCATCATGGACGAGCTGCGTGCCCGCGTGGAGGCCGGCAAGGTCAAGGACGCCGGGGAAGCCCGCAACATCCTCAAGCAGATCATGGTCGAGCAGATGGACATTCCCCGTCCGCCGCTGAAGTGGCCCATGGTGATGATGGTCGTGGGCGTCAATGGCGTGGGCAAGACCACCACCATCGGTAAGCTGGCGCTGCGCTTCCAGTCCATCGGCCGCCGGATTATTCTGTGCGCGGCGGATACCTTCCGTGCGGCGGCGGCGGAGCAGCTGACCGTCTGGTCCCAGCGGGCCCGCGTGCCGATCGTCAAGCATGCCGAAGGTGCTGATCCTGCGGCGGTGGTGTTTGACGGCATCAAGTCCGCCAAATCCCAGGGCGCGGATCTGCTGATCGTAGATACCGCGGGCCGCCTGCACAACAAGAAGAACCTGATGGACGAACTGAACAAGATGCGCCGCGTGATCGACCGCGAGTGGCCCGAAGCCGAGGTGCGCTGCATGCTGGTGCTGGACGCAACCACCGGCCAGAACGGCCTGGCCCAGGCCCGCGCCTTCAAGGAGGTCTGCGAGGTGGGCGGCATCATCCTGACCAAGCTGGACGGCACCGCCAAGGGCGGCATTGCGCTGGCCATCCGTCAGGAGCTGGAGGTGCCTGTGTGGTACATCGGCGTGGGCGAGGGCATTGACGACCTGCAGCCCTTCAACGCCAAGGAGTTTGTGGAGGCCTTGTTCTGATGTTGACGAGGCCTGAGCATGGCTGGTCGGAGGTCTGTATTGGCGAGCATCGGCTGCGGATAAGCTATATCGAGCCCGTGCCCCAAATGCTGCTGACGGCGTTCATCCGGGCGCTTTCCACCCATGGAACGGCGGATGTCACATTCGACGCAGAAGGCTGGACGTGGTGTCTGCAGTCTGACTGCGTGACCCGCCTGACCATTATGGCGGACGCGACGGAAACGTTTACTGTGCCCGTTACAGTGCGTGAACTGGGGCAGGAGGCTCTTGCGGATTTTCAGCGTGATCTGGACGCATGGAGCAGCGGCTGGAGCTGCCTGAACCGGCCCGAACAGGCTGAGAATGAGCGGGCTGAGATCATCCGCCTGTGCAGGCAGCTGGAACGGCTGTTGTAATGCGCACACCAAAAGGCTCCCTCCCGAGGGAGCTGTCAGCGTGAGCTGACTGAGGGAGTTCGTTCCTTTTCTTGGTGGCACAAGCAAAGGAGGTCGTCCTGTTGAAACTGACCTGGAAAACCTGTATCCGTGCGGGCGTCACCGTGGTTGCGGTGTACCTGGCCTGCACCTATTGGAAGGCGCTCACCCATGCGGTAGGCGTGGCGCTCAGCGCTGCGTCGCCGCTGATTATCGGCGCGGTGATCGCCTATGTGGCCAATATCCTCATGAGCTTCTATGAGGCTCATTTCTTCGTGAAGAGCAAGAAGCCCATTGTGAAGAAGCTCCGCCGCCCAGCCTGCATGGCGCTGGCATTCCTGACGGCGGTGGTGGCCATCGTGTGGCTGCTGACCACCGTGCTGCCGGAGCTGGCCCGCTGCGTGGAGATGATCGTTGCGGCGCTGCCCGGGGCTATCAGCAAGGCCTATGCATGGCTGGATGAGCGCTTCCAGCTGGGAGAGTTCCTGGCGGAGATGAATCTCAGCTTGCCCGGCGCGGACTTTGACTGGAAGGCCGCCATCACCAGTGCAGTGAGCTTCGTGCTGACGGGCGTGGGCGGTGCGGCAAAGGCGGCAGTCACTGCGGTGAGCAGCGTGTTCTCAACCGTGGTGACGATGTTCCTGGCGGTTGTGTTCGCCGTTTACCTGCTTGCCGGCAAGGAAAACCTGGCCGCGCGCTTCACCCGCCTGATGCGTACCTATCTGGGCGAGAAGGTCACCACCCGCACGCTGTACATCCTGCGGGTGCTGGATGATTCCTTCCATTCCTTCATCGTCGGGCAGTGCACCGAGGCGCTGATCCTGGGCGCGCTGTGCTTCATCGGCATGATGATCTTCGGTTTCAGCAATGCGCTGACCATCTCGGTGATGGTGGGCTTCACCGCGCTGATCCCCATTGCCGGCGCGTACATCGCGGCGGTGGCGGGCGCCTTCATGCTCTTTGTGGAAAGTCCGCTGTCGGCGCTGCTGTTCCTGCTGTTCCTGGTTGTCCTCCAGCAGATCGAGGGCAATTTGATCTTCCCCCGCGTGGTGGGCGAATCCATTGGCCTGCCCGGCGTATGGGTGCTGGCGGCTGTCACCGTGGGCGGCGGCGTGATGGGCATCCCCGGCATGCTGATCGGCGTCCCTCTGGCCAGCGCGGCCTACCGGCTGATCGACCGTGACCTTCGCGCGAAGGAGATGGGCAAGTCCCTCTTCGATATGCCTCATGAGGTTCGCAGGAAAAACGTTTTGTTCAAGTAAATCTCCCCAAAGGAGGCAGTCGTATGCCCTCGCTTTCCCCCTACCGCAGCGACCTGGATTACGCCTACGCCCCCGGCATGTTCCCGGCGATGGAGTGCCTGCTGCACCGGCCCGACCTGGCCCGGCGCGTGCTTTTGCATACCAAATCCGCTGGCACGGAGGGCGCTGCCCGCCTGACGGAGCTGGCTGCGAAGCTCCACGTCCGCGTGGAGGAGGCAGACCGTGCCCTGGCCCGCATTTCCGGCAAGGAGAACTGCTTTGCGGCGGCGGTGTTCGAGAAATTCGACGATCCGCTGAACGATGCCAGGCCCCACGTCGTGCTCCACAACCCTTCGGATTGCGGCAACGTGGGGACCATCCTGCGCACGTCCCTGGGCTTTGGCGTGGAGGACGTGGCGCTCATCCGCCCCTGCGTGGATGTGTTCGACCCCCGCGTGGTGCGCGCCAGCATGGGCAGCATGTTCCAGCTGCGCATCCACACCTACAACACCTTCGAGGAGTATGAGGCGGATCATCCAGGCCACATGCTCTACCCCTTCATGCTGGACGGCTCGAAGTCCCTGCCGGAGGTGCTCGCCGGGGACATCCCCGAGCGCTGGACGCTGGTCTTCGGCAACGAGGGCAGCGGCCTCCCGGCGGCCTTCTCGAAGAAGGGACAGCCGGTGCGCATCCCCTCCAATGAGCGGATCGACTCGCTGAACCTGTCCATCGCCGCAGCCATCGGCGTGTATGAATTCACCCGCAAGTAAATGAAAAGGAGCACGCTCAGCGTACTCCTTTTTGCATGCGATTATCGTTCCCCGTTGCGGCCGCGGGCGCGGTTGACGCGCTGCACGGGCTTGGCCAGCCCCTGCTTGGCAGGCTTTACGGGCTTGCTCTGGGCAGGCTTGGCGGAGGTCGTCTGCACCTTGCCGCCCTTTCCGATCACGATGGCCTGTCCGCCCTTGGGCAGGGCCGTTGCGGACGCGGGCGCCGCGCCGGGGCCGAAGCGGGGCTTGTACTCCACCGCAGGCTTGCCCGACTTGACCGGGGCTTTCTCTGATTTCGGGGCGCTCTTGGCAGGGGCGGACTTTGCGGCAGCCTTGGGAGCAGTCTTCGCGGCCTTGCGCTCGGGCGCGGCGTTGCCGGAGGCAGTCAGCTTCTTGGGCATTTCCGCTGTGCGTCCCAGCTTAGCCAGGCGGGCAGCCTTCGCCAGTTGGCGGGCAGCTTCCTTCTCCTTGGGGTCGGTGGGGGTGGTGACGAGCATCGGCCACTCGCTCTGCTTGACCGGCAGGCGCTTGCCGATCAGCTTTTCCACCTGCTCCAGCTGCTTGATCTCGTCGATGCAGCAGAAGGAGATCGCGGTGCCGTCGCGGCCTGCGCGGCCGGTGCGGCCGATGCGGTGGACATAGGCCTCGGGCTCCATGGGCATGTCGTAGTTGAAGACGTGGCTGAGGCCCGCGATGTCGATGCCGCGGGCGGCGATGTCGGTGGCGATGAGCACCTTGCTCTCGCCGGACTTGAACTTGGCAAGGGCGCTCTGACGCTGGGTCTGGCTCTTGTCGCCGTGGATGGCAACGCTCTGGATGCCTTCCTTCTTCAGTTCGCGGACGATGCGGTCAGCGCCGTGCTTGGTGCGGCTGAAGACGAGGGCATTCTCCACGTCGGATTCCTTGAGGAGCTTGGCCAGCAGCAGCTTCTTGTTGGCCTTGTCCACCATGTAGAGGCTCTGGTCGATCTTCTTCACTGTGGAGGACACCGGATCCACCTTGACGGATTCCGGGTTATGCAGCAGATCCATGGCCAGCTTCTCCACCTCGGCGGGCATGGTGGCGGAGAAGAGCAGGGTCTGATGCTTCTGCGGGAGCTTCGCGGCGATGCGGCGCACGTCATGGATGAAGCCCATGTCCAGCATGCGGTCGGCCTCGTCCAGGACGAAGGTTTCCACGTTGTCCAGGCGGACGTAGCCCTGGTTCATCAGATCCCACAGACGGCCGGGGCAGGCGATGACCGTGTCCGCGCCACGGTGGAGGGCGTCCACCTGGCCCTGCTGGCCCACGCCGCCGAAGATGACGCAGGGGGTCACGGGCAGGTTCTTGCCATAAATGACGAAGTTCTCGTAGATCTGCAGCGCCAGCTCGCGGGTGGGGGTGAGGATCAGCTGACGGATGACGCAGGGCGCGTCCGCCTTGCGGGGATTTTTCGCCATCTGCTGGATCATCGGCAGGGCGAAGGCGGCAGTCTTGCCGGTGCCGGTCTGCGCGCAGCCCAGGACATCCTTACCGCTCATCACCAGCGGGATGGTGGAACGCTGGATGGGCGTGGGGGTCTCGTAGCCCGCGCGGTGTACATTTTTGAGGATAACGGGCATCAGCCCGAGGGATTCAAAGCTCATTTCGATGGTTTCCATTCCGTTTCATAAAATAGGCGCATAACACACCATTTTGCATTATAGCACATCCATCCCGTGCTTGACAAGTGCGGGATTCGCGGATATGATAGGTACATGCCTATCATATGCAAGCAGGAGGACAAGCATGACCATTCTCTGGGACTGGAACGGTACGCTGGTGGCGGATGTGCCCCATGTGGTAAATATGAACAACCTGGTGCTGGAGCAGTTCGGCTACCGGCACACCTCCGAGGAGGAATACCGGGCGAAGTTCCGCCATCCGGTGCATGAATACTACTACGACCTGGGCGTGACGGCAGAGGACTTCCCCAAGATTGCGAAGGTGTGGAACAAGGCCTATGTGGAGGGCTTCGACTGCGTGCCCCTGAGCGAGGGCGTCGCGGAGGCGGTGAAGCGCATCAAGGAAGCCGGGCACAAGCAGGTGATCATCTCCGCCTCCCAGGTGGATCAGCTGCGGGCCCAGGTGGAGCATTTCGAGAAATTTGACGGCATCTTTGACGAGGTGCTGGGCCTGAGCAACCAGCTGGCGGTGAGCAAGGTGCACCTGGCGGTGGATTATCTGGCCCGCACCGGCGAAAAAGCGGAGGACTGTGTGTTCATCGGCGACACCACCCATGACGCGGAAACGGCGAAGGCCATCGGGTGCCGGTGCTTCCTGATCGAGGGTGGGCACCAGGAGCGCAAGGTGCTGGATGCGGCGGAGAATGCGGTGGTTGTTTCCTCTTTGCGCGAAGTTCTGGAACGGCTGGGGGTGCTGAAATGAACAAGCAGGACTGGATGAAAGCGCTGCAAAAAATGGCCCAGGGTGAGCGTATGGTAGATGCACTCAGGTTGTTTGAGCAGCACAAGGACGAGGCAGTTGACATGTTCTTCGGGGAGAAGGCTTGTGCAGCGACTGCTGCAGCAGTTTCAGGAGAAAGCTTGTTTGTGCGTGACACCCGCGAAATTGCTCAGTTGGTGGCAAAGTGGTCGATCTATGCGTTACCATTGGATGAAAATGTGCTCGGCATTACGGTAGATGTGAGTCAGCCTGATCAGCCGCCGCTTGTTACAGCGCGCACTGAGGGCGGCGAGGTCTTCCTCTTTGATGTGACAGAGGGCTCCCGCGTCAATCCTGATCATAAAGAGGCTTGCATGCATGTGGAGGCTTCTTGGGCTGACTGGCAGGACAGGCCGGAGTTTATTCCGCTATTCTGTGAGGCGTTGACTGCGGCGCTGACAAAACAGGGACTACCCGAACCAGAGTATATCCGCTGATGGGCAAATGACATAGATATTCATAGGCTCCTGTAAGGGAGCCTTTTCATTTGCGGCCAAAATCATACTTGTATCTATTTGCCAAAGGTGCTATACTATAATGTGGCAGCGAATGGGCTGCCCTACACGAAAATCAACCGAAATGGAGATATGATCATGATCAAGATCAACATTATTTCCGGCTTCCTGGGGGCGGGCAAGACCACGCTGATCAAGAAGCTGCTCACCGCCGTCAAGGGCGAGAAGATCATCCTGCTGGAGAATGAGTACGGTGATGTGGGCGTGGACGGCGCGTTCATGAAGGATTCCGGCATCATTGTGGATGAGCTGAACTCCGGCTGCATCTGCTGCACCCTGGTGGGTGACTTCCAGAAGGCTGTGGACGAGCTGATCGAGAAGTACAATCCCGACCGCCTGATCATCGAGCCCAGCGGCGTTGGCAAGCTGAGCGAGATCGTGTCCGCTGTGGAAAAGTGCAAGGCGAAGCATCCCGAGATGGAGATCTCCGGCTGCGCAACCGTCGTGGACGCGGGCAAGTGCCGCATGCACATGAAGAACTTCGGCGAGTTCTTCCTGGATCAGGTCAAGACCGCCGATACCGTCATTTTCAGCCGCACCCAGATGCTCTCCGTCGAACGTGTAGAGAAGAGCCGCGTCCTGATCGAGGAGGCCCATCCCGGCGTGCGCGTGGTCACCACCGCCTGGGACGAGCTGCCCGCTGAGGTGATGCTGGAGGTGGTCGAGTCCGGCCGCCCCATCGAGCTGCATGTGGAGCATCATCACCATCATGATCATGACGAGCACTGCGAGTGCGGCTGCCATGACCATGAGCATCACCACCACCACCACGAGGATGGCGAGGAGTGCCACTGCCACGACCATGAGCACGAGCATCATCACCATCACCACGAGGATGGCGAAGAGTGCCACTGCCATGACCACGATCATGAGCATCATCACCATCACCACGAGGATGGCGAGGCGTGCCACTGCCATGACCATGAGCACGAGCATCATCACCACCACGATCATGACGAGCACTGCACCTGTGGCTGCCATGACCATGACCACGAGCACGGCCACCACCATCACCACCACGCAGATGAGGTCTTCGTGTCCATCGGCTGGGAGACTGCCAAGCGCTATGAGCAGGCCGACATCGCCGCGATGCTCGAAAAAGTCTCCGACGAGGAGGAGTACGGCAACGTCCTGCGTGCCAAGGGCATTCTGCAGAACGCCGCGGGCGAGTGGTTCCAGTTCGACTATGTCCCCGGCGAGAGCCAGTTCCGTGCGGGCAGCCCGGATTACACCGGCCGCATCTGCGTGATCGGCGCGCACATTGATGAAAAGGCATTGAAGGAGCTCTGGAACGCATGAGCAATCAGGAATTCATCCCCGTATATCTGATCACCGGCTTCCTGGAGAGCGGCAAGACCACCCTCATCAGCGGCATGCTGGCGGATGAGGACTTCACCCGCCGCAGTGCCGGCGGCAAGCAGAAGACGTTGGTCATCGTCTGCGAAGAGGGCATGGAGGAGTACGACGAGGAGAAGCTTTCGAAGTCCGGCGTGTCCGTCGTGTACCTGGACAGCGCGGACGAGGTCACCACCGAGCGCATGGCTGCCCTGGCCGAGGAGTACGACCCCGACCGCGTCATCATCGAGTACAACAGCGTCTGGACCATCGAGCGCCTGGGCGGCTGCATGCTGCCCCGGTTGTGGGAGGTCGTGCAGATCATGACCTGCGTGGACGCCACCACCTTCGACAACTACTTCACCAATATGCGTCAGATCATGACTGACCCGATGAAGGTCTCTGATCTGGTGATCTTCAACCGCTGCGATCCCAAGGCGAACAAGAGCCCCTGGCGCCGCCAGGTGAAGGCTGTTGCGCCCCGCGTGAACGTGCTGTTCGAGAACACCGACGGCACCTCCGAGGACGGCGTGGCCGACGAGGATCTGCCCTACGACATGAAGGCGGGCGTCATCGAAATCCCCGATGAGCACATTCCCACCTTCTACATCGACTCCATGGATCACCCCGACCGCTACGACCGCAAGACCGTGCGTCTGGTGGGCCAGGTGTTCTCCGAGAAGGGTATGCCCAAGGGTTACTACCTCTTCGGCCGTCTGGCCATGACCTGCTGCGCGGACGATATCGCCCCTATCGGCTGGATCACCCAGGGCCTGCAGCGCCCCAGCAGCAAGAATTACGTGAAGATGACCGCCTCCTGCAAGAAGGTGGTCTCCGGCGGCGAACCGATGCTGCTGCTCACCGAGGTGCGCGTGGAACCCGCCCCCGCACCCAAGGAGAAGTACCTGTCCTTCAACTAAATCGCAAATGAAAATGCTCCCTCGTTCGAGGGAGCATTTTTTACTTTTTCAGCCGGGCGATGACGGCGTTCATCTCGTCCCACTTTTTCTCCATGTCTTCGACCAGTTTGAGCTGGGTGCGGGCGCGGTCCAGGTTCTGGCCCGGACGGTGGGTGGCGAAGTACACGTCGCCGTTGAGGTAGTCGGTGAGGAAGCGCACGCCGCACTCCAGGGTCATGAGCTTGGCGCCCCAGGGGAGGGTGTCGATCTCTGTTTCCGTCAGACGGTCACCGCAGGCGGAAAGGAAGCCCTCGGTGAAGGCTTCGTACAATTCGAGGGACATCTCCACCTTGCTCAGGTCGGGCTCGTCCTCGGCGGCGGTGGAAGCGCCAAAGCGGATGCCGTCGCCGTAATCATGGGCGGCCAGGCCGGGCATCACCGTGTCCAGGTCGATCACGCACAGGGGCTCGCGGGTGGCTTCGTCCAGCATGACGTTGGTGAGCTTGGTGTCGTTGTGGGTGACTCGCAGGGGAATCTCTCCCTTGCGCAGCAGCGCGTGGAGGACGTCCGCCTCAGCTTCATGGGCGAGGTAGCGGTCGACGTCGCCCTGCACGGAGGCCAGGCGGCCGGCGCGATCCTCGGCGATAGCTTCGCGGAAGATGCGGTAGCGGTCCGGCGTGTCGTGAAAGTGGGGGATGGTCTCCGTGAGCGTTGCCGCCGGGAAGTCCGCCAGCTGATTCTGGAACATGCCGAAGGCTACGCCGGACTGGCGCAGATCCTCCGCGGATTCCGCCGCATCCAGGCACACGCTGTCGGTGATGTACTCATACACGCGCCAGCAGTCGCCCTCCCCGGTCAGCAGATAGGGCTCGCCGGTGAGGGTGGGCACCAGCTTCAGGGCGCGGCGGGGGTCGTCCAGACGGGCATGCAGGTAGTCTGTGACGGCCACGACGTTGCTCATCAGGCCGGTCAGATTCTTGAAGATCGAGCCGTTGATCCACTGCAGGATGTACAGGTGGGGACGGGCGGTGACGACGAGGTAGGTGCGGTTGATATGGCCGCCGCCGGTGCGGGTGCAGTTGATGACCCGGCCGTCCAGGCGGAATTGGCTATAAATCTGTTCCATGTGCAGCCTCCGGGAGGTTAGTTTGTCATATTATAGCATGATATCTCCATTTGGGCAAGCAAAAGGCGGCGACATCGCTGCCGCCGCCAGGACGATGCGGATTAGAAGAGCAGGCTCTCCTCGGTCTGGGGATCGAACATGTGCACAACCTTGCTGGCGAAGGTGAAGTACAGCTTGTTGCCGTAGGTCAGGCCGGCGCGCTGCTCATCGGTCAGGTCGATGGTGGGCAGGCGCAGGATGATCTTGTCCTCGCCGTTGGTGGTGACGTGCAGGTGGAGTTCGCTGCCCATCATCTCGTTGACCAGGATGGTGGATTCGATGGCGCCGGAGGTCTGCTCGAAGCACACGGTGGTGTGCTCGGGACGAACGCCCAGGATGATGTCCTGGGAAGCGGCCTTCTTGTCCACCAGCTTCTGCAGCTTGGCGCCTTCCATGGTGATGGTGGTGCCAAGCACTTCAACCTTGTAGCCTTCGCCGGTCTTGACCAGCTTGGAGGGGATGAAGTTCATCTGGGGCGCGCCGATGAAGCCGGCCACGAACAGGTTCTTGGGGGTGTCGAAGACCTCCTGGGGGGTGCCGACCTGCTGGATGAAGCCGTCCTTCATGATGACGATGCGGTCGCCCAGGGTCATGGCCTCGGTCTGGTCATGGGTGACGTAGATGAAGGTAGTGTCCAGACGCTTGCGCAGCAGGATGATCTCGGCGCGCATCTGGTTGCGGAGCTTGGCGTCCAGGTTGGACAGGGGCTCATCCATCAGGAAGACGGCGGGCTCACGGACGATGGCACGGCCGATGGCCACGCGCTGACGCTGGCCGCCGGACAGGGCCTTGGGCTTGCGGGTCAGGTACTGGGTGATGCCCAGAATCTCCGCCGCCTGGCACACACGGCGATGAATCTCATCGTTATTCATCTTGCGGATGCGCAGGGGGAAGGCCATGTTCTCGTAGACGGAGATGTGGGGGTACAGAGCGTAGTTCTGGAAGACCATGGCGATGTCACGGTCCTTGGGCTCCACGTCGTTGACGACGCGGTCGCCGATGGTCAGGGTGCCTTCGGAGATGTCCTCCAGACCGGCAACCATGCGCAATGTGGTGGACTTGCCGCAGCCGGAGGGGCCGACGAAGACCACGAATTCCTTATCCTGGATCTCCAGGTTGAAGTCATGAACGGCAACGACCTTGTTGTCGTAGATTTTCTTGACGCCTTCAAGCTTGACGCTTGCCATTGTTGTTTCCTCCTCAGTTTATTGGGGCAGGGATTCCGCCTCTGCGGAGGCGGGCAGGGGGCTTTCCGGTCGCCCCCTGCACCCCTTCGGCTCCAATCTGTTTTGTGAGTAGTCTGTATTGGAACGTAAGATCATGCAATGCCGGGTAATGCAGGCTCACCAATTCGCCGTCGGCAGACTGAAATCGAAAATCGGCGACATGTGCGGCGATTTTCGTGCGATTCCCTTAGGAATCGCGTCCTTTCACGAGAGAGCGGCCGGGAGGTGTGTCAACACCGACCAGCGAACGAGTGCAAACCTCGCAGAAATTCCAATAGAATTTCTGCGAAAGGGCGTCACCCCTTGACGGCGCCGCCGGTAACACCTTCGACGTAGTACTTCTGCAGGGCCATGAACAGTGCGGTGATCGGGATCGCGACCAGCACGCCGCCGGCACAGAAGCGGGTGAAGTAGCCCTGGTAGTCGTTGGTGTTGACCCAGCGGTAGAGACCGACAGCCACGTTGTAGCTGGCCTTGTGGCCGAAGGCAACGTAGGAGGCGAAGACATAATCGCCCCAGGGGCCCATGAAGGCCATCAGGATGGTGTAGATGACGATGGGCTTGGCCATGGGCATGATGATCTTGAGGAAGACCTGGAAACGGGTCGCGCCGTCGATACGGGCGGATTCATCCAGGGACTTGGGAACCGTGTCGAAGAAGCCCTTGGAGATGTAGTAGCCCATACCGGAGGAGGCGCAGGAGATCAGGATCAGGCCGGGGATGGCGCCCTCCTGGGTCAGACCCAGCATCTTGAGCAGGTAGTACAGAACGATCATCGTCAGGAAGCCGGGGAACATGCCCAGTACCAGACAGACGTTCATCAGGAGCTTGCGGCCATTGAAGCGCATACGGCTCAGCGTGTAGGACACGGAGAGTTGCATCAGCGTCTGCAGGACGGCGCAGAACAGCGCGATGGTCAGCGTGTTCATGAACCAGCGGACGAAGTCGCAGTTGGTGGAATCCACGCAGCGCACCAGGTTCAGGGCAATGAGGCCAACCAGGATCAGAGCCGCAGCCTTGAAGTTGCCTTTGGTCTTCTCCAGGGGGTTCTTGGGCTTGCGGATCAGGCAAGCGATGATCGCCGCGATGCCGGCCAGGTTGGTCAGGACGGTGATGGCGATGGCGCCAGCGTCCTTGACCAGGAGCTTGAAGGAGAAGGCTGCGCCCTGGAACAGGAAGATGTAGTTATCCAGGGAGAACTGCTTGGGCACGATGTAGCTCACCATGCCGCCGTGCTCGGTCAGGTAGGAGCGGAAGGACTGCAGCACCAGGAAGATGAACGGGCACAGCCAGATGATGGACATCAGGATCAGGATGACGTAGATGCTGGCGTTAACGCGCATCTCGTGCCCCTTCTTGGAGCGCAGCTTCTTGTTGGGCTGCACCTCGCGGATGATGCCCGCGGCCTCGTCAACAATGATGTCGACTTCCGGAATGTTATTCTTCTTAGCCATTACTGGAAATCCTCCTCATTTTTGACCGACGGGATCATGTTGTAGACAACCAGGTTGATCACTGCACAGACGATGAACACCAGGATGCCCATGACGGCAGCCAGCTTGTAGTTGGAGTCGGTAACGGTCATCTTGTACAGCCAGGTGATCAGCAGGTCGGTGGAGCCTGCATTGCCGGCCAGGCCGACGGACAGGGGTTTGCCGCCGGAGAGCAGGAAGATCACGTTGAAGTTGTTGATGTTGCCGGTGAAGCTGGTCAGCAGGTAGGGACCGGTGACGAACAGCATGTAGGGCAGAGTGATCTTCATGTAGGTCTGGAAGGCATTCGCACCGTCGATACGGGCGGACTCGTACAGGTCAGCGGGGATGTTCATCAGGATGCCGGTGGCGATCAGCATCAGGTAGGGGATGCCGATCCACACGTTGATGCCGATGATGGTGCACTTGGCCCAGGTGGGATCAGTCCAGAAGGGCAACGGCTCCTTGATCCAGCCCCAGTTCATCAGGGTGCCGTTGATCAGGCCGTCCGCCGCGAACATCTTAGAGACGTACAGCAGGGAAATGAACTGCGGAATGGCGATGGTCATGACCAGGATGGTACGCCACACCTTCTTGAACTTGATGCCCTTCTTGTTGATCATGATGGCGACCAGCATGCCCAGGAAGTAGTTCAGGAAGGTGGCGAAGAAGGCCCACACCAGCGTCCACAGCAGCACCTGCTTGAAGGTGGTCGCCATGGAGGGGGTCTGCACGTAGGTCAAGCCGGTGATGGCCATGTCCACGGGATCGCCGTTATCGCCGTAGACGGTGATGGCGCCGGTCTTGTCGCCGTTGTCAGTCAGGGCGAATTCGCCACTTCCGTCAGCGATCAGGGCCACGGCGGCATTGGCAGCGTCCTTGTTATCGGTCTTGGCGGAGATGATATCGCCGTTGCTGGCGGTGACGGTCATGGATACGGTGCCGTCGGCGTTCTCCTTCAGCTCGATGGTCATGGGGTTCTCTTCCACCGTCAGCAGGGTGTTGAAGTTCTGCAGACCAACCCAGGTGAACAGCTTGCCCGGGGGCTGGTGGGTGTTGTCATAATTGGTGAAGGCCACCAGAATCATGAAGATGATGGGCAGGATGGTGAAGAAGGTCACGCCCAGGACGGGAATGGCCAGCAGGGTTTTGTGGAACTGGGAGTCCAGCATATCCGCCATATCCTGCCGGGCCCCCTTCAGCTTCTTGCCGGAGGCCAGATACTGCTGGGCGAGCTTGTTCTGCTTTACGTTCACGCGCCAGGTGTAGAGGAAGGCGATGACGAAGAAGATGGTCAGCACGCCGTAGAGCATGATGAGGAAGGAGTTATCGCCGTAGACGGTTTTACGGCCTTCCTTATGGGTTTCGACGGTACCCAGGGTGGCCAGCTTGGCCAGGTAAGAGCCGCCGAAGCAGAACAGGTACACATTGAAAACCGTCTGGAACACGAAGAACAGGATGCCGCGCAGCCACTGGCCGCGGGCGCAGGAGCCGAAGCCCATCACCGTGTAGGATACGCGGGTCTTCCAGTCGCCCTTGCGATAGGTGTCGAAGATGTCGTACAGCTCATTGCCAACGCCCTTGAAGACGCCAACAAACCATGTCCAAATACCCTTGAAGAAATTCAGGATGGCCTTGGGCAGATTCGTCAGGAAACGGCGGAGCTTGTACAGGAACTTTTGAGGGCCGCTAAGCCGCAGAAATTCCAGATCCGTCATGCTTTCACCAACCTTTGTGTATTATGGGGGATATTTAGGTCGGGCTTCAGCCCGACTAGCGGGATGCAATGCTCGCATTGCGCCCGCGTAGCCAGCACTGCCTGAATGGCAGGGATGGCCGACTACAGAGGTCGGGCTTCAGCCCGACTAGCGGGATGCAATGCTCGCATTGCGCCCGCGTAGCCAGCACCCAGCTTCAGGCTGGGGGATGGCCGGAGCTTGCCTGTCAACCACGCGCGAAGCGGCACGGAACGCCTCGCGCGTGGCTGACAATGAGGTCGGGCATAAGCCCAACTAGCGGAAGCAATGCTTGCATTGCGCCCGTGTAGCCAGCACTGTCTGAATGGCAGGGATGGCCGACTACAGAGGTCGGGCATAAGCCCGACTAGCGGGAAGCAATGCTTGCATTGCGCCCGCGTAGCCAGCACTGCCTGAATGGCAGGGATGGCCGACTACAGAGGTCGGGCATAAGCCCGACTAGCGGGAAGCAATGCTTGCATTGCGCCCGCGTAGCCAGCACTGTCTGAATGGCAGGGATGGCCGACTACAGAGGTCGGGCATAAGCCCGACTAGTGGGAAGCAATGCTTGCATTGCGCCCACGTAGCCAGTTCCTGACCCGGAGTCGGGGGATGGCCGATAAGCAAAAGCGGGCTGGAGTTGCCTCCAGCCCGCTTGAGGCTAAATTACTTGACGACGTAGGAGCCAGCGGTGGCCTGGAAGGTGGTCAGGACTTCCATCAGCTGCGCATCGGTGTAGGCATCATACTTGTCAGCCAGGATGTCGTCGCCCAGAGCGGTGGCCAGAGACCAGTAGTCGCCGGGGTACTGACCCTGGCCGATGCAGAAGGCCTGCTGGGCATTCAGAGCGGTCAGAGCTTCGTTGGCCTTCACAGCCTCATTAGCCTGAGCCTCGATGTTGGAGGGGCCCCACTGGATATTCTCGTCCATGTAACGAGCCAGCTGGACTTCGCCAGAGGTCAGGAACAGGGCCAGAGCGTCACAAGCGGCCAGCTTGGCCTCGTCGGTCTGGGGCTTCACGCCCAGCATCTTGTAGCCGGAGAAGCCGCCCAGCTGATAGCCGTCCACCATGGGCAGCTTGGCAGCAGCGTAGTTCTCGCCCAGGATGGACTTCACAGCGGCCTGATCCCAAGTGCCGTCAACGATCGCGCCCAGATTAGTGGCGTTGGAGGCGGAGGAGCCGTTCACGAAGGCGGGGGACTGAGCGACCTTGATCATGGACTTCAGGGCCTTCAAGCCGTTCTCGGAAGCGTAGTCACAATCCATGGAGATAATCTGACCAGCGGTATCCGCTTCGTAGGTCAGAGTAGCGCCAGCGCCGAAGAAGAAGGCGGTCTGGTACCAGCCGGAGTTGATCTCCATGTAGAAGTTCTTGCCAGCGGCCTCACAGTCAGCAAGGATCTTATCCAGGTCGGTGGGGTCGGTCACGACGGACTTGTCGTAGTACAGGAAGTAGCCGTTGTCAGAGGTCATGGGGTAAGCGTACAGCTCGTCGCCCATGGTCACAGCAGCCACGGAACCCGCGTCGTTCGCGGCCTTGACGGTCTCGATGTAATCGGGGTTCATCAGCTCCAGAGCGCCAGCGGCAACCAGGCGGGCCAGCTGGTCCTGCGCGAAACCGAAGATGTCAGCACCGGCCTCAACGTCGGTCAGCATGTTGGAGGCAGCGTCGCCTTCGCCAACGGGATCAACGATGACGGTCATCTTGGCGTACTCGGGGTGAGCGGCCTTGAAAGCCTCAACCTGAGCCTTGGTGAACTCAACAGTGTTCTCCGCAACCCAGATCTTGATCTCGCCGTCGAAGCCTTCAGCAGAGGCGAAAGAGCACAGAGACAGCACCATCGCCAGAGCAAGAACCAGAGAAAGGATCTTCTTCATGGGGTAGTCCTCCTTTTAGTATGTGCGGTTTTCCCGCTTGTAAATTTGGAAGGATGACGATGGCCTTTGTTTTGGCCCTGTTCCAGGGCCAAAACAAAGGGACGTCCCTTTCCGTTATGGTTAGTATATCACCTTTTCCGCCATCGTGCAATAGGTATTGGAAACGTTTCCGAAATTTTTGTAGTATTTTTCACGACTGATTTGTACCGTGAATTGCATCTATGGAGAAGAACCCGTTTTAGAGTCCTGCTTGTATACAACAAAAAGTCCGGCTTGGGAGCCGGACTTTTTGCTTCCTGTGATGACTGCGGCTGCAAAGTCGGTTATTTACTTCTGTATAAACGCCCTCGGTGCAGTTTTGTCGCCTTGGCTTGCAACCTTTTTACGGCCTGCAAACCATCCTTAGCGACTGGCGTTCAGTTTCGCATCGTCGATCTTGCCCCAGGCGCCGTTGCCGCTGCCGGAGCACTTGACGTACACGCCTACGGTGACCATGTCGCCGTCCTGCACCTGGATACCTTCAATCAGAGGCTTGTCCCACACGTTGTAGGAGGTGATGGTGGAGGGGGTGCGGGCGACTTCCACGCCGTTCACCTTGACGTAGGTGTAGATGTCCACGGTGCCGCCGTCGCCGCCCATGATGGCGATCTCGTAGCGATAGGTGCCGGCGGGGAGGCCTTCGACGGTCTGCTCCAGGGTGAATTCCACTGTGCCCGCCTGGGCGGAGTAGAAGTGATAGTGCTTCTCGCCGGTGACGGAGTCCGTCTTCTTCTCCTCGATGTAGAGCTGCTCGCAGCCGCCCAGGTTATTGGCGACCCACTCACCCTTGTCTGCATCCTCGAAGGACCAGTTCTGCAGGTGGTTGTACTCGATCATCGCGACCTGGCAGGTGGCCTCCATGCCGCCGGCCATGCCCTTGATGGTGTAGGTCTTCACGCCGCCGTCCTTCATGGCCTGGGCGTCGTAGGGCTCCCATTCCACGGGCACAGCCTGCCGTGTGTTGTCGGACATGACCGCGTTGACGGTGTCCGGCAGCACGATTTCCGCCGTCAGGTCGATCATGAGGGTCACGTCGTCCAGCGCATCCACGGTGACAGGCACGTCATTGCCTTGGCGGATGAGCTTGAATACCTTGAGGCTTTCCAGAGCCTTGCCGGAAAAATCAAACAGGGCCTGGTTGTCGCAGGCGCAGCCGCCGTAGTACTTGCCCGCGTCCTGGGAATCATACTCCGCGGCGTAGGAGGAAGCCCAGCCGGCGCCGTGCTGCTCCCACAGGGCGGAGTTGGCCTCCCAGCTGCCGCCGGGCACGGGCACCCACGCGCCCTCCCAGTAGAAAACGCCGATGCCGCCGATGTCATGCATGGCCCGGATGACATCCGTGAGGTTATTCGCCTGGCCCTGGAGGGTGAAGGGGTAGGGCTTCAAGTATGCGCCGCCCTCGCCGATGGTGTTGCCGGAGAAGTCGCCGTCCTCGATGGTGTAGGCGTAGGAGGTCTCCGCCACCATGACCTTCTTGCCGTACTCAGAGGCGATGGTGCCCAGCACAGTCTTCAAATTGTCCAGCGTGCCGTGCCAGTAGGGGTAGTAGCTGGAGGCAAACACGTCATAGTCTACGCTGTTTTCCGCGAGCTTTCGTGCGTAGCCGTAGTAGTTGTCCGCGTTCTCCGGGTTGGCGAAGTGCACGGCGATCAGCGCCCCGGGGTAGATATCCCGCACAGCCTCTGCACCCACGGACATAAGCTTGGCCATGTTCGTGAAGCTCTTTTCGCCGGCCATGCCGTTGTTGGTCTCATTGCCCAGCTGTACCATGCCCACGTCCACGCCGGCTTCTTTGAGCTGGGTGAGGCAGTCAGCGGTATACTCCTTGAGAAGGCTGACCTTGGCGCTGGTGCGCTTGCCCTTCCAGGCCTTGGGCAGCATCTGCTTGGCCGGGTCCGCCCAGAAGTCGGAGTAGTGGAAGTCCACCAGCAGCTTCATGCCGTGGGCGGTGGCGCGCTGACCGATTTCCACGGCGGTGCGGATGTCGCAGTTGCCGCCGCCGTAGCCGTTGCCGTTTGTGTCGAAGGGATCGTTCCACACGCGCACGCGGATGTAGTTCACGCCGTTCTCGGCCAGGATGTCAAACAGGTCGCGCTCGTTGCCGTCGTGGTCGTAGTACTTCACGCCGGCGGCCTCCAGGGCCAGGACGCTGGACACGTCCATGCCCAGGGCGAAGTCCTCGGCGAGGTCGGGGATGGCCTTGATGTACAGGGAAGCGGCGGGTTCCTCTGCCATGGCTGCGGGGATCATCAGCAGCAGACAGAGCAGCAGGGGGATGAGGTGCTTCATGGGAGTGCCTCCTTGTCAAAATGAATTTTCATCAGCAGGCAGATGTCGCCTTCTTCGTCGGTGTACAGGTCTTCGCGGCGGAAACCGGCTTTCTCGTAGCAGCGGACGGCCCTCGCATTTCTGATATCCGGGTCGATGAACAGCTCGCGGATGGATGGGTGTTTCCGATGGATGATGTCTACCATCTGCCGCAGCGCCTCGGAGCCGCAGCCGCGGTTGCGCTCGGCGGGGACGCCGATCCACATATCCAGGCCGATGGTTTCCTCGCTGTGGATGTAGTACTGGAGGAAGCCGATGGGCGCTCCGTCCTTCAGGATGAAATAGGGGAAAACGTCCGTGGGATGGGCAGCGCGGGGACCGTATTTTTCGGCAATGCGGGCGATGGAGACCGGCGGTTCGCCCTGTTCGTCGCACCAGACCCACTGCTGCAGCTCCGGCTCATGGAACCAGTGCTGCATGTGCAGGTAATCCGCCTGCGTGGCTTGCATGGGGCGCAATGTGATCATAGCTTACTCCAGGGTGAAGTCTGTCCACTCCACCTGATTGTACATGTTGATGTCGCCGGGCTTGGGGTACATACGCCCTCCTTACCAGATGAAGGGGATCAGGTGCCACTTCACCTTGTGCATGTACTCGGTGTAGCCGGGCAGCTCGCGGGAGAGGACTTCCTCCTCATTCAGCAGCCGCTTGACGATGATGGCGGGGTACGCCAGAAACACCACGAAGCTGAGCGCCGAGCCCAGCACCAGCGGCATGGACAGGAAGAGCACCAGCGTCGCCATGTACATCGGGTGGCGGACAATCCCGTACAGCCCGGTGGACACCACCTGCTGTCCCTCCTGCACCTCAATCGTGCGGGAAAGCCAGGTGTTCTCCCGCAGTACCTCCGCGTACAGGGCGTAGCTCAGGAGAAACAGCACCGCGCCCAGGATGCTCACCCACCGGGGCAGCATCCACCAGCCGAAGCGGTAGCTCAATCCTGCCAGGATGAACCCGACGAGGAACATCAGCCCGCTGAGCTTTACCACCAGGGACTGCTCGCGCTGCTTTTCCCTGGCGTTCAGGCGGCTTTGCAGCAGGGCAGGGTTCTTGGCCATCATGACCAGCCCGGCCAGGAACATGGGGATGAACAGGATGCCCATCAGCAGCCAGCCCTGGGGGTAGGTGATCGTCCCTGCGGGCAGGAAGAGCAGCGCGCCGATCAGCACGACGCCCAGCGCGAATTTTAAGATGGCGGAGAGGAAGAGTTTGGTGTTCATGGGGGCCTCCTGGCATGTTATCGAATGAAGAGGACTTTGTTTTGTTCCTCGTCGCAGATGGCACTGATGTGCCCCTCTTTGCCAAAGAAGTACAGTGCATAGATCCTGTCGACTTCAATATCCAGGATTGCCCTGTATGAGGTCACCGTATAGGTGCTGCTGCCAGCAGAGAAACTCATGGTGGTTACGGTATATGTGCTTACAGAGAAGTCGCTGTAACGGGTTGTTTTCTTCTTTTCATGGTGCGTTGCAGTGCACACCGCCTGCAAAGGGACATACTTATTCTGCCGAACGCGCCAGATAATCCCCATTTTTCTGAAAGCAAGCCAGAGGAAAACCGCGCCTACGGAGAAGCACATAGAAACAGCGGCCCACGGGGGAAGATTTCCGCTGAGTGACTCCGGAGAGTAGATCGCAGCCAACCCAAAGCCCAGCCCGAAAAGCGTCCAGGGTGCAGCGAAGAAAAGCCAGATGGGCTTTGGCCCATATTCCTGTTTACATGCTTTGAGCAGCGCATCCCTCATTTCGAGGGGAGAACGCATGGCCGTCAAAGGCTCTGGCTTCATGGAGCTTACGAGGAAGCGCTGGTAATCGCGGGTCAATCGGACAGAACGCACCAACGCCCGGAGAATCAGAAAGCCGAAAATGATTGTCCCCCATATTGTGAAAGTGCCGGAAAAATCCAACAATGTCAAAGCCACAGGCGGAACTTGCGCCCTGTGGGCGACGCCTTCGCCGACGTTCAGGTACAGGTACGGCGCAGCGAGCAGGAGCGAAACGATCAATCCCGGCAAAAAATGCAGACAGCTCTGCTTCAGCCGCTGCTTTTCGCTCAGGTAATCCAGCTCATCGCCTGCTGCGTCCGGTTTTTCCTCCAGCACGCGCTTGCGAGCCTTCTCCTGGCGCTTGGGTGCACCTGCACGATAACGGTTTACCGCGCGGATTATCAGATATAAGATGCCGATGACAAGAAAGGTAGCGAATACTTTTTCCATTTGCATCTCCACTTTCGTTACTCCAGCACCACGATGCCGTATGCCGGGGGTCTTCGACCCTTTTCGTGCCGCCGGTGAGATCACTCAATCACTGCAATCCCATACGGCGGCAGGGTCACGGTGGTCACGCCGTCATTCTCAGCCAGAGTCGCATTCCCATCCAGCGCGACCAGATCGGAGACGATGGTCAGCCCTGTCGCAGAGATTTCCACCGTGTTCGCTGCGGACTTGGCGAAGTTGATGGCGATATAGCAGCATTCGCCGTCCAGCTCGCGCTTCATCAGCACCACGTTCTTGTCCGAGTACAGCGTGGTGTTCAAGCCGCGGGCGATCAGCGGGCTGCGCAGGCGGGCGTGGTTGACCGCCTTGCAGTAGTTCAGCAGGCTGCCGGGATCGGCCAGCTGGTCGTCCACGCAGGGGTAGGCATATTCGATCTTGGTCACGCCGGGGGGCTGGGTGGTCATGTCGCCGTCGTTCCAGTACATGGCCAGGCGCTTGTTGGGGTCGTCGCCCGCGCCGACCATGCCGATCTCGTCGCCGTAGTAGGTGAAGACATTGCCCGGCATCATGCCCAGCAGACCCTGGGCGAACTTGGCGCGCTCGGGGAGCGTGCGCGCCTGCAGAAGGCCGATGGAGCGGCCGGTATCGTGGTTGCACAGGAAGGGCGCCAGCACGCGGCCCTCCGGCAGCAGGGACAGGGCAGTCTCGAGGCCCTTGACGTACTTGGTGGCGTCAGGGCTGCGGCCAAGCACGGACTTCACGATGAAGCCCTCTGCCTGGGACGACGGGAACAGGAAGAAGCTGTCCACGGTGGACTGCCAGTACTCCGCCAGCGCGCTCTGGCCCACCCAGGCCTCGCCCACGACGTAGGAGCCGGGTTTCAGTTCCTCGCACATGGCCTTGATCTTATCCAGGGTAGCGACGTTCTCCGCTACGTCCGCCGCGTGGAAGGAGGTCACCGCGTCCAGGCGGAAACCGTCCACGTCCACATCCGTCAGCCAGAAGGAGATGATATCGCGGATCTCCGCCAGCACCGCCTCGCTATGCAGGTTCAGGTCGGGCATGTTGCCGCCGGCGAACTGCTCCTCGTAGTGCCAGGAGGAGCCGCTGACCTTGACGTACTTGTTGCCGCTGGGGGTCTCGGTGAAGCAGTAGTAATCCAGGTAGGGGCTGTCGAACTTGCGCTTCTGGATGGACTCCACCGCACTGAGGAACCAGGGGTGCCGGGTGGAGGTGTGGTTCACCGGCAGGTCGATGATCACGCGGATGCCCTTTTCGTGGCACTCGCTGACCAGCGCGCGGAAGTCCTCCATTGTGCCGTACTGGGGATCGACGGCCTTGTAGTCGGTCACGTCGTACTTATGATAGGAGGGGCTGGGCATGATGGGCATGAACCAGATACCGGTATAGCCCATGTCGGCGATGTAATCCAGCCGCTGGCGGACGCCATTGAAATCGCCGATGCCGTCGCCGTCGGAGTCCTGATAGGACCACACGAAGATCTCGTACCAGTTGTAGCTGTCCGGCTGGGAGGTGCGGACAGGGGCGCGCTGGGTGAGGGGCTGATCAATGTGCGGACGCTGTGATGCTTGCGAAGGCTGCTGTGTTGCCGCAGGCTGTGCAGTGCGTGCGGGCAGCTGCGTGGAAGTGGGCAGCGGTGTATGGGTATGGGTGGGCTGTGCAGGCTGCGAGGGCTGCGTGCTGCTGGATGGAGGGGTAATGTAGGGCATGGATTCACCGGCAGCAAAGGCATATACAGGGAGCATGCACAGGATGAGCAGCAGGGAGATAAGCTTCTTCATAGGGATCGCTTCTTTCATTTGGATTGAGGCGGCAGGAGACGCCTTCCTTGCATAGGCTCCCTCCTCGAGTCCGAAGTCCGGGTGGCAGGAGCTGTCTGCGAGTTTGCTCGCAGAATGAGGGAGTCACTTTTTCGTCAGCTTGTAGGTCTCCGTCTTCGGCCCTACGCCGCCCAGGGTGAGCTCGTCCGTATCGCTGTCAAAGCGGACAGTGATGTCCAGGGCTAAGGGAGCGTTCAGCATACGGGCCAGCATGCGGAGCTCGTTGCCCTGCATGCCGCAGCAGCTCATCACGCCGCCAGCCTCCTCGACCCGTCCGGCGTAAAACAGGCAGGTCCTGCGATCGTCCAGGGGCAGCGTCACGCGATCCGCCTCGATGGTCAACACCGGGATGTCTCCCTCGGGGACGTATACCCCCACGGGGAGGGCGCTGCCGTCATGTGCCGGCCAGGGGTAGGCGAGGGTTGCCAGCTTCTGCTGCAGCTCCGCCTGGGTGGCTTCATCGGCGGGAGCCATGTCCGCCGCAGCGAGGAGGTGGGTGTAAATCAGGTCAAGGGCCTTGCCGATGTCCGGCACGCCGGAGACGCAGGCGATGACCATGTCCCGCTTTTCATCCACGATGCAGAACTGGCTGAACATGCCGTCGCCGCGGAAGCGGGGCTTTTGCCCCGGTGCATGGTCGGTCTTGCACATCCAGAACTGGTAGCCGTAGCCCATGTTCCAGTCGTGATCGTGGGGATGATCGCCGTTGCCGTTGTCGATCTGGGCGGTGGTGGCGCGGTCGAGCCACTCGCGGGGGAGGATCTGCTTTCCGCCCCACACGCCCTTTTGCAGCAGGCACTGACCGAAGGGTGCGATCTGCTCACAGCTGAGGTACAAACCCCAGCCGCCGACGTTGATGCCGTCGGGGGAAGAGTCCCAATCGGGTGCGGTGCCATCGGCGTTCATCATGCCCAGGGGCTCAAACAGGCGGGGGATGAGGTAATCGCGGACGGTCATTCCTGTCACCTTCTGCACCATGCAGGAGACCAGGTAGGTGTTCATGCTGTTGTAGTGGAAGTGGATGCCGGGTTCGTGATCGCAGCCGCATTCGATGACTCGGCGCGCCCAGTCGGGGCCTTCGCGGCCGCCGTCGGACTCGGGCTTCAGGCCGCTGCCCATGGTCAGCAGGTGGTGGAGAGTGATGCGGGTTAGGCGCTCTTCCGGCGCCTCCGGGAAGATCTCCGGCAGCACGTCGATGAGGCGGCTGTCCCAGTTGAGCAGGCCCTCCTGCACCGCAAAGCCCGCCGCCGCCGAGCAGAAGGACTTCGACAGTGAGAAGAGCATATGGGGCGTGTGATCGTCATAGGGCGCCCAGGCCAGCTTCGCGGCGACCTTGCCGTGGCGCAGCACCCAGATGGCGTGGTGCTCCAGGCCGGCGGCTTCGCGGGCGGCGATGTAATTCAGGATGCCCTGGGAGGAAATGCCGGCTTCCTCGGGGAAACGGACGTGTTCAAGCTGCTGCATATGGGGACCTCCTTGTCAGATGAGTTGAATCGGCGCAAATACCAGACAGCGTTCCAAATGGTTATCCACGATCAGGCGGTACATACGCTGGGAGATGAGGAGTAGCCAGTCTGCGCCCTTGCCCCAGCCCCAGTCTTCGTGGGTGCGGCAGATGTCGGGCATACCGTCGAGGGCCTCCCAGCGGAAAACGTGCATGCCGATGCCGGTGGGGTGGCATTTCGTCCGCCCGCAGGCGGCGCAGGTGTAGACTTCATCTATGTCCCTGCCGCCGGTGACGACGCCGGGCTTCGTTTCCGTCTCGACGAAGAGCTGGTGCACGCCGGGGAGCTCCTCCGTGCCGCGCTTGTTCTTCGCAGGCAGGAAGCGGAAGCCGGTCAGGCCGCTGCTCTCCAGGATGCTGCGGGCGGTGTCATCCACGAACAGCTCGTCGAATACCCAGTTGAGGGAGAAGAAGTGCCGCGTGCCCCATTTGGGGGCTTTCGTCAGCCGGAAGGAGTCCTTTTGCACGAGGCCTGCGCCGCATTCCCGGCAGTAATGGGTAGGGTCATAGGTGAGCTCCCGGTAGCCAAAGGCGCTCTCCGGCTGGGGATAGCCATTGTGCCACTTGCTGCGGACACGCAGCCATTCGGCTTCCTTCAATTCCTGCTTTGTGAAAACTGTGGTGGGAATCGCGTGGTCGCCGTCCGCCTCCAGCAATGCCTGAATGGACGGCCAGTGAGGATCGTCCTCGAAAATGTCAAATACGATGAAATCCGAGTCATCCACCTGCTCGAAGGCAATGTCGCTGCGCAATACGTGCTGCGCCATCGCAGGATGCAATCTAACTCTGAAACACACATGCCTGCTGACCCTCACGGCGGCTCCCTCCCCAAATCGCTTCATTTGCCTCTATTGTAAAGGAATCCACAGCCGATTGCAAGCGCATTTTCTGTGTGGACAAGCGTCATCGTTCATGCTATAATAAATGGAAAGGCAAATCCATTTTGCCCGATAGCAGTTTGCAAAGTCAAAATATACATTTGAGGAGGCAACCCATTCATGAATATGGAAGCGATTGCGAATCTCATCAGCGCGGGCAAGGCCGTGCTGGGCATTGAGCTGGGCTCCACCCGTATCAAGGCCGTGCTGATCGGCGAGGATCACTCCCCCATCGCCTCTGGCGACCACACCTGGGAGAATCGCCTGGAAAACGGCGTGTGGACCTACCATCTGGATGACGTGTGGGCCGGTATCCAGGACGCCTACGCCAACATGGTCGCCGACGTGAAGGACAAGTACGGTGTCGAGCTGGTGAAGCTCGCTGCCTTTGGCGTGTCCGCGATGATGCACGGCTACCTGCCCTTCGGCAAGGACGGCCAGCAGCTGGCGGAGTTCCGCACCTGGCGCAACACCATGACCGGCGAGGCTGCCGCAGAGCTGACCGACCTGCTGGGCTTCAATATCCCCCAGCGCTGGTCCATCGCCCACCTGTATCAGGCGATGCTGAACGGTGAAGCGCACGTCAAGAATATCGACCACCTGACCACCCTGGCCGGCTATGTGCACTGGAAGCTCTCCGGCAAGAAGGTGCTGGGCGTGGGCGAGGCCAGCGGCATGTTCCCCATCGACAGCGACAAGTGCGACTATGACCAGAAGATGATTGACCTGGTAGATTCCCTCGCTGCCGTGAAGGGCTACGAGTGGAAGCTGCGCGGCATCCTGCCGGAGGTCCAGTGCGCGGGCGATGACGCGGGCGTCATGACCGCCGAGGGCGCGAAGCTCCTCGATCCCACCGGCAAGCTGGAAGCCGGCGCCCTGATGGCTCCCCCCGAGGGCGACGCCGGCACCGGCATGGCCGCCACCAACGCCGTGGCCGTCCGCACGGGCAATGTGTCCGCCGGTACCTCCGTGTTCGCGATGATCGTCCTGGAGAAAATGCTCTCCAAGGTCTACCCCGAGATCGACATGGTCACCACCCCCACCGGCAAGCCCGTCGCCATGGTGCACTGCAACAACTGCACCTCCGACATCAACGCCTGGGCGGGCATGCTCAAGGGCTTTGTTGACGCCTGTGGCCTGAACATCTCCATGAATGACATCTACGTGGGCCTGTTCAACGCTGCCCTGTGCGGCGAAAAGGACTGCGGCGGCGTGGTGAACGTGCCCCTGTTCTCCGGCGAGCCCGTGGTGGGCCTGGACGAGGGCCGTCCCATGATGGTCCGTATGCCCGACGCGAAGCTGACCTTCCAGAACTTTGCCCGTTCCCTCGTTGCCGGCGCGATGACCAGCCTCAAGATCGGAATGGACATTCTCGTGGACGAGAACGTGCAGATCGACTCCCTGCTGGGCCACGGCGGCTACTTCAAGACCCCCGGCGTGGGCCAGAAGATCCTGGCTGCAGCGCTCAAGACCCCCATCTCCGTCATGGAGACCGCGGGCGAGGGCGGACCCTGGGGCATGGCTTTGCTGGCCGCCTACCGCGTCAACGGCAAGCGCGGCGAGACCCTGGAGCAGTACCTGAACAACTACGTGTTCGCGAACGCTGCCGGCTCCACCATCGCTCCCGACGCGGAGGATGCTGCCGGCCTGGACGCCTACACCGCCAAGTTCCAGCAGGCGCTGAGCGCTGAGGCTGCCGCTGTTGCGGAGATGAAGTAATTCCAAAGCCTTCCCCTTGAGGGGAAGGTGGCCGAGCGTAGCGAGGTCGGATGAGGTGGACGCGTCGGAACAGATATGTTGCTTGTCAATATCCCGGCTTTCCACCTCATCAGTCAGCATGCGGCCCACGTCAGGGACAAGTCCTGCCGTAGGCTTCGCGCCATCAACGCGAGCGTTGACAGCGCTCGTCGGGCGAGCCCGACCTAAGCTGACAGCTTCCCCTCAAGGGGAAGCCTTTTGGCGGAGAGTGCGGCTTGTGTTGTGCTTTGCGAGTGGGTGGAGCAGCAAGTACCGCGTTCTCCCTCAGTCGCCTGCGGGCGACAGCTCCCTCCCGGAGGGAGCCTAAGGCTTGCCGCTGCTCGACTTTTCCTTTGCCGGTTGCTATGTACTGCAGCTAGAAGAGCGACCAAAAGGCTCCCTCTCGAGGGAGCTGGCTCCGCGCAAGCGCGGAGCCTGAGGGAGTACGCGCAGCTGCATTCCGGGACAATAATCAAATAATGGAGGCTGATCCCCATGCTGAAGAAACTCAAGCAGGCCGTCTATGAGGCCAATATGGAACTGCCCAAGCGCAACCTTGTCACCTATACCTGGGGCAATGTGTCCGGCATTGACCGGGAGAAGGGCCTGGTTGTCATCAAGCCCTCCGGCGTGGATTATGAGGATCTCGAGCCGGAGATGATGGTCGTCCTTGACCTGGAGGGCAATGTGGTGGAGGGTAAGCTGAATCCGTCCTCCGATACCAAGACCCACATCGAGCTGTACAAGAAGTACCCTGAGATCGGCGGCATTGTCCACACCCACAGCCCCTATGCAGTGGGCTGGGCCCAGGCCTGCGAGGACATCCCCTGCTACGGCACCACCCATGCGGACTACTTCTACGGCGCGATCCCCTGCGCCCGTCACCTCACCACCGAGGAGATCGACGAGGACTACGAGAAGAACACCGGCAAGGTCATCATCGAGGAGCTGACCAAGCGCGAGATCGAGCCCCTGCACACCCCGGGCATCGTCTGCGCGAGCCACGGCCCCTTCACCTGGGGAAAGAGCCCGGCCCAGGCGGTGTACCACGCCGTCGTGCTGGAGGAGGTCTCCAAGATGGCGGTCTACACCCGTCAGATCAAGGGTGACGCCAATCCCGCGCCCCAGAATATCCAGGACAAGCACTTCCTGCGCAAGCACGGCCCGAACGCGTATTACGGCCAGCCCGGCAAGGAGCATTAAGTTGCTTCGTGAAAATGCTGAGGCATTTTCACGAGGGTTTTGCACTCAGTCACTGGTCGTTCGGCCATCACCGAGGCAAGCTCCGCGCTGGCTACGCTTGCCCATTGCATGCAATGGCCTGCGCCTCTTTTCTTGCGGAAAGGGGCGCTTTTTCATTTCTCAAAATCTTTTTCAAAAACCCTATTGACAAATGTATCGGCATCCGATATACTATATATCGACGGCCGATATAACGGCTGCCGAAAGGATGAACACCATGGGTATGATCAACACCGCATTGACCGAGGCGGTCTATTACATTCTGCTGTCGCTGATGGAGCCGATGCACGGCTACGGCATCATGCAGAACGTCGAGCGGCTCTCCGGCGGACGGCTGCGGCTGGCGGCGGGCACGCTCTACGGGGCCATCAGCAGCATGCTGGAGAAGGGCTGGATCACCGCGCTGGACGGCGCAGCGGACAGCCGCAAGAAGGAATATGTCATCACCGAAACTGGCCGTGAAGTCCTCTGTGCCGAGTACGCACGGCTGAAGGAACTGGTGGAAAACGGCCGCGCTGTATTGGAAACGGAGGAGGGAACGAAATGAGACAGGTCATTCGCAAATGGTTCTGGGCGTGGGAGTTCGACAAGGAAGAAAAGTGGCTGAACGACATGGCTGCCCAGGGCAAGGCCCTTGTGAGCGCCCGCTATTGCACTTATGAGTTCGAGGATTGCCAGCCTAGCGAGTATGCCGTCCGCCTGGAAATGCTGGAAAACGCCCCCGATAGCGCGGAAGGCCAGCAGTACATTGCCTTCGTGGAGGAAACCGGCGCGGAGTATGTCGGTAAGGTCATGAAGTGGGTCTACTTCCGTAAGAAGGCGGCGGACGGCCCCTTCGAGCTCCACGGCGACAACGCTACCCGCATCAAGCATCTGGGCGGCATCATCCGGTTGCTCAAGCCGCTGATGGCCGTCAACGTGGGCTGCGGCGTGTACAACCTGTGCATCGGCATCGGGCTGAACTCGGTGGTGAACGTGGTGTGCGCGGTGGCCTCCGGGGCGGTTGCGTGGCTGCTGTACCAAGGTATGGGCAAGCTGAACGAAAAGAAAAAGAAGCTGGAGAAGGATGCCCAGCTGTTCGAGTGAGGTGCGATCGACATGGACGATCAGAACAAGAAGCAATCCGGCGGATTCAACCCCATCGGTCTTTGTATGGGCCTGGGCGTAGGCCTGTGCTTCGGCGTGGCGATGGACAATATGGGCCTGGGCATTGCGCTGGGCCTGGGCGTGGGCTTGTGCTTCTGTGTGGCGCTGGGGCAGAAGAAGGAGGACAAGTGATGGAGGATTTTATCCAGCATGCCCTGCCGTGGATCATCGTTGGTGTGATGGTAGCGCTGACGATGGCGCACTATGCGAGGAAGAAATAAGGAGGTGTTGCGATGGCTTTCCCAACACATATTGTTGCTGCAGCAGGCTATGTCTTTGACAAGGACGGCAATGTACTGCTGATCAAAACGCCAAACCGCGGCTGGGACTGCACTGGCGGCCAGGTGGAGGTCGGCGAAGACCTCGAAGCCGCTGTCTTGCGCGAAATCATGGAGGAAAGCGGGATTACGGCCCGGGTGAAAAGCCTCTGCGCTGTGTACTCGAATGTGGGGCAGTATGTCTTCTATGACGGTGTGACGCCGGTTCCCACGAAGGTTATGTTTGACTTTATCTGTGAGTACGTTAGTGGAGAGTGCTGCACCTCGGAGGAATCCACGGAAGTGAAGTGGATTCCCAAGGAGCAAGTGCTGGATTATGTCACCATGCCCGTGCTGCGCTACCGCTTTGAAAACATCCTGCGCTTTGACGGACAGGTGACCTATGCGTCCTATGTCACAAAACCTGAATTCCGCGTGTTGACGGAGCGCGGTATCTGACGGCAAGAAAAAGACCGGGAGCAAATCCCGGTCTTTTACATTCACTTCTTCCCATACATGATCACATGATACCCCCGCTCCAGGGCGGGTACGACCATCTGGTGGAGGTAGCTCTTGTCGGTGGCGTCGCGTACGACCACGGCGGTGATGTGCTTCTCGTCAAAGAGGGCCATCGTCAGCATTTTCGAGAAGGGGCCGTCCATGGCGATGATGTTCTGCCGGGGGTAGCCCAGTTCCAGGCAGCGGGCGACGGCTTCCGGCGTGGGGGTCACGCGGGGGAATAGACGGGACATATCCGTTTCCAGGGGGATGGGCAGAAGCGGATCCCGGCCGATGCCCAGGAGCATGTTGCCCTTTTCGCGCTGGATGGCGGTGACCAGTGCTTCGTGGGAATCTGCCCATTCCACGGCGTCGCGCCAGGCGTTGTCGATGTCCTCAAAGTGGACGCGCTCGTAGGCGATGTTAAGCGCATCGCAGCACTGGCGGATGTTCTGGCTGGCCAGCACGGCGTAGGGATGGGTGGCGTCAACGATGCGGTGGGGAGCACACTCCTTGATGAAGGCGAGCATCTCCGACCCGTCCAGGCGGCCGACGTGGCACATCGTACCCAGGGGCAGGAGGGACTTGGCGTACTCCGACACCACGCTGAACATCACTTGCCGGCCGCGGCGGCGCAGTATCCGGGCGCTGTCGCGGGCTTCCTTTGTGCTGCCGAAGATCAGAACTCGTTCCATACGTTCACCTCAGTGCTTCCGCTGCAAAAAGGCCCAGCGCTGGCTGTGCCCGCAGATGTGGAAGGATCATGGTGGCATTATTATACGCCATGCTGGGGGATTCGTCAAGCGCGGGCAGCAACAGCGGGTTGCTTGCAATATATGCCTGTCCGTCGTACAATAGGAAAGGAGGTGAGCAAGGATGAATGCGAAGAACCCCATATACGAGCTGCGGATGCTGAAGGGCTTGTCCCAGGATGAGCTGGCGGAGAAGGTGTTTGTGACCCGTCAGGCAGTGTCCCGCTGGGAGAACGGGGAAACGACCCCTAACACGGAGACTTTGAAGCTGCTGTCCAAGCTGTTCGATGTGTCCATCAATACCCTGGTGGGGGCGCCCCGCAAGATGATCTGCCATTGCTGCGGCATGGAGCTGGACGACGCCACCACCAGCCGGGAGATCGACGGCGGCTTCAACGAGGACTACTGCAAATGGTGCTACCATGAGGGCGAATTCACGCTGGATTTCTGGCAGCGGTACCGGGAGCTTGGCGGCGAGGAAGGCTTCGAGCGCTTCAAGCAGCAGCTGGTGGACGAGTTCAACGCCCTGAACGTGGACGGCATGCCGAAGGTAGAGGGCCTGAACGTGCTCTCCGGCAGCTATATCAACCTGGAATATACCCTGCCCAGCGGCGAAAAGGTGAAGTTCCTGGATGACAACGCCACCTACCTGGGCAACCAGCTGCACTGCCTGTACGGTGGAAGCAGGTGCTTCGGGATTGCAGCCAGCATGCAATTTCTGCTGGTCTGCACGTATGGGCCCTTCGGCGAAGATCCGGAGCTGGTCATCTACAAAAAACGCTGAATCGCGCAGATGTGACAAAGAGCGCTGCTGCCGGCGCTCTTTTTGTGTGCCGTTCTGTCGGTTGCGTTCAACCCAGCAATGTGCTATAATACCCCCAATACATCCGATGGAGGTTCCCATGAACATCCGAAACATCGGCGTTTTTGCCCATGTTGACGCGGGCAAGACCACCCTTTCCGAGCAGCTGCTGATGCACTCCGGCGCCATCCGCCGCGTCGGCAGCGTGGACGAAGGCACCGCCCACACCGACAACCTTCCCGTGGAGCAGCGGCGCGGCATCTCCGTCAAGGCGACCTGCGTCAGCATGGACTGGCGGGGGACGGCCATCAACCTGATCGACACCCCCGGCCACGTGGATTTTTCCGCCGAGGTGGAGCGCTCGCTGTGGGCGCTGGACGCGGCGGTGGTGGTGGTCTGCGCGGTGGAGGGCGTTCAGCCCCACACGGAAACCCTCTTTAATGCTTTGAAGGAGCAGCACATCCCGACGCTGTTCTTCCTGAATAAAATGGACCGCGAGGGTGCGGACGTGCCCCGCGTACTGGCGCAGATCCGCCGCCTTCTGACCCCGGACGCTATCCTGATGGCCGATCCTGATGCCGTTACCGAGTTCGTCTGCAGCCAGGACGACGACCTGCTGGAGCGATACCTCTCCGGTGAGGAGTTTGCGCCGGAGTTCATCCGAAGCCGCCTGGCGGACATGACCAAACAGGCCGCCGCCTACCCGGTGTACGCCGGTTCTGCCCTGCGGGATGAGGGTGTCATCCCCCTGCTGGACGCGATGGTGGACTTCCTGCCATGTCCTGCTGGTACGGTCAGGTTGGAAAACAAAGACGAGCTGGCAGAAATGGGGTCGAAGACCCTTTGTGGTGTTGTCTTCGCCAGTACGCAGGATCGCGTGCTGGGCCGGGGCGTGTGGGTGCGCCTGTACGCCGGGACCCTGGAAAACCGCGCGCCGGTGACGCTCCCTGCGGGGGTCGATCCCCTGACGGGTGAGGAGAAGCTCGTCCAGCGGAAGATCACGCAGATCCGCCGGGTGGACGGCTCCGACGCGGGCAGTCTCACGGCGGGAGAGATTGGTGTCATCTACGGCCTGGGCGACGTGAAGGTCGGGCAGGTGCTGGGCGAGGAATCTCTGCTGCCCCGCCGCGTCGAGCCCGGCCATCTCCGCACGCCGCTGATCACCGTGCAGGTCATCCCGGAAAAGCCGGAGGACATGCAATCCCTCCGTGCCGCCTGCGAGGCCCTTTCTGCCGAGGATCCGCTGCTGCAGGTGCGCTACGCCAAGGCGCTCAACGAGCTCCAATTGCACGTCATGGGCACCATCCAGCTGGAGATCATCCAGGAGCTGCTGGACACCCGCTTCAACATGAAGGTGAGCTTCTCCAAGCCCGCCGTCATCTACCGGGAGACCATCGCCAGGGCAGCCAGCGGCTTTGTAGCCTACACCATGCCCAAGCCCTGCTGGGCCATCATGCGCTTTGAGATCGAGCCCGCGCCCCGCGGCTCCGGCGTGACCTTCAAGTCCACCGTGCCGGTGCGGGACATCCTGCTGCGCTACCAGCATCAGGTGGAGCAGGCCCTGCCCCTGGCCCTCCATCAGGGCCGTTTGGGCTGGCAGGTCACCGACGTCAACATCACCCTGGTGGACGGCAATCACCACCAGTTCCACACCCATCCGCTGGACTTCATTGTCGCCACGCCCTGGGGCATTCAGGACGGATTGCAGCGCGGCGGCTCGACCCTGCTGGAGCCAATTCTCGAGACCCGCTTCCTGCTTCCGCCGGACTGCGTGGGCCGCGTCATGAGCGACGTGGCCCTGATGCGCGGCGAGGTCACCCACACCGAGACCGACGCGGACCGCGTGCTGATGACGGCGCTGATTCCCGTGGCGACCAGCGTGGATTATGCCGCGACCCTGGCCAGCGCGACCAGTGGCCGGGGAAGCATGAGCGTGAAGCTCCACGGCTACCGGGACTGCCCGCTGGAGCTGGGTGCGACGGCTGCCCGCCGCAGCGTCGATCCGCTGGATACGAGCAAGTACATCCTCGCGGCGCGAAGTGCGCTGGAGGGCGGGATATTCGATCTGGAATAACCAGGGGTTCTACCCCTGGACCCCGCTTAAGGGACTTAGCTCCTTAAGAATCCCATTTTGCGTTGTAGTTGAGCGTAACTGCAATGATGCACGCGCGTGCTTATACGAAAAAGTGGACTGCAGAACATGCAGTCCACTTTTGTTATGTCCGTTCGAAAATGCCGCCCTCAAACACGATGTTATTTCCCTGCGCGTCCTTGTAGAAGCTGACCTGCTCCGTGCCGACAAGCTGGAAACCAAGGCTCGTCAGCAGCCGTACAGACGGCGTATTGTTCAGCGCAGTCCCGGCGGAGAAGCGGGTGAAGCCGCGTTCCCGCAGGTGGGTCAGCAGCGCCGCGAGGGCCTCCTTGGCATAGCCCCTGCCATGGTGCGCCGGGTGAAAGCTGTAGCCGATCTCATGCCCGCTTTCACGCTGGTTGAAGGCGAAGTAACCGATCATGGTGCTGTCCCGGCAGACTGCAAAGAACATGTGCTCCGTGCCTTTGACGGTATACTTCGCCCAGCGGGCAACGCGGGCTTGCACGTCTGCCGGGTCGGTGTTGTGGGGCTTGTCATACTGCGCCATGGGAAGGGGCGCCAGCGCAGCCCAGATATCCCGCACGGCAGGCCAGTCTGCGGCCTCGATGGGGCGGAGAAGCAACCGGTCAGTCGTAATCTGCATCATTTTCCCTCCTTACCAGCCGCACGAGGTACTCCTCCGTGCCCTCCTCCAGCCTGCGCTCGTCCGTCACGCGGAATCCGTGCCTTGCATAAAACGCGATCGCCCGCGGGTTCTTCTCCAGCGCCCAAAGGCGCTTCACATGCTTCTCGCGGATGGCGTATTCCAGCAGCGCGGCGCCGATGCCCTGCCCCTGAAGCACAGGCTCGACATACAGCCTGCGGACTTCATCGCCGCCGTAGTGCAGAAAGCCCTTCACCACGCCGTCGTCATAGACGAGGATATCGGGGATGAAGGCAGCGCGCAGCGGCATCAGCTTCGGCACGGTCATTTCGTCAAAGTAGAACTCGTCGCTGCGGAAGATGGGGTAGAAATTGAGCCGGTAGTTGAACACCTCAATTTCCGCGATGCGGGCGAGGTCGGCAGCGGTGGCGGGGCGGATGGGCATCATGGTTCACTCCTTCCGGCAGATGTGGAGCAGATGGCTGGAGCAGCCCAGCAGCTCCCGCTTCTCGCAGATGGTCAGATGATGGTCGGCAAAGGTGGCAAATTCCTCGTCGGACATGGCGAAGTCGCTGCGATCCTCGGCCAGCTCCAGGA
This sequence comes from Clostridiales bacterium, assembly GCA_015056325.1. Taxonomy (GTDB): domain Bacteria; phylum Bacillota; class Clostridia; order Christensenellales; family Aristaeellaceae; genus UBA11524. The sequence goes on along the minus strand of SVGL01000002.1, from coordinate 107,329 downwards.
TGCTGTCCGCCGCGGCGGTGCACAGGTGGCTGACGGGTTTCCCGGCGAACAGGGCCTCGAATTCGGCGATGTCGTAGCCGGTGAAGAGTTGCTCCTCAAAGTGGCGGACAAGGCCTTCTTCGTCAAAGTTTTCCGCAAGTCCGGCCAGCAGATGACCGTTCAGATAGTTGTTGAAGAGGATCGCATGCACGGACAGGAAGGCGGTCAGGATCACGCCGCCCCGGCGGGTGACGCGGATGGCTTCATCCAGGGCGCGGTGGACGTCCTCCGGGGTGTAGAGATGATACATGGGGCCCAGCAGCAGCGTCACATCAAAGGAATCATTGCAGAAGCGGCTCAGGTCCAGCGCGTCCCCCAGGTAGGATTTCAGATTGTCCAGGCCAGCGCTGTTCTGCCGGAGGACGGCCAGGTTGCTGTCCGCCAGCTCCACGGCGGTGACGGAATGGCCAGCTTTTGCTAAGGCGATGGAATAACGCCCTGTACCAGCGCCGACTTCGAGGATGCGGCTGCCTGGCGCGGCGTGGCGCTGGATATAGTGCAGCGTGGTCAGCTGCTCCAGCTGGCCGTGGCGGCTGCGGTGAAGGCGGCTGTCCTCGTCGATGCTGGCATAAAATCCGCTGACGATGTCAATTCGTTTGCTCATATCATTCTCCTTGAATCAGCACTTTCTCCCGCAAAATGCCGGAATACAGCCCGTCCACGCAATTTCCCACGGGGATATAGCCCTGCGCGGTGTAGTAGTCTTCGAGGAATGTGTTGTCATCGGCGGAATCCAGGCGGAAGCGGGTTTTGCCCTGGCGGACGGCGTATTCTTCCGCCATCTGCAGGAAGATGCGGCCCGCGCCCTTCGCGCCCACCCGAGTGGCCAGGTGGTGCAGGTAGAAGGCGGGCTCGGCGGCCTGCATGGCGTCGGGCCAGCGCTCGTCATCCCGGCGGAGCACCGCGCAGGCGACGATGCCGTCATCGTCAGTGAGGACGAACAGATCGCCCCTTTGGCGGGCTGCCTCGTAGTGAGCGGGAGGGTAGCAGCCGGCGTAATCGGTGACGTTCCATTGGCGGATGCCAACCTCGTCCATCCAGTGCACGCGGGCCATGATGAGGTCGAACACGGCGGAGACTTCATGCTCCTCCGCCGGGCGGAAAACGTAGTGGGACATGGGGCCTCCTTTACTTGCGGCGGGGATGCAGCTCGTTGAGCAGCGTGAAGCCCAGGATCAGCGCGCCGCCGATGAGCTGCACCGGGGACATGCTTTCACCCAGCAGGGTGACGGAGAGCAGGCAGGCCAGCAGCGGGTCGATGTAGGAGAGGATGGCGGTCTCCTGGCCGGGCAGCGCCTTGAGGCTGGGGAAGTACAGGCAGTAGGCCAGGCAGGTGTGCACGGCGCCCACGATCAGCAGCATGACCCAGCCCAGGCCGTCCAGCGTGTGCAGGGTGAAGCCGGAGGTCACCAGCACATAGGGCAGCAGCACCGCGATGGCCGCCAGGAACTGCAGGTACGTCCGCTGCAATCCGGTCACGCCCTTGATTCGCTTGTTCAGCAGCATCACGCTGGCGTAGAGCACCGCCGCGCCCAGGCCGAAGGCAATGCCGATCAGATGGCTGGAGCCGGCGCTCAGGTCGCCCAGACCGGTAATCAGCACCAGACCCAGTGTGGACATGGCGAAGCACAGCCACTGCATGGGGCCCATCTTCTCCTTGAAGAGGAGGGGACAGGCCACCGTCACGATGACCGGCGCGAAGTAGTAGCTCAGCGTCGCGACGGACACGGTGGTGTATTTGTACGCCTCAAAGAGGAGGATCCAGTTGAAGCCCATCGCCGCGCCGGAAAGGAGCAGCAACGGCAGCTCCTTGCGGATCTCGCCCAGGCGGAGGCTGGTGCGGCTGATGAGGAAGTAGCCCGTCAGCATCACGGCAGCGATGACGGCCCGGTACAGCGCCAGCTCGGCAGAGGTCACGCTGATGGCCCGGACGAACAGTCCGATGGTGCCGAAAATTGCCATGGAGGCGATGATGGAGAGCCTTGCGCGGGTTTGCATGGGAAAATCCCCCGATCATACAGATTGCATACGAACATTATCGCGGAGGACGGCGGCGGTGTCAAGGTAAGGGCTGTCTTTCTTGTGTTCTGCGCGGCGGTGTGCTATAATCACACGAAGGAGGGATGTGCGATGAAAACCATGCTTGTGACCGGCGGTACGGTGTTTGTCAGCCGGTATGCGGCGGAGTATTTCCGGCATCGCGGCTGGCAGGTGAGCGTCATCAACCGGGGCACGCGGCAGCAATCGGAGGGTGTAGAGCTGATCCAGGCGGACAGGCATGCCCTGGGAGAGGTGCTGCGTCACCGCCATTTCGACGCGGTGCTGGACGTGACCGCTTACACCGCCGATGACGTCAATGCGCTGCTGGATGCCCTGGGCCGATATGGGCAGTACATCCTCATCAGCTCCAGCGCGGTGTACCCGGAGACGGAGCAGCAGCCTTTCCGGGAGGACGCCGCCGTCGGCCCGAACATCCACTGGGGCCGCTACGGCACGGACAAGATCGCCGCCGAGCAGGCTCTCCATGCCCGGGACAGCAGTGCGTACATCCTGCGACCGCCCTACCTCTACGGCCCAGGGAACAATGTCTACCGCGAGGCCTTCGTGTTTGACTGCGCACTGGCGGACAGGGCCTTTTATCTGCCGGGGGAAGGGGCGACGAAGCTGCACTTCCTCCATGTGGAGGATCTGTGCCGCTTGGCGGAGATTCTGCTGGAGAAGCGGCCTGCGCAGCGCATCTTCAACGCGGGCAACCCGGATTGCATCACCGTCCGCGACTGGGTAGCTGCCTGTTATGCCGCCTGCGGCAAGGACCCGGCCTTCGTGTCCGTGTCTCCCGATGTGGAGCAGCGGCAGTACTTCCCCTTCTACAACTACGAGTACGCGCTGGATGTGTCGGCCCAGTGCGGGCTGATGGGGGAGTTCATCCCTCTTGCGCAGGGGCTGAAGGAATCCCTCCGCTGGTACCGCAAGCATGGGGACGAGGTGCGCCGCAAGCCGCTGCTTGCTTACATCGACGCACACCTGGCGGGCCGCATGTATGAATAAACCCAAAGGGAGACTGGCGATGCGTGCCGGTCTCCCTTGATGTATGATGGGGTTATTGCTGGTTTTTGCGGGCCTGCTTTTCCCCGATGCGGCGGGCGAGGACGCTCTCCATCTTGTGCACTTTGGAGAACACATCCTTGCCGACCTTGCGTATATTGTCCTGCTGGATCATCTCCAGGAGCAGACGCGCCTCGATACTGGTCATCTCATCCACGAGGGAATCGGCCAGCTCCTTGTCATCGCCGATGTAGTAGACGTGATGCAGCGTCATGGGGATGTAGCCGTCGAAGTGCTCCAGGGCAATCTGGTCGAGCTTGCGCAGCTGATCCTGGGGCTTGTCCGGATCCACGCGGAGCTGCTTGTAGGATTCAGGATAATCGCTGATGGGGAGATAGTCTGCCATACCGATGCTCCTTTTTCGCCTTTGTGCTGGAGATATTGTAGCACTGAATTTGCCGGACTGTCAGGTGATGGACTGCCTGCTCGATATTGTCCATAAGGCGCCTTGTTTCTGCTGGAATATATCGACCGTTATCTTTCCTGACGGATTGTCAGCGGCACATCGCTATGGTATAATAAGAAAAAACCCGCGCGGCGGGTATGAGGAGCACAATATGAAGAAGAACCTGGGCATTTATCGCGGCGTGAACCTGGGCGGCTGGCTGAGCCAGTGCGATTACAGTGCGGATCGCCTGAACAATTTCATCAAGGAAGAGGACTTCGCGATCATCGCCTCCTGGGGGCTGGATCATGTCCGCATCCCGGTGGACTTCAATGTCCTGGAGGACGACAAGGGCGGCTATGACGCTCCCGGCTGGGCGCGCATCGACTGGGCCCTGGAGCTGTGTGAGAAGCACGGCCTCAAGACCGTCTTCGACCTGCACAAGACCGCTGGCTTCTCCTTTGACCCGGGTCATCACGAGACCGGCTTCTTCGAGAGCGAGAAGTACCAGGAGCGCTTCTACCGCCTGTGGGAGGAGATCGCCCGCCGCTACGGTCACATGCATGACCGCCTGGTCTTCGAGCTGCTGAATGAGGTGACCGACGCCAGCTACATCGGCGAGTGGAACCGCATCGTGGCCGAGTGCATCCGCCGCATCCGCGTGATTGCGCCGGATACCTACATTCTCGTGGGCAGCTACCATAACAACAGCGCCCCTGCCGTGAAGGATCTGGCGGCCCCTGCCGACGCAAAGGTGCTGTACAACTTCCATTGCTACGACCCCGTTGAGTACACCCATCAGGGCGCCTACTGGGTGGATTTTCTGGATCGCAATGCCCGCGTGGCCTTTGACGAGAGCGGTGTGACCGAGGAGACCTTCGAGAAGCTCTTCGCTCCCGCGCTGGAGACCGCAGCCAAGTACGGCATGGGCCTGTACTGCGGCGAATACGGCGTGATCGATATCGTCGCCCCCGAGGACGCGGTGAAGTGGTTCAGGGTGATCAACAAGGTGTTTGAAAAGTACGGCATCGCCCGTTCCGTATGGAGCTATCGGGAGATGGACTTCGGCATCGCTGACGCCCGCTGGGACGCTGTACGTGACGAGCTGATCAAGGTGCTGTAAAGGGAAAAAGGAAGGCTCTCCGGCAAATGCCGGAGAGCCTTTCAAACATCAAGAACGAATCGGTCCGTTGGCGACGTTCGTTTTTCCGGAGAATCAGCCCTCGTAGGTGGAGCGGCCGAAGCCCAGGATCATGATGAAGAGGGGGTTGAGGAAGATCAGGCCAACGGCAAAGCCGCCGCCGTGACCAAAGGCCTTGGACAGCTTGACACAATGGATGATGTAGAGCACGATGGACAGAATGGCAGTCGCAACGGTGAGGAAACCGCCGATCTCGGGGATGATGCCGGTTATCACGGTGGAGACGATGGAGCAGATCAGGCTGGTCCAGAAGAAGCCGGGGACGCCTGCAACTTCATACTGCAGGTAGGAGCCGTAGAAGGGGATGAACATACCCCACCAGTTGCGGTTGGCCTTGGCGAGGATACGGCACCAGGCAATGAACATCAGCACCGCCACAGCGATGAGGCCAAAGCCGACCGCGACAAGCGCGCCGGCGGAAATGGCGGGAGCATAGCCGTAGGAATAGCTGTAATTATACATACAAGAGACCTCCATACAAAATGATTTGCCAACGGGTGATAGATTATTATAGCATATTTAGGAGATTTGTGCAAGTGTGCTGCAGGCGGCCCCGGATACGGACCGGGGAGTTCCCGAAGAGCGCTGGGCAGCAGCTGACTGGGTGCTTCTCGGACCTTGTTCGTTGAGAAAATTTCAAAGTTACCGCAGAAGCAGAAGACGCGGTGCATTGACAAATGCTGGATTGTATGGTATCAAGAGAATAGAAAAACTGCTATTTTCAGGCGAATGTAAAGAGAATCAGGAGTAAAGGGAAGATGAGCAGTATGTGGAAAATTTGCAAGTGGATTACAGGTATCCTGTTCCTTTGTTTATTCGTGTTGCCGCAGTGTGTCGCAGCGGAAGGAACGCGTGTCTACAATGAAGGCATGCGCTTGATTTCCGTGCCGCGAAATGCAGCGGCGACGGACAGTGTGACGGCGATCACAGCAGCATATATCACCTGCGATCATACGATGCTGCGCGTAGGCGAGGAAACGGTATGGACGCTGCACCTGGAGGGCGCTGCAGCGGAGTCCTATACATTTGATTACATGCTGCTGTACCAGGCGCCGGATGGTGCTGTGGATACTTACTATTCCTATGCCGAGGCGCTGGGATCATCGGCGCTGACCTATGCTGCAACGCCGGCAGATGCCGGTAAATACATTGTGCTGGTCAATATCCGGGATCAGTATGAGGGCGCCCTGGAAGTGCAGAGTACCTTCTACATGACGGTGAATGCTGAAAACAGCAATGAAGACGCGCTGGCTAGCAAGGTGGCGGAAATTGTCTCGCTCTGCAAAGCGAGCGGCGCTGAAACGGACTATGCCGTTGCGCTGTTCATGCATGATTACCTGATCAACAATGCGGACTACGATGAGACGTATTCGAACTATTTCCCCGATGGCGTTCTGCTGTACGGAAGCGGCGTATGTCAGAGCTATGCGACGGCATATCAGATCCTCATGGAGGAAATGGGCATAGAATGCCTGTTTGTTGTGGGAACGAGCAGGGGTGAAAACCACGCCTGGAATATAGTCAAGCTGGATGGCATCTGGTATCAGGTTGACTGCACATGGGATGACCCGATTGGCGGCAGCGAGCAGCATGCATATTTCCTGGTCACGGATGAGGTGCTGTCTGTCGATCATGTGTGGGATGCAGCCGCCTATCCGGAATGTGTGGATACACGATATCTGGTTCAAAATGATATTGTATTTGCCAATCAGGCGGAATTCATTCAGAAAATGAATGCGCTGGTGGAAACGGGAAAGATCAAAAACATTATCATCTACTATTCGGGTACAGATCAGGCATTCAATCAGACAAAGATGATGACAATCGTCGCGGCCTGGATGGGGCAGTATGCTGCTGCAGATACGATTGATGGATGGCAAATCGGCACGCTGGACAGCACTAATTTGCGGTATCGGTTGAGCATCACATTGTATGAGGAGGCGGAAGTGGTTGACCCATATGACGGCATTGCAGACGATTTTGCCTATCGGCAAGAAAATGGCGGGATCACAATCGTCGAGTATCTGGGGAATGCTGCCGACGTCGTTGTGCCGGAGTATATCAATGGTCTCCCGGTGATCAGCCTGGGCAGCAACGCCTTCTGCCGCAATACAGCGATCAAGACGGTGAAATTGCCCAATACGCTGACAACCATTGAGCCGGGTTATTTCGATGTGATTTTCTACTCTGATATGCGCGGCGCATTCCTGGGATGTACCGGGCTGACGTCCATCAGCATTCCCGGCAGTGTGAAAACTGTGAGCCAATACACGTTTATGGGATGCACTGCACTGGCAGAGGTGACGCTGATGGAGGGCGTGGAAAAGCTGGAGCTGGAATCGTTCGCCGGCTGTTCCTCCCTGCGTGAATTGCAGCTGCCTTCCACGATGCAGGGGATCGGGCAGAATGCACTTAATGATACCCTCATCACGCACCTGTATTTACCGTCTTCAATGAATGACTTCAGTACTTTTGCGGGCGGAGACCGCCTCCAGTGGATTGATGTTGATCCGCAAAATACGACTTTCACCTCGGTTGACGGTATTTTGTATAGTGACGGAGGAAAAAAGCTGTGTTGTTATCCAAGGGGTAGAACGGATACAGTGCTGAACATCCCTGAAGGCTGTGAAACAGCAGAAGTATCTGTTATCCGGAGAAGTTCTTCGTTTGTCGAAATCAGGGTTCCGTCGACCTTCTATGGAATTGAAGAATGGGGAGAGAATCCCGCCGGTCTTGAGAAAGTTGTCGTTGCAGGCAATAACCCCTACTATACCGCTGTGGACGGCGTGATTTATTCCAAAGACATGAAGACGCTGGTTTGCTTCCCGCCGTCGCTGAAAATGACCACCTATCAGATGCCTGATTCTGTGACCCAAGTATCAAGGCGCGCCCTGGAGCGGCTGCAGTATGTCAAACGCCTGGTGATGTCCGCCAACCTGGCTGATTTGACGAACGTATACATGGGGGATAGTCCGGCGCTTGAAACCGTGATCTATCCGGAAAGCTCGCAGCTGACCGATATCCCAACCTTACAGGATTGCATCAGCCTGAAGCATATCCAGTTTCCGCCAGGGATCAAAAGGCTGGAAACAAATATGTTCTTGAATTGCACCTCCCTGAAATCCATTGTGCTGCCGGAAGGTCTGGAGGAGATCGGATATCAGGCTTTCTTTGGCTGTACATCTTTGCAGAATATGACGATCCCGTCTACCGTGATAACGATTGGCTTGAATGCATTGCATGGGTGCCACGCGTTGGAGCTCGTGCGCATGTCGTCTGTTCCTGAATACTATCAACCCAATCTGTTCACAACGCAGTGGGTGCTGATTTCAAGCACGAACCCGGCAATCGAAGCATTTGCGGAGGCTGTGGGATGCTATTTCACGCCGGGTGATCCGCAGACGGTGTCGGTCAAGGAAGACAATCATATCACGGTGAACGTCGTAAGCGATTGGGACCCGCCTGCAAATGCGGTATTGCTTGAACTGGATTGCGAGCCGGAGGGAAGGTACACCCTGATCAGCAAGGTCGTTACGGAGTCTCCCGACTTCCTTCTGACCTATGGCGGAAAAGGCGGAGATACCCTGGTTGGTAATGCGAGGTTCGAATCTGGACAGAGCAGGATTACAGTATACACCTATCATGGGCATGAAATCGAAGTGACTGTTGATCTTGTGAAGAGATGCACCGCCGCGGGCGGCGAGCATGCCTGGGGCGCGGAGACAGTGACTTCCGCTCCGTCCTGCGAGGAACCGGGCGAAACGAACTATTCCTGTACGGTGTGCGGCGATATCAAACGGGAGTTTGTGAAGGCGACGGGACATGAGGTTGTTGTTGACGCTGCGGTGGAACCTGCATGTACAGAAGCTGGCCTGACGGAAGGCTCGCATTGCGGCGTATGCCTTGCTGTTCTGACGGAGCAGGAGGTTGTTGCCGCGACAGGACATGATGAGACGGTGGATGCGGCGGTGGAGCCTACCTGCATCTCGAGCGGCCTGACCGAGGGAAAGCACTGCACGGTATGCAATGAGATAACCTTGGCGCAGGAGATCGTTCCGGCAACAGGGGTGCACACTTGGGACAAGGGAACCATCAGCACGCCGCCCACCTGCACATCAGAAGGCGCGGTGGAGTATCATTGCCTGAACTGTGATGCAGTCAAGACGGAAATCATCGACATCACCCATGCTTGGGATCAGGGGAGCAAAACGACAGAGCAAACCTGCAGCTCCGATGGCGTGAAATCCTATATCTGTACTATTTGTGGTGCAACCAAAACGGAGCAGGTGCCTCCCCATTTCTGGGCGGATGGCGTGATCAGTACTGCACCGACTGCAAGCGCTGCGGGCGTCATCACATACACATGCCAGCAGTGCGGAGCAACAAAGGATGAACCGGTCCAGCGAGGCGTTGTTGGCGATACCAATGGAGATGCGCTGGTTGATATGCTGGACGTCATTGACCTGATGGAATGGTTCTGCAGTGGCGAAATTGAACTGAATCTGGCCAATGGTGATGTGAATGGCGATAGTCTTGCTGATATGCGAGACATCATCATGCTCATGGAGTGGTACTGCGGCGCAGAGGTGGAGTTGTACAGCTATGCTGAGGAGGTGGTCGAATGAAACGAATTGCATTCTGGGCGCTTCTGATCCTCTCCCTCTGCATCACGATGACTGCCTTTGCGGCGAAGCCGGGAGATACGGTAACGGTCAACTTCTGGATTTTCAACAATTTGGATGGGGCTGTCAGCGCCCGCGTTGGAATGGGCTATCCCAGTGAGGCGTTTGATTTTGTCAGCGCTGAGATCGTTAGCCCGGATGTGATCAATTCAGCGCCAACGTCGAAAAACGGCAAGTTTGGTCTCCTGAACATGAAGGGCCTTTCGGCAGGAACGTTTGCCACCATTACACTGCGGGTCAGACCAGAGGCGCAGGCTGTAACATATGCCATTATGCCCGTGGTGGACTCCGTGTATAATGCGCAATACGAAGCGGTGAATATGACGGTCATGGGCGGCGACATTACGGTTGAGCATGTCTGGGATGAGGGACAAATATCGCTTGAACCGACTTGCGGCAGCACGGGCGTGAAGACATACAGCTGTCTGTACTGTGCTGAATCCTATACGGAAAGCGTCCCTGCCACGGAAGATCACAGGGAAGGAAAGGCCCGGACCTCAGTTTTGCCCTCCTGTGTGTCGGACGGGCTGTGGACCTTCTACTGCGATGTTTGCAACACCTTTCTGCGAGAGGAAATCATTCCTGCGTTTGGTCATGCTGATGGGGAACGCACTGTAACTCAACTGCCGGCCTGCAATGTGCCAGGCGCCATGATTGTGTGGTGCGGCAACTGTGGAGAGGCGCTGCGGACAGAGAGCATTCCCGCTTCGGAAGAACACACGGTGATTACGGATGCCGCAGCGGACCCCACCTGCACGGAAACCGGCCTGACAGAGGGTAAGCACTGCGGCGTGTGCGGCATGACGCTGGTTGCGCAGCAGATTATTCCGCCCAGGGGGCACACGGAGATCACGGATGCCGCAGCGGAGCCCACATGTACGGGAACCGGTCTGACGGAGGGCAAGCACTGCGGCGTGTGCGGCACGATACTGGTTGCGCAGCAGATCATTCTGCCCCAGGGGCACACGGAGATCACGGATGCCGCAGCGGAGCCCACATGTACGGAAACCGGACTGACGGAGGGCAAGCACTGCGGCGTGTGCGGCACGATTCTGGTTGCGCAGCAGACTGTTCCTGCTACAGGAATGCATACATGGGATGAGGGTGCTGTCACAAAGGAGCCGACTGCAACGGATCCGGGCATCAAAACGTATCGGTGCAGTGTGTGCGGCAGCACGATGACGGAAGAAATTCCGGCAATAGGGTTGCCCCGCATGGCCGGAGACGCTGATGAAAATGGTCGGGTGGATCTTGCGGATGCATTACAGATTCTGCAGCACGATTCTGCGGAGGATGTCAGCATCAACACAAGCAATGCCGACGTCAATTCAGACGGTGCTGCGGACATCTGGGATGTGCTGCTGATCCTGCAGTATGCCGCCGGATGGAATGTGCTGCTGAAATAAAAACGGAATACATCTCACAGGGACTGCGGGCAACTGTCAGTTCCTGTTCTTATTCCTGAAGGGGAAAGCGTGCGGCAACGGAAACATTGGTTAATCTTGACAGGAAGGAAATAGATGATAGAATAAAAGCAAAGGATTATCTGGAGGGATGAGTATGCGTTTGAGACGGATCGTTGGCATGCTTCTGCTGCTCGTCGTTTGTTGTTTTTCCAGCATGGCCGGGGCGGAAAATGCGGGGTATGAGTTCTACTTCCAGCAGCTGGATGCCAATCAGCAGGCGATGTATCGCGTCATTCAGGCGGCGCCGGCTGAGACGGCAAGCTATACGGTGGAGCTGCCCGAAGCAGGCGTGAGTCAGGACGGAATAGCCTCTAAGCTTCAAACGACGATGGAAACCGTCAAAATGGATCATCCGGAATCGACGGCGTGGCTCTTTTGGTTTGAGAATTGCAGCTATGACGAAGAGTGTAATGCCGTCACGTTCACGCTGATCTGCTCCGATTACTATGATCCGGATGATCAGACAATGTCGGAGAAGCTGATCGACACAATCGTTGCTGCGGCGGATCCATCCTGGGATCTGTACACCAAGGCGAGGTTTATCTCCAATGCGGTCATCGATGCGCTGGAATATGACTGGAACTACGTCTTTTATGGCGAAAACGGCAAGGCGGATTACTACAACAGCAATATCTACTGTGTCAACAATGGCTTCGGCATCTGCGGCGGTTTCTCCAAGCTGTATAAGGCGGTAGCGGACAGGATCGATCTGCCCTGCGTTGAAGTGGGCAGCGTGGGCCATGCCTGGGTGCATGTCAAGATGGAGGACGGCAACTGGTATGGCATTGACCCGCAGGATCCCAATATCCTGCAGGGTACGGATTCCATGCTCGGCTGGTATTACCTTGGCGGGAATGATATGTATGAGCTGTACGACGGCTTCTTTGCCGAGGATGGAAGCATCAAGCAGCCGGAGCGTGCCAAAGATGACTATGAATACATCGGCGTAGAGCCGAATCCGGGCAGCGTTGATCTGGCTGAGCCCCGTCAGGAAGGCTCTTCGGAAGAGACGACGCTTACCTATACTGTCAATGCGGATGGAACGAGCTGTACGATTACGGGCTTCCGGGGCGGAGAGACCGGCGATCTGGTCATCCCTGAGACGCTGGACGGATATACGGTCACGGCGATTGGCAACAGCGCCTTCGCCTATGCCAAGTTCGATGGTACGCTCACGCTGCCGGATACGGTGGAAACCATATACTCGCAGGCCTTTGCCCGCTGCACCGGCCTGAAGGGTACGCTGAAGCTGCCGGCGAACCTGAAGCTGCTTGGCGGCGCGGCATTCATTGAGTGTACCGGCTTGACCGGCGAGATTGAATTTGGCGATCGGATTGAGGAAATCCGCGGCGGCGCGTTTGCCAACTGCACGGGCGTAACGGGATCCTTGTGGCTGCCGGATTCGCTCTCTTCGATTTGGGGAAATGCTTTCTATAACTGTGACGGCCTTGACGGTGTGGTGCATATCCCGGACAGCATTGCCAACTGGAGCGCAGATTGTATTGATGACTGCAACAATCTTTCAGGCTTTGACGTATCGGAGAATCATGCATTCTACCAGGTTTATGACGGGCTGCTGTATAACCGGGAAATGACAACGCTGCTGACCTGCATCAATGGTTACAGCGGTGCGGTGGTCATTCCGGAGGGCGTGGAAGTGATCGAGTATGCCGCATTGTACATGTGTCAGAAGGTCACCTCCGTGAAATTCCCGTCAACGCTGAAGCGGATTGAAGCGTGGGGATGCGGGTATCTGACAGGACTGACGGAGATGCCGGTTCTTCCGGCCTCGTTGGAATACCTGGGCAACAATGCTTTCTGCTGTTCCTCCATGCCGGGTACCCTGATTCTCCCCTGTGATATCGAAATGGGGGAGGATGCATTTGGCGCGATGATGAACCTGGAGCGGCTGATCATCGCCGAGGGCGTGACGAAGCTGCCTGCCAACGCGTTTTTAAGCGGCGTGCGTGAGGTGATCTTCCCATCGACGATCCAGGAAATTGGCGAAAACTGCTTTAACGACAACTGGGATCTGGTGATCTATGGCTATCCGGGCACCTGCGTGGAGGCGTTTGTCAGCGCAGAAAAGATTGACATGTATCATTGGGATTATGTACCGATGGTTGATGGAATAGCGCTGTCAAAGGATGAATTGGCGCTGGCGCTGGACGCCGGCGGCGGGGAATGCCAGCATCAGCTGTCGGTGATACCGGATGCGAACGGCAAGACGGTCACCTGGGCGTCGGCTGACGAATCGGTCGCAACGGTGGTCAATGGTCTGGTCAGCAGCGTATCCACCGGCACAACGACCATCACCGCAAAGGTGGGAGAAACGACGCTGACTTGTCGGGTGTCCGTGTACGGAGAAGTGAGATACAGCGCGGACGGGAAAACGCTGCTCAAGGTATCGGAAAGCTATACCGGCGAGCTGCTGATCCCTGAAGGGGTGGAGAACATCGGCGCACATGCCATTAACAGCGTCGGAGAACTGACGAAGATCACCTTCCCCAGCACCCTGAAGACGCTGGGTGTATGGGCGTTGTACGGCCTGGGCTATACGCATGATCTCAGCCTTGTTCTGCCTGAAACGGTTACCAGCGTGTCCAATAACGCCTTTATCAACAACCGGTTTGAATACTTCCGTTACCCGGTATGCGCACAGATCGGGACAGACGCTTTCATGATGAACACCATTGCGGTGCTGGATATTCCCGAGGGCGTCACCACCATTCCCGAGGGGGCCTTCGGCAACTGCCAGATCACCAGCTGCTATCTGCCTGCCAGCCTGGAATCTGCTCCCCTGAATGCGTTCCAGTTCGCGTCTGTCCAGACCTTCTATGGCTACAGCAATACATATGCGCAGAGCTATGTGGCACAGCTTCAGGCCAAATACCCGGATCAGTGTTTTCAATTCGTATCCATGGGCGAGCCGATGAACTGCAGCGCCTGCATGCTGGAGGCGGGAGAGACCATGCAGCTCACATGGAAGGAAGGCGGTACCTGGACCAGCAGCAATGCGCTGGTGGCATCGGTGGATGAGAACGGCCTGGTGTGCGCGATGGGCGATGGCGTGGCCTATGTGACATGCACCGCGGCAGATGGCACCTATGCTTCCTGCCGGGTGGTCGTTGGCGCGAAGAGAATTGCTGGCGATGTAAACGAAGATGGCGTGCTGGATATGCTGGATATCATCGACCTGATGGAATGGTACTGCGATGGTGCGGTTGAAATCAATCTCGCATATGGTGACGTCAATGCCGACAGCGTGATTGATATGCTGGATATCATTTTAATGATGGAAGCATACTGCGGTGCGGAAGTGACCCTTGTATGCCTGCAAGAGGAGGTGCCCCAATGAAGCGGTTTGCATGCTGGCTTGTTCTGATGGTGATGCTTGGCTGTGCGTGGACTGCCTTTGCCGAACACCCGGGACAGACCGTCACGGTCACCTTTGTCTGTACGGGCAACCCGCAAACGGCGATCAGTGCCCGCATCGGTTTTTCGTTCAATGAGGATGTCTTTGAATTTGTCAGTGCCGAGAACATCAGCAAAGATATCCTCAATACGGCTCCGACAAGTGCTTTAGGCAAGTTCGGCCTGTTGAATATGGCGGGGCTTTCCAAGGGGGAAATCGGCCGGATCACCCTCAAGATCAAGCCGGACGCCAAACTTGGCGTCTACAATGTGCGGCCGGTTGTGGACTCGGTATATGATGCATCCCGGCAGCCGGTAGTGATCAATGTGGAAGGAGAAAAGGTGGCGGTTGGGCACGTCTGGGATGATGGCCGCATTACGGTGGAGCCCACTTGTTACAGCGAGGGTAAGATGCGGTACCTGTGCTTTTTCTGCGACGAGACGCTGGAGGAGGTGCTTCCGCCTACAGTCCACCGGGAGGGATATCCAGTGGATGAGGTGCCTGCCAGCTGCATGGAGGCCGGCCTCCGGATCTACCCCTGTGATATCTGCCATGATGTGCTGCGGGAAGAGGTGATTCCGGCGTATGGGCATACAGAGGGGGAAACGGTCATCATCCAGGATCCAACGGCGTTGGAAGATGGTATTCAGGTTGTCCAGTGTGCCATTTGCGGCAGGACGATTCGTACACAGAGCATCCCGGCGACCGGTGGAGAGTACCTCCCTGGCGATGCCGACGCGGACGGAAAGATTGATTTGTCCGACGCGGTGCGATTGCTTCAGCATGTGTCAGACCGGAGCGTCAAAATCAGCGCAAAGAATGCTGATGTCGATGCGGATGGCAGCGTGGACATCCAGGACGCCCTTCTGCTTTTGCAGTATCTCGCAGGCTGGAATGTAACGCTCAAATAAGGGCGTCGCGGATAAATCCCGGCCGCCAGTTCATCGCCTTCCGGTGGAGGCAAACAAGTCGGGGGCTGACGGCGTTATGCTATCAGTCCCCGTTGCTTGTTTTGACGTATTTCCTCGATCGATGAAATACTCATCGGTACGAACTCGTGTATACTTGTGCGCGGCAGGATACCGTCAATCCGTATGCCGCCTGGCAGAACATCCTGAGCACGGCCGTATTTCTGCCGACAGCCATCACAAAGAATCCCCCAAGGCAGCCCCGGATGGTTCCAGGTGCCGCTTGGGGGATTTGTTTTGTCATGTTCCGGATGCTCAGTTCACATCATACATGGCCTCGAAGGCGTCCATGAGCTCGGACGGAGCGCCGTAGGAATCGTAAATGGAGAAGCTGGCGTCATTGGCGAAGACCGTCAATGCAGGCGCACGGGCCTCATCTGCGGAGCTGACGCTGTGCTCGACGCAGAATTCCACCAGATCGTAGCTCTTCTTGGCCTTGTTGATGTTCTCGCAGTTCAGGAGGTCCAGGAACATATCCTCATACTCAGCGCACACGGTTTCCGTCGCTTCGTTGATCTTCTCCTGCGCCAGCTTCTTGCTGCCCCAGTCCAGCGCGCCAAGAAGCTCGTCGATGGCTTTGAAGGTGGGCGTCAGGGATACGACGCTGGAATAGACCGCTCCGCCGTCGATCCACTCGCTGTACTCCACCGTCAGCATGCCGGTGGTTGCGTTGCCGGACTTCTGAGCGATGCCCTCGATCCACGCGGTAAAGTTCACCTTGGTTTTCACGCCGTTGACCATGCACTGGTAGGAGCCGCTCTCCCGGTACGCAATGGTATAGGTGGCGATCAGGTTGAAGATGTTCGCACCTGCGGCATGGCCGTAATTCAGCGCATTCAGGCCAGCCAGCTGCACAGCGATGTCGCGCTTGGCGGCGTTGTAGGTCTTGCCCTCGTTGGTGTAGAGGAGCTGGAAGATTCCCAGCGTCTCGCGATTCATGTTCTGGGTGGTCACGAAGTTCTGATTGGTGATCGCGGCGTAGGTCTCATTGCGGACAGCCTGAGAGATCCTGCTCTTGGCCATCGCCGTGCTGTAGTAGTAACCGTTGCTGCAGTAGGCGTCCTCGTATTTCTTCAGCTCGTCCGAGGGCTGCTGGGGTACCGCTTCAGCCATGGGGTTCTGCGCCACCTTGGGGATGACGATGTACGCATAGCTGAAGGAGCGGCTGGAGCGCAGATTGGTGGCAATGCCGCGGATGACCAGCGTGCCGAACCGACTGGCGGATGAAAGCTCCAGCTTGTGCACGGCGCTGGTGAACACCGTCTGATGCGCAGCGTTTGCCTTGAAGGCGCCGCCGCCGGTCATGTTGCCGGAAATGGTCAGCGTGCCGCCGGTCAGGAGCGATGAATGATCCACATTGGAGCGGAAATACAGATCCGTCACGGAGGCGGTATTGCCATCTGCCATCGACAGCTTGCCAGACGCCTTGACGTCCATGGAGGTACAGCTGATGCTGCCGGCATGGAGGGCGCCGCGTACCTCAAGGGCCTTGCAGCTGATACCCGCGCATTCCAGCGAGCCGTTCTCATAGATGGTGACCTTGCCCGGAACGTTCACATGTACGCCGGGCAGGCTGAGCGGAATGCTGATCTGCAGCGAGTTGGTGGTTCCGCTGACGCTGCTGCCGAACACGCGGGCCAGGGGCTGCTCCGTACCGGCAAGGGATTCCCTGCAGGTTGTGCAGATTCCGCTGCTGACGGTCACACTGGTGTTGCTCAGTGCGGAGAAGACAGCCTTGTTCATGTCCAGCTGGTGCACATGGGTGGAAACGAGCTTGTAGGCATACTCCGTGGTCAGGCCATTAACGCCCTTCACCTTGAATACCAGCTCCTGCTCACCGGCAGCCAGCGTCCACTGCGCTTTGAAATAGCGGCAATGGGAGATTTCGGAGCTGAGGGTCATGTCCGCGGCCTTCTTGCCTGCCACATAGATCTCCACCGATTCAGCGATCATGTCGGTGGTCAGCGTGATCTCCTGCGTCGTGCCTTCCAGACGGGATGGGCCGGACAGCCTGATCGGGTTTGCGCCCAGCACAGGGGCGATCTCGGGCATATAGGGGGTGAAGCCCAGCAGATCCTTGCTCACCAGGTCCGAGCGGGGCTTACCCATCGCATCCGTCCAGGAGAGGGTATAGCGATCCATGTAATCCGGCCCCGCGGTGATCTGCATCAGGTAGCGGAAGCTGGCGTGGGAGCCGCCGTTTGTCTGCTGGAGGTACATGAAGTTGCCATCCACCACGCGGATGGAGGAGGTGGCGGAGGAGGACTTCCAGCCTTCCTTCTGGGCGGTGATCGTAAAAACGTACTCGCCCGCCTTGGCCAGGTTGGCGGAGGTCAGGACGGTGACACCCACGGCGCTGGTGTGGGTGATGGGCTCGAAGACATTCACGCCGTCCTTGGTCAGGGTGATGACGTAGCTGTCCGCGCCGGTGCTGCCGGTCCAGCGGACGATACCGCTCTTACCCTTCTCGAACACATGGTTCGCGGCGACCACGGGCGCGGGAAGCGTTTCCTCCTTCTGCTCCACGGGCGGAATGTTCAGCGTGGCGGTGATGAGCGCATTGCCCTGGGCGTCGCAGCCTGCGATCGGAAGGGCTGTCTGCTCCTTCACCGGATCGATCTCAATGAGGAATTTCTGCATGTCGGGGGTGCCGGTGATGGGCTGGGGATGATCTGCGGAGGCTATCGCGCCGCCGGGCAGCGTAAGCTGCGCCGTGCTGACGTCCAGGGTCGCCCAGATGGTCACGAGCACGCGGCTGTCCGGATCATCGGGGTTGTAGCGCTTATACCAGCACCGGAGCCGAGTCTCGGGCACCCAGGGTTCGCTGCCCAGCAGATCAGCCGAGAGCCAGCCCGTCACATTGCCGGTGCTCTTCACCAGATAGCACCCCTCCGCTTCGTCCATCACGGTCAGCGGGGTCGTATAGCTGCATGTGCCGACCGGCGTCGTCAGCGCGCGCTCCAGATACAGGGTGGCGGAGCTGCATTGCAGATAGGCTGCGTAGGTGGTGAATTCATACACCGTGAAGGTTGCGCCGCCGCTGCACTGGCTGTAGCCCGCCGCAGTGGCAATGACCTCTACGCCGTAGGCGCCGGCCGAGGTGAAGGCAGTAGCCGGGATCTCCAGCGAGAACGGGCCCTCCCCGCTGGCCTGCACGGCTTTGCGGTAGGTTTGCACGCCTTCGCGGAACAGGTACACCACATATTCTGTGGCATTGGGCGAGGCCTGCCAGGATACGGTCAGAGGCTGCCCCAGACGGAGGTCATCCACGGGGGCAACCACGGGCTCCAGCAGCGTTTCCGCCGCAATGATGCTCAGCGAGAGCGCGATGCTCTGTGCTGCAGGCTGTCCCTCGCGTGTGGCCAGGAAGGACACCTCTCGCTCGCCAGCCTTGGTGAATGCGCGGCTTATGACTGCCCGGCCTTCGGTTACTTCGACGGTGTCGTATGCCTCCCCGTCCACCAACAGGGTTACGGTATCGGCGTTTTCCACATATACGGTGAAGGTCAGGACGTCGCCGGTGCGGTGGCTGCCGCTGGGAATGTCAAAGCTGACAAACCAGGGCTCCAGGCCGCTGGTGATATAGAATGAGGCTTCGTCGGTCACTTCCGCGCCGTCTGCGGTGATGGCAGTCACCGCCAGGCGGTAGCTGTGCCCGGGCGTCAGGTCATTCAGGACGTGGCTCATGCCGGTCAGGGTAATCGTCCTGACCGGGGCTGTGCTGCCGGCGGCATCGTACAGGTCGATCCGGTACTGCTCGGCGCCGGTCACGGGCGCATAGGTGACATTCACGCTGGTGCCGGACATCTTCGCCCCGTCCACAGGAGTTAGAATGTCCATATACGACTGGGCGAGGTACTTCGCCTGGAAGGTGCATTCCTCGATGACGCCCTCCGTCATGATATAGAGACCGACGCTGAAGTTGTAGGGCTCTTTCTCAATGAAAATGTAGAAGAAATCGCCGTCTTCCATGCCGGTGAAGATGCAGACGCCGTCGTCGCCGGTTGTCGCAGCCGTGATGAGGGATCCATCCAGATCAACGATATTCACCGCCGCGCCGGACATCGGGCGGCCTTCAGGATCCAGCACCGTCACCCGGATGCCGCACTGGAACTGGGCCGCATCCCGGTCATAGAAGGGAATGCCTTCGCGGGCGGCATAGGTTTCTGCAGCAGTGCCCCGGTAGCCATAGATGGCGGCAGGGGCGTACCCCGAAGCGTTGTCGGCAATGTACTCGATGCTGCGGGGCAGCACCCAGCGGCTCATGCCGTATACATTGAGGCCGAAGGAGTTGATAGCCGTGATACCCTCAGGGAGGGTGATTTCATACAAGTCCGTCCCGCTGAAGACGCTGAGCTTGATCGTCTTGATTGATGCAGGGATATTGACATAGCTCAGATGCTCGCATTTTTGAAATGCATAATGCCCCAGCGATGTCAGACCTTCGGGGAGGTGAATGCTGGTCAGATAGGAAGTATCATAGAAAGCGTAATCATCAATGGTTTTCAGCGTGGAGGGCAGCGAAACGTAGTCCAGAAAAGAACCGGAAAAAGCGTACTCGCCAATGTAGGTAACGCCCTCCGGGATGGACACGCTGTAAATCACCTCAATGACCTGACCATTGACCACGGGCATCATGTAGCAGCCTTTGAAAGCGCTCCTGCCGATGCTGGTGACCCGGTCGCCATTGGGCGAATAGGCGGGGATGTTGATCAGGGTGTAATCCCTGCGCTTCTGGAAACCCGTCACAGCGCAGGTGCCGTCGCCGTTGGAGGTGAAGGTGAAGTAGCTCTCCCGTGTCAGCCCGCTGCAACCTGCGTATACACGCTTGCCCATCACGCAGTACTGATTCTCCACCTCCGGCACGCCGGTGAAGCCAGTGCAGTTCGCAAAGGCCTCCTGGCCGATGCTGCGGACGGAATCAGGCACGACGATACTGCCGGTCAATCCGCTGCAGCCCGAAAAAGCGCCGCCGCCGATGACGCTGAGCGATTCGGGCAGCGTCAGCGTACCTGTCAGGCCAACGCAGTTCTGGAAGGCGCACGCGCCGATTTCCGTCAGCCCCTCCGGCAGGGTGAGCGGCCCGGTTATGTCCGTGCGGCCCCGGAAGGCGCTGTCCGCAATGGCGGTGACCTTGCAGCCGCCGAGTGCTGCAGGGATGGTCAGCCCGTCGGATGGACTTCCGCTCAGGCCGGTGATGGTCACCGTTTCGCCGTCCTCATTGACCTGCCAGAGCAGCTTGACCTCCAGCTCGTCCACATAGACAATCTCAGACCCAGCAAAGGCGAGCGGATCCACTGCCCGGCCTTCTACTGCGTAAATCGTGCCGGTCAGCCCGGTGCCTTCAAAGGCGTATGGGCCAATGTACGCCACGCTGTCGGGGATATGGAGCTCCCCGCTCAGGCCTCTGCAGCCGCCAAAGGCATATTCACCGATGTATTTCACGCCATCGGGGATCACCAGCTCTCCCGAAAGGGCGGGCAGACCATAAAAGGCATAGGCGCCAATGACCTGCGTATCTGCCGGGATCACGATGCCCGCCGCCTGCGCAGAGACGATCCACAGAAGCAGGCATAGCATTAAGCCGAAGGCTGCGGTTGCTTTTTTCATTGCTCATTCTCCTTGATGACCAGTATTCCGGAACGCACCGCACTGGCTGCGGGTGCAGTCGTACATAGAGCGGAAATTGTTGTCTGTACACAGTATATCATGCCTACCGGTGCAATGCAAGGACGGACCAGGCCGCCGCATGGAATCCGCCGCAGTGAATGCCATGCGCAGACGGCGCTTTTGTGTTGCCAAATCAAGGCAAACCATGTATACTTTTAGCAAGGAAATCGTTGCGCCATACAACCTGCCGCGCATACAAACAGCATCGAAAGGATCCAAGGGCACATGAATGATTACAGCACCAAATGGTATAACTGGTTGGACGAAATGCCCGACATCTCCATTGACCGTGTAAAAAAGCTGCCGGTGCCGCTGCTGGTAATTGGCCTGGGCGGCACCGGTGCAGAGATCGTCAATACGGTGAAGAAGACCTTTTCGGAGCGCTTTTATCCAGCTGCGGACAAGCCGGGTCAGGAGCTTCCCGATCCGCCCCACACCGCCTATCGGCTGCTGGATATAGATGAGCACGCAAGAGGGCAGCTGAGCAGCACAGAATTCGTACACCTAGTGATACGCGGTATGCGGGATATACTGGATCCGGGCATGCGCGACGTCAACCTGACCAGTGCCGAAAATGCGTGGTTCGACCGGCGGCTGGATGGAGGAGACTATTTCTGGCACCATCGTCAGGCAGTTCGTTTCATGCTCAGCAGGATGTACACGCAGGTGTACGGGACCATCAGGCATGCGCTCGCCAGCATTGCTGCCCCGCTGCAGGCGGATGAGCAGCTGAGCCGCATCGAAATCGTGATCTGCACCGGCATTTGCGGCGCCACAGGCTCCGGCATCTTCCTTGACGTTCCGCAGATCATCCGCCACATCATGGCCACCGAACCCGACTTGGCAGGCAAGGATTACCGCATTACCGGCTACATTGTCATGCCGGATGTGTCGCTGCGGGCGCTGATCGGCAATCCTATGGCCGATGTGCTGCGCATGAACGCCTACGCCTCCTTGAAGGAGCTGGACTTCTGGATGCAGGTGAGCGAGCACAAGACCCCCTATACCATGCAATATGGCAATGGTGTCAAGGTGTCCTGGACGCTGCCGCCCTATGACGACTGCTTCCTCTTGTCCGGTGAGAGGGCAGATGGTACAGTCATCCCTGATGTCAGAACCCTGTATCATACAGTGGCGGAGCATTTGTTCAACTACTGTGCCAGCGACTACTTTTTCGGGTATCCGCTGGGATGCCCCGATGCAGTGATGCACGCAGGATCCGCATTCCCCAGGCCGCTTCCTGCGTATTATGGCTACAGCGCTATCGGAATCTGCTCGGCCCGCAGCCCCAAGCGCAGGATGCTGCAGCTTGAAAGCAAGATGCTGCTCGAATCCTTCCTGCCTCTCCAGGAGGAAACGGGCTGCATGCTTGCCTCTGATGCACAGTGCACAGACGGAAAGACGGCGGAGCGTGCACAAACCATCATCGGCGACGTGAAGCAGTATCATGATGCGTTTGCCATGACCGTGAAGCTGCCTGGTATCTGCTGCGTGACTGCGGCGGACAAGCCCCGCATTGAGTCCATGCGGGAGATGCAGCCCTGTCCTCATGACCAGGAGAACATCAAGCCTACCATGTGGGTGGATTCCATCGTGAAGCCCGCCGCCAGCGTGACTGCGGACAATTACCTCATTGCAGCTTGGAAGCGCTTTGAGGACTTCTGTCGTTCCGTGATACTTAATCCCGACCTTGGGCCGTTCGCCCTGCTCCACTGCCTTGAGCATGGCAACCTGGGCTTGATCAAGGAACTGGAGGCTAAGGTGCTCAGCTGGCAGAACCTTGCCCGCAAGTTCATCAATGATCTGACGCCCCTCAAGCAGGCCTGTACGGCTACCTGGCCGGACTTTGAGCATCCGCCGCTGCTGGGCCGCACCAAAGCGCTGGAAGCGTATCTGCAGAATCTGAACAAACACTACGCCGGCCTGCGCAAGGCGGCGTTCATGGAAGCCCATGCCCGTGCCGCCCAGCTGCTGCTGATGCGCGTCAACGAGTACCTGGCCCAGGCCCTCAAGCCCATGTGTGCCGACCTGAAGCGTCTGCACGAGCATGTCTGTGCAGAGCCGAAAACAGCCTTGCTTCCGGAATTTGATATAGTTGAAGCCGAAAGCATCCGGCAGCAGATTTCGCAGGCCTATGCTGTCGGCAATGCGGACAATCGTCTGACAAAGCGCTTCCTGGAGGATCTGTACAAGGAATCCTTCAAGGTGACGCCTGACGGGCTTCGTGACTCCTCCGGCGTGAGCTTCCTATACCGTAAAGAAGGGATTGATGCATTGCTTAGCCGTTTGCGTAACATCCTGGATGACGGTTTCGCGATGATCAACGATTGGAGCATAGACCAGCTGCTTGATCATGCGGCAGATGAAATTGCTAAGCAGCCGCAGGAACTCGCGGATCATGCCATCCGCGAAGCCTCTGTTCAAGCAGAATGATGCGCTTCAGGCAGACGATCAGCCAGCACAGTATACATACCTTTCTGTGCCTGATGATTCTCCTGTCTGTTGCGAACAAGTCAACATTTCAGGTTGTGGCCATACGCTCAGACGCAGCTTGCTTCGCGACAAATTCCACGGAATGATCGCTTGGCACGCGCTTCCCCTGTACCGCTACCGCCTGCTGCCCGAGCTGCGTAAATCGTACGCCAAGGCGCTGATGGATCCGTATGTCTGCAAGGGGCTGCATCTGGTGTGGGATGGCGATTATGATTCAGATTACACCCGGAACTGGTGTCGTCTGCCGGAGCCGACGCCCTTCTGCTTTGAGTCATAATGGATTGGTAAGTGGGTGAATACAATGCCATTCCATATTCATAGTCGTCCTCCTGCGATTTCCGCAAGCCCACTTTCACCGCAGGGCTTGCTCAATTTGAGAATGGTCAGAATGCAAAAGTAAACACGCCATAATAACGCAACAGGAGCAGTCCATGACTGCTCCTGCGCTGATATCAGTACACCTGGAACGAGGACGAATCCACCAGCATACCGTCCCAATACAAGTCCACATAGTACTTGCCCGTCGGAATCCTGCCATATTCATCAAGCAGTTCTTCGAAGAATTCCTCGCCCATAATCTTCCACCGCCAATACATGTCGCTGCCGCCATAGTAGTAGGTCTGAGAAGAGGCTGTCCACATATAATTGTACCCATTGGGGGCACGGAAAACCACCGTCTGCAGATATGTCCGATCACCCGTGAAGGAAGAAAGGTTGATCCTGTAGAACAGGCCATACGTCCAGCCCTTGTTGGTCATGTTTGCTTCCATGGTGGATGCATTGAATGACTGTACATGCACAGGCGCATAACCCGGCTTTGTATACCGAGGAGAAATCTGAATATCGATTTTATTCGCCGTGAGGTTGCCATCCCGGAAGCTTTCCGCACGAGGCACATTGACCTTTCCCGTGGCAGTGGTGCCGTTTGCATCCGTCAGCGTGACCGTATACTCCATACCAGGAATCATCCATTTTGTGGTGTAGGAATTACCGTAGACCGAAGAGTTGCTCAAGACCTCACCGCCGCTGCTGGGCGTATACACGATCTTGTACGGCGTCACCAGCGAACCGCGCCAGCTGATGGTGTACACACCATCGTCTGCCTGAACATAGCTATCAAAGGTAATTGCAGAACTGTTCGAACCGCCATTGTTCGTATTGCTCGGTCTGGGCGTCGTCGTAGCCGCAGGCCGCTGCGTCGCAGTACCAGCTTTGGAATACCCGCACACAGTACAGGTGCTGCCGCTGAAGGAGTGCGCCGCAACCTGGGTCTTCTTGTCAGTGAAGATGGTCTTGTTGCACTGGGTGCAGACTTTGCTGTAATTGGTGATAACGTTGTGCTGACGGTCATTGCCATCGATGATTTCATACTTCTTGTCGCCGGCGACCTCTTTGGTTTTGCTGTGGGGGCAGGAGGAAGATGAACTGGACTTCTGGTAGCCGCACTCGGAACATTTGTTTCCCACAAAATCATGAGGGACAGGTTCCTCGTTATAATACGGCCAAAGCTCAGCTCCGCAGTCATTACACTTGTTGAAAGAGTCTTCAACATAATAATGGTATTGCGAATTTCCCTTGTTTAAGATATAGAAATCGCACATATGAGTGGTCTTCGAGTGCGAACACTCCGCCAACGCGGAACCTGCCGGGAACAATGCCACCAGCAGCACCAGTGCAATCAACAGAGAAAAACAACGCTTCATACCAACCTCACCTTTCGTATTCATGAGCTGCTTGTTCGAAAATTCCGAATCACTCAGCTCGTTGTCTTGCTTTCACCCATATATACACGCCAAACACAGCTTTGTTACAACCTTTTGATTTTTGTTTATCGGTATTCTTAGATGGGCGAAATCAAGAATCAAGGTGTTGTTCGCATTTAACACCTGCCGAATATGCCTTAAGGTAAGCGTGAAAGAGTACGAAGACCCATTTAAGGGTAGCAAGCAATACGAACGCCCTTAAGGGGCGGCAAAAGTGGCAAAGGCAATAGGCTTGAACATTGTGAAAGCCAGCGTCTTTAGACACTGGCCGGCATCTTGGGTTTTAGCCTTTGCGGAAATCACCCGTTTGACGGGTGGTTAGTTTTGTGCGCAATCAAATCGAAAGGGCCACTTGTTATTTCCCGGTGGGGGTTGTATAATATCTGTACAAGAAATGATCGGGAGGAATACAAATGCAGAGAATGGGCCCGCGCGGCTTCCTGACGGACCAGGAGAAAGAGAACCTGCCAAAGGTCACCTGGCCGCTGATCAGGCGAATCCTGTCTTACCTGACACCCTACTGGACGCGCTTTGTGCTGGTGTTCGTGACCATTTTGCTGTCCTCTGTGCTGGGACTGCTGCCCTCCATCATCACCGGCCGCATCGTGGATGAGGCGCTGGTGGGCGAGAGCATGGCGCTGCTGCTGAAGCTGATCCTCGCGGCGCTGGCGACGATGATCGCCTCCCAGCTGGTGACGGTGCTGACCAGCTACCTCAACGCCTGGATCAGCCAGCACATCATCTTCGACATGAAGAATCAGATGTACGCCCATCTGCAGCAGATGAGCCATGCCTTCTTCACCACCGAGCGCCAGGGAGACGTCATCACCCGCATGAACTCGGATATCTCCGGCGTGTCCAGCGTCATTTCCGGCACGCTGCAGTCGATCCTGTCCAACGTGGCGACGGTGGTGACTACCCTGGTGGCGCTTTTCGGCATGAATTGGAAGATGGCCATCATCGGCATCCTGGTGATTCCGCTGCTGGTGCTGCCCACCCGCTCCGCAGGCCGCCAGAGGTGGAAGCTGCTCTCTGACGGCCAGGCCAAGCATGACGAGATGAATCAGCTCATCAACGAGACGCTGTCCGTTTCCGGCTCCATGCTGACCAAGCTCTTCACCCGGGAGAAGGCGGAGTATGACCGCTTCGTCAAGGTCAACGGTGAAGTCACGAAGCTCGCCCTCAAGGAGCAGCTCTCCGGCCGCTGGTTCCGGCTGACGATGGGCATCTTCACCCAGCTGGGCCCGCTGCTGATCTACTTCGCCGGCGGCTACCTCATCATCGTCTCCGGCGAGACGGGGCTGACGGTGGGTATGATCACCGCCATGGTGGCGCTGGTCAACCGCCTGTACCGCCCGGTGGAATCGCTGCTGAACATCCAGGTGGACTTCACCCGCTCGATGGCGCTGTTCACCCGCATTTTCGACTACTTCGACCGCCCGGTGGACATCAAGTCCCCCGAGAACGCGAAGAAGCCCGACCTCAGCCATGCCGACATCCGCTTTGAGCATGTGCGCTTCGGCTACACCGAGGACGTCGAAATTCTCCACGACGTGGACTTCACCGTCCGCAGCGGCGAAATGGCGGCCATTGTGGGCGGCTCCGGCTCCGGAAAATCGACGGTGATCAACTTCATCCCCCGCCTGTGGGATGTGAAGGCCGGCCGCGTACTGGTGGGCGGCGTGGACGTGCGGGACTTCGACCTGCACTGGCTGCGCAGCCAGATCGGCATGGTCAGTCAGGATACCTACCTGTTCAACGGTACCATCCGCGAGAATCTGCGCTACGCCAAGGAGGACGCCACGGATGAGGAACTTACCGCGGCCTGCAAGGCGGCGGCCATCCATGATTTCATCGTCGCCCAGCCCAATGGCTACGACACCGAGGTAGGCAACCGCGGCCTGAAACTCTCCGGCGGCGAGAAGCAGCGCCTGTCCATCGCCCGCGTGATCCTCAAGGATCCCAAGATCCTCATCCTGGACGAGGCCACCTCCGCCCTGGACTCCATCTCCGAGGCTGCCATCCAGGACGCCCTGGATTACATCATGAAGGGCCGCACCAGCATCGTCATCGCCCACCGGCTGTCCACCATCATGTCGGCGGACAAGATTCTGGTGCTGGCCGATGGCCGCATCGCCCAGTGCGGTACCCATGAGGCACTGCTGCGGGAGGGCGGCGTGTACCGTCACCTGTTCGAGACGCAGTTCAACAAAGTACTGGAAATGGAAAAGGTGGCAAGCCCGTAAGGCGTGTCCACCTCACGGCTTACCACCGCTCTCCCTGAAAATACATGAGAAATACACCCGGATGATTGACAGAGGATATCGCCTGTGCTAAACTGAAAAAAACCGTTGAGGCGGAGATCAAACCGGCGGCGCACGCACAGAGAGCAAGGGGCCTTGGCTGAAAGCCCCGTCGCAGCGAACCGGCAAATGGACCGCCGAGGGCGCGCGGAACGTGGGCTGTTCCCATTAGTATGGCGCGACGCAGAGCCAGCGTTATCGGGCTTCGGGCGTGTCGGCGCCTGATTGAGGTGGGCGGTTTTATCCGTCAAACAAGGTGGTACCGCAGATGTATTTTCACGCATCTGTCCTTGTATGGGGACAGGTGCGTTTTTTTGTTCGGCCAAGCAAGGGCCCGACCTCCGTTGCACCGTCCCGGACAGCGGACTCCCACCGAACAGGAGTCATCATTCGACATGCCGAATCGGCAGAAAGGAATTCACCATGAAGAAGACCATCGCGATGCTCCTGACCCTCATCCTGACCCTGACCTGCACCGCCTTTGCGGACGACATGATCCACGTCGGCATCATCCAGATGGCGGACAACGGCGCCTTCACCGACATGCGAGAGGGATTCATCGACCGCATGCGCGAGCTGGGTTACGACGAATCCCGCATGACCTTCACCTACCGCAATGCCCTGGGCGACATGACCCAGCTCGTTGCCAACTGCGAGGCTGCCCTGGACGACGGCATCGACGTGGCGGTCACCATCGCCACTCCGCCCACCCAGGCCTTCTGCAACCTGGACAGCGGCGTGCCCCAGTTTTTCATCAGCGTGTCCAATCCCGTGGGTGCGGGCGTCATCGGCGACATGGCCCACCCCGACATGAACGCCACCGGTACCTCCAATGCCATCCCGGTGGAGGAGATGTTCAAGCTGGCGGACCAGCTCACCCCCGGCTGCCAGGTGTACGGATTGCTCTACTGTCAGAGCGAGATCAACTCCGTCACCACCGCCCAGCAGGCCAAGGCCTACATGGACGCAAACGGCCTGACCTATGTGGAGCAGGTGGTGACCAACGTCTCCGAGGTGCAGATGGCGGTGGACGTGCTGCTGGAGCAGGTGGACGCGATCTTCGTGCCCAACGACTCTGTGATCCAGACTGCCATGACCGTCGTGGCCGACAGCGCTGCGGAAATGGGCGTACCGGTGTACGGCTCCTCCGCCGTCATGGTGGAGTCCGGTGCGTTTGCCACCATCTCCATCGGCGACCGGCAGATCGGCGCGATTACCGCTGACATGCTGCACGCCTACCTGACCGGCACCCCCATCGAGGAGATTCCCGCCGTGGTGGTGGATGAGTTCACCATGGTGATCAACCAGACCACCGCTGACATGATCGGCGCGGAAATTCCGGCGGATGTGCTGGAGAACGCAGTGATCGTGGAGTAAGCCATGAACGCCAATGATTATCTCAACCAATACTACGCGACTTATGACGAGGAAGGCCGCCTCCTGACCCGCTATGGCCGGGTGGAATTCGAGACCACGATGCGCTACATCCGCCGGTATTTGCAGGATGGCGCGCGCATCATCGAGATCGGTGCAGGCACGGGCCGTTACAGCCACGCGCTGGCCTGCGAAGGCTACGCCGTGGACGCGGTGGAGCTGGTGCAGCACAACATCGACCAGTTTATCGCGGGCACCGCAGAAGGGGAGCACGTCACCATCCGCCAGGGAAGCGCCTGCGATTTGAATGACTTTCCGGATGATGCCTACGACATGACGCTCCTGCTCGGCCCGATGTATCATCTGTTCACCGAGGCCGAGAAGCACGCGGCGCTGTCCGAAGCCATCCGTGTGACGAAGCCCGGCGGCGTGATCTTTGTTGCCTACTGTATGGCGGATCCGTCCATACTGCAGCACGGCTTCATGAAGGGCAACATTCATGCCTTGATTGAGCAGGGAATGCTCGACCCGGTGACCTTCAAGGCCTTTTCCCATCCGTGGGATCTGTTCGAGCTCCACCGCACGGAGGATATCGCTGAGCTGCGCAGCCGATTCAACGTGGAGCCGCTGCACCTCGTCGCGGCGGACGGCTACGCCAACCACATGCGCGATACCGTCGCTGTGATGGATGATACGACCTTCGATATCTACCTGCGCTATCACTTCGCCACCTGCGAACGGGCGGACATGCTCGGATTGTCCCACCACACGCTGGATATCTTCCGAAAAAACTGACGACAAGGAGTGACTCCTTATGTCTCTGACCATGTTCCTCGGCGGCCTGCAGGAGGGCCTGTTCTACGCCCTGCTGGCCATGGGCGTATATATCAGCTTTCGCATCCTCAACACCCCCGACCTGACCACCGAGGGCTCCTATACCCTGGGTGTGGCGGTGTCCGCTGTGCTGACGGTGGCGGGGCATCCGGTGCTGGGCTTGCTGTGCGCGTTCCTGGCGGGCGCGGCGGCGGGCAGCGTTACCGGCGTGCTGCAGACCAAGGTGGGCATCCACCCCATCCTGGCGGGTATCCTCACCATGAGTGGCTTGTACACCATCAACACCGCTGTTATGGGCGGTAAGCCCGACGTGACGCTGACCAAGACCACCATCTTCAACAAACTGTATGAGGCCTTCAACATCAACCTGCAGGCCTTCAACAAGGACCGCGCGGCCTTCACCATGGCCAAGGAGATCACCGTGCTGATCGTGGGCGTGGTGCTGACGGCGGCGGTGCTGATCGCGCTGATCTGGTTCTTCCGCACCCATGTGGGCCTGTGCATCCGTGCCACCGGCAACAACGAGGCCATGGTGCGCTCCTCCTCCATCAACGCGGGCGGGATGAAGATCCTCGGACTGGCGGTTGCCAACGGCTGCACCGCCCTCGCCGGCGGCGTGATGACCCAGTCCGGCGGCTTCGCAACCATCTCCAATGGCTCGGGCGTGCTGGTGGTGGGCCTGGCGAGTGTCATTATCGGCGAGGCCATCGTGGGCAAGCGCGGCGTGACCGTGGGGCTGATCAGCGTTATCCTGGGCTCGGTGCTGTACCAGTGCCTGATCCGCCTGGCGACGAGCCTGAACGTATTCCCGGCGTACTATTTGAAGCTGGTGTCTGCTGTGATCGTCGCCTTCGCGCTGGCACTGCCGATGATCCGCGAAAACCTGGGCCGTCACCATCGGAAGGGAGGCGCCAAGCATGCTTGAACTCCGCCATGTGACCAAAACTTTCGCCAAGGGCACGGTGAATGAGCATACGGCCCTGCGCGACGTGTCCCTCGCGCTGAAGGATGATGATTTCATTACGATTCTTGGCTCCAACGGCGCGGGCAAATCCACGCTGTTTGGGGCGATCGCCGGCACCTTCTATGTGGACGAGGGCGAAATTATCCTCGACGGCAAGCATATGGAGCATCTGCCGGAATACAAGCGAGCCCGCGCGGTGGGCACCCTCTTCCAGGACCCGATGAAGGGTACCGCGCCCGACCTGACCATCGAGGAAAACCTGTCCCTGGCCTGCAACCAGACGCGGCGGTTCCCCCTGGCGTTGGCGGTACAGAAGCGCGACCTCGCGTACTACCGCGAGCAGCTCTCCACCTTCCAGATGGGCCTTGAGGACCGGATGAAGATGAAGGTCGGTCTGCTCTCCGGTGGCCAGCGTCAAGCGCTGACGCTGCTGATGGCGACCATCGCCCACCCGAAGATGCTGCTACTGGACGAGCATACTGCCGCCCTCGACCCCGCCACGGCGGAGAAGGTGATGGCGATCACGGTGAAGATCGTCAAGGAGCAGAAAATCCCCACAATGATGATCACCCACAACATGGGCCAGGCGCTGACGGTGGGCAACCGCACCATCATGATGGATGCGGGCCAGATCATCCTGGACATCGCAGGCGAGGAACGGGTGGAAATGACTGTGCCCAAGCTGATGACGATGTACTCCGGCGCACGCGGAAAAGCGCTGGATAACGACCGCATGCTCCTCAGTCAATAAACAAAGGAGCGGACAAAAAAAGGGTCAAGGGTCTGTGACCCTTGCGCGGGTGGAGGGGCGGCGTTAGCCCCTCCCCGTCGGAGACCTCCGTGCCCGCAGGCACAAATCCCCCGCGCGCCTTTCGAGAATCCAACGGATTCGAGAAACAGCTCGCACAGCCCCAAAGGAAAAGACCAAACGCCCCAAATCCGGGGCAAGCAAAAAGGAACGCGACCGTCATGGTTCGCGTTCCTTTATTTCAATTCAGCATTCCTGGGAAGTAAATGCCATTACGCTCAAAACAGTCTTCGAGCATATCCAACTCAGATGCGGTCAGCCAAATCAGGCCTCCCTCCATGTTCAACTGCAGCAGATGCGGTGAGCCCAACTTGGGTAAACGCAAAATTTTTGCATTGATGCCACTCTGGATCAGCAGCAGGCCGCTTTCGAACTCTGCGCTGAAGTGGAAGCGCTGCCCCAACAGGGAGCACAGCCAGTTTGGTAAAATAGGCTTGCCATCAAGCATTGAGTGGATGATGGCGGCATCCTCTGCATTCAGGATATGGGTGACTGTCTGAGAATCTGAGTCGTAGCTGAACAGCGTGATTTCCGTATCGACTGGCACAGATAGCCGGGGCCAGAGAAACGTGGTGGCTGCCGCAATCAGCAAAATGATGCTGGTTAAAGTGAGCATTTTCTTCATCGTTACCTCCCCGTGCTGCCAAAACCGCCCTCGCGATCCACCAGCACCGTTTCCTCCTCCGCCAGCCCGTGGGGCAGGAACACACCCTGGCAGAAGCGCTCGCCCTTGGCAATCGTTACGGCGTGGCTGTCCACCGTGCAGGGGCTCTGGCCGTTCACGATGCGCACCATGATGTGCCCCTCGTTGGCCGCGTGGAAGTAATCCGCGTCGATCACGCCCACCGTATTCGCCAGGCGCACCTGGTGCTTGAAGCCCAAGCCGCTGCGGGGGAAGAGCATCAGCACCCAGCCGGGCTGCATCTCGCAGCGGATGCCGGTGGGAATGGTGATGGCGTCGCCCGGCTGCAGGGTGATATCCGCCGGGCAGATGAAGTCATACCCGGCCGAGCCCGCCGTGGCCCGGGCGGGCAGGGGGATTGCATCCACCGGCAGCGCATCCGGCAGTGCGGAGGAGGTGTATTGTTCCTCGCTGACATGCATGAATTTAGCGATGGCCATCAGTGAGCTTCCCTCCAATCCGTGTACACGTCGGAAAGGCGTGCCAGCTCCTCAAAGGTGAGCTTCTCGCAGCGGACGCGCTCGTCCAGACCGGCCTTCTGCATCAGCAGGGCGGCTTCGGCGCGCTCCATGTGGAAGGCGGCGCACAATCCGTTGGTCATGGTCTTGCGGCGCAGCGCGAAGCCGGCCTGGGCAACGCGGAAGAAATCCTCCTCGTTCTTCACGTCCACCAGGGGCTTTTCGCGGCGGGGCAGCACGATGAAGGCGCTGTCCACCTTGGGCGCAGGGGTGAAGCAGGCGGCGGGCACATCCATGGCCAGGTAGGGGTCGCAGTAGAACTGGCAGCGCAGCGCCAAGGGTCCCCAGTTGTCATCGCCGGGCTGGGCGAGCACCTTGTCAGCGACCTCCTTCTGCACCATCAGGGCCATCTGCTTGATGTCGAGAGGGCCAATGGAGGTCGGGCTTTGCCCGACGAGCGACTGCGATTCCTTGGAATCGCCGAGCGAAGCGCTCGACGGGTCTTGTGCCCGGCGAGGGCCGGATAACAGCATGGTCATCAAGGGAGTCGTGATGTAGTAGGGGATGTTCGCCACGACGGACAGGGGTTTGCGGAGAGTTGCGGTGATCTCCGGCAGGTTGACGGTCATCACGTCACCGTGGACGAGGGTGAAGTTATCGTACTCCGCCATGAAGCCGTTCAGCAGAGGGATGAGGCGGTCGTCCAGCTCCACGGACATGACGTGGTGGGCGGCCTTGCAAAGATGCTTGGTCATGCTGCCCGCGCCGGGGCCGACCTCGAGGACGTCGTCCTCCTTGGTGACGCCGGCGGCGGCTACGAGGGACGCCAGCAGGTCCTCGTCGTAGATGAAATTCTGGCCCAGCCCCTGCTTGTAGCGCAGCTGGCTGTCGCGGATGCGTTCCTTGGTTTTGCTCATGGTTCTATCTCCAATCCGGACGGATAATGTGTTGGTTTCACTCCCATTATACCACACTTTACGCCGGATGAAAAGCATGATATACTAACCGGTAGAAAGGCGGGTGAATGCCCATGCGACAGACCATGCGAGGTAACCTCCCGGTGCAGTAAGGCAGGCTGTATCGGACGAACTGGACTGCCAACTGCACCGTTCATGAGTCCGGCCCACATCAGCCCAAAGGCTGCTGCAGGCTTCGCGCCATCAATGCAAGCATTGACAGCGCTCGTCGAGCAAGCTCGACCTTAATGTGAACAACATGAATGGAGGAGCAAATATGAACCCTTATTTGAACATCAACCGGCTTGAATTTATCCTGACCCAGCGTTGCACGGGCCGATGCAGGCATTGCTCCGCGGGGGCGATGGTGGCGCAGCCCAAGGGCACCCACGTCCCGCAGGAGGCCGCTGTGCGAGCGGTTCGCGAGCTGGCGGAGATGTACGACATGCAGTCCGTGATGACCTTCGGCGGCGAACCGCTGCTCTACCCGGAGGTCACCTGCGCCATCCACCGCGCGGCGACGGAATGCGGCATTCCCCGGCGCCAGCTGATCACCAACGGCTTCTTCAGCCGGGACGAGGCGAGAATCCGCCAGGTGGCGAAGGTTCTCGCCGATGCAGGCGTGAACGATGTGCTCATTTCGGTGGATGGCTTCCACCAGGAGACCATCCCGCTGGAAGTGGTGCGCTGTTTTGCGCTGGCAGTGAAGGCTGCGGGCATTGAGAAAGCCCGATTCTCCCCGGCATGGGTGGTGAACGAAACCTTCGATTGCCCGGAAAACACCCGCACCCGCGAGGTGCTCAGCCAGCTGGAGGACACCGGGCTCCCGGTGCATGAGGGCAACGACATCTTCATGGCCGGCAATGCCATCGAGCACCTGAGCCACTATTATCCCCCGGCACAGCTGAACATGGCCGACTGCTGCGGCTCCATGCCCTACACCGAGCCGTTGACGAACCAGACCTCCCTGTCCATCGAGCCGGACGGGAATGTGACGGTCTGCGGCTTTGTGATCGGCAACGTCTGCCGAGAGCACATGGCGGAAATCGTGGCCCGCTATGACCCCTTCGGTACCGAGGGCATGCGCGCGGCTGCTGAAGGCGTGCCCGGACTGCTGGCGCTGGCGGAAAAGCGGGGGATCCAGGTTGATCTGAGCCGCTGCTATTCCGTATGCGACCTGTGCCGGATGGTCAACAAGTAAATCAAAAGGGATGCTGCATATGCGCGGCATCCCGATTTTTATGGGTCGTTTTTGATCTCCTCCAGCACATCGGCCAGGGAGGTGAAGTCGCCCTCCAGCTCCTGGGTGACCTCTGGAGGGAGGTTCTCCGGCAGGGCGGGCTCGTCGGGCTGTCCGCCGAATTCCGC
Organism: Clostridiales bacterium; assembly: GCA_015056325.1. Classification (GTDB taxonomy): domain Bacteria; phylum Bacillota; class Clostridia; order Christensenellales; family Aristaeellaceae; genus UBA11524. The sequence goes on along the minus strand of SVGL01000002.1, from coordinate 72,395 downwards.
CGCGACCTCCTCAAAGGTCAGCTGATGGGAACGGGCAGGCTTGGCGGCCTTCGCCTTGACAGGGGCGGTTTGTCGGCACTCCTCCGGCAGGATGACGGCCTTCTTTTTGCCGATTTTGTCCCGGATAAATTCGATGGCTTCCTCCCAGGTGAAGGGCGTGCAGGGGAGGCTGACGCGCATCCACCATCTGGGCGCGTAGAAGAGGAGCATGTTCTTCTCCGGCCATAATTGAACCCGCTGGATGTCCTTCCAGGCGATCTCCCGGGAGGAGACGAGCAGCATGTCCTCGCTGTCCTCCAGCAGGCGGAGGGACTTGCCCCGCAGCAGGAGCTTCAGCGCCGTGGGGCGGGGCAGGTACTGCTGCACGTGAATACCGCGTCCGTCGATGACGCAGTCCAGCAGATCGTCGCCCTGGAGGATGAACACCAGCAGCATCACCGCCAGGATCATGCCCAGGATGCCCGCGAGGCTTACGATCAGCCCGCCGCCCAGCAGTGCCGTGATGCCCTCCGCACCACCCAGGATGGCCTCCAGCAGGATGACCAGCACCAGCGTTGCCGCCAGCACCGGCAGCAGCAGGCGCATGACGCTGTTCCAGCACATCCAGTCGCGGACGGGGTGATGCTCCACACACCAGGCCAGGCGGACGGTGTTTGCCGCCAGCTTTGACCGGCAATTCGGGCAGAAATCAGACACGGGCACATCCTGCCCGCATTTCTTACAGTATGAGGTCAGGGGAATGGGGATCACAACCTTTCCAAAAGGCTCCCTCCCCGAGGGAGCTGTCTGCGAGCTTGCTCGCAGACTGAGGGAGTTTCACTTGGTAACGGATGAGGTCATTTGCCGCTCAGCAATTTTGTCAGCGGATGCCGGTACACGTCAATGGCCTTGACCGGACACATCTCCTGGCAGCAGTAGCAGCGGATGCACTTCTTGTAGTCGTATTTGGCCTTCCGGCCATGGCCGGAGCGTACCGCCTTTTCCGGCACGGGGCAGCTTTCCTCGCATACACCGCAGGCAATGCACTTCTTCAGATCAACCTTCGGGCGATGCTGCAGGAAGGGCAGCATGGGCATGAAGGCGGACAGGACGTTCTTCTTCATCTGGCCGCGGAAGACGTCGAAATCCGCCTTGCCGTATTTCTCGCGGGCTTCATTGACGGTGATGACGCCCCCGGGCGTGGCGACCTCGATGGAGGCGTCATCCATCACGCCCAGACCGACCTTCACGCCGGAAACGCAGGTGGGCACGGCCTCAGGGCTCAGGTGGATCAGGGCCGCAAAGACTGCGTCCAGCGCCACCGGGTCGGCGGAGAACAGCAGCACATTCATGTTCACCGGCGTGCCGGAGGAAGGGCCGTTGCCCTCCATGGCGACGACACCGTCCATCACGTGCAGGCGGGGCTTGATGCACATGTTCAGATCTGCCAGCATGTCCGCAAAGATATCGCTGTTGGGGTAGGCGGCGTGGCCGGTGGCCTTATTCACGCCGGTAATGCAGCCGTACTGATTCTTCACCGCGCCGGTGATGCGCTCCAGGGCGTGGGTCTTCATCTTACAGATGCTGATCAGCGCATCTGCCTCCTGCACGGCATGACACAGGTAGAAGGACTTGGCGACCCGGCCCTCGGGGAAGGTCACGACGCTGCCGGAGGCGAAGTCCGCCTTCTCCAGCTGATAACGGGCGGCGGCTTCGTTGATGCCGGCGGTATCAGCGGCCTTGTCCGGGGTGGTGGTGGGGCTGCCGGGGCTGTCGCCGTAGGACAGGTGAGAATATCCCTCTTCCCGCAGCAGGCGGCACACGGCGGAGAACACCGCCGGGTGGGTGGTGATAGCCTTCTGGGGCAGGGCGCGGGCCAGCAGGTTCGGCTTGAGGACGATCTTCTCCTCGGGCGTGACAAACTGCCCGATGCCGCCCAGCAGCGCAATGCCCTCGCGGACGGCGGCGTCCACGGCGGGCTGGTCGTAGGTGGCGAGGGGGACGAGTGCGACGATGTGCTTCATAGGGCCTCCGATAGCGTGCTCAGGCTCCCATTGATAGGGGCGCTTGAGGGAGTTGTTGTGTGGAGAACAGTATATCACACTTTCCTTCACAATGCAAAAAGAAAGAGGGGTTTACCCCTCGTTTTCGGCCATCACCCGGCGCAAGGCCGGGCGCTGGCTACGCCCTTGCGGTACAGTTGTGTCCTCAGGGCTAGTCGGGTTAAAGCCCTCCCTCTGATTCGGCCATCACCTGGCGCAAGGCCGGGCGCTGGCTACGCCCTTGCGGTACAGTTGTGTCCTCAGGGCTAGTCGGGTTAAAGCCCTCCCTCTGATTCGACCATCACCCGGCGCAAGGCCGGGCGCTGGCTACGCCCTTGCGGTACAGTTGTGTCCTCAGGGCTAGTCGGGCTGAAGCCCTCCCTCTGATTCGGCCATCACCCGGCGCAAGGCCGGGCGCTGGCTACGCCCTTGCGGTACAGTTGTATCCTCAGGGCTAGTCGGGTTAAAGCCCTCCCTCTGATTCGGCCATCACCCGGGGCATGGCCGGGCGCTGGCTACGCCCTTGCGGTACAGTTGTGTCCTCAGGGCTAGTCGGGTTAAAGCCCTCCCTCTGATTCGGCCATCACCTGGCGCAAGGCCGGGCGCTGGCTACGCCCTTGCGGTACAGTTGTATCCTCAGGGCTAGTCGGGTTAAAGCCCGACCTCGGGCACGCAGAACGGATGATGATTGCTGCGGATGAAATACCCCTGTCCGCAGCTGCAGCCGGGGCAGCTTTCCGGCGGTTCGAAACCGGAGTGCAGCTGTCCGCAGTGCAGGCACACCCAGGAACAGCGCTCCTCGGCGCAAAAGAGCGCGCCGTCATGCAGGGCCTCCATGTACTGGACGAAGCGCCGAGCGTGGAGCTGCTCCGTCTCTGCGATGCGTTCAAGCGCCTGGGCGATGCGGGGGTAGCCTTCCTCCAGGGCAGTGCGGGCGTACTGGGGATAGAGCACGTCCCAGGTGCCGTGCTTGTGAAGCGCCGCCGCGCGCAGCAGCTCCGCAGGGTCACGGGAGATGCTGTTCGAAGGCTCCTCTGCCGTGGGAATACAGCTGCCTTGGGACGCCATCAGCCCGCTGAGAATCGCGGCGTGTTCCTTATCCTGTGCGGCAGTAAAGCGGAAGGCGTGGGCAATGACCTGCAATCCGGCGTCCTCCATGGCCTTGGCGCAGCGCAGAAAGTGGCGCTCGGCGTGCATCTCCGCCAGGCAGGCACTGCGGAGGTTATGGCAGGTCAGGCTGTCCATAAAGGGCGGACAGCACAGGGGCTGTAAGGTTGACATGGGACGTTTTTCTCCTTTATAATAAAAAATGGAAGCTCCTGCGCGCTTTTGTTACGAGATTTTTACATCGTCGGGTTGCGCTGGGGTTGAGATTGCGTCGGAAGTACGCTATAATAGGGTATGCCCGATGAGCAGAAATTATGGCCAGCGGAGGAAATTTCTCTGTGACGCCTTTCAGTAAAGGAGCAAGAGCCTGTATGGATCTGTTCGAACAGTACAACCAGGAGGCGGAAGGCACGACCCGCGCGATGCCCCCGGTGGAGGCTGCGGAGGCAAAGCCCTCCCGCCGCCGCCGCACCGAGCGCTTTGCCGGCCTCATTGACGAGGCGGATTGTGTCAATGTGGAGGACCTCCCTCAGGCGGAGGCTCCCGTCCAGCCCACCCAGACGACCCCTGCGGTGAAGGAGGCTGTCAGCTTTGGCATGACGCCCGCTGCGCCGGAGCAGGAGACGCAGACCCAGACACGCATGCCCTCCCAGGGTGTGCCGCGGCCTGCTGCTCTCAGCGGCCAGCGGCCCCATCGGGAGCAGCTGCCCCAGCAGAGCGGGCCGGTTGTCCGCCGCCCGGTGAAGGCCGAGGGCTATGCGCCTTTGCAGCAGCTGGGCGAGCAGCCCCGTGTCCGCCGTCCGGAGGCCGTGTCTCCGCTGGATACGCCCCGCCGCGTCCGTACGCCGGAGACTGAGCGTGTCGCTTATGAAGATATGCCGGAGGACGAGGAGAAGAGCTCTGGCCGCGGCCTGATTGCCCTGATCGTGGTGCTGCTGGTGATCGGCGCGCTGGTGCTGGGCCTGTGCATGATTGACGGAGATGATCCCGGCGTGCTGGGCTCCATCAAACGCACGGTGACAGCCCCCATCGCGGCGCTTTTCGGCAGCGATGAAGAGGTGGAAAAGACCCCTGCCCGCATCAGTGCGGACGATTTCACGGCCGTCATCTCTCAGGACACCGCGCCCTATAAGGTCGTGTTCCATATGGTTACCTCCTCCAATGTGACGGCGGTGCGGGTGGTGGACGATCAGGGCGAGGTTATCCCCACCACGACGACCCTTTCTGCCCCCAACAGCGACACCACCATCGTGTGGATGTTCGAAATGACCCGTGAAGACAGCTTCGAAGGGGATCTCCAGGCTCAGGTGCAGAACGGCGAGAGCTGGGTCGATACCGGGCTGTGGCAGCATTTGTCCCTGACGCCCTTGGCGCCGGTGATTGTTTCTGATGTGCCGGTGAGCACCCAGGCTGTGGCCACGCCCACGATGATGCCCTCCGAACCGCCGATGACCGAGACGGCCACCCCTGCCCCGGAGGTTACGCCTGGCCCGGAAAGCCAGTCCGCGTTCACTGAGGCGACGGCGACCCCCACCCTGTCCGTGACGGCGACGCCCACCCTGATGCCCACCGCCACCCCGACAGTGATGCCTACCGCGGAGCCTACCGAAACGCCTACCCCCGAACCTACGGAGGAGCCCACGCCTGAACCCACGCCGGAGCCCACCCCCAAGCCGGAGGCCATGGCCGTGGACAGCGCCGATCCTTCCCTGATCTCCGAGACGGTGATCTACAAGGATGACCGCAAGGTCAAGACCTACGAGCGCGAGAAGCCCATCGACATGCCTGCAGGAGATGACTACCTGCCCCGCAGCTTCGGCGTAACCACCTTCCGCGGCAATGCTTTCCGCCAGAATGCAGCGGTGGAAACCATCGAAAGTGCCACCAGCCTGGCGCTGGAATGGACAGTGGAGGCTGGCAGCGTGGCCGGCAGCAGCCGCAGTTACTACGGCATCGGCTGGACGGGCCAGCCCGTCATCGCCAAGTGGCCCTCCGATATCCGCAATAGCATGGAGCTGGAGCAGGTCCGCAAGGATCAGAAGCACATGACCGAGGTCATCGTAGCCGGTATGGACGGCAAGATCTACTTCCTGGATTTGCTGGATGGTTCTCCCACCCGTGAAGCCATCGAGTTCGGCTATCCCATGCGCTCCACCCCCAGCCTGCATCCTCTCAGCTATCCCATGATGACCTCCGGTCAGTATGCCCGCAAGATGAAGAGCGGTACCAGCAAGGACATCGGCCTGTACTACTACAACCTGATGGACAGCAAGGTGCTGCGCATGATCGACGGCATTGACCGCAAGCTCAAACGCACCTACAGCGAGAATGCATCCGGCGCCTTCGATACTTCTGCGCTGATCGACCGCACCACCAACACCCTGATCGCCATCGGCACCAACGGCCTCCTTTACACGGAGAAGCTGGACATGAATATGATGCTTGATCAGGACACCGGCGGCCTGGTATATGAGTTCAATGACCCCTCCGAGGTCGTGACCATGATGAGCCACACCAAGGGCCAGAAGGCCGGCAATGTGGCGGTGGAGTCCTCCCTGGCGATGTTCGGCAGCTATGCCTACTACGCCGATCTGGACGGTGTGCTGCGCTGCGTGGACACCACCACCATGACCACCGCCTGGGCGGTGGATACCGGCGACTCCGTGCGCGCGGCCATTGCCCTGGATCTGGAGGAAGGCGAGGAAGCCAATACCCTGTGGCTCTACACTGCCGACCTGGTCAACAACCGCCAGAAGGGCAATGTGACCATCCGCCGCTACAACGCCATGACCGGCGAGGAGGACTGGGCCTTTGCCATCCACTGCGCCGACGCCAAGAAGAAGGACGTCACCTTTAACGCCATCGTCACCCCTGGCGCCATGGCGTCCCCCGTCATCGGCCAGAACGGGCTGAGCGACCTGGTGTACTTCACCCTGTCCTCCGTCAGCGCCACCGGCGCGGAGAAGCTCTCCGGCGACAAGGCCATCCCGGGCGTGATCATTGCCTTCGACAAGGCCACTGGCGAGGTCGTTTGGCACAAGAATATGGACGCCTACTGTTATTCCTCCCCCGTGGCGGTGTATGACGCGGAGGGCCAGGGCTGGATCATCCAGGCCTGCTCCAACGGCACCATCTACCTGCTGGACGGCCTGACCGGCAAGGAGGTCAGCACCCTGCAGGTGAATGGCGTGATCGAGGGTTCCCCTGCGGTCTACGGCGACACGATGGTCATCGGCACCACCGGCAAGGGTACCAGCTACATCTACGGCATCAAGATCAATTGATGGGTCTGCGACCCGCTTATCCGTCCGCCGGAAGCACATCCGGCGGGCGATTTTTTGCATGAAAAAGCCGCGCTCCGTGATGGAAGCGCGGCTGCATTTTTACTTCTTGGCCTTGAGTTCCCTGAGGGTCTTCAGGGCGGCGAGGGTGTAATCCACCAGGGCGATCACCGCGATCACCACGGCGATCCACAGGCACACCCGGTCGATGGGGAAGTTCATAGCGGTGAAATCCTTGTGCCAGAAGGACAAAACCAGCGCCAGGATGAAGCTGCACTGGGCGAGCTTCCCCCAGATGTTGGCGTAGACCACTACGTCGTGGGCCAGCATGTAGGAGGAGCCATAGATCATCACCAGCTCCTTGAGGACCACGATGATGATGGCAATCACCGGGAAGGTGCCGTTGATGCCCTGCATGATGAGCGCCGTGCAGACCATCAGCTTGTCGGCCAGGGGATCCATCAGCTTGCCGAAGTCGGTGATGAGGTTATACTTGCGGGCGATGTGGCCGTCCAGCCAGTCGGTAAAGGAGGCGACGCAGAAGGTCAGCAGCGCCAGCTTTTCCAGCGCCATCGCGTGGAGGACGACGAAGACCGGGATCAGCGCCAGGCGGATCATCGTCAGGACATTCGGGACATTCCATATGTTGGTCAGATATTTTGAATGGAAACTGCTCACGGGAACAAGACCTTTCTCCGCTCGGGAAGCCCGGCGGTATGTACGGAAGCGGAGGCGCTTCTTCGAAACATAATCATTGTAGGAATCAATCGTGAATCTGACATGAAGTGTCCGTCAAGAGATGCTCTGATTCCCTGTGTATGATACCCAGGAGCGGGCACCTCATGCACGATGAATATCATAGCACATCCCAGCGGGAATTTCCAGTAGGATGGGCGTGAATTATCATCAATAATCCGTGAGAATTGAAGGGAAAAAGGGTGGAGATGAAGAATATCCAACTTGGAATGTTATGTGCAGTACATCTGCAGCGTTGAAAGGAGACCGATTCCATGCGTTTTGACGGCCGACTGCCCGAGCAGGCCCGCCCTGTTTCTATTCAGACCAACTTTGTCCGCACGGCGGCGGGTTCCTGCCTGATCGCCACCGGCAACACCCGCGTCATCTGCACCGCCTCGGTGGAGGAGGGCGTGCCTCCCTTCCTGCGGGGCAAGGGACAGGGCTGGGTCACGGCGGAGTACGCCATGCTGCCCGCATCCACGGGTACCCGCAAGAAGCGCGACGGCATCAAGAAGGACGGCCGCAGCGTGGAGATTCAGCGCCTGATCGGCCGCAGCCTCCGCCAGGCGATCGACCTGACCAAGCTGGGCGAGCGCACCATCACCCTGGACTGCGACGTGCTGGAGGCTGACGGCGGCACCCGCACCGCGTCCATCACCGGCGCGATGGTTGCCCTGACCCTGGCCATTGACAAGCTCGTCAGCGAGGGCAAACTCCTGCAGAGCCCACTGATCCACCAGGTGGCGGCGGTCTCTGTGGGCGTGGTGGACAATGTGCCCTGCTGTGATCTGTGCTATGTGGAGGATTCCTCCGCTCAGGTGGACATGAACCTGGTGATGAATGAAAAGGGCGAGTTCATCGAGCTGCAGGGCACCGGCGAGGGCCGTGCCTTCACTGCCGATGAGCTGAACAGCCTGCTTCACTATGGCAAGTGCGGCATCGAGCAGCTGATGGCTGCCCAGCGCGAGGCTCTGGGTGAGGCTGCCCGCCACATCTGCCCCAAGCCCCTGCTGGTGGCCGCCACCGGCAATGCCCACAAGCTGCGCGAGCTGCAGCATATTTTCGGCGACTACTACAACGTGGTGAGCATGTATGCCGCCGGCTTCAATGCGCCCATCGACGAGAACGCCACCACCTTTGCGGGCAACGCCGCCATCAAGGCGGAGGCGGTCTGCGAGGCCACCGGGCTTCCCACCATCGCCGACGACAGCGGCCTGACCGTGGATGCTCTGGATGACGAGCCCGGTGTGTACTCCGCCCGCTACGCCCTCATGAACGGCGAAGGCGAGGGCGACAAGGACAACAACAACCTGCTCCTGCGCCGCATGAAGGGCAAGACCCGCCGTGCATGCGCCTTCCAGTGCGCTATCGCACTGGCCATCCCCGGTGAGGAAACCCGCATTGCGGAGGGATCCTGTCCCGGCGTGCTGCTGGAGGAAGAGCGGGGCACTGGTGGCTTCGGCTACGACCCCCTGTTCCTGTATGAGCCCCTGAACAAGACCTTTGCCGAGGTGAACGAGGAGGAGAAGAACGCCATCTCCCACCGCGCCCGTGCCTGCGAAAAGATGATTGAGATTATGAAGGAACTGAACGCATGATCCGCGCGCTGATTTTATCCGATATCCACGGCGAGGAAAACAACCTCCGCTGGCTGCTGGAGGAGGTGTGGAAGCAGGTCGGCCCCATCGACGCCTACATCTGCCTGGGCGACGGTGTGCGGGATTTCGACCGTGCGGAAGCCTTCATCCGGGAGCGCGATCCTCATGCGACCATGTACGCCGTGCGGGGCAACTGCGATTTCACGGCGAATCATCCCGATCGCCTGGTCATCCACTTGGGCGGGCTGAAGATATACATGACCCACGGGCACATTCACCGGGTTAAGTCCGGGCTGGACTACCTCTACGGCGCAGCCCGGGCGGAAGGCGTCGATATCGCCCTCTACGGCCACACCCACCGCGCCAATGTGGAGTACACCCAGCCCTGGATGATCAATCCCGGTGCAGCTCAGGACGACTGCTGCGCGATGCTTGAGATCGAAAACAGCAAGCCCCATGTGAAAATGATCAGCCTGGGCTTCAAGTGAGGGTGAAAATTCCCCCTTTACGTCACCCACCAAATGTGGTACAATCATCTATATGTATACACAACGCATGACCACAGGAGGGCGCTTCTGATGAAATGCCAGTACTGCAACTGCCTGGACAGCAAGGTGATCGACTCCCGCCCCACCGAGGAGGGCAGCAGCATCCGCCGCCGCCGCGAGTGCATGAACTGCGGCCGCCGCTTCACCACCTATGAAAAGATCGAAATGCTGCCGCTGATGGTCGTCAAGCGCGATGGCCGCCGTGAGCCTTTTGATGCGCAGAAGATCAAGACCGGCATCATCCATGCCTGCGAGAAGCTGCCCGTCTCCATGAATCAGATCGAAGCGATGACCCTGCGCATCGAGCAGGCCGCCTACGCCACCATGGACGGTGAGATTGCCTCCCAGCGCATCGGCGACATGGTCATGCACGAGCTCAAGTCTGTCAACGACGTGGCGTACGTCCGCTTTGCCGCGGTGTACCGCCTCTTTACCGACATCGGTGACTTTATGCAGGAACTGCAGAAGCTGCTGGAAGAGAAGAAGTAAACAGCATCCAACATGACGGCCTGCTGGTTTTCAGCAGGCCGCCGTGCTTTTACAGAAAAAATATATAGGTTGTGTCATTGCCATCGGAGTCGCAGGATACCTCGCCACCGCATTTGCGATACAGCGCATTGGCTGCGGTGTTGCATCGGTGCGTGATCAGAAAGATCCGGTGAAAGCCTTGTGCCCGGCACTCGGTTTTGATGGCTTCGAGCATTGCTGTACCAATGCCTTGCCGCTGGTAAGAATCCGCCACGCCGACCTCATGGAGGTATAGCATCCTGCGGCCATCCAGTCTGTCCAGAGTGTATCCGTAGGCGAAGGCAATGATGCGCCCATCTGTAACGCCTGCCCAAAGCCAGTTGCGGCCATCTGCAAGAAAGCCGGAGGCCCCTTCTCTTGTGATAAAGTCTGGGCGGAAGGTGCGGTTCATCTCCAGCACTGTGGCCAGATCATCAGCCGTCATCCGATGGAAAGTGCAGTTCATGTGTTCCTCCGAAAAAGTGCCTGCCCATATTGGACAGGCACGGAATGATTACTCTTCGTCGTCATCCTCCTCCACGCGGAAGGCATAGATGGTGGTGGTGTCGTACTTTTCGCCGGGGCGCAGCACGGTGGTGGGGAAGTTGGCGTGGTTGGGGGTATCCGGGAAGTGCTGGGTCTCCAGGCACAATCCGGAGTAGTTGCCGTAATGCATGCCGCCGCGTCCGCCTTCGTAATCAGTGGTGCAGGCAGTGTAGAGCTGCACGCCGGGCTGGTCGGTGATGACTTCCATCGAGCGGCCGGAGTCCTCATGGTACACGAAGGCGCACAGGGCCATGGCGCTGCCCTTGCGCAGGACGAAGTTGTGGTCGTAGCCGCCGGCCCACACCATGGGGATGCAGGTTTCCTTGGCCTCGATGCCGTCCGCCAGGAGCATGCCCTCGCGCAGATCCAGGGGCGTGCCGACAACGGGCATGTAGCCGCCGGTGGGGATGAGCTCGGAATCCACCGCGGTCACTACGTCCGCATCGATGAACACGACGTGATCCAGCACCGTGCCGTGGTCGTGACCGGCCAGGTTGAAGTAGGTGTGGTTGGTCAGGTTGCAGTGAGTGGCCTTGTCGGTGGTGGCCTCGTAGCGGATGGACAGGTTGCAGTCGTTATCCCAGGTGTAGGTGACGTACATGTCCAGGTTGCCGGGGTAGTTCTCCTCCATGTCGGGGGAGAGGTAGTGCAGCTTCACGCTGTCAACGCCTTCGCCCTCGGTGGCCTCAACCAGCTTCCACAGCTTGGTGTTGAAGCCTTCCGTGCCGCCGTGGAGGGTGTTCTGGCCGTCATTGGCAGCCAGGTTGTAGGTGGTACCGTCCAGGGTAAAGGTCGCCTTCGCGATGCGGTTGCCGTAGCGGCCTACCAGATCGCCCATGAAGGCGTGATCGCCCTCGTAGCGATCCAGGGTATCAAAACCCAGGGTGACGTCGGCCAGATTGCCGTTCTTGTCCGGCACGATGATGCTGGTGATGATCGCACCCAGCTCAATGACGGAAACGGAAGCACCGGTCTGGTTGGTCATGGTGAACATGGTGACGGCGTCACCTTTCTTGGTCACGCCAAAGGGGCGAGTGGTGATTGCCATGAGGGAATCCTCCTTATATTCATCGCTGGGGGTTACTTCTATTGTACCGCATCCTGCGCAGAAGTCAAGGGTTTTCAGCAGTCGAGGCAAATCGGTATCTGATGGAAGACGGATGCGGTTTATTCTCCGTCCTTGGTCAGCCAGAACATATACTCGTTGCTGCAGGAGCCGCTGTGGCCTTCGGCGGCGACTTGCATGCGCATGAGGTAGATGCCCGCCTCCAGTTCGGAAAGCGCAGAGAAGGCGTCGGCGACGGGCGTCAGCCCCTCTGCGGATTGCCGCAGAATGGTCCAGCTGACCTTATAGGAGGTAACAAAGGGGGAGCAGGTGATGCGGTAGTTGAACGTGTTCGTATATGCGAATGTCGGCAGCGGGTGCTGTTCAAGATAGGTTTCCAGTGGAAGAAACATCAGAATGCCATCGGCCAGGATGCCGTTTTCATGCGAATAACGCAAGCTCCCGGGAAGCTCGTGCCACTGGTTGTCTACACAGACTTCAACACACATATTGCCAGAAATGGTATCGCTACGCTCCCATCCAAGGCCCGTGCAGGGGAGCAGCAGAGCAATGAGCAGAACGGCTGTGAATCGTTTCTGAAGATGACGAAGCATGGTAACGCCTCCTTGATGTGTATATATGTATATTATAGGCAGCGTCCGGAGGGAAGTCAATGCAGAAATCAGAGAGCGTGTATAGACAAAAAACTCCCAGAAAAGTTCGGGAATATCTGCAGAATCATGAAAATAGGGCTTGCACTCTGAAGGAATATGTGCTATACTAATTAGTGTGGCTGGTAGAAATACCTGCTGAACTAAATTGTTGGGGCATTAGCACAGTTGGTAGAACGAACTACCTCTTGCGCATCCCCGATACCCACCCCGCAAGTTGGTGAACTTGCACAAAAAATCAATACAAAATTTGGGGCATTAGCACAGTTGGTAGAACGAGGTACTCCTACTGTCACCCCAGAGTTTCAAACCCCGCCCCAAAATGTGGGGCAAACCTCACCCAACTTCATAAATAGACCTTGAGGGGCATTAGCACAGTTGGTAGCGCGCTACATTCGCATTGTAGAGGTCACCGGTTCGAATCCGGTATGCTCCACCACGTAACCACGCAGTATTTTATACAATCTGCGTGGTTTTTCTTTTTATCCAAACAAGCCCGTAAGTCTTGAGAAATCAAGGCCTCCGGGCTTGTGCTGTTTCTGTAAGGGGGTAAATCCACGCCGGGCAGGTGCGTTTTTCCGCCGTATGGACAAATTTTCTCGTATTTTGGTTTATCTCCTACCCCTATACGGGAAATTACAATTACGCACAGTCACACATAAGAAAACATAGACGCTCACAACCACAAACAATCACACGGCAATTACGCAGTAACTGATGCTCGTTGTTTATGGTGTTGTTTGGCCCCATCTGATACTATGAAGAGAGAATATACTGGAGGGACTTTATGATTTACGTAGCTATAACTAAGACGCTGTAAGGCATTCACGAAGAAGCAGTATGTGAAAACCGGACAGCAAGGTGGTATCTCACTGTCCGGTATCTTTATGAGTTCAACTCAGGAATACCACATTCCTTAAGATAGTGGAATATTTCGTCATAAAATGCCGAGTCTCTGGTAGAATCAACATCTGGCTCGACACCCTTTGGCACAAACAAAATCATTCCCTGGCGAGCTCTGGTCAGGAGAACACGGTAAGAATTGACCAGATATCGCTGGAGCTCTGGTTGCTTTCTTCTATACCATTTTGTTCCTCTGAATCCATAATGATCCCAATGTGCTGCATCTTTACGCCTCAAATCGGCATCCCAGCATACAATTGCCCAGTCAATTTCTAGGCCTTGCACTTTAAATTCACTTGCGACAATCTCAAGCATATTAGAAGAGCGGAGATCATCACTCGGAGCAAGGAACCAACTCTTTACATCAATCTCCGTAGGAACGTATATTCCCTCAGGCCTTAGTCTTTGCGCACTACTACTTGCAAGCACACCGCATCTTTGCGATCCACGTACTTGTTTCTTAATCCACGCTTTTGCTGTAGAATAGTCGCGAGTTATATATACTGGATATTTCTTGGCAATTTGAGAATATACATTTTTAGCTTTATCTGGGTTGTTATCCAGAATGGCATCAACGAATTGACACTGCTTATCAGCACGGAAAGAACGAACTGAGGTTTTGAGGTGGAGCTCCCAAGCCTCATGACATCTATTGCAGCTTCTGATCAAGAATTGATCAATATTTTTGTCTTCTGTCTGCTCAAATATTGCTGGTGAATAGAATAGTTCCCACTCTTGATATTCTTCGATGCCACATCTGAACCATTCGTTGATTCCGACTTCTCCGTCATATATGTCTTGACCAAGGCCTACTAGGCAAATCATTACTGCCCAGTCTTCATGTCGGTCCATTATGCGATACAATAAATGAGGTTCACTGACCGACATATCCGGATCATTTTCGTGTTTTCGGGTCATCTTATCTGCATTCCAAACCCGTTGAGCTTCATCAAAAATGAGGATGTTTTCGGGAGTAGGATATTGGTTGCGAGCATTATCCTTTTTAAATGCGTAACTGCTTTGGATGAGCGCGTTTATTGCTGCTTGAGTTTCTCTATTGTATTGCTTCTTATCACGAACGCTTTTTGTAAGTGCAGCGCGCAAAACCTCGACTAATGGCCCATTGCCTGAAAGATAAACGCTTAGATTGTCGTTTCCGGCTTTTAGGTTTTTGGCAACAACATCAAGGCCGACTAATGTTTTGCCAGCGCCAGGCACGCCGGTAACAAAGCATACGCATTTCTTTTTGTTTTCTTTTGCATATTCGATGATTTCACTAAGCTTTTTTTCGCAACTATCGATATCATCTTGGCCAGCTTCAGAATTCGCAATTTCACTAATATCGTGTGTAGTATATGCTTCCACAGCTGCTGCGATGATTGTCGGAGTGGGATGGTAGGGCGAATTAAACCATTTTTCAAAATTGATTGGGTCGTCGCTACCATATAGCTCAATAATTTCGGCGAGTTTTTCCGCTAAACTGTCGATATTTTCTCTCTGGAGGAAAATCTGCTTGTCCGGATAACAACCTGTCGATTGAGGTTTTGAATAACGCGGAGCATCAGTTGCAATCAGAATGGGACATACATATAGGTCTTCAGATTCTTTGTGAAAATTTTTAATATCGATTGCGTAGTCTTCTGCTTGCTGGGCGTCTTGGGCTGTAAATACGTTTTTTCCATTCTTGAACTCCAATGAAAATACCATGTGACGGATTAGAAGAATGACATCAATTCTTTTGCCAAGACGCACGATATCATACTCGAAAATGATATCGCCTTCCATTCCGCATGCTTCAAGTTTAGATTGGAGACTATGTATTTGCTTATCCCACGCATCAGATTGTTCTTTATTTATTTCGAATGAGTGCCTAACAAGCTGGCCGACTATTGAAGAAGAGTTGTCCTTAATAAAGCCAGGGATAGAATTACAGTAATATGCCTTACCACTCTGCGTAGAAAAAGTATACTTGTTCATTCTATATACCTCCAGCTTTATCTCTTTCTCAGCTATTGTCTTTCACAACCGGATAAAGGTTTTTTGAAAGAGTCTGTGCTAATTTCTTTGCAATAGACTTTGCCATGATAGGTGGAACAGCATTGCCAACCTGTTGGTATTGTTTGTCTTTAGATCCGCAGAAGACAAAATGATCTGGAAAAGTCTGAAGACGTGCTGCTTCTCTCACGCTTATAGCGCGATCTAACGTAGGGTGAATCCACATTGACTTACGAACGTTAATAACCGTCCCGCTTGGTTCATCATAGTTAAGTCTTAGATAGATTGTATTCTGAGTTCGTGCCACATCTGTGTATGTGTTTGTCTTCAACGAATCGTCCAAGGCGTGGAAGTTCTGTCCTTGCTTGAGCGCTCTAAAGCGTTGCAGAGCAGTATCAGTTGTTTTAGTAACCATGTGGTTCTTCAAAACAACCGAATCACGTAGCGCTGTAGCCAGTTCGCCCAAATCATCCCTCTGCGGTAATGTGATACCATTAACGTCATCCACTAAGTCAATAACAGGCGTTACATCTTCCAAGTCACCAATTGCATCTCTGACGGTTCGATATTCATCTGCATCAAAACGCCCCTTTGGCAATGCAATTTTCGATGAAATATGTCGTTTAATTCCCATGACAACAAAGCGCATGCGTTTTTGAGGAGCGCCGTAGTCAGCAGCGCATAGAACATCGCTACAAATTACATAGTCATTTTCGGGAGCAGTCAGTATTCTCTCAAGATAATCATAGACCGCGAAAGAACGGATTCGGGCAATTAAATTGTCATCGCAAACATATGCATCTACAAGAATGTGATTATCAAAAATCTCTAGAGCTTTGCTAAGCATTCGTTGGATCATGACCGAGGGTTCTATTTCACATTTAATGTTTTCAGCAGCGATTTTGCCTTCATAGTACTGGTTGATTGCTGAAAAAGCTCGCTTAGCCTCGCGATGAATATGATGCGCACCGCTTAACTGTAAGTACTTATCAATCAGTCGAAGAAGCTTCTTTTTGTGCTTTTCCAGAGCGGTACACATTTTGGCAATGTTTTTTGAAGCCTTATAGATAATGTTTAATTCGAAGTAATCTTCTTCAGGCCAAAGGAAAGACTTGATTTGTCCTTCATCTTTGACTATTTCCTCAACACCAGAAAAGACGAATTCTTCGTCTAATAGATGCAAGGGTGTCTCTTTGACCGGAATTTTGCAGCGCTCAACTGTATCAACGTCACCGGTTTCCATATAAAAACGATGAACTTCCGAATGGAGCATGCTCACGTTTTCCATAACAAAAGCCTTAGGTTGTAACTCTAATATTGCTCGCAAGTATTGCTTGACAAGCATGTTATTTTGGCTAATTGCATGATTCTTTTGTCTGTTTGCATTTGAGAAACCTTGACAAGGAGGACCACCGATTACAACATCGATTTCACCGTGTTTTCGAATAATCTCACTGTAGTTGGCCTGACAGACATCGCCAAGCACTTCAACTCCCGGATGATTATGGCGATAGGTATCCTGCATATATGGGCTGTTTTCAAACGCTACTTTGATATCGTATTTCTGCGTCTGGATGAATCCTAAGCTCAAGCCGCCAGCTCCAGAGAAGAGATCTACCACAGAATACTTGTGTTCCATTGTTCTTTCACCTGCGCACCTTTAATCACTTAATTGTGATTGGTATTTTTCCAGCAACTCTTTGATAGCTGCTTCGGTTACGAAGCCTTTAGAATAGGCTGTGTTCAAAATCTTCAAGCCTTGCTTTGCTTGCTTTATAGAGGGGGCTTTGCTCCAACCTACATATCTTCCAAGCGTGCCAGATATTCCACATTGGAAGCCAGGCAGATTACCAGTTTCTTTTCCCCAAGAAGCAACCGCATACCAGACATCAGCAGTAACAAGCCTGATGTCCTCGATTAGTTCTTTTTCTGGGTCGTTCAAGGTTTCAATGCCTGTGGGCTTTTGCTTGCCAAGCGGGATAAGTTCGGAGGCAAGAGTTGAGGGGACCTGGATATTCAGCTTAGTTTTTATATCAACCCAGCATTGCTCTTTCTTGCACCATTGGGTTGTATTCACCCCCGAACAAGTTTCTGTTAGGTAAGTGTATATAGCATTGGCAACCACTTCAGCCATCTGGTCGAATGCATCTGTGGTAGCTTGTGTGCGCCATATTCTACTTAAATCGATTCTTTGAGCAGTTTTGTAGCTGATATACGCAGTTGTATAGTCTGCAATGTTAGCCCAGAATCCTTGGAATTTTTGAGCTTTAACAATCTGCCTTACTCTGCGATACATAATCGCTTTAGCAACTAGTTCTTGATAGTAGGACTGGTCAGGGATAAACTTTCCGCGTTTTTTGAGTCGGATTGTAAAATCTCGAAAGCTTGCCTGACCGCCTTTACTAGTAATGTGGGGAAGCTGATCCCATACATTCTCATAGCGCGCTAATTCCAACTTGTCAAAATACTGTTCTTTAGGATAAATGGAATCGAAATATTTGACGTTCTTTTCCCGCGACCTGGTATCAGCATATTGCCCTCTTGCGCGCTCGTAAAACCACTTTGTCTGCTGCTCGCCACCGGTTTTAGCCGGAGCCCAGACTGTGCGAGATAGGCTCTCAATTGCTTGATGGAACTCATCATTTGCTGAAAAGTCTGCCAGTTGCACCTTGTTTTGGGTATTTGCGCAAGCTGAAATTTGTGGCACTACTCGTTCCATCTGGCTTTGATCCGATAGGACCGTGATTTTGGCCTGGACGAAAATCTTCTCCAGCGGAGTTTTATCTTTGATGCACGCATTGAAAATTGATGCCGTTGTTTGGCCGCCATTTACGATTTGAAAATCAGACAATCCAGTTATGGTACACATTCCGCCATGCTCATTACTGACGGTGATCTGTTCAGCTGTTGCAGATATGCCATTATTATACGCTAAAAACATTTCGGGGGTTTCCTGTATCGTTGCCTTTATTCCTTTGTTCACGCCACCTCGTGCTTGCAAAAATGCACGAACGTTTTTTTCCAGCAAACGGGCATCATACCGTTCGTAGATTTTGTATAGAACGTCTCCGGGAAACACAGTGAAATAAGAGGTGTATCCGCCGCTAGAAAATGTATCACCGTTTCGAAGGGTTCTAGTCTCCTCCGGCACAGTAATACGAATAGCTTCCAGTGTTTTTCCTGTTAGTTCATACAGATCGAATTCAATTTTTTCTCTAGCTGCGCCTGAGGTGGTGACACGATAGATTCGCTCAATATCCCAGATTGTTGGAATAAAAGTAATCCCATCGATTTCTTCTGCTTCCAAAATAGTGGACCTTATTGTCCCATTAGTCAAAAGGATAATTTTGACCTCAGTAATAGTGTGGCGGTATTCATATATGCTTCTTGCCAGATCAAAAGCTCCGTAGGCTTCTTCAATATCTGTCTGATAATTCTTCAATGCTTTCAGATAGAATTGCTTAGCACGGTTGAGCATCGCGATAGCCTCTGAGGGAGGAACCGAGTACAGTTGCGGGCTGTTCTTGTATATTGAAACAAACAAAGCAATATAGCTTTCATCTTCTGCGATGCTGTAGCCGTTTACCTTAACACCGCGGCCTTCGTGAAAACAAACGTTGCCATCTTCAATTTCTGCAGCCTCACAAAGATGATCAATGTAGATCTGCGTGAATATATTTTCTCTGAAATCCTCAGTTTCATCAATGGCAGCTTTATTGATAATCTCTTGATTCAGATCCTCGTAGAACCTGCTCAGTTCTTCAGCCTTCGCCATTTTCGTTCTCCTTTATTGTCCTTGAAAGTGCTTCAAAACTATCCTCATAGGCAGAACAAGCACTTAGTGCTAGATCGTAGCGAATGTTCATAATTCCATGCGCCAGGTCACTACGTAGCATGCGAGGAAAACCGTCAACAACCCGGTAGACCTTTTTCTCCCGAATGGAGTATTTCTTGGTGTACTGCGATGAAGCATCTCGAGTGTAACCGAAGCACGTAAGGGCAGCGTATAGCCTCGACTTCTGTTCTTCTACAAGGAGGGCAGCCACTTTATCAACATAGTCTGACAGTTGTAACCCTGTAGCATCATTTCGTTCAATCCTGTAGACCACAAGATAAAGTGCTTGTTTCCCTGCATCATCCAATTGCACTTCACTGGATATTGAAACATGATCAAAGCGGCTACCAACAATTGTTTTGACTTCAACAGCAGTCGTAGCCCCTTGAAAATCTTGTGCAGATCGTAATGGGCCGTTCCACATTTCTGAGACACGCGTAAAACCTGATACATAAATATCATGCATGCAGCTTAATTCGCCAATCAGACCGATTACTTTCTCGTCAGACAAACGCTTCGAATTTGAATTCTTGAAAAAGGACTTCCATTTTTCAATGCGTTTTCTCAAGGTGGCAACATATTTTGAACTCTCCTTTTGCTTCTTCAACTCATTCAAAATATCTGCCACTACGATTGTGAATACGTCGTTCTGATCATGTGAGGACGACTGGATAACACATGCTACATAGCCAGAATGTGGGATAATAGGTTCTCGGATTGACATAGTAAATCCTTGTGGTGCACTAAACACCACAAATGTTTCCGCATCAGATTCTGGGATTTCCAACAACATGTATCTGCTTGATGGAATCCCGGAAACACCAATGAAGACACGAAAAAGCATATCAATACAAACTAACCGTTGATAATCGCGACCATTGGTACGATTTTGCGCTTCTAATTCCAGCCACGCAGCATGTAAATCATTAGTCTTCATCGAAATCATTCCTCAAGAATACTTCATCAACCTTGTATTCAACTGGCCGAGCTGTTACACTCGTCGGGAAACTAATTGCGTATCCGAGATACACATCAGAGTAAGCAGTTCGGACGGCATTGTCTGCAGTTCCAGATTTGAACAGATAAATTAGCAACAATCCATTCTGCTTTTTTCTGTTTCTCCTAATCCACACTGGAGAAGCCTCTGTTGGCGGAACTGTGGATCTTCCATTAGGCCTCCAGTGAGAAATGGTATCTTTCAGTGCTTTGTTCTTTTCTTCCACTGTCAAATCAACATCCTGATCGGTTTCGGTAATCAGGTTGTTTCGGATTAAGTAGACAGTATTGCTATGTTCGTCACCGGCATTATCATCACTACGCCACGATAAGCCAATGCTGCAATTAGCAATATCATATTTTTCACCTGAGAGAGTGGAAACCAATGCTACAGTCCAGTTAATAAGTTCCCCATCTTCAACCTGGTTGAGGATGTATTGGCTGACTACCTTCGGAGAGGCATTAAAGCATGCAGAGTGTATTGTAATGTTCTGCAGGAATTCAATAATTCGTTCAGGCTTCACATCTTTCCAAAGATAATTGTTTCTGCTTGCCGTTGAAGGTTCAGAAGGCTCTCCAAGTGATTTAAGCCATGTGTCAGCATAACTGATATTCGTAGCATTACAACTGTTTTTCCTATAATAACGTGTAATCTGAAGCAATTTTTCAGAGTAGGTAACAGTCCGCTTCTCAGAATTACGCATTTTGTTCATTGCTGTAATCAGCATGCCATCGGGATGGGTTCTTACCTTCAGGCCGTAGTTTTCAGGGGTAGCGCCCAAATCAGCCATGTCATCTAGTTCTCTGCGTAGCTCTTCATTCGCGACAGCAATGTGCCTGTACCATTCAATTAATTGCTTACTGGTGTACAGTCTACAAAGATCTGCATAGCCATTCCGATAACCGAACCATCTACCCATCTGGAGCAATGTATCATACATTTTAGACAAACGAGCATAGTAACTAACAGCAAGTCCTTCAAGTGTAAGTCCACGCGAGAGTTTGTCACCGCCTACAGCAATTACGCTACAACCATTTTCATAGGCATCATAATCAAGGCCACCGTCAGCAGCCTTACCATTAATGGATTTTACTTCGATCTTCGATGCACTCGTGAATAGTCTAGCCTTAACTTCACTCCAGGGGATATCATTTATGCCGGTATCCTCAAGAGATGCTCTTACTGATTGAGTTGTCGGCACGAAATCTTCAAACCACATCTTTTCAAAGTTTGCAATTAAGGCAATATACTGAGGCCCTGTCTGAAACTCCAATTGAGATACAATATCTTTGATGACTTCCTTAATCAGCTCAGTAATTTGTAGCTGTACATCAACAAACCGAGTAACATGCACAAGCATCGAGTGGTGCTTTCGTCCTTGGCCACGGACGTCTCGTGCAGCAGCCGAAAGAATAAAAGCATATATAGCTTGATACAGAGTGTCGGGTAGTCCTGTTACTACCAGGTCTTTTTTATGCTTCTCAGGGAAGCTTCCTTCATAATCATTTGCTTCTCTTGTAAGAGGCAGAGGCTTCATCTCTTTTATATTTGCTGTTCTGTCCTTATACAAGCCGAACACTTTGTCCGGGCCAATATAGTTCGATGGAGCGTGCAAATTCACAATGAAACTCCTGGGATAAAGGTCTTCACCATATACCGCAGGTTCATTCGTTGGGTCGGTAGGATAGATGAAGATGTTTGCAAACGGAGTGGCAGTGTATCCAACATATGCGCTCTGAGAAAAACAGTTCAAAATCTGACGAATAAGGCCATTGATCTTTGTCGGGTCTTGCTCAGCAGCATCAGGATCTACATCCGCCCCATTTATGCGCTTAACTGCTTTTGTGTCAATCGAAGCATTATCTGCTTCATCATCGATCAACAAGAGGGGAACATTAGCAATCTTGCCAGAGTTGTTATTCCCCGTAAACCAGTTGACTAAGTTGTTGAGCGGAGTGACGTTCTTCTTCACAACAGCGATGATTGGATCGCCGCCTGGTGTGATCGTTACCGTATGGTGTACAGATTTCTTAAAATCCCCGTTAGCGTCAGCGCTAGTTACAGCAATAACAGGCTGTTCTTCAAAACCGGGAATAAGGCCTGCACCAATACGGGACGACGTTTGATCGTAGGACTCCTTTTTTCTGGTATCCCTGCCAATAAAGCCTTTGTCTATTCTTTTTTGAGTCTGACTTCTCAAATCATTATTTAGACCGGCGAGTACGATAACGATTTTGTATCCTGCATCTACAGCTTTTGCAATGAGGCCAGTATAGTTACTAGTTTTACCGGACTGAACATTGCCAACAACCATGCCTCGACGATCCCACGCACCAATCCTATTAGGACTTTCCAACCGTTTAAGTATTTCTTCAGTAGTATCATCAATACTTGTTACTACAGAAGGAGGAAGTCTCTCGCCAATCTCCAAATACTTTTTATATCTGCTCCAAAAATTCCACTTAATTGAAGCACGTTCTTCTGCTAGCCATTCCTTATGATCTCGATTGTCTTCAAGTATCTTCGCTGTTCCTTCAAACACACCATAGTCAAACAAAATGTGCCTTAATAAAGCCTCTTCATCAACGTGGCTATTGGGAAAATACCCAGAGAACAAATCGATCATTTTATGAATCTCTGTTGCCAACCCATCTGGAGCAACTCTATTGTCAATGAGTAGCTTTATTGCTGCGTCATAGATCATATTATACAACTGTCCATTATTGTTCATATGAAATTCCCTCTCTTTCGCAGAATAGCAATACTCTTTCCGGATAATACACATATGGCTCTGTGTTGGCTATGTTGGATATGGCTTCCTGTTCAGTACAACCGGTGGCGATATACATGTTGTACAGGGTTCCGATCATTGGATCAAATTCTGTGGTTGTTTTTCCTTCAAAGGGACTCAGCATTTCTTCCGATTTCTCCGCATAATCCGAAATAATCATCGGAACAGGAATCGTCTCCTCGATTAGTGAGAGTAATTGTTTTATTCTGTCGTGTACATCTGAACACAGTAGTTCTTTAATGATAGGGTGTTCTCGGTTAATTGAATACCCTAGTTTTCCATGTCGAATATTTTGATGCCACACAAAACACTGTTCTTGCTTTCCTTTTCTAGCCAGTTTTTTTCCGCGATGTCTGTATATCTTTGCAGATTCTCGTTGCGCTGCAAGCGCAATTCGTTTTATTTCTTTTTGAATCGAAATAGGAGGAACTGCTGTTGATTTTCGGACATCGATATTCCACTCACTGTCTGTATCATTCCCAATATCGATCCGTATCCGTGCCAACCGATACTGTTCAAGTTTTTCCATTCCCGGAATAAGCCAATCACCTTCGACAATAAGCCTATTGTTTCTGTAGATGTAAAAACCTTGTTGCGCATTCCAACCGTGCAAGCCAGCGTTTGCTGCAAATTCAGCTGCTGAAAGCTTGCTCTGGTGCGGTAGTATATATGCACGAATTCTTACTTCGGAATTGTTTACATATAGACACTCGCCAGGCATTCTGGTCGTATACGAGCTGTCGCTCATAAAAGGATCCCACATTTCAATATGCCTTCCATTGAGCGAAAAATCCACCTTATGTACGCCGTGCATATACGAAGAAAAAACAACAGCGATATGTTGCTTTACTGATTGGGCATAGTCAAGAAAGGCTTTCTGATAAGCTTCGTCATTAATATGTGTCCCAGGAACAATTCGGTCTAACTTTTCCCACAACACAACTGTTCCGTGATCGTGTGTGCTAAAATAGGCATCAAAAACGGTCTGAGCAGTATCTGAAGGAACCTTTAGCAAAAGCCATTCTTTTACCTGATTTACAATGTCCAGATCCCAACATCTGATTGCCAGATCCCCGGTAAGTGCTTTGGACGCAACAGTTAATCTTTTGCATTGAGAAAATGAAGCAGTCTTCAATCCAAGACCAAATCTACCCAAATCATCCGCTTCTCGTGCTTCTAGAGGGTTCTTACTACCGGTCTTCATGGCCTCGAATAATTCTTTCTCGGACATACCTTTTCCGTTGTCACATACACAAATCCAGGGGGTACCAGCATTCCACTCAAAAGATACGTCGATGCAGCTCGCTTTTGCGGTGATGCTATTGTCAATCAGGTCTGCAATCGCAGTAGAAATATCATACCCAAATGCCCGCAGTGACTGCATTAGCGATGCGGCATTGGGCGTAGCATATTCATAATCTGCTGCGGATAAAGGCAGTATTTGGTTGTTGTCATACGAGCTGCTCATTTCAAACATGATCCATCACCGCCTTCTCTTATTCAGTGAAAACAAACTCCATAATTTGGTCAATATTCACATTTAGTGCAGAGCATATCTTGAACAGCACAGTAAGTGTTACCTCTTCATCTCTTCGTAGTCTGGTCATTGTATTAGGAGCCACCCCTGAGATCCTTCGCAAATCTGCCTTGCTCATTTTCCTGTCAATCAGTAGCTTCCATAATTTATTGTAGGAAATAGTCATAACTGAAGCCTCCGAAAGTAGTGTTATCTACATTATACATCTTCTCGCGCAGTTTAACAAGAGACTTTCGCATCCCTATGAGATAATATGCTATGCCGATCCGACTAGACAGGAAGAATGATTGATGTTGTCTGGTTGGATGCGAATCTTCATGATCATAAAGGCGTCATGGTATGAAGCCACGACGCCATTGGATATGCTACTGGAGGAGTTATTGGCGATAAACTACGCAAGATACTTATGCGCCACAATCAAAAGATTTTGCTATATACCAAGAGGACTGGGCCATACGCATATCCTCACACATAATGCATCAGATTAATGTAAAACGTTTAGTCGTTTGCTTCTGAAAACCACATCTGAACACTTGACTCTTGTACGTTGCTGTCCAACAAGCATCCTTTGTATGTTCCAGCATCAGGATACACAGTCAGCCGCATTCGTACTCTGTGATCACAGAATGTAGTGAATATGGCGAACGTTCCCGAGTTAACAGTGTTAGGGTCAATAACACGTGACAGGCGCTCGTCAATAGGATATGTTTTTTCTTCAACAGTCAGCATTGAGCAAAGGCAGTCCTTCGTCTCTAAGTATGCAAAGAGATGTAAAAGACCGAAGGACAATACAACACCTATTGCAGAATATATTAATACTTTTTTCAGAAAACTCTTGAACCGTTGCATTGAGCACCTCATCCATCAATCATCACGAGCGAAACACCCTGCTTCTTTGCGTATTCGATAGTGTTTCGTGTCCCACCGGCTTCACCGTTATATACAACAATCACTCTGGCGCTATGATTGACCATCCATTCATTTCGTTGTTGATAAGCACCGTAGCTGAATGCATCGCACACTGTTTTAATGAGATCTGCTTGCGATAGGATGGTGTTGTACCTATGTTGCCAATCTTTACTCCAACGCTTCTCGAAATCAGGATGTGGCAATGCACATATGATGCGGATATCAGGGTGTATGCTTTTGAACTCCAGAACAAGCTCGCCTGCCCAAATATCAACGCCCTGTGCCATGCCAGTAATGAAGGTGCGATATCCATCAGCATAAGCACATTCAATTGCGGCTGCAAGAGCGTGTTTGATCTGCGTCTCTGACACATGAAGCTTGCCAGGCCTGTGCCCAGTGAAGCAGCAGCGAAGCAAACGTTTTTCACTTTCGGTGGACATGCAGAAGTCCCCCCTCTCTGATCTGTATATAGCCCAACATACACATATTTATGAACGAAGCAGAATCGAATTAGCCCATATTCGATATTATTATAGCCCATAAATGCTATAAAATAAAGCTCTATATAGGGTTTTATAGCCCTTATTTGCGATTTCGCACCACCCTTAACAACGATAAAATACTGATAGGGGGTGCAATCACATGAATTTGCAAAGCAGAATCCGTGATCTCATGAATGAGCGCGGCTGGTCTGTGTATCGCCTCGCCAAAGAATCAGGCGTCTCGTGGTCAACAATACGCCATATGTTTGAGCGTAACACTGAGCCAACTGTACCAACTTTGGAAGCGATATGTCGCGGACTAGGTATTTCCCTAGAAACGCTCCTGCTGGGTGAAGGCTTTACAGTTCTGGACGATGAACAGAAAATGCTCCTCTCAAAATGGTCAACGCTGAGCCCAGAGCACAAGCAGATATTTCTTACGCTGCTGAATACACTCGGCAACAAATAAAACCAGCGGGCATGATGCCTGCTGGCTTTTGTTTTTATCCCCTCTTAACAATGCTCCATACAAGTTTTGCACCCTTCAGGAGTTTCGGCCCCATTTTCTTTCCAACCTTTATCAGCATAGGGATTGCCGCCGCGCCTACAACAACGGCACCGGCATCCTTATTCAGGCAGCTGTCGCACAGCCCGGTTTTGTTTTCCCCAACCAGGATCTTGCCGCACTGCTTACACACGGCAGGAGTGTTCTTTTTCTTCATTGGGTATCATCCTCCATGGTAATGATCAATGCTTCCTGAATGGTTGCTGTACCCTGCAATACCGGAACCAATTCATCGGTCATCGTTTTCCATACATTCTTGTCAAGAGCTTGGCTTGCATCAAAGACATTATGGATTTGAATGGCCAAAGGGAGTTGCTTGCGACCAACGGCATTTGTGTAGAACCCAAGCATAAACGAGCGATACTTTTCGAACGCGTCTTGCTTGTCAGATTGCTTGCCCAAGAAATCAAGTATCTGCTGTAGGATACCGTTATACCTGGCAAGGAGCTGAAGGTCTTGAGTAATGTATCCGATATATTGGTTGACTCGTGCTTCACGGAATGGCACAGGCCAGTTTGTCAGACGAAGGAATCTTGTCTTTAGAGTTTCAATATCCAGGTACGCATTATTCATGGCTTCCTCAATCATTGCGACTGCCTCATCCAGATACTTGCGCCTCAACTGGGGATCCTCTTCAGACTGAGCATGCACAACTCTGTCTCTGGCATTGAAGAAAGGTGCAACTAATGCCTGGTTTCGGGCGAAATCGATCTGATAACCTTGCAGCTCAAGGATAGCGTCGAGCTTGGCGTCCATCTGCTTCAACTGTGCTTGGATAGCTAGGCCCTGCATCGAATCAGCATTGGCTGTAGTACGCTTTTCACGTTTCAGTGTTATGTCCTTAACGCGTGTGCCGCTCTCATCTACAATGACTGCACGAAGATTATCCTTGACCTGCTTTGAGGTGCCCAGCTTATACTTGCCCTCTTTGAATTTCTTCAGGATTTCTTTCGGCAGACTATCAAAATCCAAGAGATACTCATATTCGCCCTTTACGACAGGTCTACCATTCCGCAATGCCTGCTCAGCAATTGCCAGATCGGCAGGCTGAAATGGCACAAGCGGAGCAGATATCCCATCAATCAAGTCCAGCGTCAGGCTTGAAATCCGGTTCGCTAGGAAATCGCTCATTGCCCGTATATCCATTGAGTACAGGTCTGCATCAGACACAAAGATCTTCAGTGCCTTGTCCGGTGCAATCTGGATGTTCTTTCGTTCCTCTGACATATTATCACTCCATGGGTAGAATTGCAGGGTTTATGACGGACTGAAACTATATTAAGTATAGCGACCTTTCAGAAATCCGTCAACCTGAGTGTACACATCAAAAAAGGAGCATCGGTAAAGGATGCTCCTTTTGCTTATTGCATTACTGCTGCCATACACACGCTGCAGCGGGCGTGCAGGTGATTGTTCAGGGTGGAGAGAGAAAAGTCCATGCTGTCAGCAGCGTTGCAGAACGGGCAGTCAACGGAATATGTCTTGCCTGGCACCGGCCTGATCTGCTGTACCTCCTTGAAAAGCACCACAGATCCCCGGAGCAGCTCCTCCACTTCTTTATCGTCATCAAAGGCTACCGCAGGGACGGTCTTCTTGGGCTTTTCCACTACAGGTGGAATCTTACAGATTCTAACTCCCATCTTTTTTGCGTAGTCGCAGGTCATTTGTGTTCCACCGGGCTGGCCGTCATATGCGGCAAGAAGCAAATCTGCGTTGTCCACTAGGTAACGGTTGCGACGGAAGAGTGCTCCCTTGGTATATTCATGACCGGTACAGGTGACCATGTCGGCGGCTTCCAGCAGGATAGCGTACCGGGTTTGATATACCTCCTCCCAATGGTCAGCCTGACTGTCGTAGGGGATAACCATCTCGAGGCCGATCCACGGGTACTGCTGACGGAGTTCCAGCACAATCTCAGCAGCATACATATCCATACCCAACGCACCGCCGGAAAGGAAATGGGAATAGCCTTCCCATATCAGCGATTGGATCGTTTCCCGCAGTCGTGCCTTGAAATCGATACAGCGGGGATCCAATTCATTGTAGCCAAAAGGCATTTTCTGGGGTCGGTACCCTGTAAAAGCACAACGCATTATGCGGCTGTCCGGGTATGCCGGATCAGCGGCTGGGCGACGCCTGATTATGTTTTTCATCTTTATTCCCTCCTTATACGGACTTTCGGACAATCGTATTGGTGCGGATATGGGAGAAATCCTGGGGATGTTTGCGCTTGATCTGAATGGTGCGCGGGCAGCGATCTTCAGCGACGATCAGGCCATCGCGACGCATTCGGGTAATGTAGCCATGGACGGTGGAGGTCGACTTGATGCCGACAGCTGCAGCGATCTCCCGCATGCTCGGGCAATAGTTGTGACGGCGGGTGTAGTTGTCGATGAAGCGCAGGATCTTCATGCGGGTTTCTTCGTTGGTCGCATTGCACACGGTTAAGCACCTCCAAAAATCAATTACGTTCCACGAACCAGCGCCCAGGGATAGGCCCATCAGGGCGTGTGGTGTGTTCAAAAAACAATACGCGTTGCTGATTACCGATGCGAACCGTGTAACGATCGCCCTGGCCTCCTGCCTTCTGTGCAGGCCCTGGTCTGACATCCAGCACACGGTCTATGTCAAACCACCGGCCATCCTCCCATTGCAATCGGGTAGGGATCATCCTGCCTAAGGTGTCTACGCGCAGCATCACCTGCACATAGACCTTGTAATTCTCCTCCGCCGCATTAGTACGGAGATGCTCACCGGCCACGAAAATCGCCCTCCTCCCTAAAAAAGGGTAAACTTAATAAGCGCACTTCATTATGCGTTCTTTTCAAGGTATATTGCCGCTTATGCGAAGACTTCCTCCAGGATGCGGGTTTCCTCGTCATCCGGCAGCATGGCATCATTGATGCGTCCGATCACGCGACCAATGCAGCGGCTGTTGTCATCATCAGCAGGCATGAAAGTGTCATAGCGCTTGTTGTGGGAATGCAAGCCATCGCGCTGGTACTCTTTAACGAAGCCTTCACCGGCTACGATGAAAATACCAATCTCGCCGACATGCAGCTGGTCCGTTTCCTGGACCAACAGCAGATCGCCGTCACGGAAAGTGGGCATCATACTGTCGCCATTGACGCGGACAACACGATCGGCGCGGCTACTGTCATGGGTGACGCGGACAAAGATGCGTTCCTGCTCGGTATTGTCACCCAGTGGTTCACCAAGGCCAGCACCCATGGCGTAAGGAGCAATGGACAACGGCATAAAAGTGTTGCGGCAGTACTCTCTTTTTTCCATGGTGCGGTTCTGGTACATCAGATCCATGAAGTCGGTAAATGACTTCTGATCATACTGGGACAGGCGTCTGAATTTACGAAGCAGCAGTTGCTCTGCTGCGTTCACTGCAGTGGCACTTCGACCCAGCAGCTCATCGGCGCTTACATTCAGTGCGTCGCAAAGCTGAGGTAGTTTATCAATATCCGGGCGGGCATAACCAGCTTCCCAATTCGTAATAGCATTCTTGGTAACGCCGATCATCTCAGCCAGTTGTGGTTGGGTCATACCGGCTCTAAGGCGCAGCTTGCGAATGGTTTCTGCGTACTGACCGCTATTGCGGATCGCTCGCTTGACTTTGGTCTGAGTATCCTTGGTCATGGGATACTGCCTCCTTACTAGAGCGTTGGGAACATGCGTTCCTATTCGCGTATATAATAGCACACAAACGCTGTGCTGTAAAGACATGAGTTTTTTGGAGTGCCGAGAATGCCGTAATTCTAAGGAAAATTTGTTTTCAAACGGGAACAAGAGCCTGATTTTTTACTCTTGTTCGCCTTTACAGGGTTATAAACGCTGTGCTAATATCCAGCCACGAGGTGTCGATCGCCGAAACCCGGTAATTGCAACACCTCGGCGCATGAAAGGAGGGCAGCTGCATATGGGCCGTGTTGTACTACATAGTGACCTGAACGCGTTTTACGCTTCTGTTGAGACGCTTCTGAATCCTACCCTGCAGGGGAAGGCCGTGGCCGTATGTGGCAGCGAAGAGGATCGACACGGTATCGTCCTCGCCAAGAGCGAAAAGGCCAAGAAGGCAGGCGTAAAGACCGGCCAGGCAAATTGGGAAGCTCGGCAATGCTGTGCCAACTTGATTACGGTGCCACCCCACTACGATCAGTACGTAAAGTATTCCCGCCAGGTACAGAGTATTTACAAGCGCTATACTGACCTGATCGAGCCGTATGGCATGGACGAATGCTGGCTGGATGTTACCGGCAGCCAATCGATTTATGGCTCCGGCATTGAGATCGCTGAATCCATCCGCCAGACCGTAAAGGAAGAACTGGGCCTGACTGTCAGCATTGGTGTTTCCTTCAATAAGACACTGGCGAAGTTGGGTTCGGACATGAAGAAGCCGGATGCGATTACTGTATTGGATGAGACCCATTGGAGGGAGCGGGTATGGCCCCTACCTGCTTCTGAACTGCTTTTCGTGGGACGCAGTACAACTCGCAAGCTGATGGATCGCGCCATCTACACCATCGGCGATATGGCTCATGCAGATCCTGCCCTCATGAAATCGTGGTTCGGGAAGAATGGCCTTGATCTTTGGTCGTTTGCAAACGGACTGGAACGGCACCGCGTCATGCCGATCGATTTCGTTTCTCCCGTCAAGAGCGTTGGTCACGGCATTACCTGCAATTGTGACCTGAAGCGCGAGGATGATGTGTGGAAGGTCATCCTGGAACTGAGCCAGGATGTTGGTCACCGGCTCCGCATTCACGGACTGGCAGCACGCGGCGTGAAACTGTTCATCCGTGACAATGGCCTGACCTTTGTACCTTCCCATCAGATGCCCACGCCCTATCCGACGCAGAGCCCGATGGAGATTGCGCAGGCAGCTCGAATCCTTTTTGACAAAACCTACAGTTGGAACCACCCTGTCCGAGCTATTACGGTTACTGCTATCAATCTAGTACCTAGAGATCAACCAATGCAGTTGAGTTTGTTTCATGATGATGCACACTATGTTAGGCAACAGAAATTAGATGACTGTATTGATGATCTACGCAGAAGATTTGGGAATAGTGCTATACGCTCAGCTAGCTTGTTGAGTGATATACATATGCCTAATGATGGTAGAGACTTAGTAAAAATGCCAGGAAATATTTATTCTTGATATTGCCTTTTCTCGAAAAATGTGATAAGTTGAAATATCACACTTTTTCGGAGGTGGGCAAAATGCGCTATTCACTCATTGCCAATGAGTTGCTAGACGGCATAGTTGCATTTACTAGAGTATATAGTATTACTAATGAGGATGAAAGCATAGCATCCACTCATCTTGAACTGATTGTTAGCAATACTAGAGTAAACATCAGGGTGGTAAGACGCTGTATACTTAGTATTCTGGTAAGCGTCAAAGCATGCCACGAACAAACACGGCCAGCAGGGCGAAACAAACCTGCAGGCCCAATCAAATTAAGCGGAAACCCTGCAAGAATCCGGAGCCACCCACGGAAGCAGACCGACTGCATCCACGCCGCCCTTAGTTGCCATATCAATCAGCCAGGTCAGATACCGCCAGGGATCCAGCCCGTTCTCAATCGCCGTCTGAATCAGGCTGAAGATGACCGCACTGCTCTGAGCGCCGGCCGGTGTGTTGGCAAAGAGGAAGTTCTTCCTGTCGATCACGAAGGGCTTGATGCTGCGCTCAGCGCGGTTGTTGCTGATCTCCAGCCGACCATCCAGCAGGTAGTTCAGCAAATAGGCCTTCTGGTTTTTCAGGTATTCCATCGCGCTGCCCCAGGGGGACTTGGATGAGTAGTGAACCGATTCGACCCACCTGAAAAGCTCGTCCAGCACAGGTTTGGCCTGTTCAAGACGCTGCGTATAGCGTTCTTCTGCGGGCAGGTTGGTCAGCTTCTGCTCAATGGCGAAGAGCCGGTTGCAGAAGTCAAGCCCCTTGCGGATGTTCTTTGCAGAGGCGTGTCCCTTGGCAATGGACTTGAGCGCCTCGTCAAACTTGCGCCGCGCATGAGCCCAGCATCCCACCACCGTGATCTCCTCCGGCAACTTGTGATAGCCCGCGTAGCCGTCCGTGTGCAGATAGCCACGGAATCCCTCCAGGAATGCGGCAGGATGCTTCGCGCCCCGTCCTGGCTGGTACTCGTACAGCACAATGGGACGCTCCACGTTGCCGTCGCAGCTGAGCCCGCCAGTCCGGTACAGCCACATATAGCTCTCTGACTGCGGCTTTTTCCCCGGCTCGTGAAGCACCTGCAGCGTTGTTTCGTCGGCGTGGAGCACCTCACGGCGAAGAAGCTCCCTGTGGAGTGCATTGTAAACCGGCGTCAGGTAGTCTGCTGCAGCCCGCAGAATCCAGTTGGACATGGTCTGGCGGCTGAGAGGAATGCCCTGCCGCTTCAGCTCCTGCTCCTGGCGATACAGCGGCGATCCCATGACGAACTTCTGCACCATGATGTGGGCAATGGCTTCCGCTGTAGCGAAGCTCCCGCGAATGACAGACTTCTCCCGCTCAGCTGTTGTCACCGGCGTCTCGATGCCATTCTGGTCACAGTTCCGGCAGGCATATGCGTAGTAGCGGTGCTCCACCACAATAACCTGTGCCGGGATGATCTTGAGCTTGCGGACGACCTCTTTCCCGATCTCCTGCATGGTCTCCCCGCAGATGGGACATTCCAGCTCCTCCTGCGGGACATAATGCTCAACGACCTCTGTCGCCACACCTTCCGGGAGGTTATCCAGGGTGTATTCATGCTTCTTGTGACGCTTGTGAGCCGCGACAAGGGTTTCCTGCTTGTCCTGGGCAGCCTCATGATCTGCGATGACCTCTGCCTCGTTGAACAGGAAGCTCAACTGCTGGCTGCCGTCGTCCACCGTCTTTTCGCTGGACGCGCCGAAACGCTTGTGCTGTGCCAGCCGCAGCGCTTCCGTCAGCGCGTTGACCTGCTGTTCCAGCTCGGCGTTGCGGGATTTCAGCTGCTCGTATTCCTCGCGGGAAACCATGTCGGCAGCATGCTCTTCGGGCTTTTGTACCATGCGTTTCCCTCCGTCCTCCGGCGATATGTCGCCTTGTTTTTGCTGCTTTCATGATACCACATCTGCAGCAAATTGGACAGAGGCAGCTGGTATTCCACCAAAACGCAGGCTGTATTTCTACTGCATTTTCCGAGATTTACACGATCTCCAGCCCCTTGACTGGCTTATGTGCCTTGGGCTGGTCGATGCTCAATCCCTCCATGAGCCAGCGGTATTGCTGGGGCGTAAGCGCACGGGCTTCGCTTTCCTTGCGTGGCCACTGGAAGCTGCCACTCTCCAACCGTTTGTACAGCAGTACGAAGCCGTTGCCCTCCCAGTACAGCGCCTTGATCCGATCCCGCCGCCGTCCGCAGAACAGAAACAGCGTGTTACTGAATGGATCCAGTTCAAATTCCAGCTGCACCAGCGCAGACAGGCCGTCGATTCCCTGGCGGAGATCGGTGTACCCGCAACAGATGTACACCTTCTCGGCGCCTGTGAAGTCGCTCAACATGACTTCATTACACGCAGAACGGCCTCTACCGTGGCGGCGTCTGCGCCGTTATGGACAGCAATCTCCACGCCGTCGATCTGAACAGTCACGGCGATATTGCCTGTTGTTCGTCGGATTGGGGTGATTTCAGCAAAACCACCCTCACGCTCCTCTTGAGCCAGTTCATATAGCCGACGTTGCCACCGGTAGTAGGTCTGCTCACTTACTTCGTTTTCCTGACACCATGCCCGCACGCTTAACCCGCTATTCCGACATGCCGACACCCGCTCTGCCCATTCTCCGAGCTTCTGCTGCTGGTTGACCACGCTTAGACTCTTTGACATTTCCGTCACTCCCTCGCCGAGACTCTCAGTACAGTGTCTGAGACTCGCAGCGACTATGCCGAGAGTCTACGTTACTATCTGCTACTGTACTGATACTATCTCTTATTGTCAGGCAGGGCAGCGGTCGCGTCTATGTGAGCGGACATTTGACGGTTACGTATTCTGAAGTCCTTAGTAACAATTCTCACTAAAGAATATATTGTGAGAGCACATATTAGCACTACGAATAAGTATTCATTACTCATAAAGTCATTAGCTGAGAAGAGAATGAAACTATCAAGTCGAGTTGCTAATGGTGATGCGTTATACAGAGTAAAATCAGCAGCCATACCGATGCCACCGACGGTGATTCTGGATTAAGGAGGTGTGTTTTAACGGAGTTCCCCATAGGAGGTAGAGAAAGATGACAGATCAGATCCGGTGTCCCCATTGTTCGCAACGTATGTTTGATGTTCACGGAGCTTATGTAGGCCATTTTACTTTGAAGTGCCCACGTTGCAAGCAATCCTTTGACATAAATTCCAACATGGAGTACCTGCCAGTGCTTGAGCAGATCAAGCGAATCGCGAGCCAGCCGAGGACTGAAGAAGTACCTCAAACGAGCCGCTCTAAATGAATATGTACATTTAGCTCAGTACAGAGCGACCTGCACCCGGCCTAAAGCCTGGAGTGACTAACCGCCTGACCGATAGCATTTTAGCTATTGTCAGGCGGTTTTTTGTTTTCCGTCTATATCGCTGCCCTTGATCACGGCGATTCCCATAGTGATGTAGGCGCACAAATTCATAGCATCGGCCAATGGGAAGTGCCGCTGCAGACCACGCGAACGGAGTAAATTCGCATGGGCTGGCAGCTTTATTAAGTGCACCCATTTTGCCTCTGCGGCTCCGTTCGGTTCGACCGAAAGGAGCACGCACATGAATAACCAGAAGGAAGAAAAACAGTACTACATCACTATCGACGGCCAGGAGATTCCTGTATCTGAAGAAGTATACCGCGCTTATAAGAGACCTGCTTGGGCGGAGCATAAGCGCGAGGAGAGGGGTAAGCGTTGTATCATTGCGGGCGTTCGCTGCAAGAAAGATTGTAGTCAGTGTCCCCATCGCCAAACTGGTTCTGCGCTTTCTATTGAGGATTTTTCGGAGGATGGCTTCGCTCCTGCAGATCTGTCTGCTGATGTTGAGGAGATCGTAGCCAGTCGCATCCTACTTGAGGATCTGTTCAAAGCGCTGGAGGAACTAGATCCAGATGGCAGACTGCTGTGCCAGTTGGTCAGTGAGGGACAAACGGAGCGCAGTATTGCCGAGCACTTTGGCATCAGTCAGGTAGCTGTCGGAAAACGGAAAAAGAAGCTCTTTGCGCATTTGCGTGAGATTCTCGGTGACTGGAAATAAAAAAGTTTTGATTACTGGTTATCAAAGTGACGGTTCTTGTCCTGTGACTGGTGAGAGGCAAACGAAACTAACTCTCAGACAGGAGGATGCCCATGCAGAATACTGCAAACCAGATTGATAGTCGAGCCGAGGAAGTCATGGACGTGCTGATTGCCATCAGTGTCGTATCCAAGCGCCTCGCTGGTAAGATTGCCAATCTGAAGAAACGCGCACAGGAAGGAGGAGAAAACGCCCATGAGCGCAATGAGTGAACTGGCAACCATTAAGGAAGAGCTTCTTCAGTGCAGCCAGGCACTGATCGGTATTGCCGATACTCTAAAAGAACTGGCACATACCTGGGATGAACCTCTTCCGGAGAAGGAAAACGCTGCTCCAGCTCCCGATCCCATGCTGACGCTTGCTGATGTACGAGCATGCCTAGCTCAGAAGTCGGTGGAGGGACACACGGCAGCAATTCAAACGCTGATTCGTAAGTACGGCGCTGAAAAGCTGAGTCAGGTGGACCCGAAGAACTATGCCGCTTTGATGGCAGAGGCGGAGGTGCTCTAATGCCGCCTGAAAAACATGCAACCCTTTCTGCCTCTTCATCCCAGCGGTGGCTGAACTGTACGCCTTCTGCTTTGCTCGAGCAGCTGTTTCCCAATAAGGAAACCAATGCTGCTGCGGAGGGTACAGCAGCGCATGCGCTGTGTGAACACAAGCTGCGCAGAGCGCTGAAGATGCAATCAAAAAAGCCAACATCCAAATACCAATCTGACGAAATGGATGCCTATACGGATGCTTACGTTCAGTTTGTGATGGAAATGTTGGCAGAAGCCCGACAGCTGTGTGATGACCCGGTTCTTCTCATGGAGCAAAGGCTGGATTTTTCCGAATACGTTCCTGGTGGATTTGGAACTGGTGACTGTGTCATCATTGCTGACAAACTCTTGCATATCATCGACTTCAAGTATGGGCAGGGTGTCCTTGTTGAAGCTGAGCAGAATCCTCAGATGATGTTGTATGCGCTGGGTGCGCTGCACGCGTTTGGCAGTCTATATGACATTGAAACTGTGTCTATGACCATTTACCAGCCTCGACGGGAGAACATCAGCACATGGTCGCTACCCGCTGCCGACTTGCTTGATTGGGCGCGGAACGAGCTTGTTCCCAAGGCGAAGCTTGCCGCAGAAGGAAAAGGCGATTTCTGCCCAGGGCCCTGGTGCATCTTTTGCCGAGCGGCAGTGAAGTGTAGAGCACGCGCTGAAAACAAGCTGGAATTGCTGAAGTACGAGTTTACCCCACCGACACTTCTATCCGATGAAGAAATTGAAGATATCTTGGGCAAGCTGGACGATCTGACGCACTGGGCAAACGAGGTCATGGCCTACGCCCAGGATGCCGCGCTGAATCACGGAAAGCAGTGGCGAGGCTATAAGATCGTCGAGGGGCGTTCAAACCGAAAGTACACGGATGAAGAGGCTGTTGTCACCGCTGCCAAGGCTGCAGGGTACACAGACATCTTTCGGCGGACACTGCTGCCTATCACTGAAATGGAAAAACTCATGGGCAAGCAGATCTTCCGCGCTGTACTGGGTGACCTGATTGAAAAGCCAACGGGCAAACCTACGCTGGTACCGGCTGCGGATAAGCGGCCTGCAATGGAACTCGCGACTGTGGATTTCACGCAAATCAAAGACAATGAATGAAAACGGAGGAAAAGAAAAAATGGCTAAGCAAAACAACACCAAGGTAGTTACCAATGTGGTTCGCCTCTCTTACGCAAACATCTGGGAGCCCAAGTCTATCAACGGCGGTGCAGAAAAGTATTCCTGCAGCATCATCATCCCCAAGTCCGACACAGATACCATTGCTGCCATCAATGCAGCGATCGATGCCGCCATCAAAGATGGAACCCACAAGTTTGGTGGCAAGGTGCCTCAGAAGGGTGCTCTTAAGCTCCCTCTGCGTGATGGCGACGTGGAGCGTGATGACGAAGCCTATCAGGGCTGCTTCTTCGTGAACGCCAACAGCACGACTGCTCCTCAGGTGGTGGACCAGCATGTTCGCCCCATTCTGGAGCGCAGTGAGATCTACAGCGGCGTGTATGCCCGCGTATCCCTGTCCTTCTATGCTTTCAATAGCAACGGCAATCGCGGCATTGCTTGTGGCCTCGGAAATATCCAGAAGGTGCGTGACGGTGAACCCCTGGGTGGCCGTACCAACGCAGCCGACGAATTCACTACTCTTGCGGACGAGGATTTCCTCTCCTGATAACCATTGGGGCGGTGGAGCAATCTGCCGCCCCAATTCATAGGAGGCATTCATGAAAAACCTGTCCATTGATATTGAGACATTCAGCAGCGTTAACCTCGCCAAGGCTGGTGTGTATCGCTATGCTGAAAGCCCTGATTTTGAAGTCCTGCTATTTGGCTATTCGGTGGATGGAGCACCTCCCCAAGTTATCGACCTGGCAAGTGGAGAAAAACTACCTCCAGCAATTCAGGAGGCATTGGTTGATCCTTTAGTAACCAAATGGGCCTTCAATGCACAGTTTGAGCGAGTGTGCTTGTCCCGTTATCTGGGTAAAGCGCTAGCCCCACTATCATGGCATTGTACCATGGTGTGGGCTGCAACTTTAGGCCTTCCCCTGTCTTTGGAGGGCGTTGGCGCTGTGTTGGGGTTGGAAAAGCAAAAACTGAAGGAAGGCAAGGAGCTGATTCGCTATTTCTGTACTCTGAACAAGCAGCGCGATGGCTCCATGATCCGTCACTATCCTTCTGATGCCCCTGATCGATGGAAGCAATTCATCGCATACAATTTGCGCGATGTGGAAACGGAGATGGCTATTCAGCAGAGACTCTCAAAATTCCCGGTATCGCATACCGAATGGAGAAACTATCGATTGGATCAACAGATCAACGATCGGGGCATCATGCTGGATATGCCCATGGTGCGCAACGCAATCCGATGTGACGATCAGTTTAAGCAGGCACACATGGACATGGCCCGGGAGATTACAGGGTTGGAGAATCCCAATTCACCCGCTCAGCTGAAGGCGTGGCTTTCAGAACAGGGCATCGAAGCTGATTCATTGTCTAAGGGGGCTGTTCATGAGCTGCTTGAGCGTACTGAGGGCGTAGTTGAACTTGCGTTGTCATTGCGCTTGGAACTGGCGAAATCCAGCGTAAAGAAATATACAGCAATGGAGAATGCTGTGTGTGAAGATAGCCGTGCACGCGGCCTGATTCAGTTTTATGGTGCGCCACGTACGGGGCGATACGCTGGTAGGTTGATACAGGTTCAGAATTTGCCCCAGAACCATTTACCTGATCTCGACCAGGTGCGCTGCCTGATTCGAAGTGGCCAATTTGATGCTGTCAGTATGCTGTATGATTCTGTACCGCTCGTCCTTTCAGAGCTTATCAGAACAGCTTTCGTTCCCAAGCCAGGCTGTCGCTTTTTTGTTGCTGACTTTGCTGCCATAGAAGCCCGTGTGATCGCCTGGATTGCAGGGGAGGAATGGAGGCAAGATGTCTTTAAGCAGGGCGGGGATATCTACTGTGCCAGTGCCGAGCAAATGTTTCATGTCCCAGTTCAAAAGCATGGTGTGAACTCGCACTTGCGGCAAAAAGGTAAGATTGCAGAACTAGCCCTTGGGTATGGAGGATCAGTTGGTGCGCTAAAGGCCATGGGTGCTTTGAACATGGGTGTGCCTGAAGAGGAGCTTCAGCCGCTAGTCGATAGCTGGCGCGAGGCAAACCCGAATATTGTCGATCTTTGGTGGGCGGTTGATAAAGCTGTCAAAAAGGCAGTTACAAGAAAGGCAACTGCCGAAACCCATGGTATTGATTTTCGGTGGGAAAAGGGCTTCTTGTTTATCACGCTTCCCTCGGGCCGGGATCTTGCGTATGTGAAGCCTCGGCTTGGCGAAAACAAGTTTGGTGGAGAGTCCATCACTTACGAGGGTGTTGGAGCGACAAAAAAGTGGGAGCGTCTGGAGTCATACGGTCCCAAGTTTGTTGAGAATATCGTGCAGGCCACAGCGCGTGATATTTTGGCCGAAGCCATGCTGCGGCTTGACGCTGCAGGATATCACATCGTTATGCACGTGCATGATGAGGCTGTAATCGAGGCTCCGGCTGATACGTCGCTGGAAGAAATCTGTTCAATCATGGGAAGAACACCGAAATGGGCTAATGGCTTAATACTTCGGGCGGATGGTTATGTTTGTGACTTTTATCGAAAGGATTAAGGTAGAAATGACTTGACTTATCCGCCATTCAGAGCGAATATCACGTACCCCAATAATACAAGGAGGTAGCTGTATGAAAGTATTGATTGTTGAGCCAGGAAAGCATCCCCGAGAGGCGGACATCCCTAGCGGACTCGAATCCCTCCAGAAGGTCGTCGGTGGGTACATTCAGGCCATTTACCCTTTCGATGATCCTGTAGCGCTTGTATGTGATGAAGAGGGCCTGTTCAAAGAAACAGAATGGAATAGGTTCATCTGCGAAGGTTGCGCCATCAAGGGCACCTTCTTCATATGCGGGTTGGGCGCAGAGGATTTCACTGACCTGCCGGAGAATCTGCTTCAGAAGTATACGAAGCGGTTCTATGAGCCCGAGTTGTTTGTGCGGACTGCGCAAGGGATACAGGTAATCCGTATACGTTGAAAATACAACCAAAGAGGCGGGCGGCACTTCGACTTTGAAATGCCCCCGCCTCTTTTTTGTGCTTGGAATATTGTATAGCTGTATTCATGTGTCAGTTGGATATGGAGCCCCACTCGGGTGCAGTTTTGCCCACAATGAGCGGTCATGGCGCTCGATATAGCTGAATGTATCAGAAAGCGATAAGAAGATACGTGGTTGCTTGTGGTATTCTGCCCAGTCAATTGAGGCACGAACTAAGTTAATATGATCTAGCTTTACCGGTCTAGCATGTACATCCAAGCGCCATTTGCCTACAGGGGTTACGATATAGTAATAAGGCGGTGCATATTCATGCTCGTATCCAGAGGCATCACATAAAGAATCCAGCATAGCAGCTGATTCCCCACTTCGTTCGTGGCTGGTTATAGGAATGGACACATGAATTCCGTCTTTCTGCTTCGGCTTGCACTGCTTACATGGTGCTAGGCCTTTCCGGATGGCATCCTCATAAAGAGCAAAGCCTCGTAAGTCAGTCAACCCATTAAGCTTAGGACACTCTCTTCTATGAAATGTACTGTATCCTCGTCCAGCCCAAAAAGCATAGCTGGAATGTGTCAGTGTAAGAAAATCCTTTCGCTCTTCTTCTCCCAAATGAACGCTAGATGGTAAAGCAGAACGCTCTTTCATAGCGGTTGTGTAGCGGGCATATGCGCGCTTCTCATCCTTGCTCATGTGTCGATTTGCGCCATCATATACACGTCCTGGGATTGGTGGACGGTATGGAGGATACGGGTCTGGTGCTGCAGTCGGCTTACAGACTTTACAAGCGGTACGCCCTGTTTCCACACAAGCTTTGTAACCGATCGAGCCAAGTAGAGTACCCCGGTAGGCTGTGCGGATAATTTTGCAGTTGCGAGTGTGGAATACGTTTGAATTGCTCATGTATACATAACTGTACTGCGAGCGATTGATGATATCGGTATTGCGCTCAATTACAGCTTTACGATGTTCCTGAACACAGCAAGCACAAGGCTTCAAGTGTTGCTTCAAAGCGTATTGTAAGGTACCAAAGCCACGAGCAGCTTCGCTTGATGCAATAATGGGACATTGATCAGCGTGAATGATCTTTGTTTTTAGATCCAGCCAGAATGGGAATTGCCCCGGCTGATATACATCGTGGTGTGTGGGCGGAGCAATACGCTTTTTTGAGATTACTACGGGTTGCGGAACGTCAGTGAATACTTCTCTGTGATCAATCTTCGTTGCTGATAGCAGCAGACGGATGACTTCCACATCATTGGCAGAAGAGTGCTGCGGCTTGGGAACCATCAGTCCTCTTGCCTTCGCAAGTGCATAGGGACTTCCGGTATTTCGCAAGCCGTCGCGCAGTAAACCACATACATTGTTACCGATAATATGATGATTACCAGTAGGTTTCTGCTTCAGAATAGCCTTGATCAGATTCTTGTAGTTTTTTTCCGACTCGTCATGCCACCAGCATATATCATCGGTGGGGAGTAGCCAATTCTCTATTTCGGTTAGAACCCTATGTGCTCCCTTAGCACCAACAAATGCGATCGGCGGTGCGCCACTA
Source organism: Clostridiales bacterium (assembly GCA_015056325.1). Lineage (GTDB taxonomy): Bacteria > Bacillota > Clostridia > Christensenellales > Aristaeellaceae > UBA11524. The sequence continues at coordinate 30,828 of SVGL01000002.1, read as the reverse complement.
TATGCGACATGTTTCCAGTCCATACCAGATAGCTCGTATGGCTTAATCAGGGAAGCATACTGGTCAACAACCTGCCAATTTTCATCGACACGAATGGCGGCAATCTGTGTTGGAATGATGCGGCTCCGTTTGCCTTCGACCCATTCCAAATCAATAATCACTAACATGAAAAGTTCAGCCTTTCAAAGCAGTAGCGTTCACGGGCGTGTGTAGCACTAATTCGCATACTTATGTTAGGTGTACTTTTGCAATCGAACAAGCAGTAAGTCGTGGGCTTCTTTCACAAAACCACCGTGTACACAACCACTGGACATCCCTCCTGCAGCAAAACGCTCAATACGACACCACTCATCTTTGCCATAGGGGATACCCAAATCTTCCACAATCGACATATACTTATTGGAAAATGCTTCAGGATCCATCGGAAGTTTATCGTAAGTAAAGCAGCGTGCTGCATACGCCCAAAAGAAGGGGTCACCCCGCAGGTGCCACTTGGGAAACGACAGGAACAACTCATATCCATAGTGCTGTCCTGCTTCCTTAAAGCGTAGGAATGGCATAATATGATCGAGAACGAGTAGCGGGCGCAACAGCTCTTGCTCCTCTTCATTTGTGCAGTAGTAGTGTCGGCCATCACAACCTAGAATACCTTTTTCAAAATCAAGGATATTCCAATCATCGTATTGAAGACGCCCAGAGATGTTGATGAGTTGATATGCGGCCTCATGATGAAGAAGCTGCACAATCGGGATCGATCTGAAAGGAACGGGCATAGCTTCCTCCTTGTGTTATGCGATTTATCTATTATATCATGCTTGTCTCCAACTCAACAAGTACATTACAAGGATTCCAAGAGTATTTCCGCTTTTATCTCCGCTTTTTCGCGGAGTTTTTGATTTTTGGTTATCAAAACTGGCGTTTGTGTCCTGTGGAAAGTGGATCCCCTAATTCTACTTCACAGGAGGTAAACGATGAAACAACACTTTCTTTTCTTCCTAGACCCAGGTGGTGGTTCGGCATGAGCATCAGTCGATTCAACCACGAGGGGTACTATGATCCGACTACATATGAGGCACTGACAGCAGTGGAGCGGGAGCAGCGCAAAGAACGATTCCGCCCCATTGTGTATGTCTGTTCTCCGTATTCTGGTGACATCAGTGGCAACAAGCAAAACGCCCGCAAATACTGCCGGTTCGCTGTTGACCAGCATTGCATTCCACTTGCCCCACACCTACTGTTCCCGCAATTCATGAACGATGGGGATCCCGAGGAGCGAGACCTCGCCATGTTCATGGACATTGCAGTGCTATCCAAGTGCGCCGAGGTATGGGTGTTCGGCAAGAACATCACAGAAGGCATGACAGCAGAGATCAACTATGCGCTGTCGCGAGACAAGCCAATCAGGTACTTCGATACTGAATGCAAGGAGGTTGCAGCATGCAGCGGAATCTGAGTTTCACTCTGTACCAAGCCAACTGTCTGGGCAATCCAAGTAACTGTCTGTATCCGAATGCCGTGCATGTTACCGGCACTGCAACCCTACAGGAGGCGGTCAGCAAAGACTATGTGTGTGCGGAATATGCCGGTGGACGCCGAAGCAACCAGAACTTTGTTCAGTCGGACTGCCTTGCCCTTGAGTGTGATAACACGCATTCCGAAAATCCCGATGACTGGGTAACACCGGCACACCTTGCCCAGGCTCTCCCTGATGTTTTCCTGGCAATCCACTACAGTCGTAACCATATGAAACCAAAGGGCGGAAAGGCACCACGCCCCAAATTCCACGTGTTCATTCCCATTGACCGCCAGACAGATGCTGAAGAGTACAAACGCATCAAGGTGCTTCTCCAGCAGCATTTCCCGTATTTCGACGAAAAGGCGCTGGACTCTGCCCGCTTCTTTTACGGAACAGCAGAACCGCAGGTGGAGATTGTACCCGGTACAAAGAACCTTTCTGAGTTTATTGAAGACTATGCACTGGACATGATTCAGGACGATGCCTGGGAGAAGGCACAGTTTGAGGAGCCGACAATTCCAGAAGGTAGCCGAAATGCCACACTGTCACACTATGCAGGCAAGGTACTCAAGCGCCTTGGAAACACAGATGAGGCATACCAGCAGTTCCTGAGGAAGGCTGAACGGTGTGTGCCCCCGCTGGAAGACAGCGAACTGGATACGATTTGGCGTAGCGCACTCGGCTTCTTCAGCAGGATTGCACAGCAGGAAGACTATGTGCCTGCTGACCAGTACGGCATGCCTGGCTTCCGTTATGCACCGACGGATAATACTGACGTTGGTCAGGCGCGGTTGCTGGGCAAGTTTTTCTCGGACAAACTTCGTTACTCTCCCGCCACTGACTTTATCCGATACGACGGAGCTTGCTGGCAGGAAACAAAACCCGGCTCCCGTGCTGTGGCGCATGAACTGACTGACCTCCAGCTGGAGGAAGCTGAAAAAGCCATTCAGGAGCGTCAACCTGCCTATGAATCTACTGGTGCCGCCGACGTTATTGCACTCAACCCCAAGAAGAAGGCAATCGCTCTGATGAGCCCCGAGCAGCGCCAGGCATACACCCGTTATGCCGAGGCGACTGATTATAAGGCATATGCACTGCAGCGCCGAGACAGTAAGTATGTGACTGCAACGCTGAAAGAAGCACAGCCCGTGCTGGAGGTGGACCCGGCTCTGCTGGACCGTAACTGGTACCTGCTGTGTACCCCTGAGGCAACATATGACCTGCGCAAGGGGCTGGCGGGTGCGCGTCCTCATGATCCTGAGGATTTCATTACACGCATGACCAGCAAGTCGCCGGATGATGCGGGGATGGAAATCTGGCAGGAAGCACTCGATACCTTCTTTTGCGGCGACCGGGATCTCATTCACTATGTTCAGTGTGTTGCAGGCATCGTATGTGTCGGTCAGGTCTTTCTGGAAGCAATGATCATTGCCTATGGAGATGGCCGTAATGGCAAGTCAACCTTCTGGAACACGATTTCCAGAATCATGGGCTCGTACAGCGGCAACATTTCTGCTGATTCTCTGACGGTACAGTGCAAGCGTAATGTAAAGCCGGAGATGGCAGAAGCTCGTGGAAAGCGGCTGCTGATAGCTGCGGAAATGGAGGAAGGCATGCGTCTGAACACCTCCACCGTAAAACAGTTGACCTCCACCGACAATGTGTTTGCTGAGAAGAAGTACAAGGATCCTTTCTCTTTCACTCCCAGTCACACGCTGGTTCTCTATACTAACCACCTGCCCAAGATCGGAGCAATGGATACAGGTATCTGGCGGCGTCTGATTGTGATTCCCTTTAATGCCAAGATTGAAGGCAACAGCGACATCAAGAACTACGCGGATTACCTGTTCCAGAACGCTGGCGGTGCCATCATGAAATGGATGATCGAGGGAGCCAAGATGGCAATCGACGCAGGTTTCAAGATGGAACTGCCTGTTGTGGTGCAGCAGGCGATTCAGGAATACAGGGAGCAGAATGATTGGCTGGGCATGTTCATGTCTGAACGTTGTGAGATTGGTGATGGGTATGCTGTCAAGTCTGGTGACCTGTATCGTGCGTACCGAAATCACTGTGCGGAAAGCAACGAGTACACGCGCAGCACAACCGATTTCTACAAAGCCCTGGAAACTGAGGGGTATCGGAGGGTGCGCACACGCTCGGCAAACATGATCGCCGGAGTGCGCCTGCGGGAAGATGACTTTGAGCCTGAACCCGTTGATATTCCTGACTTTCTGAGCTGAGATACAGCAAAGTGTGGAAGTCGTGGAGGTCATGATATAAAAAGTCTCTTAAGGAAAATATACATTCAAAATTCTATATAGAGAGGTTTTAGTCTACAACCTCCACGACTTCCACACCAACTGAAATGAGGTGTGAGTTGTGAGAGAAAAAGAGATAGAACAACAGCTGGTCAGGGCAGTCAGGAATCGTGGTGGTCTGGCACTCAAGCTTGTTTCACCCGGATGGGCGGGCGCACCAGATCGCCTAATCCTGATGGCTGGTGGTAGGGTGTTCTTCGTAGAGACCAAAGCGCCAGGACACACCCTCCGCCCCCTGCAAGCAAAGCGAAAAAGACAGCTGGAGGCGCTAGGCTTTTCAGTGTGCTGCATTGACCAGCCAGAACAGATTGGGGGTGTACTTGATGAGATACACACCCCATGACTACCAGCGCTATGCCACCGACTTCATTCTGACACACCCAATCGCAGCGGTTCTGCTGGATATGGGTCTGGGCAAGAGTGTAATCACCCTGACTGCCATCCAGGAACTGTGCCTGAACCGCTTCGAGGTCAGAAAGGTTCTGGTTATTGGCCCTCTCCGCGTCGCACGAGATACCTGGCCAGCGGAGATTCAGAAGTGGGATCACTTGAAGGGCCTTACCTATGCGGTGGCGGTAGGAACTGAAACAGAGCGAATGTTAGCCCTGAAAAGACAAGCGATGGTTACGATCATCAATCGTGAGAATGTGCAATGGCTGGTGGAGGAAAGCGGTATGCCATTTGACTACGATATGGTGGTGATTGATGAACTATCATCCTTCAAATCGTACCAGGCTAAGCGTTTCCGCAGCCTGATGAAGGTACGTCCGAATGTGAAAAGGATTGTGGGGTTGACAGGCACACCCTCCAGCAACGGTCTCATGGACCTATGGGCTGAGTTTCGTGTGCTGGATATGGGTAAACGACTTGGACGATTCATCACCCACTACCGGGATGAATTCTTTGTGCCTGACCGCCGGAGTCAGCAGATGGTGTTTTCCTATAAGCCGCGTCCCGGAGCAGAGGCTGAAATCTACAGGCGTATCGGCGATATCACCATTTCAATGAAAGCTACGGATCATCTCCGCATGCCAGAGTGTGTCATGAACCAGGTGCTGGTCTCACTGTCCAGGAAAGAGCAGGACACATATGAATGCCTCCGCCATGATTTGGTGGTTGAGATCGGTGACCAGGAGATTGATGCGGGCAACGCAGCAGCCCTATCCAATAAGCTCTGCCAAATGGCGAATGGTGCCGTGTATGCAGACGACCGCCAAGTAGTCAATATTCACGAGCGAAAACTGGACACTCTTGAAGATTTGGTGGAGGGAGCCAATGGCAAGCCTGTGCTGGTAGCCTATTGGTTCAAGCATGATCTACAGCGGATTCAGAACAGATTTCCTTCTGCGCGGGAGATTAAGACTTCACGGGACATTGCTGATTGGAATGCGGGAAAGATCGCACTTGCCCTGATTCACCCGGCTTCAGCGGGTCACGGATTGAATCTGCAGGCTGGCGGCAGCACACTCATCTGGTTCGGTCTGACATGGTCATTGGAACTGTATATGCAGACCAATGCTCGTCTATGGCGGCAGGGCCAAACGGCTAGCACTGTGGTTATCCATCACATCATTACACAGGGAACCATTGATGAGCAGATTATGACTGCACTACACAAGAAGGATAAAACACAATCCGCCCTGATAGCGGCGGTGAAGGCTAACCTGGAGGTTCATAATGCAAAACACAAATAGCTTCCCCAGCAACATGCAAGGTTGGCTCAATCTTGCGCAGGCTGTGGTAAAAGTTGCAGCAAGCGATTATCGGTTTGCCCTCAAAAGACTGGCTGCTGATCCAGACAACAAGAGTGCACAGCTTGATGCGGAAGAGCTTGAGACATTCTTCAGGTCGGGATGGTTTCACATCCTGTGCAGCCTGGATGGTGATCAGCTGATTATCGACATGCGAAAGGAGTACATAAAATGACCGCAAAGGACTATTTGTCGCAGGCTTACCGAATCGACCAGCGAATCAATTCCAAGATTGATCAGGTCAGCTCCTTGCGTGAACTGGCAACCAAAGCAACTGCAACCATTTCCGATATGCCAGGTGCGGCAACGCCGAATGTGCATAGGATGTCCGATATTGTGTGCAAGATCGTATCCCTGGAAGAGGAAATCAATGCGGACATTGATCGGCTCGTGGATTTGAAATGCGAGATTGTGTCTGTGATCAAACGGGTAGCAAATACTGAGTTTCAGACTTTGCTGGAGCAGAGGTACTTGTGCTTCCGAACCTGGGAGGAGATCGCTGTGGCTATGAGCTATAACGTACGCACGATTTACCGACTGCATGATCAGGCTTTGAAATGTGTGCCGGTTCCCTAAGTTGTCAGATGACGTCACTGGATGTCATGTGTATCTCTATGATATGATACAATCAGCAAAAAACTCAGGGGGCAGGAAAGAAGACCTGCTCCCTTTTCTATTTCAAACAAGGAGTGTGGATATGCTTATTACTTGTGAACAGGTGTCGGCGGGACATCCGGATAAGATTTGTGATCAGATTTCTGATGCCATTGTGACCGACTGCCTCCAGCATGATCGCCAGAGCCGTGTGGCTGTTGAGTGTCTGATTAAAGACTTCAATATCGTCATCGCTGGTGAAATCACGTCCAAATACACGCCCGACTATACGGAACTGGTAAACCGAGTGCTGTATCGAATTGGCCTTGAAAATGCGTTTGATCACTATGAGATTACTACGCACATTTCACAGCAGAGCCCGGACATTGCACTGGGTGTTGACCAGGATGGCGCAGGCGACCAGGGCATGATGTATGGGTATGCGACTAACGAGACCCGGTGCATGCTGCCTCTGCCCTATGTGCTTGCAACCGAAGCTCTGGAACTGCTGAAGCGATTGGACAACCCCATTCTGCTACCGGATGCCAAGTGCCAGGTGACATATGATTACAGGAAGAAGCGTATTGATACCTTCCTGATCAGCACGCAGCATCGTGAAGATGTGCCGCTGGAGGATGTGCGCCATTTGGTTGAAGGTGTAATGCGTGATGTAGCCCGTCACCATAAGCTCAACACTGATTACAAAGCACTGGTAAATCCCACTGGTCGGTTCGTCGTTGGTGGTTCTTTCGCAGACACGGGCGTCACCGGAAGGAAGATTATCGCGGACACCTATGGCGGTGTCTGTCGACATGGCGGTGGCGCTTTTTCAGGCAAGGATCCCACGAAGGTGGATCGTTCTGCGGCATACATGGCTCGAAAGATCGCAAAGGATATTGTGCGGTCTAGGTTTGCAAAACGCTGTGAAGTACAGCTGGCCTATGCGATCGGTGTGAAGGAACCTGTGTCTGTCAATGTGGACTGCTTTGGTACGAACCGTGTTCCTCTCTGGTATATTCGCAAGTGGATTCGCAAGAACTATGATTTGACACCTGCTGGTATTATTTCTTTCCTGGGACTTCGTGATTTGGACTACAATCATGTATCCTCGTTGGGGCATTTCTGGCGTGGTTGGATGCCGTGGGAAAAGTGACACACTTATCGTCATATTCTTCTTGACTTATTCTTTGTTTAGAGCGTATATGTGACTACCCTAAACAAAGGAGGTTCAGACCATGACGATTACCACACAATGCGACGACCGGCGCAGCATGGTTCGGATGATTTCCGAGCACTTGTCTACGCCTGCCACCTATTTGCGCACCCCTACCTACGCCTTCCAGATTGGTGAGCTCCTCGTGAATCGGGACGGCTCCATTACTGGAGAGCCTGAAGCCCTTAACCAGCTGCTTCCTTTTCTGCGTGACAACGGATTTGCATCCGAAGGCGTGGAACTGGAAACACCCCAAGAAGAGGAGGATACGATGGATAAACAGCCCGCTATGGTGTCCCGCTCCAATGATAGGTATTGCATGGATATTTCCTTTGAAATTACCGACTGGACGATTTCCCAGCTGACCAATCTGATGCGGATGCTCTGCAGTAAGCAGTACATCATTCGAAAGATGCTGCGGACGGACGATCTGCACATTGCAAGGGACTTTGTTGAGGAACTGAGCAAAACGCCTCCAGAGAGCCCTGCAGATTTCGAAGCACGTGTAACTCAGGCCGCTGAGAACGGACTGCTCCAGGGTATGAACCTGACAGCCAGCGCCTTCACCTTGGCTACTCCTTATTCTGAAGCCGAGCCTCAGAACTGGACATTTTACTCAGACCTGATTGACCGAATTCTCAAGCAGGCGAAGGGGGCAACGCGGGTACGCCTTGCGATTGATGAACCCGAGAATGAAAAGTATGCGGCTAGGGCTTTCCTCCTGCGACTTGGGTATGGTGGAGCTGATCAGAAAGCTGCGCGGAGCTTCTTTCTGGATCATCTTCAGGGCTATGCCGCCTTCAGGGATGACGCTGGTATGCAGGCACATAAGGAGAAACTTGCTGCAAAACGTCAGGCCGCTCGACAGGCTGATTTGAAAGCTGAAGGAGGTGATACCCATGACTGAAAGAACACGTAAACGTCTGCTTGATTTGCAAGCGCGGCAAGATCAGGATTGCCGGATGCTGTGTCCACGTTGCGGTTCTACCGAACTGAAGAAGCCTGTTACAACCAATGCTCTCAGCAGGATTGCTGAACTGTATGTGTGTGATGATTGCGGCACTGCGGAAGCTATGCTGGCTTTCATGAAGCAGGCTTACCCGCTTCACCAGTGGCATGCATTTCAGCCTGCGATTCCTGCTTCCGATTTCGACTCGCGTCCGGCGAGCGAGGTACTGGCCCTGGTGATTCAGAAGCAGACGGAAGAGTTGAAAAGGATCTTCCTGCTATGCCGCGACGATCCAGAAGCCGCGATGGAATACCGCCTTGAGGCATTTGAAAACTGTCCCGGGCTTTCTGAACTATGGCCCGAGCCGTTTCAGGCCAAATTCAACGCGGCTGATGGAGCGGTGATAATCCGCTACTGGAGCACCGAAGAGGGAACCATCCAGATGGCAGCGCATATCATGTAAGCAATGGTTAGTTGATTTAGGAGCGTCCCAGCAACGGGGCGCTTTTCCTTTGCCCACGTTTCGGCCACGTTGGCCTCACGTGCCGCGTTTGGAACTGACCTGGGGTTGGTAGCCCAATTGATGCGGAGGCCCGACACGGGGCAAAACAGGCAAAGAAAAAGGCCGCTCCCGATTTGGAAGCGGCGTTCGGCTGAAGGCCTTACCTATACTGGCAGCGTTCCGTTCGTGCATGGCTCCGGTAAAGGGCAGGTACCAGCACCCGGCTAACTTCGTGCCCCATGCCCAGCTTTTCGTATGCCTCGCGGATGCCCAGGTAGTACTGGCGGTACGGGGGGTAAGGCCGGATCAGGTTCATCAGGTAGATCATGCCCTCGATTTCAGAGCCGTCGTTCATCCTCACCTTCTTGCGGCGCTTGATGTAGTAGTTGGGGTAGCCCTCGTAGCGGTCGAGGCTCTTTTCATCTTCCTCGTCGATCTCCCACACCGCAACCGGCACTCCCGGCCCCTTTGCCTTGGAGCGTTCGACGGTGGCGTGGAGGTAAAACTCCAGCCGGTGATTGGGCAGGTATCCCATGCCGATCAGCCGCGCATTCGGGCAGCGATGTGCCATCTGTTCTTCAACCATGTTGGAACCGTAAGCAATGTACTTCATGTATCTTCCTCCTTGATTTGAAAGCCTGTGTCACCAGACTCGTTTGTCGATGTAGAAACCGTCTTCGCTGTAGTCGCGCATAGCCGATTTGAAAGCCGTGCAGGCATCGGCGAAGAGCTCATCATCCGTGGCGATATCCATTAGGTCATCATCGCTGGCCTGATCAGGAACCGTCAGGATCCATTCCATGTAGGCATCCTCATTGTTCAGGGCCATGATCAGAGTATTCATGGCCTTCATGATTTCGTAGCGTTCGCGCATCCTGATCCTCCTTTGCGTTCGCGGTGATGGTATTCATCACTCTAAATGCCCGGAAAGTCAAGCGGTATGTGTGCCCGCTCGGCTTTTATTTTTTACCCTCGTTGATTTGAGAGCTTTCTGCCGATGCCAGGTTGGCGCGAATTTTGTCCGCCCACTTCCTGTAGTCATGTCTATTCATCCGAGTGCAAATGTTCTGTGTCAGGGTACGCCAGACCAGCTCCGCGCAGCAAGCTGCTTCCTCGAGCCGCTCGTAGGCCTCGCCGTATTCTAATTCGGACTTCGCTTTGGATGCGGCACCGGCAGCCTGACCTGCTGCGGCACTGGCAGCATCAGCGCGTCGCTTTGCACCTGCGGTTCGGTGTTCGCGGTAGGCAACTGTTGATTCGAGAGCCTCGATGGCTGCATGGTAGGCAGCGAAGTAAATCTTTTTCTGTTCAGGGGTCATGTTGTGTTCCTCCTTGTGTTGATTTAGGAGCGTTGGCTCCCGCGACCCCTTGCGGGGTTTCGACCCTTGCCAAAGGGTCATCGTCAGGCGGGTTGATTCAAAAGCTGCTCCGGGTAGGCACCGTCTGTGCCGCGATGGAGTTTCAGCAGCCACCTGGCCCGCTTGCGGATCTCGGGCATTGCGCCCTTGACCCTGGCCTCCCCATCGACCTTGCTGAGCATGATGTGGTTGATGTATTCGAATGTGTTGTCATCGAACCAGTCGAAGATGTCCATGCAGGTGTCCAGATCCAGTTTTGCCATGTGTTTGTCCTCCTTGATTTGAAAGCTGTCAGGCGTTGAAGGTCATGGTGGCGATCGGGGTGTCGGTACACTCTTCCCAGTTGTACTCGGTCAGCTCGATATGGGTGTACATCCAGCGGCTGTCGGCTTCGGCGAAGAGGCGGAAGGCTTCGAAAGCATCCGCAAGGTTCAGGTGTTCCTGTTCCTCGTAAGGAACGCCGGGTTTCGGATCGCGCAGGGTGAAGCGGATGAAGTAGGTGATGCTGGGCATGTGTGTGTCCTCCTTGCTTGATTTGGAAGCTCTGGCTCCCGCGACCCCTTGCGGGGTTTCGACCTGTGCCAAAGGTCATCGTCAGGCGGGTTGATTTGGAAGCCGCCGGTCACACCTGTCTGACCGTGATCTGGAATTTGGATCCGTCCGGTGTGTAAAGGACAAAGCCTTCGTCGCGGGTAAGGTAGCCGCCGTCGGAAAAGGTGGTTGCCCGGCTCCCGTCGAGCATGGTGTCTTCGATGGCCTCGCCGTGCAGCAGGGCGATCAGGTTGGAAACGACCTCTTCTTCGCTCATGATTTCGGAATCTTCGTACATGGTGTGTACCTCCTTCTTGATTTGAAAACTGTGTCAGCGGCGGATCAGGCGGTAGCATTCCGCAAAGGTGTGGTTGCGCAGGTACTCCTCGTTGAGGAAGCGGCTGATTTGGAAGCCAGCGCGGTGTGCCTCGAATTCCGCCTCGTGCCAGCCGCCCGGGATGTACGTGGTTCGGGCGATGATTTCGTCAGCATCTGTACCTCGTAGGAAGGCGCCCAAGTCGGAGAGCTTGTGTGTCAGGGTGATGGTCTTCATGATGTGTTCCTCCTTGATTTGGTAGCTGTGTCAGGCCAGGGTGTGCGTCCGCAGGAAGCGGGCGTGCTCGATTTCGATCCTTTCGGTGATCCGGCGTTCGAACTCGGCCTCGCCTGCCTCGGTGAGCACACGCTGCCTGCTTCCGAATTCGAAAGTGTACCGGGTGATGTCCCAGCGGCTCCGCGCCCAGCCGGGCAGGTCACCGTCGTTGTGGTAGCGGTAGTAGGCGTGGAAGAGGGTGTGCGTGGCTTGGGTGTACCGGAAGCCAGCGGCCTCCATCGCGTCGTACTTGGCCTGTGCCTCGCCGTTCCGGTTCCAGTAGGTGTGCTCGTACATAGGTGTACCTCCTTGCTTGATTTAGGAGCTTGGCTCCCGCGACCCCTTGCGGGGTTTCGACCCTTGCCAAGGGTCATCGTCAGGCGGGTTTAGGAGGCCTGCCGCCAGGCGGCGTTGCCGGGCAGGTTGGCCAGGAGGTGTGTCCGGGCGGTTTCAAACTCGTCGCCGATGAAGCCCAGGCGGAGGAGCCAGCATCGGAAGGTGTACTTCGGGTTGTCCGTGACCGGGCGGGTGGCGCTTGCGGCCTTGGTGTTCAGGGCCTGGGCGCTTATCGCGAGGCACAGTTGGATGTAGGCCTTGATCTTCCCGGCGTGGAGTGTGCCGTTGAAGGCGCGGAACTCGATGGTGTGCGCCGGGCGCTCCGTGGAGAAGGTGGCGTGGAGGTTGAGCAGGTGGTAGCGGCTGTGGTCGTAGTGGTGCAGGGCGCACACTCGCCAGTTTCCGCTGCTGCCGCCACTGTGTCGGTACCAAATCTCCGCGAAGCCGTCCATGGTGGTGGGCTTGGCCTTGTTGACCGCCTCGAGGAATCGGGGCGAAACCGGCTGGCACCATTGGGCCCGGCGTTCCGGGGTGATGCCCAAGGCCTGTGTCAGGAGGTCTTCCTTGGCATTGACCAGGTTGACCAGCCGCCGCAGGCTTTGCGGGGTGTGTGCCCCGAGGCCGACGTGGATGTGGATGCCGCAGGAGCCGTCAACCTTGGCCCCGGCGTTCCGGAGGTGCCTGACCACCGCCTGCACCATCTCGATGTCCTCCCAGCGGCACACCGGGCTGACCACCTCCGCGCTGGGGTTGGTCACCGAGGCATCGCTTTCGACCGTCCAATGCCGCCCGTCCGGCATCGGCACCTCCCAGTTGTCGAGGTGGGCTCCGATGTACCGGGCGGTCGTTCCGAAGAAGGCCGCGATGGCCTGGGCTGTGCCTCTGCGCCCGAGACCCGTTGTTTCAATCTCGATGCCGAAAGTCTGGTTTTTCATGGGGGCTCCTTTGCCCGGCGGCTTTTCCCGCCCGCGGCTCCCGGGGGCCTTGCCCCGCGGCGTGACACATACATCACTCTTTTCGCCCCAAATAGCAACCCGACCGAAAGCACAATGTTTTCGCCCCAAATAAGCTCTTACTACACAAAAAACGGCCGCCGGAAAAACGGCTTCCTTAATATAGCGCGTACGCGAACCCCTTCCGGGATCGGCTGCCAAAGCTTCTGGAAGATACGGGGTTTGTGTAGCTTTTCGGCCCCCGATCCCCAGTGTTTATGCGCCGCGCCGCCCGGATCGCCCGCCGTGCCCGCCCCCTTCTGCCCGCCCCCGCCGCCCGGGAAAGGCCCCTGGTAGGCCGCCCGCCCCCCGCGTTTTGCCCGTGTCCGGGCCGTAAAGGCCCCACGTGCCGCCCCCGGCCCCGCGCCCGGGAAAAGGGGCTGCCGCCTGGGAAAGGCCCCGTGTGGCCAGGCTGCGCCCCCGCCCGCGCCGCGCCGCGAAAAGCCGCCCCGGAAGGCCCCCGCCCCGGCTGCAGGTCCCCAGCCCGCCGCCCGGCACACCCCGCCGCCCGGGTCCCCAGCCTGCGCCACCCGGCACACCCCCTTCGCCCCCGGCTGCCGCCCCCACCGCGCCCCGGTACACCCCGGCCCCCCGGGTGCCCCAGAACCGGCCCCGTCGGGCACTTCACCCGGCGAAAGTGGTGTGCCCGGGAGGGGGGATCGAATCTCTGGGGGCCTATCCTAAGCGACCGCGCCCCACTCTCGCGTGAATTTTCGCGAAATTCGGGGGTGGGGGTATCCACTTATCAAAGGACACAAAAAGCCGCTCTGATAAGCGGCCTGAAGAAATATTGTTATCACCCAAGGAGGTCAGCCATGAATACTGAAATGAACCTGCAAAGAATCCCGGTTGACAGGTTGAAGCCCGCAAAATACAACCCGCGAAAAGACCTGAAACCTGGTGATCCCGCGTACGAAAAGATCAAGCGAAGTCTGAATGACTTTGGCTATGTCGACCCGGTCATCTGGAATGAAGTCACTGGCAATATTGTTGGTGGTCATCAGCGGTATAAGGTGCTTGTCGCGGATGGCGCTACTGCCATCGACTGTGTTGTTGTGCACATTGAGAATCCGCAGGACGAAAAGGCGCTCAACATTGCACTAAATAAAGCTGTCGGTGAATGGGAGCCGAAGGCACTGGCGGAGCTGATGGCTGATCTCCAGCTTTCTGGTTATGACCTGGGCGCAACTGGCTTCGATGCGGCAGAAGTTGATGACCTCTTCTCAAAGGTTCATGATAAAGATGTCAAAGATGATGACTGCGATATTGACCCTGATGAAGTCCAGCCTTTTGTTCAGCCTGGCGATGTATGGATGCTTGGAAACCACCGAATGGTATGCGGTGACAGCACCAACGCTGATGATGTAGCGCGGCTGATGGAGGACGTAAAAGCTAATCTGGTAATCACCGACCCGCCTTATAATGTGGCCTATGAATCTGCAGATGGAAAATCGATTCAGAATGACAGCATGGCTGACGAGAAGTTCTATCAGTTCTTGCTTGCAGCATTTCGGAATATGGCTTCTTATATGGCAGAAGGCGGTTCTGCATACATCTTTCATGCGGATACAGAAGGGTTAAACTTCCGACGTGCTTTCAAAGAGGCTGGATTCCATATTTCAGGTGTATGTATCTGGGTCAAGAACTCCCTGGTGCTTGGTCGTTCACCCTATCAGTGGCAGCATGAACCTGTTCTGTTCGGCTGGATGCCCAATGGCAAACATCGCTGGTTCGCAGATCGCAAGCAAACAACCATCTGGAATTTTGACAAACCGAAGCGCAATAAGGAACACCCGACTATGAAGCCTATCCCGCTTCTGGCTTACCCTATCAAGAATAGCTCCGCACCAAACGCTGTGGTGCTGGATCTGTTTGGCGGTTCTGGTAGTACACTTATCGCTTGTGCAGAAACGGACCGTATTTGTCGTACGATGGAGCTTGACCCCCGATATGCCAGCGTGATTGTTGAACGGTATGCAGTATATCGGCAGGACACGTCAGATATCTGGGTGCTGCGAAATGGCGAGAAACTCCCCTATGCGGCGGTTGTTCCTCAGAAGCAGGGAGGCCAGGAATGATCACTGTAACATTGCTCAATCCGGATGATGTAAAGGCATTATACGAGAAGCATGGCCAGTTTGCTTGTGTCTGTTATGACACTCCTGAAAAGCATGCAAAACGTGTGGGTATTTCGTGCCAACGAAGTGGTCACATGAGCGGGAGCCGCTGTGAGTACATCAAATTCAGAATCACAGGCTTGGATCGCGGAACCGCAGAACAATGCATGCGTCATGAGATTGGCACAGATGTTCCGTATGCTTTTCAGGATAACTACAGATTCCAAGATGCAATGGATACCGTAACCAGTATTCCGGCAGATCAGGTAGTAAAAAACTGTGCCTCTTTTCGATACATCGATAAGTCGGGCTTCGAGTGGGAGACCCCCGCTACCATCCGTCGTAACGCTTCTGCGCTGGCAGAATACGAGGCGTTGATGAATCACATAAACGAAAAGCGCAGTGTGATCAAACAGCTTCTTGAAGATGGTGGTTGCAACGCAAAGCAGGCCACTCAAGATGCAAACTTCGTTCTTCCCCGGGCAACAACGAGCGAGCTGGTCATGGGTTTTACACCTGAAGCGCTGATTCATTTCTGCCACAAACGGATGTGTGTGAGGGCACAGGAGTTCATTCGCGAGATTGCGTTCAAAATGCAAGCAGCCATTGCTGATGTTTCTCCCAGATTCGCATCAGAATTGATGCCCCAGTGTGAGCATCTGATGTGGTGCCCTGAACAACACGGGAGTTGCAAACGGTATCCGACTAAGCAAGAACTACAGAAAATACTGCAGAATGGAGGTGATACTGATGGCTACCAGAGGAAGAAAACCCAAGCCGACTGCCTTGAAAATGCTCGAGGGGAACCCGGGAAAGCGTCCTCTGAACGATCGTGAACCAATCCCGCCCAAGGGTAAGATCAAATGCCCTGACTGGCTTGAAGATGAAGCTAAAAAGGAATGGAAGCGCTTAGGCCCTTCGCTGGAAGCTATGGGTGTCCTGACTACTGCAGATCTGACAGCCTTCGCTGGTTATTGCCAGGCATATGCCCGTTGGAAAGAAGCGGAGGAGTTTATCTCGCAGCATGGTTCCATCTTCCAAACACCCTCCGGTTATGTACAGCAGGTTCCGCAGGTCTCCATTGCACAGCAGAATCTGAAAATCATGCAGTCGTTTTGCTCTGAATTCGGCCTGACGCCAGCAACTCGCTCTCGTATCATTGCGGATGGCGGCAATGCTGGGTCAGCAGATGATCCGATGGAAGCGCTGCTGAACGGAGGCTGGTAATGGCATATGATCAGCAGAAAGCCGATCGTGTGGTGCGGTTTATCGAGTGCCTGAAGCACACCAAGGGCGAATTCCATGGTAAGCCCTTCACACTGCTACCTTGGCAGGAGAAAATAGTGCGTGATGTCTTTGGCACGGTGGATGATGATGATCCTACCAAGCGTCAATACACGACGGCATACATAGAAATACCTAAAAAGCAGGGCAAAAGCGAACTGGGTGCCGCAATTGCTCTGAATATGCTGGTGAACGACAGCGAATGGAAAGCGGAGGTTTACTCTTGTGCTTCGGATCGCCAGCAGGCTGCTATTGTATTTGATGTAGCAGTCGACATGGTTCGACAGAATCCGACACTCAGCAAGCGCATCAAGATCATCCCCTCTGTCAAACGCATGGTATACGAGCCCACGGGCAGCATTTATCAGGTTTTGTCCAGTGAAGTTGCAACGAAGCATGGTTTGAACGTAAGTGCATGTATCTTTGATGAGTTGCATACCCAGCCTACCCGTGCTCTTTATGACGTTATGACACAGGGATCTGGTGATGCTCGTAAGCAGCCTTTATGGTTTTTCCTGACCACCGCTGGGACTGACAGAAACAGCATTTGTTGGGAAGTACATCAGAAGGCGCTGGATATCCTGGAAGGCAGAAAACGGGACCCCCGGTTTTACCCTGTCATCTTCGGCTTGCCCGATAACGCAGACTGGACAGACGAAAAAAACTGGTACCAGGCTAACCCCTCTCTGGGGTATACCATCGCCATTGATAAGGTGCGAGATGCCTTCAGAAAGGCGCTGGAAACTCCTGCGGACGAGAATATGTTCCGTCAGCTACGCTTGAATCAGTGGGTTAAGCAGTCGGTACGATGGATGCCAATGGATAAGTGGGATGACTGCGCCGGGTATGTAGACCCCTATGAGCTGGAAGGTCGTGCCTGTTATGCGGGGCTAGACCTTTCATCGACTAGCGACCTGACTACATTGGTTCTGGTTTTTCCTCCTACCTCAGAAGACGAGCCATACATTGTTCTCCCATTCTTCTGGCTCCCTGAAGACACACTTCCTCTCCGCGTCCGACGTGATCACGTTATGTATGATGTGTGGGAGAGGCAGGGGCATATCAAAACGACTGAAGGTAATGTCGTTCATTATGGGTTTATTGAGCAGTTTATCTGCCAGTTGAATGAGCGATACAACATTCGTGAAATCGCTTATGACCGCTGGAATGCCAGTATGATGGTTCAAAATCTGCAGGGGGACGGCTTTACGATGGTCCCCTTTGGCCAGGGCTTTAAAGATATGAGTCCGCCGACTAAGGAACTGATGCGAATCGTTCTGGAAAAGAAGCTTGCCCATGGTGGTCATCCTGTTCTTCGGTGGAACATGGATAATGCTTTTGTCCGCACTGACCCTGCGGGTAATCTCAAAATCGATAAGGAAAAGTCCACGGAAAAGGTGGACGGAGCAGTTGCTCTGGTCATGGCGCTGGATCGTGCCATGAAGAACCAGGGCGCTGGTGGTTCCGTCTACGATGACCGTGGGCTTTTGATTATCTGAAAATGAAGGAGGCACAGGATGCTATGGTGGATGAGAAACTGCGAGAATCTGGATAAAGCTGTGTATGGTGGCGTTGGACGCTACAATATCCCCGAAATTGCACCGGTAATGCTTGATTCTGCCGAGTTTATTGGCTTTAATCAGGCGAAACGCTGCGATAATCCGGGCGATAAAGCCGTCCATTTCTTTCTCAGCGACTATCAGTTTTTTCGCGTATGGACCGGTGTTGAGCTCTATATGCCCATGCTCGAAAAGTTCAAGTGTGTTTGTACACCCGATTTTTCGCTCTATATTGATTTCCCTTTCCCTGTACAACTGTACAATCATTACCGTAAGCACTGGCTGGGTCGATACTGGCAAGAACATGGCATGACAGTCATTCCCAGCATCTCCTGGAGCGATGAAAGCAGCTATGACTGGTGTTTTGACGGTGAGCCTGTTGGCGGCGCTGTTGCGATATCCTCTGTGGGGACACAGATGGATGCAGAGAGCAAGCGCCTATTCCGACAGGGTTATGAAGAGATGATGGCGCGGCTGAAACCTGCCACCATCTTTTTTCATGGTTCGATCCCCGAGTGGTGCGCAGGAAACATTATTCCGATCCCTGCCCATCAGCAGCGGCTCAGGAAACTGAGGTGATGCTGGATGGGAGGTCGAGGCGGTCGCGCCTTCAAAACCACGGATGCCAGTAAGTCGGAGTCTTTTTTCGGAGTGAACCAGACCAACGGCATGTTTCCGGACTGGCGCAGCAATCTATTACCGAACCAGTTGTCGGCAGTCCGGTATTACACGGGCAGCGCATATGAAGACATCAATGATGCCCTACGCATATCGGGCCTACACAATGCATCGCCGCGGATGCAGGAAACAATCGCTAACATTACAGATGCCCTTGATAAGTTCAAGCTCAAGAAAAGCCTGACGGTATTCCGTGGTGCCAGCGGCGCGATCTTCGGCGGCAACAAAACCGTAGATGAGATCAACGCCATGGCGCGGGCCGGTGCAAGACTGACTGATAAAGGATTTATGTCCACATCGGCTTCAGAGGGTGCGCAGTTTGGTGGCGATTACAGATTCGTCATCACAGTCCCTGCCGGTACCGGTCGAGGGGCATATGTTGCACCTGTTTCCCATTATGGCAGCGAGAATGAATTCCTGTTGCAGCGAAACTCTACATTCAAAATCGTCAAGGCAGTCCAGAGTGGATATCACATTGATGTCCATCTGCGCCTTGAACCTAAGAAGAAAAAGAAAAACTAGGAGGTACCCCATGGAAGATAAGCGCAAGGATCGTTTTGTTTCGAAGGAAGGCGAGCTGATCATTACCTATCCTGAGAAAAAGAAGCCCAAGTCCGATAGTAAACCCAGCAAGCCGGATCGATCCAAGGCCAGCGGTACGCGCAAGGGTGGCCGCTGATGCCCAGGAAACCGCAACGCCCTTGCAGGCATCCGGGTTGCCCGAAACTGTCTGATGGGGTTTACTGCGAAGCACATCGCGGGCTATACATGCGCGAGAACGCTGCACAGCGTGGATATGATTCCCGTTGGAGATCAGCCCGTAAGCGATTTCTGGATCGACATCCGCTTTGCAGCCTGTGCCTGAAGGAAGGAAAAACCACGCCTGCTACTGTGGTTGACCACATTGTCCCACATCGTGGTGATCTGCGATTGTTCTGGGACGAAGGTAACTGGCAGCCGCTCTGCAAAGGCTGTCATGACCACAAGACTGGCACGGGCCTGTAATCGATGGAGGTGATGACTATGAAACTGTTCAGCCGATTCAAGGCGCGGGACAAGCCTACTGATGCAGTAAGCGCCGCGCCTGTATTCTACTTTGGCACCAGCACGGCAGGTAAATCGGTTACCGCCCGATCTGCTATTCAGGTGTCAACGGTATACGCCTGTGTACGCGTTATCTCAGAAACCATCGCCAGCTTGCCGATTCACGTGTACGAGCAGACCGAGAGCGGCAGTAAGAAAGCGCTGGAGCACCCGCTGTATAAGGTGTTGCATGATGAACCGAACACAGAAATGACCTCGTTTGTGTGGCGCGAGGTGATGCTTTCCCACCTTCTTTTGTGGGGCAATGCGTATTGCCAGATTATCCGCAGTGGCCGCAATCGCATCCTTGGCCTATACCCGCTTTTGCCAGATCGTATGGAGGTGGACAGGGACAGTCATGGCCAGCTGACCTACACGTACACCACCAATGAAGGCCAGGCAGTGGCGCTTCGGCCTGAGGATGTGCTGCACATTCCGGGCCTTGGTTTTGACGGTGTGCTTGGGTATAGTCCCATCGCGCTGGAGAAGAACGCGATCGGCCTTGGCATTGCCGCAGAGGAATACGGC
Organism: Clostridiales bacterium; assembly: GCA_015056325.1. Classification (GTDB taxonomy): domain Bacteria; phylum Bacillota; class Clostridia; order Christensenellales; family Aristaeellaceae; genus UBA11524. Next base: position 10,927 of record SVGL01000002.1, on the reverse strand, counting down.
AGCAAGTTTTTCAGTAATGGCGCAACACCATCCGGCGTTCTGACCCACCCTAACACAGTCAAGGATCCCGGGCGGCTGCGTGAAAGCTGGACGAAAGCCTATGGCGGCTCCAGTAATTCGGGCAAGGTAGCCATTCTGGAAGAAGGCATGAAGTTCGATCGCATCTCGATGCCCAACAACGAGGCGCAGTTCCTTGAAACCCGTAAGTTCCAGGTTTCGGAGATCTGTAGAATTTATCGGGTGCCGCCTCATTTGGTGGGCGACCTGGAGCATGCAACCTTCTCCAATATCGAGCATCAGTCGATCTCTTTTGCGGTACACACCATCAGACCCTGGCTTGTCAGAATTGAGCAAGCCATTAACCGCGCTCTTTTCACCGATAAGGAGAAAGGGCGCTTTTTTGTACAGTTCAACATGGATGGCCTGATGCGCGGCGACTACAAGTCCCGCATGGAAGGCTACGCCATTGCCCGTCAGAACGGGTGGATGAGCGCCAACGATATCCGTGAACTGGAGAACATGAACCCGCTTTCCGAGGAAGAGGGCGGTAACCTCTACCTGGTCAACGGCAACATGATTCCTATTATCGGCGCAGCTGCCGTGATAGCTGCAGGAGGTGAAACGAATGAGAACCATTAGTCTGAACGGCTATATTGACGAAGAAGTCTGGTATGGCGATGAGATCACGCCCGGTGCGCTCCATGATGAGCTGTATGGCGTGAACAACATGAATGCGGACGATGTGCGCATCGTGCTTAACTCCTACGGTGGCAACTGCAATGCTGCGACCCGGATGTTTGACGATGTGCGTGCTTACCCGGGCAAGGTACACCTGATTATCTCTGGCACGGCAGCTTCTGCAGCTTCCGTGCTTTCCCTGGCTGCTCACAGGGTGGAGATGACGCCTGGGAGTCTGTTCATGATCCATGATCCGTCCTGCATGGCCTGGGGTAATGAGCACGATCTGAACGATGCCATTAACCTGCTGAAGGCCTGCAAGGAAAGCATCCTCAATGTCTATGCCCGCAAGTCGCATCGCAGCCGCGAAGAGCTGTCGAACATGATGAGCGAAACGACCTGGATGGATGCCCAGCAGGCCCTTGCGGAGGGCTTCATTGACGGCATCGTGGATGAAGTCCCGTCCAATAATCTCTTCAACAGCGTGGCTCCCCGAACCGTGGATCGCGCTGAAGCGGAGGTGAAAGTCCAGGCCTGGCTGGATCGTGCGCGACCGCACAGACCCAAGCCCGCCGCCATGGCAGAACCTCCGGTGGTGAATCCGCCTGAGACCCCCGCAGCTCCGCCTGACACGGTTCCCGATAAGCAGGAGCCTGAGGCCACTGCAACTGAACAGCCGGAGATCCCCGGCATCCCTGTCGCCCAGCTGCAAAAACGGCTGGGTCTTATTATGCCCCAAAGGCGCTAAAGGAGGACACCAACCATGAGTAAGATCAACGATATGCGCATCAAGCGCGGTGAAATCTGGGACAAGGCAAAGAAGTTCCTGGACGATCACCAGAACGAATCCGGCCTGATGTCTGCTGAAGACACGGCAACTTATGAGCGTATGGAACAGGAGGTTGTTGACCTGGGCCATGCCATCGAGCGTGAAGAGCGTGCTGCTGAAATGGAGCGCGAACTGAACGCTGCCACCAACACCCCTCTGACCTCTCGCCCTGAGAAGGCTGTCACTGGCAAGCAGGGCCGAGCTTCCGACGAGTACAAGAACGCCTTCTGGCGCATGGTTCGCAACCGTGGCGGCCACCTGCTGGTGCAGAACGCTCTGCAGATCGGTGAGGACTCTGAGGGCGGCTACCTGTGCCCCGATGAGTACGAGCGTACCCTGGTGAAGGCTCTGGAAGAGGAGAACCGCCTGCGCTCCCTGTGCACCATCATCCGTACCGAGTCCGGCGACCGCAAGATTCCCATTGTGGCTTCCCATGGTACTGCCAGCTGGGTGGATGAAGAGGGCGTTATCCCCGAGTCCGACGATGTCTTCGGCCAGATCAGCCTGGGCGCTCACAAGCTGGCCACCATGATTAAGGTCAGCGATGAACTGCTGCAGGATTCTGTTTTCGACATCGAGAGCTACATCGCCGCTGAGTTTGCCCGTCGCATTGGCGCGGCTGAAGAAGATGCCTTCATCAACGGCGATGGTTCTGGTAAGCCTTACGGTCTGCTCCATACCACCAATGGTGCCGGTATTGGCATCACCACGGCTGGCGCGACTTTCACTTCCGATGAAATCCTGGATCTGATCCACTCCGTGAAGGCAGGCTATCGCAAGAACGCCAAGTTCCTGCTGAACGATAGCTCCATCAAGGCGCTTCGCAAGCTCAAGGACGGCAACGGCCAGTACATGTGGCAGCCCGGCCTGAAGGAAGGCCAGCCTGACCGTCTGCTCAGCCATGAGCTGATCACCTCTGCCTACATGCCCGAGATCGGTGCCGGTGCCAAGCCCATCCTGTTCGGCGACTTCAAGTCCTATTGGATCGCTGATCGCCAGGGCCGTACTTTCCAGCGCCTGAACGAGCTGTATGCTGCGACCGGCCAGGTTGGCTTCCGTGCTACCCAGCGCGTGGATGGCCGCCTGGTGCAGACCGAAGGCCTGAAGTGCCTGCAGATCAAGGGCGCGTAATTCCCAGGGGGTGTTGCCTTTACGGGTAGCACCCCCTCCAATAAGGAGGAAATGGTATGAGCAATGCACGTAACTATCACGCCCATGGCGGTAACGAATGGGTTGTTGGTGGCAAGCTGACCTTCCTGCCCGGCGCAACTGTTGAAGGTGCTGAAGGACTGTTCGATCTGCCTGCTGCCGGTGAGCCTGTTCTGCTGGACGTCACTGAAAGCGAGGCCACTACGGTTGCTGCCCTGCGCGAGGACTTCAATCACCTGATTGCCGAGCTGCGCAAGGCTGGTCTGATTCTCAAGACCGATCGTGGTGATGCGGAGTGATCCTGTCCATTGAAGAGGTAAAGACCCATCTGCGCATTCAGCATGATGAGGAAGATACCTACATTGAAGATCTGATCGCAAAGGCCCAGGCCGCAGCCGAAGACTACTGTCGTGTTACGTTTCCCGACGATGCCCCGGAATCTGTCCGGTTAGCCGTCCTTCTGATGACGAGCCACTATTATGAAAACCGGGAAAACAGCGATAGCGTTGCCTACGCGACCATGCGCACAGCGTTTCAGAATCTTCTTTATCCCCACCGCGATCCAGACCAGATGTTCTAAGGAGGTGAAGGGCCTTGCGCGGATATAAAAACTTCGAAAGCAATCCACGGCCCGGTGACCTCAGGCACATGATTGAGATCGGGTATACCGAGAATACCGTGAACGAGAATGGCTACCCTGAACCGACTGAAGTGGTCGTGTGCAAGGTATGGTCAGCTGTCACGGATGCCGGTAACCAACACTATCGGGCTGCAGATGTGATGAACACAGAAGCTGTCATCAACTTCACCATTCGTTATCGGCCAGATGTCACACCCGGTATGTGGGTGCGATTCCGCGAAAAGATTTGGCGTATCAACACGCTCGGTGAATACGGCTTCCGTGGTGACTATCTTGGCCTGAAGGCATCCCTTTCTGAGGGGGTGAGCGGTTGAAACAGGTGCAGGACGCTCTTGCACACATCAATATTCCTGTCATGGCGGGTATCTGGCGAGCTACATCAGCTAACCAGAACCCGCCTGTTCAATATGTGGTGTACTCGAGCACAACCACCGAGGCGTCGCACATGGACGATCATGTATCTTCCATCAAGACCTTCGTTTACTTGAACCTGTGGAGCGATATCGACCCCACGGACATGGCTGCACAGATTCGCAGCGCCATGTACGCTGCCGGTTTCGCCATGGTTGAGGAATCCGATAAAGGCTACAACCAGCCTGCCTACGATACTGCCACCAAGCAGTACACCGTGCAATGGACATGGTGTTATCGACAGGAGGTGTAACCCTATGCCGCTCAACACAAACGGTTTTGATTCCCTCATGACAGACATTGGCAACATGGCCAACCAAATGGATGCCGATGGCGCTGGCGCTCCCATTGCCCGGCGCATCTTGCAGGCTGCAGCACAGCCAATCCACCAGCAGATGAGAGCGAATGCATCCAAAGACCCCAAGATCATCTCTGGTGATCTTCACGATTCCATTGCCATTGGCAATGTTCGAAAGCGCCGAAACAGTGGCAAGTCCATCACGATCGGCGTTCATCGCAAGGAGCGCGGAGCTTATTATGCCACACCCGTTGAATACGGCCACGGCGGCCCGGCCCCCGCTCCTGCCCACCCTTTTATTCGTCCCGCTTATGACACCAGAGCAGATGAGGCTTATGAAATCATCCGTGATGGGCTTCGGGACGCAATCGACAACCTTTAAGGAGGTAATGAGAAATGGCGACTCCTGCTTCTTCTCCCCAGGTAGCTTCTACGATCGGTCTGAAGAACGTGGTCATCGCACCGCTGGTAACCGACACCGAAGCAGAGCACACCTATGGCGATCTTCAGCTGATGTCCGGTGCCATCGAGGCCAGCATCACTCCTGATAACGCTGATCCTGACATCCAGTACGCGGACGATATCGAATTCGATGTGCTGTACCCGGATCCTGAACTGAGCTTCAAAACCAAAATGGCTGACATTCCGTTGGCGATCCAGGAAATGATCTTCGGTAACAAAATCGATGACAACGGCGTTCTGATTCGCAACGCTTCCGATAAGCCCCCGTACTACGCTGTTGGTTTTAAGTCGGAAAAGTCTGACGGTGCTTACCGCTATGTATGGCTGTACAAAGTGCGCGCGAAGCCTGTCACGGAAAACTACCAGACTAAGGAAGGCACGACCATCACTCGCCAGACCGGCGAAATCGAATGGACTGCCATCAAGCGCACCCATGATGGTCAGTACCAGGCTGTGGCCGACGAAGGTCAGAACGGCTTCACTGCTGAGAAGGGTGCTACCTTCCTGCAGTCTGTGTATGAGCCGACCTTTACCGCGTCTACCTAATCCAGCGCAGCAGCGTACTGGCCCACTCTGGTACGCTGCTGCGATCTTTAATTCTTTCAGGAGGTACGAAGAATGATCACTTGTACGCTGGGCGACAAAAAGTATCATGTTGATTTCATTTCCGGTCGCGCCCTCCGTGAAATGGAACCGGCTGCGAAGATGTATGGCCGTATTGTTGCCATCTCCAATGCAGCACTCAAGGGCGAAACCTCTGAGGATGCTTCGACGCTCTCCATTGGCGAGGCCATGGACGAGATGATTAAGTGGTTCTGCATCCTTTTCAACAACCAGTTCACTCCCGATGATGTACTGGATCATTACCCTGTGGATCGTCTGATGCACGATATTGCCTTTGCGCTGATGGCAGTTCAAACTCAAACCACCAATGTGCTGGACGAGTTCCCTACGAAGGCAGCGCAGACGAATCAGGAAACCACTCCGGAGGTTTGACGCTGCCGGATTTCATATATTCCACCTACAACTCGCTTCTTGAAGGCGGCTGGCGAATGGATGAGATTGACCACATGGATATGCTGGGCTTCCTCCGAATCCGAGCATGGAGCGCCAAGAAGGAGCATGTAAAGAAGCAGCCCCAGCGCAAGTACATTGACGAGGTCTGGGGCAATCTCAAGCCGTAACATAGCGGCTTTTATTTTTGTCCGAAAGGCGGGTGAAACCCTTGAGCGAGGCGCTTCGAGACCTAGTTGTATCGCTGTCATTGCAGACAGACAACTTTACGCGAAATATCCGTTCCGTCAACAAGCAGATCCAGGAAGCGGAGAGCAAGTTCCGGCTGGCTGCTGCTGGCGTTGAGAATTTTGAAGGTACGGCTGAGGGCTTAACCGCCAAGCTTTCCACCCTGCAGCAACGGCTTCAGTTACAGCAAAACGCGGTCGGTCAGTACGAGCGTGCTTTGACCGCAGCCAACACAAAACTGCAAGAATGTTATGATCGTCAAAACGATTACGCTAGCAGACTACAGACGGCCAGGACAGCTCAAGAAGCTCTCCGTCAGCAGGTGGCAGCTGCTGCAGAACAGGTTCGCCAATACAGCGCAACCCTAGGTGACAATGATTCTGCAACGATTGCAGCAAAGGCAAACCTGGATCAGCTGAAGGAAGAGTATCGGCTGTCTGCAGCTGAAGTCAAGAAGCTCACCGGCCAGAATACAGCACTCCAAAAGACTACACAAAATGCAGCGGATGCTGTCAGCCAAGCGAACACCAACCTGAACAATGCCCGCGCCGGAGTTCAAACCACGCAGGCTGAGATCGATCGGTGTAATCAGGCCCTGACACTTGCACAGACGAATTGGGATGCTGCAAGCACAGCCATCAAGAACAGCACGACCGCCATCACCAGCTTTGGTAAGCAGATTGGTCTTGCAGAGAGTAAGTTCAAACTGGCTGCTGCGGGCATCAAGGATGTAGAGAAGAACGTTCCTGCCCTTACATCTAAGCTGACCATGCTGAACGAGAAGATGGCGTTGCAGGAACAGCAGGTTGAGGAATACGAACGAGCACTGGAAGCAGCAAGGGAAAAACTGATTGCTGCTCAACAGGCCAACGATCCTGAAAAAATCCAGGAAGCAACAGATGCTGTTACAGATGCCGAAACTGCGCTCAACAATGCGCAGGCAGCAGTTGCTGAAACCCGAGCTGAGATCGAACAGACAAACGGTGCGCTCCGTACTGCTCAGTCTGCATGGACTGCTTGGGGTGAAGACCTTGAGAAGTTGGGTGACAAACTTCAGAAGTCTGGTCAGCTGTATAGCAACATCGGGCGTACTCTCACAACCTCGTTGACTACTCCAATCGCAGCATTGGGTACTGTAGCCATCAAGTCATCGATCAGCTTCGAGTCTGCGTTTGCTTCCGTCCGAAAGACTGTGGATGCAACAGAAGAGGAGTTCGAGGGCCTGTCTGCAGAGGTCAAGCAGATGTCAACGGAGGTTGCAACCTCTGCTGATGACATTGCTGAAGTCATGGCTGTTGCTGGTCAGTTGGGCATTGCCACGGAGCACCTGGCTGAATTCACACGAACCATGGTTGACCTGGGCAACAGCACTGATATTGTTGCTGCTGAAGCGGCATCCACACTGGCGAAGTTTGCAAACATCACCAACATGGATCAGAGCCAGTTCAGCAACTTGGGCGCCACGCTGGTTGACTTGGGTAACAACTACGCCACGACAGAATCCGCCATCATGAACATGGCACAGCGCCTTGCTGCAGCTGGTCATCAGGTCGGACTGACCGAAGCACAGATTCTTGGTTTTGCTACAGCGCTGTCCTCCGTGGGTATCGAGGCTGAAATGGGCGGTTCTGCGTTCAGTAAAGCACTGATCAAGATGGAAGTGGCTGCGGCAACCGGCGGTGAAGCTCTGGATGACTTTGCAGCTGTTTCTGGTATGACGGCAGACCAATTCAGGGCGTTGTGGAGTGCAGACCCGGCTGCTGCTTTCCAATCGTTCATTGTCGGCTTGGCGCAGATGGATGAGCAAGGTATGAGTGCCATTGCAACCCTCGCAGACATAGGGATTGCTGAAGTCCGCCTCCGTGATACACTGCTGCGTTCTGTCAACGCCACAGAACTGTTCGCAGAAACACAGGTTACCGCCAATAGAGCCTGGCATCAAAACAGCGCCCTGTCCAATGAAGCCAACAAGCGTTATGCTACAACGGCTAGCCAGCTGGAGAACCTGAAGAACAAGGCGCTCCTTTTCGCCCAGCAGATTGGTGATGATCTGAATCCGACAATTAAGACCCTGATCTCCGGCGCGGATGAGCTGATCGAGAAATTCCTTTCCATGGATGAATCGCAGCGCATGCAAATCATCCAGTTTGCAGCCTACGCAGCTGCGGCTGGCCCCATCCTACTGACACTGGGCAAAATCACTAAGGGCATCGGCACAGTAACCACTGGTATCGGTAAGTTTGCAACTGCTGTAGGCAAGGCTGGTGGCGGCGCAAAGGGCTTCTTTTCTGTTCTGAGCAAGTCACCGTCCTTCTGGCTGGCCATTGCTGCTGCGGCAATCACAGCAACAGTAGCAATCGTAGACTATGCTACAGGTGCCAAGCAGGCGCGAGAAGCCTTGGAAGGTATGGCTGAGACCGCGCAAAACTGGAAGGACACCGCTGCGGAAACCTTCTATGGAAACAGTGATGGCTTGTCCTTCTTTGGTATGTCTACTTCCGATTTCCAGCGCCAAACCGGCGATATGCAGAGCTGGTTTGATGCCGTTATGGCCGTGTGGTCTGACGGTGAGAAAGAAACGAACGATATCGTCAACCACTGGACGAATTCCTTTAAGGACATGACTGCGGCAACCCGCACCGAGCTTGAAGAACTCAAAGCAACAGCAGATGCAGGTGGCTACACCGATGTTTCTGATAGCATTGCTGCCGACATTAAGACGCTGGATGCGATCGATGCTGAAGTTGAAAAGCTCCTGAAAAAACGGCAAAATGGTCATTTCACGGAAAAAGATCAGAAGCGTCTGCAGGAACTGATCGACATGCGCGGTGAGATTGAGATCAAGTATAAACTGACCGCTGCAGACACAGATGGATTCGAGACGATCCGTAAAAAACTCGAAGCTGAAGTAGCTCGTGCGCAGGCCCGTGGTGAGGCGGATGCCAGCGTTACCGTCTATGAGAATGCACTTGTTGCATCTGCCGAGGGAATGGCGGCTGTAAACGCCAAGCTTGATGAGCAATATGATAAAGAGTATCAGGTCATCATGCTCATGGAAGATGCTGTAGCGCGTCAGGCCGCTTTGGATGAACTGAATACACGGTACCTGGCTGACCGCAGAGCTGCTGCCCTGGAATATGCCTCGACACTACAGGGCATTGTGATGCCGGTTTGGAACCAGGGGGATATCCAGAAGGCCAATAGCGATCTTGATCAATTAGTTGCGCTGATGGTTCAGTATGCGAATGCAAAACCTGAAGAACAGCCTGCCATTCTGGAATCAATGAATCAGTTGACTGCTGGCATGGATGAAGGGGCAATGACAGAGTACATTGCTTTGCTAACGCAGATTCAGTCTCTACTCGATCTTGGCCTTACTGAAACCGAGCTTCAGACTATGTTCCCGGAGATCGATTTCAGCAGTGCCATGACTCAGCTGGCCAGCATAAAGGAGTATCTGAATACCTATCCCGATCTGCTGCCCGGTGTGAATAAAATGTTTGGTGAAGCCCTTCCTGAGGAAGTGCTGAAGATTGCCACTGACCTTGATATGACCGGAGCACAGGCACGGTGGGATGCCTTTGCCGCTAACCCTGGCGCGATCACAACGAATGCCGTCGTTCAGAGCTATACGGATGCACAGGATGTAGTTAAGCAGCAGCCCAAGGTTGATGCCTTCATTGCGAAGTACACCGAAATTCCCGAAGGTGCTGACAAATCAGCGCTGACCCCTGCAGGTTTGGTTGCTTATGTGACCACTTATGCAGAGGCCACGACCGGAGCTGATGTTTCGGGGTTGACTCCTGAAAACATTGTTGCAATAGTCAGCGGATATCAGGAATTGGCTAGCGGCACGGATATCACAAAACTGACCCCGAGTCAGATCACTGCGTACATCTCAAAATACCTGGAGGCAGAAGGCGTCGATACGACAAAACTCACCCCCGAAGCGATTACAGCTACTGTGTTGGCTTATGAAGAGGTAACCGGCGGCGCATTAACAACTGCGCTGAAACCCGATGATATTACAGCAATGATCTGTAAGTACCTCGAAGCAGAAAATGTCGATATCTCCAAGCTAACTCCTGATCAGATCAACGCTCTGGTAAGTTCTTTCTCTGAAGCTACTGGCTGCGACAAAAGTACCTTGCTACAGAACTTCGTTGCCTATATTACCAGGTACGATGATACCAATGCAGAAAAACCGACTTTCACAATGTCCTTTACGCTGACGGGATATGATTTGAAGGCATACCGAGAGTTTATCAAAAACAATCCTGTGGAAGTTGAAGGTGTGGTAAAACTCGGCGATAGTTATGAAGACCCGGCTCAAGCGCTTCTGGATCCAGACACAAAATATTGGCAGAACGGAACCGAGATCCCGGTTACTGCTGTTACTGCTGAGATGCTGACACCTGATCAAGTGGCTGTTCTTGATCGTGATGGAACCCTTCACATTTTGGTGACTCCCGAGATCACAGGTAGCCCTGAAGCCATCTTTTCTGCAACCGATGCACTGGATTCGAAATATACTACCAGCAGCGTTTTCGGCAACACAACAACAAATGCCGATAGCCCGTTTGTAGGAATGTTTGGCAGCAGTTTGATGCAGTGGATTGATGGCTTGACCATACGTATGCGTTCGTTCGAGATGAATCAGGGAACCTGGGCAACACTATGGGGTCTCTTGGATGACTATCAGTTTGGTCAGATCGAAAATGACATCAATGCGCATGTCTCAGGTGACAATCTGGCGAATCTAACCACATACCTGAGTGAAGTGGTTGCTGCGATCAACAGTGGACAGCAGATTAGTGATGAGGACATCAAAAGGCTTGAAAAGATCCTGGCATTTATTCAGCAGGCTGAAGAAATCGGTGCTGGTCAGCCAGTTCGAAACGCTTTAGCACAAAGCTTAACGGATGCGGGGATCGAGACTACCAGTGATACCCTCGTAACGCAGCTCGAAGGAATCATCGAGGATGCCAAGGGTGTCGGTGAGGATGCTGCCAAGGGTGTCGGTGAAGGCATGGCTGCAGCAGACTTGACTCCCTACGCCCAGACTGTTGCTTCCAATGCTGACACGGCCCTTCGTAGCAGCGGAGCTTTTGACTCCGCATCACCTGCCAACAGCACTAAACCTGTCGGCAAGGATGCCGCACTGGGCATTGGTGAGGGAATGGCTGCGGCAGATCTTTCTTCGTATGCAGCCACTACG
>SVGL01000011.1 GCA_015056325.1 Clostridiales bacterium | reverse complement strand
TCAGCCGCCCGCAGGAACGTATCGAACGAGCCAAGGCAAGGCTGGCGGCGCTCAACCCGTCTGCCGTGCTGGAGCGCGGCTATGCGCTGGTGATGGATGGCGACAAGGTTATTACGAGCGCAAACACGGCAAACGACATCACCCACATGACCCTGCGCTTCCGTGACGGCAGCGTGGAGGTCGAACGGAGGAGATAACATGGCTGCGAAGAAGAAGCTGACCCTGGAGGAACGCCTCGTCCAGGTGGAGACGCTCATCAGCGAGATGGAGTCCGGTGCGCTGCCGCTGGAGGAGGCCCTCAAACGCTACGAAGAGGGCATGCAGGCCCTTGCCGCGCTGGAAAAGGAGCTGCAATCCGCCCAGCAGAAGCTGACGGTGCTGCGCCGCGCTGCGGACGGCTCCGTGGAGGAAGTCCCCCTGGAGGTGGAGGAATGAATACTTATGCCGAGTACCTCCAGCTGGTGGAGGGTGCGCTTTCCGTGCAGCTGACGTCCCTGGGGTACATCCCGGAGAAGCTCTTTGAGGCGATGGATTACTCTCTCTCGGCTGGCGGCAAGCGGCTGCGTCCGGTGCTGCTGCTGGCGGCATGCGACACCCTGGGCGGCGACGTCAACGAGGCATTGCCCTTCGCCTGCGCGCTGGAGATGATCCACACCTACTCCCTCATTCACGACGACCTTCCTGCGATGGATAACGATGACCTGCGCCGCGGCCGCCCCACCAACCACAAGGTGTATGGCGAGGGAATGGCCATTTTGGCAGGCGACGGATTGCTGTCTGCGGCAATGGAGCTGATGCTCCGCGCTGCAGTGCAGATGGGCGATCTTCGCGGCGTCCGCGCAGCGGAAGCCATTGCACGCCGCGCCGGCGTAACCGGCATGGTGGCTGGCCAGGTGATGGACGTGACCGGCGAGGGGAGTGAGCCCACGCAGGAGAAGGTCGATTACATCCACCGGCACAAAACGGCGGATCTGCTTACTGCGCCTGTCGAGGCGGGCTTCATCCTCGCCGGTGCGGACGAAAAGACGGTCGCTGCTGGCTGCGAATACGGCGTGAACCTGGGCTTGGCCTTCCAGATGGTGGACGACCTCCTGGACGTGGAGGGCGACGCCGCGACCCTGGGCAAGACCCCCGGCAAGGACGCTGCGGAGGGCAAGCTCACCTGGGTGGCGGTCAAGGGCGTCGAAGCGACCCGCGAGGACGCAAAAATCGCGGTGGAAAGGGCAGTCGCCGCGCTGAATTTGATCGGCGGGGAGACAAATTTCCTCAAAACCCTTGCGCAAAGCACCCTGAACAGAGTACAATAAGAAGGATGAGTTCTTAACGCGCCGTGCGCGAAGGAAACGGAGGTTTTCTCTTTGCACGACATTCTTGGTATTTTCCAGAACCGGGTACTCTGGTGTGCTGTAGCGGCGTGGTTCGCTGCCCAGGCGCTGAAGATCCCGACCTACTGGCTGGTGGAGAAGAAGCTGGATTGGATGCGCTTTTTTGGCAGCGGCGGCATGCCGTCCTCCCACACGGCCTTTGTTGTGTCCATGACCATTATGGTCGGAGCGACGCTGGGCTTTGATTCCCCAGGCTTTGCCATCGCGGTGGTGCTGGCGGCGATCGTCATGTACGATGCATCCGGCGTGCGCCATGAGACCGGCGTGCAGGGACAGGTGCTCAATGAGATCATTCAGAAGGTCTTTGTGGATGGCCAGCCCATTACCGATGTGGAGCTCAAGGAGCTGGTCGGCCACACGAAGGTGGAGGTTGCCGGCGGCTTCGTTGTGGGCGTGCTGACCGCGCTGGCGTTCATCTTTCTTTAATATAGCCGGGTTACCATGTAATCAAAATTCATTTGGAGGGTAAAAGATATGGATCGTTTTCTGGAAGAGGCCGTTTCCAAGCATAAGCGCGGCCTGGATGAAGTGCTGTACTATGGCAGCTGGGTGCTGATGATTTTCTGCGCAGTCATTGGTGTTTCCATGGTGTATTCGCTGCCCTATGCCTTCAATCTGTACACGGTGATTGCGACCCTGATCCCCCTGGGCATTGCCCTGTACCTGTGGATTATCCATGACCGCTTCCGCACCGAGTATGAGTATACCTTCACCAATGGTTCTCTGGACTTCGCGATGGTGTTCAATAACAAGAAGCGTAAGTCTCTGGGCAGCCTGAACATTGCCAAGGTGGATGCCTTCGGCAAGGTGAACAGCGGCTCCTTCCGCCGTCATACCTCCGGCAATAACATCAAGCACCTGCGCTGGTTCCTTAACCGTGACAGCGAGCTGTATTACATTGCTTTCTCCAAGGAAGGCGCCAAGAGCGTCATCGTCTTTGAGCCCAGCGAGGAGATGGTGGGCTACATCAAGCACTACCTGCCCTACGGCGCCCATCAGGAGAACTGATGATGGCAACCCGAAACGTATATCTGGACAACAGCGCCACCACCCGTCCTTCGGATGCGGTGGTGTCTGCTATGCTCGGGATCCTGACGCAAAACTGGCATAACCCCAGTGCCCTCTATCAGCCCGCCATGCAGGCGGAGAAGCTCATGTCCGCCGCTCGTGAAGTCTGTCAGAAGGCGGCTGGTGCTGCGGGTCATACGCTGGTGTTTACCGCTGGCGGCACTGAGGCGGACAACATTGCCATCCTGGGCTACCTGCGTACGGTAAAGAAGTCCGGCCGCGTGCTGCTCTTCAGCGTGGAACATCCGGCGGTGCTGAACTGCGCCCAGGAGATCACTCGCATGGGCCACAGGGTGGAGCACATCCCGGTGGACAAGCAGGGCGTGTGCGACCTGGAAAAGCTGGAAGCCATGCTGGGCGAGGACGTGCACCTGATCACTCTCATGCAGGTGAACAACGAGGTCGGCGCGGTGCAGCCCATCGAGGCGGTGTGCAAGCTGCGTGACCAGTATTGCCCCAAGGCAGCCATCCATGTGGATGGTGTGCAGGGCTTCCTGCGGGTACCTTTCCACTTTGGCAAGTCCGGCGTGCAGAGCTATGCCTTCTCCGGCCACAAGATCCACGCCAGCAAAGGTGTGGGCGGATTGATCCTGCGCAAGGGGCACCGGGTTGCGCCCATCGTCTTTGGCGGCGGGCAGGAGGGCGACATCCGCTCCGGCACGGAGAATGTCCCCGGCATCGTCGGCATGGGTGAGGCAGTGCGCACCTACCCGGCGGAAAGCAGTGCGCATATGATGGCGCTCAAGCAGCGCCTATGGGCGGGTATTCAGGGAGCTGTTCCGACGGCCAAAATCAATGGCCCCGCGCTGGATGATCCGGCCTGCGCTCCCCACATCCTCAACGTGACGCTTGCGCCCGTCCGCAGCCAGACGATGCTCTTCGCCCTGGAGGGTGACGGTATTTACGTCAGTGCAGGAAGTGCCTGTGGGGCTCACAAGCAGAAGGTGTCCACCGTGCTGACGGCCATGGGCCTTTCCACCGCCGAGGCTGACTGCGCGCTGCGCTTCTCCCTCTGCCCCGACACCACGGAAGAGGACATCGACTACACCATTGCAGCCATCAAGAAACACTACGACATGCTCAAGGCATATGTCAGACGATAAGGAGCCAATCACATGCGTGAACTGCTGCTCGTCCGCTATGGCGAGATTTTCCTCAAGGGGCAGAACCGCCCTGTTTTCATGCGCGCGCTGGTCAAGCGCGTCAAGCGCGCCGTGCAGGATCTGGGCGCAACGGTCTACCTCAATGACAGCCGCATTTTCGTCACCGACTATTCCGACCAGGACGAAGCTATCCGCAAGGTGACCAAGGTCTTTGGCGTGCACAGCGTCTGCCCCGCCATCGAAATGCCCAAGGAGGACTTCGATGCCGTGGCGGCCCAGGCTGTTGCCATGATGGCGGATCTGCGCGGTACCTTCAAGGTGACTGCCCGCCGCTCCGACAAGCGCTATCCCCTGGACAGCCCCGCCATCAACGGCCAGATCGGCCATCGGGTGCTGGTTGCCAACAAGAATCTCTCCGTGGACGTGAAGAACCCCGACCACGTCATGAACGTGGAGATTCGCGACCACGCCTACCTGTACGTGAAGGTCGTGCCTGCGGTGGGCGGCATGCCTGTGGGCACCAATGGCCGCGCGACGCTGCTGCTTTCCGGCGGCATCGACAGCCCGGTGGCCGGCTGGATGATCGCCAAGCGCGGCGTGCACATCAATGCGGTGCACTTCCATTCCTACCCCTACACCTCCGACCGTGCGAAGGAAAAGGTGCTGGACCTTGCCCGCATCCTCTCAGAAAGCTGCTGCGGCATCCGCGTGCATGTGGTGCCCTTCACCAAGATCCAGATGGAGATCCACGAGAAGTGCCCCGACGAGTACACGACGCTGATCATGCGCCGCTTCATGATGCGCATCGCCGAGCGTGTGGCCATCACCGAGAAGTCCGAGGCGCTGATCACTGGCGAATCCATCGGCCAGGTGGCCTCCCAGACCATGACGGCGCTGGGGACTACCGATATGGTGGTGAACATGCCCGTCTTCCGCCCGGTGATCGGCTTTGACAAGACCGAGATCATCGCCATCGCCGAGAAGATCGGCACCATGGAAACCTCCAGCCTGCCCTATGAGGACTGCTGCACGGTCTTCACGCCCCGCCATCCCGCGACCCATCCCCATCTGGATATCATCGAGGCGGCGGAGGCCAAGTTGGACATGGAGGCCCTCATCCAGGAGGCCGTGGACGGCATTGAGATCGTGACCTGCTAAGGAAGCAGGTTCATCACCGCCACCAGCCCCAGACCGGGCAGTCCCAGTGCGCCGGTGACCATCACCGACAGGGGATTCACCCCGACCTGAGGCAGGGGAAGACAATTCCATACGCACAGCATGAGCAACCCCACAACCCCATGCCGCATCCAGCGCGCATGGGGTTTTTGCGGATCATACCGCAGGGAAAACCAGGTCAGCAGCAGAGCGGTCAGAATCAGTACGGCAATGGTTTGCAGGGGATAACTGGTCATCGAAGCTACCTCCGGACAGGAAATCGTGAAATTTCTGACAAAAAAGCCGGTTGAGGGGAGCTTTTCTGCCCGATGAGCTCTTGCCAATATGAGGGGATTGTGGTAAAATGTACGAGTAGGCGTATGTGCTTTGCCCCATGCGTGATTTGTACGCCTCCGGGCGCTCAAATATACACCGATTCTCAATGATCATTTTGAAGGAGTGTGCATTCCAATGGCCAAGAAAACTCTTGACAACATTCAGGTTGCTGGCAAGCGCGTGCTGGTGCGCGTTGACTTCAACGTTCCCATGAAGGAAGGCAAGATCACCAACGACAAGCGTATCGTTGCTGCTCTGCCCACCATCAAGAAGCTGATCGCTGACGGCGGCAAGGTCATCCTGTGCAGCCATCTGGGCAAGCCGAAGAACGGCCCGGAAGAGAAGTTCTCCCTGGCGCCCGTGGCGGTTCGTCTGTCCGAGCTGCTGGGCCAGCCCGTTGTCTTCGCCAATGACGATACCGTCGTGGGCGAGAACGCCAAGGCTGCCGTTGCCGCTATGAAGGACGGCGACGTGGTTCTGCTGCAGAATACCCGCTTCCGCAAGGAAGAGACCAAGAACATCGAGACCTTCTCCAAGGAGCTGGCTTCCCTGGCTGACTGCTACGTCTCTGACGCCTTTGGTTCCTGCCACCGTGCTCACTGCTCCACCGCAGGCGTGACCGAGTTCCTGTCTCCCAACGTTGCCGGTTACCTGATCGGCAAGGAGCTGGCCGTGATGGGCAAGGCCCTCGAAAATGCGGAGCGTCCCTTTGTCGCGATCCTGGGCGGCGCCAAGATCGAGGACAAGCTGAACGTTATCAACAACCTGATCGAGAAGGTTGATACCCTGATCATCGGCGGCGGCATGGCCTTTACCTTCCTCAAGGCCAAGGGCTACGAGATCGGCAACTCCCTGCTGGACGAGAGCAAGATCGACTACTGCAAGGACATGATGAAGAAGGCCGAGGAGAAGGGCGTCAAGCTGCTCCTGCCCATCGACACCGTGTGCGTGCCTGAGTTCACCTTCGATCCCGCCGTTGAGACCCTCGTCTGCGACTCTGACAAGATCCCCGCTGACAAGGAAGGCTGCGATATCGGCCCCAAGTCTCAGGCTTTGTTCGCCGAGGCTGTGAAGGCTGCCAAGACCGTTATCTGGAACGGCCCCATGGGCGTGTTCGAGAACCCCACCCTGGCCAAGGGCACCCTGGCTGTGGCGCAGGCCATGGCCGACTCCGAGGCTGTGACCATCATCGGCGGCGGCGACTCTGCGGCTGCTGTTGAGCAGATGGGCCTGGGCGACAAGATGACCCACATCTCCACCGGCGGCGGCGCTTCCCTGGAGTACCTCGAGGGCAAGGTCCTGCCCGGCGTTGCGGCCCTGGACGAGGCCTGATGGTCTTCGACCCGTTTCGGCGCTGCCGCGCGGCGCTGATTCCTTTGTGGGAGTCACGGCGCATGACAGATGCACCGCGACGCGGTAACCGACGGAAAGTGACAATGACTTCAACCGTCCCCGTATTCTTGCGGGGACGGCTTTATCCTGTAAATAATGATATGAGGTGATTCCAATGCGTAAGCCCATTATCGCTGGCAACTGGAAGATGAACAAGACCCCCGCCGAGGCTGCCGCGCTCGTCAACGAGCTCAAGCCCCTGGTGGCTGACGCGCAGTGCGACGTGGTCGTCTGCGTCCCCGCGGTGGACATCGCCGCCGTGAAGGAAGCCGCTGCCGGCTCCAACATCAAGGTCGGCGCGCAGAACGTGCACTGGGCCGCTTCCGGCGCTTACACCGGCGAGTTGTCCGCTGACATGCTGGTCGCCGCTGGCGTTGAGTACGTGGTCATCGGCCACTCCGAGCGCCGTCAGTACTTCGGCGAGACCGATCGGACTGTCAACAAGCGCGTGCTGGCTGCTGTGAACGCCGGCCTGAAGGCCATCCTGTGCGTGGGCGAAATGAAGGAAGTCCGCGAAGCAGGCGCCACCGACGGCCTGGTTGACTTCCAGACCATCATGGCCCTGAACGGCCTGACCGCCGAGCAGGTGGCCGACGAGGTCATCATCGCTTACGAGCCCGTGTGGGCCATCGGCACCGGCCTGACCGCCACCGATGAGCAGGCCAACGAGACCATCGGCGTGATCCGCAAGGCCATCGCCCGCACCTACGGCCAGGAGTGCGCTGACAAGGTGCGCATCCAGTACGGCGGCTCCATGAACCCCAAGAACGTCAAGGGCCTGATGGCCCAGCCCGAAATCGACGGCGGCCTGATCGGCGGCGCGTCCCTGAAGGCTGCGGACTTCTCCCTGGTCGTGAACTACGACAAGTGATTCGGCATAAGCTGAATATGAGGCTGCATCGGCGACGGTGCGGCCTTTTTCGAGCATGGGGTTGTGGGTGTGGGAGGCCGCTTTCGCGCGTCGAAAGCGGCGCAAAGCCGCCGGAGGGAAGCGAAAACGCGCTTCCCCCCGGACCCCCTCCTGCCCCGGTGCGGTTGGGAGACGCGGCTGCATCCGGGGCGGCTCTGGTTGCAGAGGAACGCCTGAATTTCCGCTGAAGCGGAAGCGTTCCTCTGCAAAGTCGCCGCATCGGTCCCTTTGAGGTTGTCGAGCAGCCGCAATGGCGATGCGCTGGAATGCTACCGTGTTTATGTGTTCGACTTTGGTTGGGAGGTGCCCTATGCTCATCCGCAACGCCCGCATTGAGGGTTACCCCGGCCCGGTTGACCTCCGCCTGATGCACGGAGCGGTGCAGGAGATCGGCGTGGGCCTTCAAAAGGGCCTGTATGAGTCTGAACTCGACCTTGCCGGGGATGTGATGGTACCCTGTCCGCCGGATATGCCGCTGCCCCAAAGATTCCGCCGCGGGGCAGGGGAGAGTGGGCCCATCCGTCCAGGAAGTCGGGAGCCCTTTCTGCGCATGCACGGGGAGGCTGTTGTCGGCCTTATCCATCAACATTCCGCGGACTGACGGGCGCGAAACCATTCACGACGCATATCTGCCGTGAAGGTGTAAAGCCTTTCAGAAAATGCGATATTCCCCGTGAAAAAGCCGGAAATGGCATTGAATTTCCCGGGGATTGATGGTATAATTGTACGGAAATCAACCCGAAAGGATGGTATATTATCATGAAGCAGTTCATCGTTGAAACTTCCGCCCGCCACGTGCATGTCTCCCAGGCTGATCTGGAGACCCTGTTTGGCGCCGGCTACCAGCTGACCCCCAAGAAGGATCTGTCCCAGCCCGGCCAGTACGCCTGTGCTGAGCGCGTTGACGTTGTCGGCCCCAAGAAGACCCTGACCGGCGTGTCCATCCTGGGCCCCGTCCGCAAGGAGACTCAGGTCGAGATCTCCCTGACCGACGCCCGTTCCATCGGCGTGTCCGCCCCCATCCGTGAGTCCGGTGACACCGCTGGCTCCGGCGCCTGCAAGCTCGTTGGCCCCTGCGGCGAAGTTGAGCTGACCCAGGGCGTCATCGCTGCCAAGCGCCACATCCACATGACTCCTGCCGACGCTGCCGAGATGGACGTGAAGGACAAGGACGTTGTGTGCGTGAAGGTTGAGACCGATGGCCGCAACACCATCTTCGGCGACGTGGTCGTCCGCGTGAACGAGAACTTCGCGCTGGCCATGCACATCGACACCGACGAGTCCAACGCTGCTGCCTGCGGCCGCAACCAGATGGGCGAGATCGTCATGAAGAAGAACTAATCATCGACCATTAACCACGAAAAGGAGTGCAACGACCATGAAGGTTTTGATTGTCAATGCCGGTTCTTCTTCCCTGAAGTACCAGCTGGTCAACATGGACAATGAGGACGTCATCGCCAAGGGCGGCGTGGAGCGCATCGGCCTGGCTGGCTCCAACCTGAAGCAGAAGGATCACGAGGGCAATGTCAACGCCAAGTATGAGCAGGAGATCCCCACCCACGTTGTGGCCTGCGAGCTGATGATGAAGGCTCTGCTGGAGTCCGGCACCATCAAGTCCATGGACGAGATCGGCGCTGTGGGTCACCGCGTGCTGCACGGCGGCGAGGAGTTCACCGCTTCCTGCATCATCACCGATGAGGTGAAGGCTGCCATCAAGAAGTACATCCCCCTGGGCCCGCTGCATAACCCCGCCAACCTGCAGGGCATCGAGGCCTGCGAGGCTGTTATGCCCACCACTCCCCAGGTGGCTGTGTTCGACACCGCCTTCCATCAGACCATGCCCCCCAAGGCCTTCATGTACGGCGTGCCCTACGAGTACTACAAGGAGATGGGCCTGCGCCGCTACGGCTTCCACGGCACCTCCCACCGCTATGTTTCCAAGCGCGTGTGCGAGTTCCTGAACATGGATCCCGTGGGCAAGAAGATCATCATCTGCCACCTGGGCAATGGTTCTTCCCTGTCCGCCGTGGTGGACGGCAAGTGCGTGGACACCTCCATGGGCCTGACTCCCCTCGAGGGCCTGCTGATGGGTACCCGCTGCGGCTCCTGCGATCCCGCGGTGGTGCAGTTCATCGCCAACAACAAGAACATGACCCCTGACCAGGTGCTGAACATGATGAACAAGCAGTCCGGTCTGCTGGGCATCGCTGGCGAGGGCACCTCCGACATGCGCGATATCGACCGTCTGGCTGATGAAGGCCACGAGCGCGCCGGTCTGGCTCGCGATATGCTGTACTACCAGATCAAGAAGCTGATCGGTTCCTACATCGCTGCGATGAACGGCGTGGACGTGATCTGCTTCACCGCCGGCATCGGCGAGAACGGCCCCGAACTGCGCGAAGCCGTGATGGAAGAGTTCGGCTGGCTGGGCATCAAGATCGACAAGGAAGTCAACAACTGCAAGGGCAAGGAGCTGGTCATCTCCACCCCCGATTCCAAGGTTACCGTGTGCGTCATCCCCACCAACGAGGAGATCATGATCGCCCGCGATACCAAGGAACTGGTTGAAAACGCCAAGTAAGCTTCGCTTTCGCAAAAATTCTTGTGGAATTTTTGCGAGGATTTCACTCACTCACTGGTCGGCTGGTAAACCAGCCTCCCGGCCGTTTGCTCGCGTAAGGAAGCTTTTCCTGACAGAAAAGCACGAAAATCGCCGCACATGTCGCCGATTTTCGATCTGCAGTCTGCCGACGGCGATAGTGAATGGTCTGTGCAATGGACTGGTTAGTCATAACAGCATCCGGGGGAGATAATTTTCCCCCGGAATTGCTGATTTTCTGCCATAAAGGTGTTGACAAATCGGCAGAAAAATTCTATAATTACAAGCGGTCTAATTTGAGGTGGTGAGCACTTGAAGCTGGATGTTCTTCTGGCACTGCGGAATCCCGGTACGGAGTATGCTTTCTCTGCGGAGCAGGAATTGGCTCCTCAGGACGTCAACGGCAGCGAGGTTACCTTCGATGTCGTGAAATTGACGGGTAAACTCGTCGCCGGTGAGGACGGCAGCGTCACGGTGGAAGGAAAGCTGTCTACGGTTGCTCATTCTCAATGCGCCAAATGTCTTGCCCCTGCCATCAGCGAAGTCGAGGGCGAGTTCCGCGAAACCTTCATCCATGGAGGCGACCCGGAGGACGATGAGAGCTTTGCCTACAACGGCAGCGCCCTTGAACTCGACAAGCTGACGCTGTTCTACGTCATGTTCAACCTGCCCATGCGCTTCCTGTGCAAGGAAGAGTGCGAGGGCCTGGGCATGTACGCGGGAATGGATGTGACCATTGGTACCGAGGCGGACGTAACTACTACGCTTTGCCAGGACGAACTGAATGTTCAGCGTCCTTTTGCGGCATTGCAGCAGTTGCTGGCTGAAAAGTCTGACAACGCAGAAAACTGAGGTCAGCAATGGGCTGCCCATAAAAGGATGAGGAGGTGTAACAATGGCTACTCCTAAGGGAAAGATCTCTAAGGCTCGCAAGCACAGCCGTCAGGCGAACTGGAAGCTCACTCTGCCCGCGATTGTCGAGTGCCCCCAGTGCCACCAGATGAAGCTGTCCCACCGCGTCTGCAAGCAGTGCGGTTACTACAAGGGCGTGCAGGTCGTCGTGAAGAACGAGGAAAAGAACGCCTAAGCGGCCCGGCGGCCGCGGGCAGTTCCGCCAGCCTTGTGTGTAGGCGGAGTTGACGCCCGCGCCCATAGATGGTTAAACAAAAAGTACACAGCTCGTAAATGAAGAGGAGTACCTCAATGTCCGTGCGGATAGAGAGGGCGGTTCACCGGCTGGAAGACCGCCTGCGCGTCGGGTGAGGGAAGGTCGCTTCACAGAGCGCCATTTGAACGCGGAAAACCGTCAGTAGCTTGGTGCGGCTTGCGCCCGTTATAGCGCATGTGAGGTAGACGGGTGAACTATGTTCATCCCCGTTTGCGAAGCAAGGTGGTACCACGGAGCAGCTCCGTCCTTCGGGATGAGAGCTGCTTTGCGTTTTGGAAAAAACATCGTCCCCGCAAGCAACACGCGCGCGAACCTCGAAGAGGCCAGTCGAGCGTGATTGCGAAAAGGGATTCTCAAGGGTGTAACACCCTTAAGCGGAGTCCAGAGGCAGAGCCTCTGATCGGAGGTCGGGCTTATGGCCCGACTAGCGAGAGCCATTGCTTGCAATGGCCGAGTGTAGCCAGCGCTGTCACCAAATGGGACAGTGATGGCCGGAGAAGGAGGTGACCTGTATGAACTGCATAGCTGAACGCCGTGTGGGCGCGGTCACCCACATGAGCCGTCTGTGAAATTCAAGCAACGAAGAACATAGAGGTGAAAATCATGGAAATGGAAAAGAATTTTAATCCCCAGGCCCTCGAAGGCGAGCTCTATCAGGCTTGGGAATCTGCTGGCGCGTTCACTGCGCACCGCGTGGAGGGCAAGAAGTCTTTCACCATCGTGATGCCGCCGCCCAACATCACCGGTCAGCTGCACATGGGCCATGCCCTGGACTGCACGCTGCAGGATGTTGCCATCCGCTATCACCGCATGAAGGGTGATCCTACCCTGTGGCTGCCCGGCACCGACCATGCCGCCATCGCTACCGAGGTGAAGATCGTGGCAGCGATGGAAAAGGAAGGCCTGACCAAGGAGTCTCTTGGCCGTGAGGGCTTCCTTGAGCGCGCGTGGAAGTGGAAGGAAGACTACGGCGGACGCATCGTCCACCAGCAGCGCCGCATGGGCATCTCCTGCGACTGGAGCCGCGAGCGCTTCACTATGGACGACGGCTGTTCCAAGGCCGTGCGCGAGACCTTCTGCCGCCTGTATGAAAAGGGCCTGATCTATCGCGGCGCGCGCCTGGTCAACTGGTGCCCCTGCTGCATGTCCGCGATCTCTGACGCGGAGGTCACTTATGAGGAGAAGCAGGGCAACTTCTGGCACCTGCTCTACCCCGTGAAGGAAACCGGCGAAATGCTGGAGCTGGCCACCACCCGTCCCGAGACCATGCTGGGCGATACCGCCGTGGCCATCAACCCCGAGGATGAGCGCTACGCCCATCTGCACGGCTGCCATGTGGTGCTGCCCCTGCTGAACAAGGAGATCCCGATCGTCTGCGACGAGCACGCTGACATGACCAAGGGCACCGGCGTGGTGAAGATCACCCCCGCCCACGACCCCAACGACAACGAGGTCGGCGCCCGTCACAACCTGCCCCTGGTGCGTGTGTTCACCTACGACGGCCACATGACCGGCGCGCAGGACGCCTCCGACGATATCGAGAACCTGGAGGTGCTGGACTGCGGCAAGTACGCCGGCATGACCACCGACGAGGCTCGCAAGGCCATCGTGGCGGACATGACTGAGCTGGGCCTGCTCAAGTCCATCGAGCCCCTGACCCACGAGGTCGGCACCTGCTACCGCTGCAACACCGTCATCGAGCCCATGGTGTCCAAGCAGTGGTTCGTGTCCATGAAGCCGCTTGCAAAGCCCGCCATCGAGGCTGTCACCTCCGGCGCGACCCAGTTCCTGCCCGAGCGCTTCTCCAAGCAGTACATGAACTGGATGACCAACATCCGCGACTGGTGCATCTCCCGTCAGCTGTGGTGGGGCCACCGCATCCCCGTGTGGTACTGCGATGACTGCGGCGAAATGATGGTCCTGCGTGAGGATCCCTGCTGCTGCCAGAAGTGCGGCTCCAAGAACATCCATCAGGATGAGGACGTGCTGGACACCTGGTTCTCCTCCGCCCTGTGGCCCTTCTCCACGCTGGGCTGGCCCGAGCAGACCGAGGACCTGAAGTACTTCTATCCCACCGATGTGCTGGTGACCGGCTACGACATCATCACCTTCTGGGTGAGCCGTATGATCACCATGGGTGTGGAGGAAATGGGCGGCGTGACGCCCTTCAAGACCGTGCTGATCCACGGCCTGGTGCGCGACGAGCTGGGCCGCAAGATGTCCAAGTCCCTGGGCAACGGCGTGGATCCGCTGGAGGTCATCGACAAGTACGGCGCCGACGCGCTGCGCTTCTCCCTGGTCATGGGCGTGTCTCCCGGCAACGACACCCGCTACTCCGAGGCCAAGGTCGAATCTGCCCGCAACTTCGCCAACAAGGTGTGGAACGCCAGCCGCTTCGTGCTGATGAACGTCACCGAGAAGGTTGAAATGCAGCCCGGGATGCTGACCACCGCCGACAAGTGGATCCTGACCCGCTTCCAGGACGCTGCCCGTCAGATCTCCGGCAACATGGAGGAAGGCGAGTTTGGCCTGGCCGCGAACCGCATCTACGACTTCGCGTGGAGCGAGTTCTGCGACTGGTACATTGAGCTGGCGAAGTCCCGCCTCAACGGCGAGGACGAGGCCGCCAAGAAGGCCGTGCAGGGTGTGCTGCTCTACGTGCTGGAAGGCTTGCTGAAGCTCCTGCATCCCTTCATGCCCTTCCTCACCGAACAGGTCTACAAGTCCCTGCCTGGCAGCGAAGGCTTCCTGATGCTGAAGCTGTGGCCCGAAATCAAGGCCGAGCTGGACTTCCTGGCGGACGAGAAGCAGATGAACGGCGTGATCGAGATGATCCGCGTGATCCGCAACCTGCGCACCGAGATGAACGTGGCGCCCTCCAAGCGTACCCGCATGATGTTCGTGGCCAACGAGGGCTGGGCCGAGACCCTGATCGCCTCCGACATGTACTTCCGCCGTCTGGCCGGCGCCAGTGAGACCGTGGTCATCGCCGAGAGCGAGCTGGGCACCGAGAAGACCGTGTCCGCTGTGACTGAGGCTGCCACCATCTACATCCCCCTGGGTGACCTGGTGGACTTCGACAAGGAGATCGCCCGCCTGCAGAAGGAAATCGACAACCTGACGAAGGAAATCGCCCGTGCGGAAGGCAAGCTGAACAACCAGGGCTTCGTTGCCAAGGCTCCCGCTGCCCTCGTGGAGCAGGAGAAGGCCAAGCTGGCCCTGAACCAGCAGAAGCTGGAGCAGGTCGAGAAGCGCCTGGCGGAACTGAAGGAAAGCCTGTAATCACATCAATCAGCGGCATGGCCATTGCGGTCATGCCGTTTTTGTGTGAAAATCCTGCATTGCAAGTATTTGCCGCGTATGCTATAATATATAGGTTAAATCACAATGGGGAGGAATCGCCATGTTGACGGCCCATCAGGTCATCGACGCCATCCACGGCAGCTACCAGACCGGCAGCAAGAACGGCCACCGCAACGTGCTGGCGCTCTTGGCGCACATGGGCGTGAGCATGAAAACGCCCTACATCCACGTCGCTGGCACCAACGGCAAGGGCAGTACCTGCGCCATGCTGGCCAGCGTTTTGAAGGCTGCGGGCTACAAGGTCGGCCTGTACACCTCGCCCTTTTTGCAGCATTATCAGGAGCGCATCCGCCTGAATGGCGTGCCTCTGACGGATGACCTCATGGTCAGGTATGGCAATCCGCTGGTGGAGGCCGCCAAAGCCCTCGAGGCGCAGGGGGATTTCGTGACTCCATTTGAGATGGGGACTGCCCTTGCGCTGGCTGCCTTCGACGGCGAGGACTGCGACTTCGCCATTATCGAGGTCGGCATGGGCGGACGGCTCGACCCGACGAATATCATCAAGCCCATCGCTTGCGCCATTACGGCTATCGGCCTGGACCACATGGGATTCCTCGGCGACACGTTGGAGGAGATCGCCGGGGAAAAGGCGGGAATCATCAAGGCGGATACACCGGTGGTGTGCTACCCTGCGCAGGAGAGCGTCCGCCGCGTGTTTGCGGAGGCCGCTGCAGCCCAGCATGCTCCGCTGATGCAACTGGATGAAAGCAGCATCCTCTGCGCCCAGGGCGATATGCATGGTTCCACCGTGAGCTATCAGCTGGGCGAAAAATGGGAAAACATGCGCATTAACCTGCCCGGTCAGTATCAGCAGCGCAACGCCATGACGGTGCTGGCCCTGGTGGAGGAGCTGCGCAAGCAGGACGTTGCTGTTCCCGAGGAAGCCGTACGCAAGGGGCTTGCGGAAACCGTCTGGCCTGCCCGGCTGGAATGGAGCGGCAATGTGCTCATCGATGGCGCCCACAACCCCCAGGGTGTGGCTGCGCTGGTGGATTATGTGGACGCTTACCTGGCTGGCAAGCGCCGCGTGCTGTTTTCCGGCGTGCTGGCGGATAAACTGCAGCCGGAGATGCTCGGCCAGATGGTACACATCGCTTGCGATATTGTCACCGTCACCCCGGATACGCCCCGCGCCCTGTCTGCGGCAGAATATGCCGCCGCGCTGAATGACTGCGGCGGGAAAGCTGTGGCAGCATCCACCCTGGCGGAGGGCCTGAAAATGGCGCTCGATCTGGCCGGGGAGGAAGGTGTGATCATCGCGGCGGGCTCGCTGTACTTCGCGGGCGCGCTGCGCACGGAGCTCAATCTTGAATGGAAATGAGGAGGTTCCCGATGGAATTCGTCCATGAACCGGTATTGCTGCAGGAAGTCCTGGAATGGATGGACGTGAAGGAGAACGGCGTATATGCCGACGGTACCCTGGGCGGCGGCGGCCACAGCGGCGCGATGCTGCGGGCCTCCGGCGGCACGGCGCGGCTCTACGGCATTGATCGTGACCTGACGGCCATTGCGGCGGCCTCCGAGCGGCTGAAGCAGTTCGATGGTTTCCGGGCGCTGCACGGCAATTTCCACGACGGCAAGATGCTGCTGGAGGCTGCCGACGCCCCTCAACTGGACGGCGTACTGCTGGACCTGGGTGTGTCTTCCCCCCAGCTGGACGTGGGCGAGCGCGGCTTCTCCTATCATGAGGACGCGCCCCTGGATATGCGCATGGACCGCACCCAGGGCATGACCGCCGCCGACATCCTCAATACCTGGAGCGAGAAGGAAATCGCCCGCATCATCAAGGAATATGGCGAGGAAAAGTGGGCTGCCCGCATCGCATCAATTATCTGCGAGCACCGGCAGAAGAAGCCCTTTGAGACCACCTTTGACCTGGTGCATGCGGTGGACGCGGCCATCCCCAAGGCCGTGCGCCGCAAGGATGACGGTCACCCGGCCCGTCGCACCTTCCAGGCCATCCGTATCGCCGTGAACGACGAGCTTGACCCGCTGGACAAGGCCCTGTGTGACTTTGTGGACTGCCTGAAGCCCGGTGGACGCATCCTGGTCATCACCTTCCATTCTCTGGAGGATCGCCTGGTGAAGCGCTGCTTCCAGCGCCTGCAGAATCCCTGCACCTGCCCGCCCAAAGCGCCCATCTGCACCTGCGGCAAGAAGCCGCTGGTCAAGGTGCTGGCCAAGGGCGCGGTGCCGCCTTCAGATGAAGAGGTTGAACGCAACCCGCGAGCACGCTCTGCCAAGCTCCGCGTGGCCCAGAGGCTGGAGGTGGACGAATAATGCCGACCCTCTACGTTGTCGCGACGCCCATCGGCAATCTGCAGGACATGACGCCCCGCGGCATCGACACGCTGCGCAATGTTGCCCTGATCGCTGCCGAGGACACCCGCGTCACCAAGAAGCTGCTCAACGTGTTTGAGATTGACACGCCCCTGACCGCCTGCCATCAGCACAACGAGGAAGGCAAGGGTGCCTGGCTGGCGGACAAGATGCTGGCGGAGAACATCGACGTGGCTGTTACCACCGACGCCGGTACGCCCTGCATTTCCGACCCGGGCTACGGCCTGGTGAAGGCCTGTGTGGAGCGGGGGATCGAGGTGATTCCCGTGCCGGGCTGCTGCGCATCGGTGAGCGCGCTGTCCGTCAGCGGCTTTGACACCCGCGAGTTCGCTTTCTATGGCTTCCTTCCGCGGGAAAAGAAGGACCTCAAGGAGAAGCTGCTGTCCATGGCCCGCGGCGTCTCTGTGGCTGCTGTGCATGAGTCCCCCTACCGCGTGACCGAGCTGGTGGAGGTGATTGCCGACCTCCTGCCGGACACCCGAATTTCCTGCTCCTGCGATCTGACCAAGCTGCATGAGAAGACCATCCGCGGCACGGCGGGGGAAGTTCTTCAAATGCTGAAGGACAACCCCAAAACCGAGAAGGGCGAGTACTGCCTGATCCTCGACTTCCATGGCGTGACGCTGCCGGAGGAGAAATCTCCTGCGGCGGAGATCTCCCTGGAGGCCCAGCTGGTGGAGCAGCTCCTCAACGGCCTTGATCTGCGGGACGCTCAGAGCGAGCTGGTGCTTCAGGGCGCGAAGAAGAACGCTGTCAAGCAGGCAGCGCTGCGGCTGAAGCGGCTCTTTGAGGACGAGGAATAATGAACTGGTATGGGCTATATGCTCAAATGCCTCTGCGGACGGAAGAAGGCATTGTCGTCTTTGGCCGTGAGAAAGACGGCGATTGTTTCGATGAAAGCGACATTGCCGATTGGCGCAACGGACGGTTGCTGTATAACTGGACGAGGCAAGAATACCCGGATAATCCTGTCATCCGCGAGATGCTGGAGACCATCATCCAGGAGGAAGACTACGCCATTGACCTGGCCTGCGGACCCGGTATGGGTCTGCTGCCAGCGCTGAGCCAGCTGCGTCCTGGTTTTCCCGGCCTGGCGACGGATGCAAACCTATTGGTGCTGATGGAGTGGCAGCGTGTTCTGCACAGTTTGGACGTGGAGAACATTGCCCTGGCCCAGTGCTCGCTGATGGCGCTGCCCTTCCGGAGTAACGCGGTGCGGGCGTACACCAGCATGATCGGCTTGTCTTCTACCCGCGGCGGCGAGGCGGGCATCATGACCGCGCTGGCGGAGATTTACCGCACACTGGTGCCCGGCGGCAGGCTCTACGCCGTCGAGGCGGAATGGAGCGACGTCGCCGCCATATTTGACCTGTTTGACAAAATGGGTCAGCAGCCATGGGCGGTTTTCCGTGAGACGCAATGCACATGGCGTGAGCGCTTCATCCGGGCTGGATTTACCATCCTGCAGGAGCAGGATGTGGAGCGCCGCATCCTTCGTCCGGAGGACAATGAGCTGGGCGCGGCGGCGGCCATCCACGGTGTTGAAGTAGGGCAGCGCCGCACGGCGTACATCTTGCAGAAATAAGCGAAACGGCTCGCCAAATGGGCGGGCCGTTCTCTGTTTTGGCGGTGGAATGCGCCGGAAAAACATGGTATGATGGAGCAACGAAGGAGGCGGAAAACATGCGTATTGCAGATAATATCGCCCGACTGCGCAAGGCGCGCGGTATGACCCAGGAGGCGCTGGCTGAGGTGATCGGCGTGGCGGCCCAGACCATTTCAAAGTGGGAAACCGCCGCTACCTGGCCGGATGTGGCGCTGCTGCCGGGCATCGCGGATGTGTTTGGCGTGACCATCGATGCGCTCTATGGCCGGGAGGACGCGCACCGCAGCATCACTCAGGATACAGCCATCGATGCAGCCATCGAAGGCATTCGGGAGACCATCGTGGCTGCGATCTACAACCCGGAGCTGGATGGGAAATTCGAGGATCAGCTGGCCCAGTACAAGAAAGTCATGCAGTCCGATCCTCGACATCGCAGCCTGATCGAGAATGACCGGGACGTACTTTACTTCCGGGAGGCTGTGGGTGCGGTGGCTCTGCGCAAGCCGGAAGCGGGCTGGAGCAGCTTGTTTGGTCAGGTGGAGAATCTGGAAATCCTGCGGTTGGCGGCGGACGTGGATTTTCGACGGGCCATGCAGGTGATCATCTCCCGGCGGATGCTGAGCTTCACGCTGTCCAGCCTGGCCAGGGCAGCTGAGGTTGATGACGCGGAGCGCCTGGGGATTATGCTGCAAAGCAGCGGTCTCTTTGCCCGGCGGGAGCTGATGATTGACGAGGCGCCGCTGGTCTACTACGAGCTGACCTGCGGCGAGTCGAAGCTGCACTTGCTGTATGCGGTGTTGGTATTCGCCCAGGAATTGAAGACCTATGAGGGCATCCATTACTGCTTCATCGGCAACAGCCAATACTTCACTCCATGAAAAAGGAGCGGCCATGACGGTCGCTCCTTATTTATGCAAGCATGGCAAGAAACTGCAGCATGTACTCCTTTTTCGGGGTGTAGATTTCCACGTTGATCTCCGGGTGACGTGCGTAAAAATCGGTGAACAAGCTCTGCAAATGATCCCCGGAGAGGGCGTATTCGGCGGCGATAGCCTCGGGGGACATGCCGTATTCCCGCTGGAGCAGCGCCGACACCACGCCCGTGCGATCCTTACCGGCGGTGCAGAAGTACATCACACCCTCGCTTTCCTGAATGGTGCGGAGGATGCGTTCCATCTGTGCGTCCACCATGCGCAGGTAGGACAGGGGGACGTCCGCCGGGGAGTTGGGCATGGCGTTGCCGCCGGTAACGGGCATGTGATGGTAGGTGAAGCGGGCGTCCGACGCCAATGAACATGGTTTGCGGGTGATCTCTGCCTCGGAGCGCAGGTCGATCAGCGTGGTGATGCTGCGGCTCAGCAGGAAATCCACGTCCGCCGGGGTGGGGGACAGGGGAACGTCGCTGCGCAGGAGACGGTCATTTCCCGGCAGGACGGGGCGGGTATTGGCGGTGGACTGAAGCAGGCTGGGCATGACGGGCCTCCTTGGGGGATTTGCTGCCATTATAGCACGGATTTGTCCAGGAGAAAACCCCTCAGTCTGCATGTGCTTCCATGCAGAACGCGCCATGAGGCGCGGAAGCCGACGTCACCCAAAGCCCCGACAAACATGGGGCGGGTTAGGAAAGCACGGTCAACTCATCTGCGCGCCGGGTGGAGCGTTCGCTGCCTTAGGGGATACAGATCACCGTGCCCTCGGTGAAATCACTGGGCAGCAGGTAGGGGTTCAGGGAAAGAAGACGGCCCTTGGTGATGCGCAGCTTACCCGCGATGATTTCCAGATCCTCGCCGGGGAGGACGGTGTAGCTCTGCAGGTTCTGGCAGATCTGCCGGGTGCCGGCGGCCGGCGCGCAGTAGCTCTGGCCCACCACCAGGTAGCCGGGGGACAAGCGAGGATTGGCGCTGCGCATGGCCCGGTAGCTGACGTTGTGCCGAAGCAGGAGGTCAGCGTAGGTCTGTCCCGAGCGCACGATATCCCGGGTATAGCCGGCGGGGCAGGTGCTGGGTACGGGGGTGGGGACGATTACCACCGGAGGCGTGCTGGGCTGGCTCGGCTGGGAGGGCAGGGACGGGGTGGGAAGACTGGGCGTGGAGGGTTGGGCAGGCTGATTGGTACTGCCGTTATTGCCCCCGGTGCCGCCGGTCATGAAGGGCACGCACAGCACCTGGCCGACCATCAGGCGGTTCTGGTCCACGCCGGGGTTGCGTTCGGCCAGCTCATACACGGAGATGCCGAAGTCCTCCGCGATGGATGTAAACGTTTCGCCCGCGCGGACGGAATAGGCCATGCCGCTGACGCAGGTGTAAGACTGGCTGGGCAGACAGATCTCCGTGCCGATGGGAAGGGTGGAGAAGTCCACGTCAGGGTTGACCAGCTGCATGGCCTGCACCGTGGTGCCTGCCTGCTGGGCGACGCTGCGCAGCGTATCACCGGATTGCCATGTGTAGTAGCTTGCGCCGCGGGGGCAGATGCGGCCCTGATTCTCCATGAGATCGACCTCCTTGAATCACGTCGGTTTTTCGCCGCAAATTTTTTTGCAGCATCGGGGCGGACGGGGACGCTCAGCCCCTTGCCCTCAATCTCAATCTATGCTATAATATAAGTTGGGTGCGAAGGAGCACCTGATTTCGTGTGCCGAAATGCTGGAAAATTCTGCTATTTCAAGCGAAGTCCTGATGTGAAAACTCTGAATCTTCTAATAGAGAAAGGTGGAGTCCACCCGTATGAAGCACCTGCTGAAGCTTCTGGATCTGAGCAAGGATGAGATCATCGAGCTGCTCGATCTGGCGGACAAGCTCAAGGCTGACAACAAGGCCGGCATTCCCCATCCGCTGCTCAAGGGCAAAACCCTGGGCATGATTTTCTCGAAGTCTTCCACACGCACCCGCGTCAGCTTTGAAACGGGCATGTACCAGCTGGGCGGCAACGCGCTGTTCCTCTCGAACCGCGATCTGCAGATTGGCCGCGGCGAGCCGGTGCAGGATACCGCCCGCGTGCTGAGCCGGTATCTGGACGGCATCATGATCCGCACCTTTGCCCAGCAGGAGGTGGAGGATCTGGCCAAGTACGGCTCCATCCCGATTATCAATGGCCTGACCGACTTCTGCCATCCCTGCCAGGTGCTGGCTGATCTGCAGACAGTCCGCGAGCACAAGGGCACGCTGGAGGTCAACATGTGCTACATCGGCGACGGCAACAACATGGCCAACTCACTGATTGTCGGTTTCCTGAAGGTGGGCGCCCATGTGTCCATCGCCTGTCCGGAGGCCTACCAGCCTGACAGCCAGATCCTGGAGTTTGTCAAGCAGTACCCCGGTCAGTTCTTCATGACTGACAAGCCGATGGAGGCTGCCAAGGACGCCGACGTTATCTTCACCGATGTGTGGGCCTCCATGGGTCAGGAGGACGAGAAGGCCATCCGCGAGAAGGCCTTCGCCGGTTACCAGGTCAACGCCGAGCTGCTGAGTGTCGCCCACGAGGGCTGCATGGTGCAGCACTGCCTGCCCGCCCACCGCGGGGAGGAAATCACCGAAGAGGTCTTCGAGGCCCATGCCGACGAGATCTTCGACGAAGCAGAGAATCGTCTCCACGCGCAGAAGGCCGTTCTGGTCGCCTGCATGAAGTAAATACAGGAGGGCAATGAGCATGGAAAAGAAAGGCTACCTCTTGCTGGCAGACGGCCAGCTTTACGAGGGCGTGCTGCGCGGCGCAGTGAAGGCTTCCGCCGGTGAAGCGGTGTTCCTGACCAGCGTCGTGGGCTACATGGATACCCTGACCGACCCCAACTACGCGGGCCAGATCGTGGTTCAGACCTTCCCGCAGATCGGCGTGTACGGCGTGGTGCCGGTGGCTGAGGGCGCCAAGCCCGCCCTGGCCGGCTATGTTTGCCGCGATCTGTGCGATACCCCCAGCAATTTCCGCTGCCAGGGCTCTCTGAATGATTACCTGGCGGAGAACGGCATCCCCTGCCTGACTGGCGTGGACACCCGCGCCATCACCCGCCGTCTGCGCGACAAGGGTACCATGCCCGCCGCCATTCTGACCGAAAAGCCCGAGGACATCGCTGCGGCTGCCGCTGAGCTGGCCCTCTCCAAGGCTGATCTGGCCGCCACCGCCGTGAAGGATACCGTAGCTGCCGAGAAGTCCGGCAAGTACAATGTGGTGCTGTGGGACCTGGGCGCTAAGGCTGACTGCATCGCCCAGCTGGAGAGCCGTGGCTGCGCGGTGACCGTCGTTCCTGCCAACATCAAGGCTGAGCAGATCCTCAACCTGGAGCTGGATGGCGTGGTCATCTCTGCCGGCGCGGGTAACCCTGCGGATTACGAGAACATCGCCGCTGAGATCCGCGAGATTGCCAACAAGCGCATTCCCATGTTCGGCATTGGCCTGGGCCATCAGCTGCTGGCCATGAGCCAGGGCGCGGACACCGCCAAGCTGCCCTACGGCCACCGCGGCGGCAACCAGCCCATTGAGGATCTCAAGACTGGTCTGTGCTACATCACCAGCCAGAACCACGGCTACGAGGTGGACAAGGAGACCCTGCCCGCCAACGCTTCCCTGCGCTTTGTGAACCGCAACGACGGCTCCTGCGAGGGCATCGATTACATGGATATGCCCGCCTTCTCCGTGCAGTTCCAGCCTGCGATGACCGGCGGCCTGTATCAGGCGTCCAATGTCGCCAGCAAGATCGGCACCCATTTCCTGTTCGACCGCTTTATTGCTCTGATGGGAGGTAACAAGGAATGCCGCTGAATCCTTCGCTCAAGAAAGTTATGATCATCGGCTCCGGCCCGATCGTTATCGGTCAGGCTGCGGAGTTCGACTACGCCGGTTCCCAGGCCTGTAAGGCCCTGAAGGCCGCTGGCCTGGAGGTCGTGCTGGTCAACCCCAACCCCGCGACCATCATGACCGACCACACCTCCGCCGACCAGATCTACATCGAGCCCCTGACCCTGGAGACCCTGCGACGCATCATCATCAAGGAAAAGCCGGACTCTCTGCTGTCCACCCTGGGCGGCCAGAGCGGCCTGACCCTGTCCATGCAGCTGGCCAAGGAAGGCTTCCTGGACCAGCACGGCGTGAAGCTGCTGGGCGCCAAGTGCGAGACCATCGAGAAGGCCGAGGATCGTCTGCTGTTCAAGCAGACCATGGAGTCCATCGGTCAGCCCTGCATCCCCTCCGACGTGGTTGAGACGCTGGAGGACGCCCTGGAACTGGCCGAGAAGATCGGCTACCCGGTCATCGTCCGTCCGGCCTTCACCATGGGCGGCGAAGGCGGCGGCATCTGCAAGACCCGCGAAGAGCTGGAGGTCATTGCCGAGGCTGGTCTGCGCCTGAGCCCCATCACCCAGATTCTGGTCGAGAAGTGCATCTCCGGCTGGAAGGAAATCGAATTCGAGGTCATGCGTGACGCCAAGGGCAATGTGATTGCCGTGTGTTCGATGGAGAACATCGACCCCGTGGGCGTCCATACCGGCGACTCCATCGTCGTGGCACCCGCCATGACCCTGTCCTCTGCGGAGTACCAGATGCTGCGCCGCGCGGCCCTGGACATGGTGTCCGCGCTGGAGGTCGAGGGCGGCTGCAACTGCCAGTTCGCGCTCAATCCCGACAGCTTTGAGTACGCGGTCATCGAGGTCAACCCCCGCGTGAGCCGCTCTTCCGCTCTGGCCTCCAAGGCCACCGGCTACCCCATCGCCAAGACTGCCGCCATGATCGCCATCGGCTACAGCCTGGATGAGATCCCCAACGCCATGACCGGCAAGACCCTGGCGGGCTTCGAGCCCACGGTGGACTACGTCGTGGCCAAGGTGCCGAAGTGGCCCTTCGACAAGTTCGTCTACGGTAAGCGCACCCTGGGCACCCAGATGAAGGCCACCGGCGAAGTGATGTCCATCGGCGTGAGTGTGGAGCAGGCCCTGATGAAGGCCGTGCGCGGCGCGGAGATCGGCTGCGACACCCTGCGCATGAAGGCCATGGCCGAGCTGACCACCGAGGAACTGCTGGCTCTGATCGACAAGTGCACCGACCAGCGCATGTTCGCCGTGTACGAGGCCATCTGCCGCGGCGTGAGCCTGGAGCAGCTGCACGACATCACCAAGATCGACTACTACTTCCTCAACTGCTTCAAGAACCTCTTCGACATGGAAGTGGCTCTGGGCAAGGGGAATGTGGACGCTGACCTGTACCTGAAGGCCAAGAAGCTGGGCTTCCCGGACAAGGCCATCGAGCGTCTCTCCGGTGCGCCCGTGCCCATGCACCGCAATCCCGTGTACAAGATGGTTGACACCTGCGCGGCGGAGTTCGAGGCCCAGCGCCCCTACTTCTACGCCACCTACGATGAGGAGAACGAGGCCGCCGACTTCCTCGCCAAGCGCGAGAAGAAGCCCTGCGTGATGGTTCTGGGCTCCGGCCCCATCCGCATCGGCCAGGGCATCGAGTTCGACTATGCCTCCGTCCACTGCGTGTGGATGCTCAAGAAAGCCGGCTACGACGTGGTGCTGGTCAACAACAACCCCGAGACCGTCTCCACCGACTTTGACACCGCGGACCGCCTCTACTTCGAGCCCCTGACGCCCGAAGACGTGCTGGGCATCATCGAGACCGAGAAGCCCGTGGGCGTGGTTGCGGCCTTCGGCGGCCAGACCGCCATCAAGCTGACCCATGCGCTGGAAAACGCCGGCGTGAAGATCCTGGGCACCTCCGCTGACATGATCGACGCTGCGGAAGACCGCGAGCGCTTCGACGCGGCGATGGAGAAGTACGGCATCAAGCGTCCCCAGGGTACTACCGTCATGACCACCGAGGAGGCCCTGAAGGCCGCCAACGAGCTGGGCTATCCCGTGCTGGTGCGTCCCTCCTACGTGCTGGGCGGCCAGAACATGATCATCGCTTATCAGGACTCCGACATTGTCGAGTACATGAAGATCATCCTGGCCCAGGGCATCGAGAATCCCATCCTGATCGACCAGTACCTGAAGGGCATCGAGGCCGAAGCTGACGCGATCTGTGACGGCGAGGACGTGCTCATCCCCGGCATCATGGAGCACATCGAGTCCTCCGGCGTCCACTCCGGCGACTCCATCGCAGTCTATCCCGCCTGGAACCTGACCGGTGCGATGTATCAGCGCCTGGTGGAGGTCACCCGTCAGATCGCCCTGGAGCTGGGCACGCTGGGCCTGATCAACATCCAGTACATCGTCTACCATAACGAGGTTTATGTCATCGAGGCGAACCCCCGCGCCAGCCGCACTGTGCCCTACATCAGCAAGGTGACCGGCGTTCCCATGGTCGATCTGGCCGTCCGCGCGATGCTGGGCGAGAAGATCAAGGACATGGGCTACGGCACGGGCCTGTACCGCCAGAGCCCCTACTACGCGGTCAAGGTGCCCTGCTTCTCCTTCGAGAAGCTGGCGGACGTCGATACCCACCTGGGCCCGGAGATGAAGTCCACCGGTGAAGTCCTCGGCCTTGGCACCAACCTGCAGGAGGCCATCTACAAGGGCCTGGTCGCTGCCGGCTACAAGATGCGCCAGGGCGGCGGCGTGCTGATCTCCGTCCGTGACAAGGACAAGTTCGAGGCCGTAGCCGTGGCCCGCAAGTTCCAGGAGCTGGGCTTCAATATCTTCGCCACCACCGGCACCGCCAAGACTCTGCTGGAGCACGGCGTGTACTCTGCTGTGGTGAAGCATGAGTCCATGGAGCAGCTGCTGGTGATGGGTCAGGTGCAGTATGTGATCTCCACCTCCGTCAAGGGTCGTGATCCCCTGCGCGAGTCCGTGCGTCTGCGCCGCAAGGCCGTGGAGCGTGGTATCCCGCTGTTCACCTCCCTGGATACCGCCAATGCCCTCGCAAACGCGCTGACCAGCCGTTACACCCAGGGCAATGTGGAGCTGGTGGACATCAACAACATGCGCAAGGAGCCCAAGAAGCTCTCTTTCGTCAAGATGCGCGGTACCGGCAACGATTACCTCTACTTCGACTGCTTCGAGCAGCAGGTGGAGAGCCCTGAATCCGTGGCGGTTCGCCTGAGCAACCGCCGCACCGGCGTGGGCGCGGATGGCATCGTCCTCATCCTGCCCTCCAAGCGCGCAGACGCCAAGATGCGCATGTTCAACGCGGACGGCACCGAGAGCACCGTAGCCGGCAATGCCCTGCGCTGCGTGTGCAAGTACCTGTACGAGACCGGCCGTGTGCGCAAGGAAGAAATGCGCATCGAGACTGGCAGCGGCGTGAAGGCTGCCAAGCTCTTCATCCGCGAGGATCAGGTGTTCTCTGTGCTGGTGGATATGGGCCGCCCGGCCTTTGCCCCCGCTGACGTGCCTGTCAAGCTGGACGGCGAGCGTGTCATGAACCGCCGCGTCTACCTGGCTGGTCAGATGCGTGAGATCTCCTGCGTGTCCATGGGCAACCCCCATGTGGTGATGTTTGTCGATGACGTCAATGCCATCAACCTGCAGCAGGTCGGTCCGATGATCGAGCAGGATCCCCTGTTCCCGGCCCGCGTGAACGTCAGCTTTGCCCAGATTCTGGACGGCAACAGCATCGTGATGCGCGTGTGGGAGCGCGGCATCGGCGAAACTGCGGCCTGCGGCACCGGCGCCTGCGCCGTGGCTGTCGCGGCGGTCGAGAACGGCCTGTGCAAGCGCGACGCGGACATCGACGTGGCCCTGCCCGGCGGCACCCTGGTCGTGCGCTACCAGGCGGACGGCCAGGTCTGGATGACCGGCGACGCAGTGATGGACTTCGAGGGCATCATCCGTATCTAAGCAAAACATCAGGGAGAGTCGAAAGACTCTCCCTTTTTGATGCACATGAAAACGCCGCCGGAATTCGCATTCCGACGGCGTTCGGTCTTACTTGGTATTCTTCAGATCCATCCACAGCGCTTCATAGACGCTCAGGTAGTCCTCCGGGATGTCGCGGAAGAACTCGCACTTGTCCATGATCTCGTCCGTGGGGGAAAGGGTGCGGTTCTGCGAGTATTCGTAGCCCTCATAGTCACCTTCGGGGTCTTCGATCAGCTCGATGGCTCCCTTGTTGGGGGTGGAGTACCAGATGTAGTTCCAGTTCATGGCGGCCACATCCGGGCGGCAGAGGAAGTTGATGAACTTCTCGGCGTTGTCCTTGTTCTTGGCGGTGAGGGGGATGACCGCACTGTCACACCAGACGTTGGAGCCCTCCACCGGCACGAAGTAGTCCAGCTCCTCATTGAGGTCGATGGCGTACATCGCATCGCCGGACCAGACGACGGCCATCGCGGCCTCGCCAGCAACCATCTTGTCCTTGGTTTCGTCCACCTGGTAGGCCTTGACCACCCCCAGCTTCTTCTGGTCGATCAGCATATCGCGGGCCTCAAAGAGCTCCGGGATGGTGGTGGAGTTGGCGCTGTAGCCCAGGTACTTGAGGGTCACGCCCATGGAGTCGCGGATGGAGTCCATCATGAAGATGCTGTTCTGGTACTGGGGATCCCACAGGATGGACCAGGAGGTGTTTTCGGGGTCCAGGTCAGGCAGCATCGCGGTGTTATAGAGGATGCCCACCGTGCCCCACATGTAGGGGATGGAGTACTTGTTCTCCGGGTCGTAATCGGGGCACAGCAGATGGTCAAGGATCTGATCGGAGTTGGGGATGTGGTCGAAGTTGATCTCCGCCAGCATGCCCTTGTTGATCATGCGCTCGATGATGTAATCCGAGGGGAAGCATACGTCGAAGGCGCCGGGATTGGCCTCCACCTGCACGATCATGTCCTCCACCGTGGTGAAGCACATGTAGTTGACCTTGATGCCGGTCTCCTGTTCGAAGAGGTCCAGCACTTCAGGGTCGATGTAGTCCTCCCAGTTGAATACGTTGACCACCTGCTCGGCAGCCTTGCCGCCTTCAGCGGTCTCGCCGGACTGGCAGGCGGTCAGCGTCATCGCCATGGCGAGGGCCAGCAGGAGGATCAGGATGCGTTTCATGTTCATCGTCCTTCCTCCTTACTTGTCCTCCGCCGTGCGGCGGTTGACGATCAGCAGCAGCACCAGCAGCGCCACGAACATCAGCGCGGAGAGCGCATTCAGCGTGGGGTCAATACCGGTACGGGTGGCGGAGTAGATCAGCGTGGAGAGGTTCTGCACCAGGGGAGAGGTGGTGAAGTAGCTGATGGTGAAGTCATCCAGGGACAGGGTGAACGCCAGCATCGCGCCGGTGATGATGCCCTGCTTGCACTGGGGGATGATCACGCGGAAGAGCGCGTAGGTGGGCGTTGCGCCCAGGTCGAGGGCCGCCTCGTAGGTGTGGCGGTTCATCTGCTTGAGCTTGGGCAGCACGCTCAGGATGACATAGGGCGTGTCAAAGGTGATGTGAGCCAGCAGCATCGTGACGTAGCCGCGCTCCACCTTGGTGAAGAGGAACAGCAGCATCAGGGAAATACCGGTCACGATGTCGGGCATGGTGTTGGGGAGGTTGGTGAGCGTCATCATCAGGGCCTGGGGACGCTTCTTCATCGCGTGGATGCCGATGGCGGCGAGGGTGCCAAGGATCGTGGAGACTACCATGGCGATCACCGCGATGGACACGGTGACGTACAGTGCCTGGAGGATACGTTCATCCTTGAGCAGCTCGCCGTACCAGTGGAGGCTGAAGCCCTCCCACTTGGCGCGGCTCTCGCCCGCGTTGAAGCTCTGCACGATCAGCACGACGATGGGGATGTACAGGAACACCATGATGATGCCCAGGTAGAATTTCTTGAGGAACTTCATCATGCCAAGCCACCTCCTTCGCCGTTGGGATCAGCCTTGCGCAGGATGGAAAGGCTGACGAGGATCAGCAGCATCATCAGCAGGGACAGGGCGGAACCGGCGTTCCAGTTGCCTTCGGTGAGGAACTTCGACTCAATCAGGTCGCCGAACATCATCGTGTAGCCGCCGCCCAGCACGCGGGGAATGAAGAAGGTGGTGACGGAAGGCATGAACACCATGGTGATGCCGCTCACCACGCCGGGGATGGACAGGGGCATGGTGACTTTGTACAGCGTCTGGAAGGAGTTGCAGCCGAGATCCGCTGCAGCCTCACTCAGGCGGTAGTCCATCTTGTTCAGCACCGTATAGATGGGGAAAACCATGAAGGGCAGGAAGTTATACACCATGCCAAGCAGCACCGTGTTGGAGGTGTACATCAGTTGGATGCCTTCCAGTCCCATCAGGCGCAGAAGGTTGTTGATGAGGCCTGAGTCCTCCAGCAGGGTCATCCAGGCCACCGTGCGCAGGAGGAAGTTCATCCACATGGGGATGATGAACAGCACCACCAGGGTGGAGCCCAGCTTCATCTTGCGGTCCGCCATGAACAGCGCCGCAGGGTAGCCCATCACCAGGCAGATGACCGTGCACTGGAATGCCATCCACAACGAATACACAAGCGTATCCACATTGACGGTGCCGCGGGTGATATAGGCGGAGTAATCCACACCCAGGCGCTCCGCCTCGGCTTTGATGACCTTGTTTGCCTCGTAGTGGGAGTCCCAGAAGTTCTTGAAGTTGTCCAGGGTGAAGGCGCCGTTTACGTCAGTGAAGGCATAGTAGCTGATCAGGATGACCGGCACCACGGTGAAGATGATCATCCACAGCGTATAGGGTGAGGCGAACAGGGAACGGTGCATGCCGCGGTTACGCTTGATCGTCATGGCAATCAGCGCCACAAAGACGACCAGGCCCACGCCCATGACTGCCCATGCCCACCAGGGGAGGGACATATCAGTGAGCATCGTCAGTTATCCTCCTGCATGGGCTTCATGATGTGAATGTTGAAAGGCACGATGTTCACGCCCACCTTGCTGCCCTGGGGCTGCATGGAGGTGGAATGCACCTTGAAGGTGTAGGCGCCGGTGTCGATCATCATCTCGTAGTGCACGCCCTTGAACAGAACGCTCTTGACCGTACCGACGATCTGGCCCACGTCCTCGCCCACCAGC
This sequence comes from Clostridiales bacterium, assembly GCA_015056325.1. Classification (GTDB taxonomy): domain Bacteria; phylum Bacillota; class Clostridia; order Christensenellales; family Aristaeellaceae; genus UBA11524. Next base: position 60,148 of record SVGL01000011.1, on the reverse strand, counting down.
ATGATGTCCTCGGGACGGATGACCACGTCCACGGGGGCGTTCTCGCCGAAGCCGGAGTCCACGCAGGGGAATGTCGCGCCGGCAAACTCGACCAGCTCGTCCTTGATCATCGTGCCGCGCAGGATATTGGATTCGCCGATGAAGTCCGCAACGAAGGCGTTGGCGGGCTCGTCGTAGATGGACTTGGGATCGCCGATCTGCTGGATGGTGCCGTCCTTCATGACCACGATGGTATCGGACATGGTCAGGGCTTCTTCCTGGTCATGGGTGACGTAGATGAACGTAATGCCCAGGCGCTGCTGCATGGACTTCAGCTCCAGCTGCATGTCCTTGCGGAGCTTGAGGTCCAGGGCGCCCAGGGGCTCGTCCAGGAGCAGCACTTCAGGCTCGTTGACCAGGCTCCGCGCAATGGCGACGCGCTGCTGCTGACCGCCGGAGAGCGCCTCCACATGACGCTTGGCGTAGCCCTTGAGGTTCACCAGCTCCAGCATCTGCTCGACCTTTTCGTCGATCATCTTCTTGGGCATTTTCTTCAGCTTCAGGCCGAAGGCGATGTTGTCGTACACGTTCAGGTGGGGGAAGAGCGCGTACTTCTGGAACACGGTGTTGACGCGGCGCTTGTAGGGCGGCAGATCGGAGATTTCCTGTCCCTCAAAGAGCAGCGCGCCGTCGGTGGGAGTCTCGAAGCCGCCGATGATGCGGAGCGTCGTGGTCTTGCCGCAGCCGGAGGGACCCAGCAGGGTCAGGAACTCCTTCTTGCGGATGTACAGATCAATGTCCTTGAGGACCTTCACGCCGTCGTATTCCTTGCTGATGCCGATCAGGTCAATCAGGTGATCCTTTTCGCGGGCCTTCTTGATGCGCTCATTGAGCTGTTCGTTATTCATAGAGGGTGTTCTCCCTTCAAATAGTCAATCATCAAAATACCGGGGGATTGGAGATCCACAGCACGCGGGCCTTGGTCTTGCCGGCGTTCATGAGGTAGTGGCTCTCCCGGGGATGGATGCAGAAGCTGCAGCCGGTGCGTACGCGGGTTTTCTTTTCCCCGGTGACCAGGTAGATCGTACCTGCCAGCACATAGCCGAACTCCTCGCCCTCATGAGGCGGCAGGGGATAGGTTTCGCCGCCTTCGTTCATTTCCACCAGGATGGGCTCCATGGAGTTCTTCTGGGCGTTGGGTACCAGCCAGGTAGTGGCGCCGCGGAGGCTTTCCTCGTCCTCCTTGACGAACATGTCCTGGGGGGAGAAGACGGTCTTCTCATCCTTGTCCTCCTTGAAGAAGAGGGATAAAGACGAACCCAGACATTCCAGCATATCCGTGAGGGTCGCGATGGAGGGGGAGGCCAGGTTGCGTTCCACCTGGGAGATGAAACCCTTCGACAATTCGCACCGGTCCGCCATATCCTCCTGAGTGAGCCCGCGCTGCAGCCGCAGCTGCCGGAGCTTCTCACCGATATCCATATCAGAAAATCCTCCTTTCCGGCGATGTGTGTTTGATAAAGGCAATATTGTGTCCCGAAGTTTAGCAAAACTAAACCCGGGATCGGTTCTAATTAAATCATATCAGGGGGGATATGTCAATAGCTTTGGGGAAAATCGTGGTGTTTTGATGATGTTTTTGTCGATGGAAATCTACAAATGATGCTGCGGCTGCAAAGAAATGCTGTGCATGGGTTTACAAAGAGTAAATTGCAGGATTAGCGTCACTGTCATTTGTATACGGGGTACAGAAAAAGTACTTGTCAAACGCAGGGAAGTGTGTTACCATATAGCAACACCGATGAGAAGCAGCGGAATCGTCAGGTCACCCACAGCGAGCCGGAGACAGTGCAAGCCCGGCGGCGGACGGCGAGGACATTGGGGCTTCGAGGGCGCGGGGGAAGGGCGCAAGCCTGCGTATCCCGCGACGGCTTCCACCGTTAACAGGATCGAGCGCACGGACTTTTGCCCGTGAAGTGGGGTGGCACCGCAGTCATCTGTCCCCAATGGTAGGGGATAGAGGCTGTTTTTTATTTCATCAATTACGCTGACGTAGGGCGTCCCCGGTCTGTGGTCAGTCATTGAGGTCGGACAAAGTCCGACTAACGAGAGCGATTGCTTGCAATCGCCGAGTGTAGCCAGCGCTCCACGAAGAGGAGTGATGGCCGAATTTGAGGAGGAAACCACCATGTCCGAGACCATCATCAAGCCCGAGAAGAAACCGATCATTTTCTCCGGTATCCAGCCCTCCGGCACGCTGACCCTGGGCAACTACATCGGCGCGCTGAAGAACTTCTCCAAGCTGCAGGACGACTATGACTGCATCTACTCCATCGTGGATATGCATGCCATCACCGTCCGCCAGAATCCCGCTGAGCTGCGCCGCCGCTGCCTGGAGCTGGCCGCGATCTACATCGCCAGCGGCATCGACCCCAAGAAGAGCCTCATCTACTGCCAGAGCCATGTTTCCGGCCATGCGGAGCTGGCATGGATCCTGAATTGCTTCACCTACATGGGCGAAATGAACCGCATGACCCAGTTCAAGGACAAGTCCGCCAAGCATGCGGACAACATCAATGTCGGCCTGTTCACCTATCCCGTGCTGATGGCGGCGGACATCCTGCTCTATCAGACCAACTTGGTGCCCGTGGGCCACGACCAGAAGCAGCACCTGGAAATCTGCCGCGACATCGCCCAGCGCTTCAACGGCGTGTACGGCGACGTGTTCACCATCCCCGAGGGCTACATCCAGAAGGTCGGCAGCCGCATCATGAGCCTGCAGGAGCCCACCCGCAAGATGTCCAAGTCCGACCCCGAGGACACCTTTGTCGCCCTGACCGACGATCCCGACACCATCCGCCGCAAGATCAAGCGCGCGGTGACCGACTCCGACGGCGAGATCCGCTTTGATCCGGAGAACAAGCCTGGCGTCTCCAACCTGCTGAGCATCATGAGTGCCCTCGGCGCGGGCGAGATCGACGTGCTGGTGAACGAAATGCAGGGCCAGGGCTACGGCGCGCTGAAGAACCGCGTGGCGGACTGCGTCATCGCGGCTTTGGAGCCCATGCAGACCGAGTACAAACGGCTGATCGCCGATAAGGCTTACCTCCAGGGCGTGCTGGATGAGAATGCCAAGACCGCTTCCTACCTGGCCAACAAGACCCTGCGCAAGGTGCAGAAGAAGGTCGGCTTCGCGGCAAGGGGCTGATTCAACATAATACCTTCCCGGCGGCTGATGCATGTGTGTCAGCCGCCATTGTTTTTTTGTTGTACATGATGGGCGAAAAACAGTACAAATACAACACGGACGCGGGAACTTATGTTAAGATAGGGCAGATGAAAATCGATCCTCATGCAAAGGAGTATACCTTGCCTATGGACATGACGTTTTTTCCTGCGCCCTTGAGGGGCACGGTCGCCGCGCCGGCCTCCAAGAGCGAGGCCCATCGCCGGATGATCTGTGCCAGTTTGACCAAGGGAACCACGACCCTGGGCGGCTTTATGGACAGCGATGATATGGCAGCCACCGCCCGCTGCCTCAAGGCTTTGGGGGCGAAAATTGAACAGCAGGATGACGCGCTGACCATCACTGGTCAGGCAAAGAAAATTACTAAGCTGCCCGTGCTGGACTGCGGCGAGAGCGGCTCCACACTGCGTTTCTTTGTGCCCATCGCCCTGGCAATGACAAAGGGCGGCATCTTCCGCATGCACGGCAGGCTCAGCCAGCGTCCGATGGATGTGTACCAGGATCTGTTCGTCCCCCGGGGCGTCCGCTGGCGCATGGGCGTGGGCTGCGACGGCGCGGCGGAGCTGACCGTTCGCGGCGAGCTGGAGGCTGGTCATTATGTACTGCCCGGCAATGTGTCCAGCCAGTTTGTGTCGGGACTCCTGTTTGCGCTGCCGCTGCTGGAGGAGGATTCCACCCTGACTGTGCAGCCGCCGGTGGAAAGCGCCGGCTACATCCGCATGACGGTGGAGGCCCTGCAGCAAAGCGGCATCCAGTTGGAAGAAGTCGCCCCCTTCTCCTGGCGCATCGTGGGCAAGCAGAGTTACCAGGCCAAGGACGGCCAGCTGTCCGGCGATTATTCCCAGGCGGCGGTGCTGCTCTGCGCGGATGCGCTGGGCCATCAGGTGACCGTCACTGGCCTGGCGAAGGAAACTACCCAGGGCGACCGGGCTGTGCTGGCCCATTTGGCGGCCCTCGGTGCGAAGGTTACGGAGGATGCTTCCGGCGTGACCGTTGCCGCAGACAAGCTCATCGGCGCAACCCTGGATATGGCGGGCTGCCCCGACATCGTGCCCATTCTGGCGCTGGTGTGCCAGCTGGCGGAAGGGGAGAGCCGCCTCACCGGCTGCGGCCGTCTCCGCTTGAAGGAGTGCGACCGTCTGGCGGCTACGGTGGAAACGCTCAATCTGCTGGGCGGCAATGCCCGGGCGGAAGGCGACACCATTGTCATCCAGGGCGTGAAGGCCCTGAAGGGCGGCGTCAAGCTGCCGAATTACAACGATCACCGGATGGTCATGCTGGGGATGATCGCCGCATCCATTGCGCAGGAGCCTGTCGTGGCGTCCAGCGTGGAGGCGCTGAACAAATCCTGGCCCGAGTTTGTGAACGTATACCAGAACCTTGGAGGAAAGGCTGAATGAGCAGCACCTGGGGGCAGCACTTGATGCTGTCCATCTTCGGGCAGAGCCATGGCGAGGCCATTGGCGTGACGCTGGACGGCTTCCCTGCGGGCATGGAGATCAACATGGATCGCCTGCTGGGGGAGATGGCCCGCCGCGCACCTGGGCAGAGCCCGCTGACCACGACTCGCAAGGAATCAGACGCCCCGGAGTTTGTTTCCGGCGTGCTTGATGGCAAGACCACCGGCCAGCCCATCTGCATCCTTATCCGCAATACCAACCAGCGCAGCCAGGATTATGGCGAGGGTGTTGATCTTCTCCGCCCCGGCCATGCGGATTACACCGGCCACGTGCGCTATTTCGGCCACGAGGACTGGCGGGGCGGAGGCTCCTTCTCCGGGCGGCTGACGGCCCCCATCGTAGCCGCGGGCGCACTGTGCAGCCAGTGGCTGGAAGCGCAGGGGGTGAAGATCGCCTGCCATATTCAGCAGCTGGGGGACGTGAAGGACGCCTCCTTCATGGATGCTGACCCTTCTGCCGATTACGCCTACCTGAAGCAGATGCACCTGCCCGTGCTGACGGCTGATCTTGATGCGCAGATGGAAACGGCGATTCTCGCTACCCGCGAGGATGGCGACTCCGTCGGCGGGGTGATCGAGTGCATGGTGTGCGGTCTGCCTGCAGGTCTGGGTGCGCCCTTCTTCGACAGCGTGGAGAGTTCACTGAGCCACCTGCTTTTCGCCGTGCCTGGCGTGAAGGGCGTGGAATTCGGCGAAGGCTTCGGCTTTGCGTCGATGAAGGGCAGCCAGGCCAACGACGCCTTCCGCATGGAAGCAGGTAAGGTCGTCACGGAAACGAACTACTCCGGGGGAGTGAACGGTGGCGTCACCAACGGCATGCCGGTGCTCTTCCGCTGCGCCATCCGACCCACGCCGTCCATCGCGAAAAAGCAGCAGACCGTCTCCCTCAAGACTGGCGAGAATGCAGACATCGAGATTCACGGGCGCCATGATCCCTGCATTTTGCTCCGTGCCGTCCCGGTGGTGGAGGCCATGGCGGCCATCGCTGTCCTGGAGATGTGGAAGGAGCGGCAGGGCTGTCTGACATAACCGAATAGACTGTGTACAGATCCGGCTGAAGAAAAAATTTCAGCCGGATTTTCATAAAAAATTCAAAAAAAGTACTTGACATTCCCTAAGTTTGGTGATATGATATCAGAGCTGTCAGGGAATGTGCAGAAATGCGCATGACGGCGATGTGGTCTCGTAGCTCAGCTGGATAGAGTGTTTGACTACGAATCAAAAGGTCGCAGGTTCGAGTCCTGCCGGGATCACTTCTTTACAAGGTTCATGACCTGACCTGCCGTCTCCCTGACACATATGGTCTCGTAGCTCAGCTGGATAGAGTGTTTGACTACGAATCAAAAGGTCGCAGGTTCGAGTCCTGCCGGGATCACGCAAAGCCTCATCGCAATCGCGGTGAGGTTTTTTGTTGTCCTTTGTTGACGCTCTGGGCGGAAAGTGGTACAATATGGGCAAATCATTGCATCCGATTCAATAAGGAGGCTTATTTGCCATGTCCTGTATCATGAACGTTGCCATTCTGGGGGCGGGCGCCATCGCCCGATCTATGTGCTGCACCATCCGCGGGATGAAGAAAAACGGACGTCCGGTGGAGCTCTATGCCGTGGCCTCCCGCAGCCAGGAGAAGGCCGACGCCTTCGCCAAAGAGGAGGGTGTCCTGCACGCCTACGGCTCCTACGAGGCCATGCTGGCGGATCCGGATGTCCACCTGGTGTACATCGCCACGCCCCACTCCCACCACGCGGAGCAGATGAAGATGTGCATCCATGCCGGCAAGGCCATCCTGTGCGAGAAGGCTTTCACGCCCAATCTGCACCAGGCGGAGGAGGTCCTCGCCCTCGCACGGGAGAAGGGCGTTTACATTGCCGAAGCCCTCTGGCCCCGCTATATGCCCTCCCGGTGGATCATCAACGATTTGCTGGCCCAGGGCGTCATCGGCGAGCCGCGGATGCTCTACTCCAACCTCTGCTACGCCATTGAGCACAAAGAGCGCATCATGGATCCTAAGCTGGCCGGCGGCGCGCTGCTGGATCTGGGCGTGTATGTGCTGAACTTCGCTTCCATGGTGTTTGGCGATGACATCGTGCGCATTAATTCCACGGTGGAATTGATGGATACCGGTGTTGATCGCACGGAGACCATCACCATCAAGTACCGCGACGGCAAAATGGCCCAGCTGATGGCCTCCACGGCGTTCAACTCCGACCGGAGATGCGTGGTGTACGGCACCGAGGGCTTCCTGATTGTGGATAATGTCAACAACCCTGCCTGGGTGGAGATCTACGACAAGGATCACCGGGATACGCCTATCCGCCGCATCCAGATGCCGGAGCAAATCACCGGCTATGAGTACGAGGTGGAGGCCTGCCTGCGCGACCTGCAGTCGGGCAACCTGGAACCCTGCGAGATGCCCCATGAGCAGACCAAAATGCTGCTGCATCAGATGGATGCCCTGCGCGCCATCTGGCATATTAAGTTCCCCTTTGAGGACAAGTCGCCCTTTACCGACATGGAGTTGATCGAGCGCTGACGGAGGAAGCGATGATGCCGAAGATTTACTGGGCGGGAGATTCTACCGTCGCCAAAAACACCATTGAAACCTGGCCCCAGACCGGCATCGGCCAGGAGTTTGAGCGCTTCCTGCGCGCAGGCGTGAAGGTGGAGAACTACGCCCTGAACGGACGCTCCACCAAGTCCTTTATGGATGAAGGCCATCTGGACGTCATCGCAGCGGCTATCGGGGCAGGGGATTTTCTGTTCATTCAGTTCGGTCACAACGACGAGAAGCCGGAGGATCCCGCCCGCTATGCCGACCCGGAGGTAGGCTTCCCGGAGAACCTCGGCAAGTTCGTTAAAGTGGCCCGGGAGAAAGCTGCCACGCCGGTGATCATCACCCCGGTGACCCGCTTTGACCGAAATGGCGCAAACATGCGCTACAAGCATGATCTGTGGGCGGAATCCGCCCGCCGAACCGGCGAGAAGCTGGGCGTGGCCGTCATCGATCTGACCACCCTCTCCGAGCAGCTGGTGGACAATATGGGCGACGCAGCCCGTACCAACTACTACATGAATCTGCCTGCAGGCGTGTATCCCCATTTCCCCCGCGGCCAGAAGGACAATACCCACCTGCAGCCTGCGGGTGCGGTGGCCTTCGGCGCGCTGATCGCCCGGGAACTGCACAAGCTGGGCGGGGAATACGCCGCGCTGCTGAATTATGACTTCCCCCTGTACCTGCACGAAAGCGACAACTTCGGCATCCAGACCAATGCGGAGTTCGAGGTGGAGTGCTGACCTCTTAATACACCCGATAGGAGAGATCATATGAACCCGATGGGCTGGTTCCGAGAGTACTTGACTTCTAAGGCGCCCGGTGCGGTGTGGGATGCCCGGGAGGATTTCGCTGTGCGCATCTGCATGCGTTATCCCCATACGCCGTATCTGGCACGTCATGTGGTGAACTGCGCGGAGGCCTTCCTCCAGGGCGGCTGCATCCCCGGCGCGACCAAGACGCTGTTCTTCGCGCTGGAGAAGACGGGGGAGGAGAAGTACCGCGCCGCCATCCAGAAGGCGATGGATCGCTTGGAGAAGCCGGCGGATGCACCGCTTTCCGTGCTGTACGAGACGCTGCCCTTCCGCATGGCCTATGAGATGCGCATCAACCGCATGGAAAAGGTGGGTCAGACGGCAAAGATGTACCGGGACGTCCATTTGTCACGGTGGGATCGGGTGCATCGGCTGCACCGGACGGAATATGGCTACTCTCTCAGGGAGGAGGCCTGGTTCCTCATGGCGCTGGCGGACGGCATTGCCCTGTGCTCCGACCAGCTGTACGAGCATTGGCGCGCCCTGGTGGACATCTACCGGGAGACGCTCTCCGGCGTGCTGCAGCGCTTCAATGCCCAGGGTTTGCTGGCTTCTGACCTGTCCGGGGACAGCGAGGGTGACCCGATCGGCACGGCCATCGTGCTGTGGGCGCTGCTCAGCGGCGTGGAGATGGGCCTGATCGACCCGGAACGTTACCTGCCGGTGGCCCGCATGGTGCTCTACGCCCTGCGTCAGACCGCAGAAAGCCGTGCAGCGGACATGATGGAAGAAGTTTTTGGGGTGAGATGATGTTTGAAGTCAAGAAGCTGTTCGTATCTGCCCGCAGCGTGACGCTGGAGCTGCCCGACGGCGGTCTGTACAACACCAGGAAAGCCTACCGTGTGTTTGTCAACGGTGCGGAGTGGGCGCCGGCCACCACCGTGGTGCACTCCATCTACGGCTTGTGGCCCGACACAAAGTACATCGTGAAGGTGCTGGATGATAAAGCCGAGGTGGGCCGCATCGTTTTCCGCACGGAAGAGGAGACCTATACCCTGAACGTCCGCCGCTTTGGCGCGGTGGGCGACGGTAAGCATGATGATACCCCCGCCATCCAGGCGGCCATCAACTGCTGCCCCAAGCGGGGACGCGTGCTCATCCCGGCGGGCGATTACCATGTGCTGCCCATCTTCCTCAAGAGCCATGTGCGCATTGAGATCCAGAAGGGTGCGACTCTGTACCTGGAGACTGACCGTACGAAGTTTCCCATTCTGCCCGGCATGACCCGCTCCACCGACGAGACCAGCGACCTGAACCTGGGCTCCTGGGAGGGCAATCCGCTGGATACCTTCGCCTCCTTCATCAGCGGCTATCAGGTGAAGGACGTCGTCATCTACGGCGAGGGTGTGCTGGACGGTCAGGCGGACAAGGCTGATTGGTGGCTCAACCACCGCACCATGCGCGGTGCGTGGCGGCCCCGAATGTTCTTCATCAACGACTGCGAGGATGTGACCGTACAGGGCCTTTCCTTCCGCAACAGCCCGGCCTGGAACCTGCAGCCCTACTTCTCCCGGGACCTGAAATTCCTGAACATCCACGTCACCGCTCCGGCTGACAGCCCCAATACCGACGGCTTTGACCCGGAAAGCTGTCAGCATATCCTGCTGGCGGGCGCGCACTTCTCCCTGGGGGACGACTGCATCGCCATCAAGGCGGGCAAATTGTACATGGGCGCGACCTACAAGACGCCCTGCTCTGACCTGGAGATCAGCCACTGCCTGATGGAAAACGGCCACGGCGGCATGACCTGCGGCAGCGAGATGGCTGGCGGCGTCCACCGGGTGTACCTGCACGATTGCCTCATGCGTAACACTGACCGCGGTCTCCGCATCAAGACCCGGCGCGGCCGCGGCGAGCAGGGCGTGATCGACGATATCGTGTTTGAAAACGTGCTGATGGAAAACGTAGGCACGCCCTACGTGGTCAACTGCCTGTATTTCTGCGATCCCGACGGCAAGACCGAGTACGTCCAGACCCGCGAAAAGATGCCGGTGGACGAGCGTACGCCCCGCATCGGGCGGATCGCCTTCCGCAACGTCACTGCCACGGATGTGGCCTGCGCGGGATACTTCCTGGGCCTGCCGGAGAAGCCCATCGAGCGGGTGGAGATGGAGAATGTGTCCATCACCTGCGGCGCGGACGCGGCCCCCATGGCCCCTGCCATGGCCTGCGGCGTGGAGAAGGTCAGTCGCAAGGGTCTGGTGGCCATCAATGTAGACAAGGTGGTCATGAAGAACGTGATGATTTTCGGCCAGGACGGCGTGCGCCTTGAGTGCGAGAACGTCGGCGAGGTCGAAGAATAACGGCATACGAAAAGGCAGACGGCTCATACGAACCGTCTGCCATATTAATGTGCATTGAACGCGTCGCGACGCGCAGAAAATGGGTTGAAGACCCCATCGTGACCCCTCAAAGGAACCACGCCGCGCGGCAGCGCCAAAATGGGTCGAAGACCCCCTTAGAGGGTGACGCCGGTCTTGAAGATGGCCAGGTCGTGGAAGCCGTTGCGCTCGGAGCAGAGCTTCTCGCCGCTGGCAACGGACAGAACGTAGTCCATCAGCATCTGGTACAGCTCGGGCAGGGACTTGCCGTGGGTCAGCAGCTGGCCGGCGTTGAAGTCGATCCAGCCGTGCTTGCGGGTGGCCAGGTCGGTGTTGGTGGCGATCTTCATGGTGGGCACGGGTGCCGCGAAGGGCGTGCCGCGGCCGGTGGAGAACAGCACGATCTGCGCGCCGGAGGCAGCCAGAGCGGTGGAGGCCACCAGGTCGTTGCCGGGGGCGGAGAGCAGGTTCAGGCCAGGAATGTGAACCTTTTCGCCGTAGGCCAGCACGTCCTTGACGGGGGCAAAGCCGCTCTTCTGGGTGCAGCCCAGGGCCTTATCCTCCAGGGTGGAAATGCCGCCCGCCTTGTTGCCGGGGGAGGGGTTCTCGTAGATGGTCTGATGGTGCTCCTCGAAGTAGCGCTTGAAGTCGTTGATAAGCTTCACGGTCTTCTGGAACATCTCCTCGGTCTCGCAGCGGTCCATCAGGATGGTCTCGGCGCCGAACATCTCGGGTACCTCGGTCAGGATGGTGGTGCCGCCCTGGGCGACCAGCAGATCGGAGAAGCCGCCGATGACAGGATTCGCGGTGATGCCGGAGAAGCCGTCGGAGCCGCCGCACTTCAGCCCGATCACCAGCTTGGAGGCGGGACAGGGGACGCGCACTTCATCGCGCATGTTGTCCGCCAGCTCGGTCAGGAGCTTCATGGCTTCGGAGAATTCGTCTTCCACTTGCTGGGAGATCAGGAAGCGCACGCGATCCTTGTCGTAATCGCCCATGTGCTCCTCAATGATGGCGCAGCTGCTGTTCTCGCAGCCCAGGCCCAGCACCAGCACGCCGCCCACGTTGGGGTGGGTTGCCAGGTTGGCAAGGATCGTGCGGGTGTTCTCCTGGTCATCGCCCATCTGGCTGCAGCCGTAGGGGTGGGGGAAGGCGTAGACAGTTTCCACGCCGCCGCCGATGAGCTTCTGGGCCTCACGCTCAAGGGCCTTGGCGATATCGTTCACGCAGCCCACGGTGGGCAGGATCCACAGCTCGTTGCGCACGCCGACCTTGCCGTCCTTGCGGGGGTAGCCCATGAATGTGGCGGGTTCGGCGGTCTCGTTGGCAGGCCAGGTGGGGTTCCAGGTGTACTCCAGCTCACCGGAAAGGTTGGTGTGCAGGTTGTGCACGTGGATGTGGGAGCCGGCAGCGACGTCTTCCTTGGCGTAGCCGATGGGGAAGCCGTACTTGATGACGTTCTCGCCCTTGGCGATATCGCACAGGGCGATCTTGTGACCGGCGGGGATGTCGCACAGGGCGGTGACGGTAATGTCGTCCACGGTGAGGACAGCGCCCTTTTCAATGGCGGACAGGGCAACAGCAACGTTGTCCTTGGGGATGATGCGAAGCAGCTCAGCCATGATGATTTCTCCTTGTCTCTTGCGGCGGGGGAGGATTTCGCGTCTGCGAACGCGACCAGGGGCTTTCCAGTCGCCCCTGGACTCTTCGGCCCTCCAGTGTTGGTTGGTAAGTAGTAAAATCGGACCGGGGCTGTAGACTCCGATCCGATGGGGGTGTCGTGGAATTAAGCGCCGAACTTCTCTTCCATCACGGCGCGCATACCCTTCTCGATGATGGCCTTGAGGGACTCGGTGACGCTCTCAATCAGGCCGGGCACCTTGCATAGGTCGGGGCCGAAGAACTCCTCGTTGGACAGGAATTCCTTCACCTGCTGGCAGGGGCACATATCGGTGGTGTTGGCGAAGAATTCCAGCACCGCCGCGTCGTCCTGCAGGGTGTAGGTTTCCTCGCCACGCTTGCACTGCAGCTTGCCGTCAACCAGGATGCCGCCGCGGTACAGGCTCATCAGGCTGGCCAGGGAGAAGGTCAGGCGGGCGGGCAGCTCGCCGGTCTTTTCCACATAGCCCAGGAGGCTGGGCATGCAGCGAGCGCGCCACTTGGACACGCTGTTCAGGCAGATGGACAGCAGGGCGTGCTTGATGAAGGGGTTCTTGAAGCGGCCGGTGACAGCCTCAGCGAAGGCCATCAGGTCGTCCTTGGGCAGGGCCAGGGTGGGGATGACCTCATCGTAGAGGGTCTTCTGCATGAAGTTCAGGATGAGGTTGTCGTTCATGGCGGTCAGCACGATGTCGTGGCCGCACTGGAAGGCAGCAGGCACGAAGGAGGTGTGCGCGCCGTTGAGGATGCGCACCTTGCGCTGCTTGTAGGGCTTCTGGTTGTCGGTGTAGATGACCGGCAGGCCACATGCAGGCAGGGGCAGCTCGCTGGAAATGTCCTTGTCGGACTCGATGACCCACAGGCCGAAGGGTTCGGCGGTCACCAGGGTGCGATCCTCGTAGCCCAGCTTCTCCCAGATGCCCTGCACTTCGTCGCGGGGGTAGCCGGTGACGATGCGGTCCACAAGAGTGGAGGTGAACACGCAGGCGGTGTCCAGCCAGTTGACGAACTTCTCGCCCAGGTTCCAGATCTGAGCGAGGCTTTTCACGCACTTCTTGAGCATGATGCCGTTGTCGTCGATCAGCTCCACGGGCAGCATGACCAGGCCCTTGTCCTCCGCGTAATCGAAGTGCACAGCGCGCTCGTAGAGGAACTTGCACAGCTTGGCGGGGAAGGACACCGGCGGGCAGGCATTGAAGTCGTCGTCCTCCTTGAGGACGATGCCGGCCTCGGTGGTGTTGGAAACGACGAAACGCAGCGTCTCGCACTTGGCGAACTCGGCGTACTTGTCGTACTCGCCATAAGCGTCCACGGCGTCGGAGACGGAGGTGATCAGGCGGGACGTTTCGATGGCCTCACCGTCCACCAGGCCGCGCAGCATCACGGTGTAGCGGCAGTCCTGCTCATGGAACATGTCCAGGCTGCCGAAGGTGATGGGCTTGACCAGCACGACGGAGCCGTTGAAGTCGGTCTTCTCGTTGGCGATGTCGATGAAGTAGTCCACGAAGGCGCGCAGGAAGTTGCCCTCGCCGAACTGCAGCACCTTCACCGGGCGCTTCTCAGCGGGAGCCATGGCAGCGGTCAGTCGATCCATCGGTGTATCCCTCCATGATGATGTATCAGTAGATTCGGATTCAGAATGGGAAGATGCGTTTGTAAACGATTACATCCACACCATTTTCATTATACTCCCGTTTTCGATATGCGTCAATGGTTTGAATGGCTTTCCTGCAAGGATTTTTGCCGATTCATGTAAGAAAGAATGTAAGCATGTAAGAAAAATCCCTTGCTTTTTTTTCGGGGAACGTGTATAATATTTTCGGTCTAATTTCTGAAACTATTTACAAAAACGGAAAGGAGGATGCGGCGGTGAATATCTACGACATTTCCAGGCGTGCAGGCGTGTCGATTGCGACGGTTTCCCGCGTGCTGAACAACAGCCCCCATGTGTCGGAGAATACCCGCAAGAAGGTGATGGCTGTCATTGAAGGCACGGGTTATGTGCCCAATGCCTTTGCCCGCGGTCTGGGTCTGAACACGATGAAGACCATCGGCCTTCTGTGCCCTGACGCCTCCGATCCTTATCTGGCCCACGCGCTGACGGTGCTGGAGCGTTCCTTCCGTCAGCAGGGGTATGACTGTCTGCTGTCCTGTACGGACCGGTCGCTCGGTGCCCGCCAGCAGGGGGTCGAATTGCTCCGCTCCCGCCATGTGGACGGTATTGTGCTCATGGGTTCCTCCTTCATCGAGGATAACCCTGCGGACAACGATTACATCCGCGACGCTGCCAAGACTGCTCCGGTGGTGCTGCTCAATGGCTCCTTGCCCTGCGATAACGTCTACGGCGTGCTCTGTGACGATCAGCGCGCGGTGACGGAGGCCACCACCTTCCTGATGGACAGCGGCTGCAAGCGGGTGCTGTTCCTCTACACCTCGGCCAACTATGCCGGCCGCAAGAAGATTGCGGGCTACCGGCTGGCGCATCAGCAGAGGGGCATCCCGGTGGATGAGCGGCTGCTGGTCCACGTTGAGCATGACAAGAACAACTACCAGCGCGTGCGGGATCTGCTGCTGCAGCTGGATGAAGATGGCCTCCAGTTTGACGCTGTGCTCACCTCGGGGGATTCCCTGGCGGTGGCGGCGCTCAAGTACGCCCGCACGGCCGGCAAACGTGTGCCCGAGGACATCTCTGTCATCGGCTACGACAACGGCAACATCTGCCTGGCCACCGAACCTGAGCTGACCAGTGTGGACAACAAGCTCCCCGCCATCTGCGAGCATATCGTCACCACGATCATGGGCGCCCTGGAAGGCAAGGAGATGCCCCAGAAGACCGTATTCACGGGCGAGCTGATCCGCAGAAGCTCCACCAAGTGACGCAACCAATTCCCCCAGGAATCAAAATATCATGCAAGGAGAGAACGACAATGAAGGCTTTCATGGACAAGGATTTCCTGCTTTCCACCGAGACTGCCCGCGTGCTCTACCATGACTACGCGGCCAAGTGCCCCATCATTGACTATCACTGTCACCTCAGCCCCGAGCAGATCTACACCGATGTGCGCTATGACAACATCACCCAGGTATGGCTGGGCGGCGATCACTACAAGTGGCGCCTGATGCGCTGCGCCGGCGTGGAAGAGCACTACATCACCGGCAAGGCCTCCGATTACGAGAAGTTCTGCAAGTGGGCCGAGGTCGTGGGCAAGGGCATCGGCAACCCCCTGTATCACTGGACCCATCTGGAATTGCAGCGCTTCTTCGGCTACAACGGCGTTCTGTCCTCCAAGACCGCTGACGAGGTGTGGAACCTGTGCAACGAGAAGCTGCACGAGGCTGGCTACAGCGCCCGCGGCCTGATCGCCATGAGCAATGTCGAGACCATCTGCACCACCGACGATCCCATCGACGATCTGAAGTGGCACAAGCTGATGCTGGCCGACGAGACCCTCAAGACGAACGTGCTGCCCGCCTGGCGTCCTGACAAGGCCGTCAACATCGAGAAGCCCGATTTCATGGACTACATCGCCAAGCTGGCTGCCGCGGCCGAGATGGAGATCAAGTCCTTCGCCGATGTGAAGGAAGCCCTCCGCAAGCGTATGGCCTTCTTCCATGAGAACAACTGCCGCCTGTCCGACCACGGCCTGAACTATGTGGTGTACGATCCCGCCTCCGACGAGGCGGTCGAGGCCATCTTCCAGAAGAAGGCTGCCGGCCAGGACGTCACCGCGAAGGAAGTCGCCCAGTACAAGACCGCCTGCCTGGTCTTCTTCGGCGAGGAGTACAAGAAGCTGGACTGGACGCTGCAGCTGCACTACGGCTGCCGCCGCGACAACAATCCCGCCCAGTACCGCAAGCTCGGCCCCGATACCGGCTACGACACCATCAACAACTTCGCCCCTGTGGACGAGATGGCTGCCTACCTGGGTGCTGTGGAAGAAAAGTGCGGCCTGCCCCGCACCATCCTGTACAGCCTGAATCCCGTGGATGACGCTGCCATTGACACCCTGTGCGGCTGCTTCCAGGGGTCAGAGGCCGTCAGCAAGATGCAGCACGGCTCCGCCTGGTGGTTCAACGATCATTTCGAGGGCATGACCAATCAGCTCAAGAGCCTGGCTTCCCTGGGCTACCTGGCTGGCTTTGTGGGCATGCTGACCGACAGCCGCTCCTTCCTGAGCTACCCCCGCCATGAGTACTTCCGCCGCATCCTGTGCCGCCTGATCGGCGAATGGGTCGAGGACGGCCGCTTCCCCCAGGATTACGATATCCTCGGTGAGATCGTCTCTGGCATCTCTGCCAACAACGCCCGCAAGTACTTCTCTTTCCCCACCAAGTAAAAATGTGCCCGGAGGCCAGTGCGGTCTCCGGGCATTTGTGTGCGTCAGGGGAGGAGCTTGCCGTCGGGCGTGACGGTCACGATGCGAAGGGGGATATCCTTACCGCTCATCTCGATGGCGGTTTTAACGGCGTAGGCCAAGCCGCCGCAGCAGGGGACGGTCATCCGGGTGAGGGTGACGCTGCGTACGTCATTGCTGCTGAAGATGGCAGCCAGCTTGGTGGCGTACTGCGTGTTGTCCAGCTTGGGACAGCCGATGAGGGTCACGCGGCCGCGGATGAAATCCTGATGGAAATTGCCATAGGCATAGGCGGTACAGTCAGCGGCGATGAGGACATCTGCCTGATCGAACCAGGGGCTGCTCACCGGCGCGAGCTGAATCTGTACGGGGAAGTTGCCCAGGCAGCTGGGAACGGATGGGGCAGAGAAAGACTCGTCTGCCCGGATGGTCTGGCTGACAGAGCCGGGGCAGCTGCAGGGCAGGGGAGCTTCCTTGGCCTTCTTTGCAGCGAGGACCGCCGCCTCGTTGTAGGCGGGAGCCTCCCGCATTTCAAAGGAGATGGCGTTTTCCGGGCAGGCGGGCAGACAATCGCCCAGGCCGTCGCAGTAGTCCTCCCGCAGGAGCTTGGCTTTGCCTTCCACCATGCCGATGGCGCCCTCGTGACAGGCCGCTGCACACAGGCCGCAGCCGCTGCATTTTTCCTCGTCAATTTTGATGATTCTGCGGAGCATATGAACCCTCCATTCAACAGAAAAACGGCATATTTCGTCGAAAGTACACAATATATTATAAACCCAAAGCGCGAAAGTGAAACATATAATGTGAAAAAAGTGCTTTGTACTCTCTTTGCACTTTGCTTGCCTTTTTCAAAGAATAGAAGTATAATAGCGAAACAGGCTTTTGCCGAGAAAACACGAACAAAGGAGATTGCTGATATGTACCGCAAGAATGCATGGAAGGCCCTGCAGGATGGCGAAATGGCCAAGCTGGAAGCCTTCGCGGAGAAGTATAAGGCCTACCTGGATGCTGGCAAGACCGAGCGCGAGTGCGTGACCGAGTCCGTCCGCCAGGCCAAGGAAGCCGGTTTTGTCAACCTGGACGACGTCCTCAAGGAGGGCAAGCAGCTCAAGGCTGGCGACCGCGTCTACTGCAACTGGATGAACAAGTGCTTCATGGCCTGGGTCATCGGTGAGAACGACATCACCGCCGGCATGAACATCCTGGGCGCCCACATCGACAGCCCCCGCATCGACGTCAAGCAGAACCCCCTGTTTGAAAACGGCGGCTTTGCATACCTGGATACCCACTACTACGGCGGCATCAAGAAGTACCAGTGGGTCGCGTCCCCTCTGGCGCTGCACGGCGTGGTCTGCAAGAAGGACGGCACCAAGGTCACCATCGCCATCGGCGAGGATGAGAATGATCCCGTCTTCTACATCTCCGACCTGCTGATCCACCTGGCCGCTGACCAGATGGGCAAGCCCGCGGGCAAGGTCATCGAGGGCGACGCGCTGGACATCATCATTGGCTCCGCTCCTCTGGCGGATGCCGAGAAGGATCCTGTCAAGGCCCAGGTGCTGGCCATCCTCAAGGATAAGTACGGCATCGAGGAAGAGGACTTCATCTCCGCCGAGCTGGAGGCCGTCCCCGCCGGCAAGTGCCGCGACGTGGGCTTCGACCGTGCGCTGATCGCTGGCTATGGCCACGATGACCGCGTGTGCGCGTACCCCTCTATGGCCGCTGTTATGGACTTCGAGGGCACCCCTGCCTACACCCTGTGCGCCGTGCTGACCGATAAGGAAGAGATCGGCTCCGTGGGCGCCACCGGCATGGGCTCCATGTACTTCGAGAACATCATGGCTGAACTGGTCGCCAACCTGAAGGGCTGCGGCAATTCTCTGTACCTGCGCCGCTGCCTGAAGAACAGCCGCATGCTGTCCTCCGACGTTTCTGCGGGCTATGATCCCAACTTCGCGGGCGTGTTTGAGAAGAACAATGCCTCCATCGTGGGCAACGGCGTGACCTTCAATAAGTTCACCGGCAGCCGCGGCAAGTCCGGCTCCAACGATTGCAACGCTGAGTTTGTCGCCCAGGTGCGTAAGATCTGCGACGACGCCGAGGTCGCCTGGCAGACCGCTGAGCTGGGCAAGGTGGACGTGGGCGGCGGCGGCACCATCGCCTACATCTGCGCCAAGTACGGCATGAACGTCATCGACTGCGGCGTGCCGGTGCTCTCCATGCACGCGCCCTGGGAGGCCATCTCCAAGGTCGACCTGTGGCAGGAGTACAAGTGCTACTGCGCCTTCATCAAGAACGCCAAGGAATTCGAGTATTAAGCTACAATAACGATTGCCGCCGGGGGATTTGCGTCCTCCGGCGGCGTTTTTTATCCAATTTTGCGCCACTTTGTGCTGAGGGCTTTAATGAAGGTGTATTGGTCAGCGGTTTCATCATCGAAGTCCTCATCTGCCCAGAGGACACCCTCATCTGATACACGCAGGATGGCTCCCCCAATAAAGCGATCCCTGTTTTCCAGCGGCGGACAGATGTGGATAGCCGTTACACCGTCAAAGCACATTTCAATCACGCCGTACCAGCCGCTGTTATCAAAGGTGGCTGTGATGCGGCTCATGCCCTGGGATTCCTCGTAGACGAGCTTGTCCAGCGTGGAATCGTGGAAACCGGCGAACAGGTGCATGAAGGCGTCTGCGTCAGCTTGGGTGAGAAGGTAGCGCCAGTTATCTGCATCCGGCAGGGGATGGAGCGCGATGGCGCAGTCTTCTGCGGGAACGCTGCCCTGCGCCAGCAGCGCGGCGAGGAAGGCATGATCCTTGCAGACATCGGGATAACCGCTATAATACAGGACACAGTGATTCATCCCCTGAGTGCGCAAATAAGTCGTCAGCGGCAGCACATAGGATTCCTTAAGATCTACCCACCCGCTGCGATCCGGCTGGATGGTAAACACCTGTGGATTGAGGGGACCGTCCTCCGGCCGCCAATAGGGAATTAGCCGGAATTGGCTGTGCAGGGGATCCAATACGATGTAGTTCTCCACCTTGGTATCATAAATAATTCCATATACGATGGAGCGGTAGTAACGGTTCTCCTCCTGGTCATGAATACGGCAGTACATATTTCCTCCTAGTTATCTTGGAAGATGGTAATTCTTCGCTAGCTCCGTCAGTTCCCTGACGCAGTCCGGCCTCCACTTCAGCATTGGCAGGTGGTCGCAGGGGAATTCCGGGCACACGCCGCAGAAGGGCACGCCGTGCTCCTTGCAGCAGGCGTAGGTCGGGCACACCCCTGAACCAGCCCATTCCTCGCAATGCCCATCACTTTCGCGGCAGCCGTGGCACATGCCGTCGGCTTTCTTTTTGCACCCCACGCAGCATTCGCCGCAGGGCGTGATATGGCGGAAATCCATCATGCCAGCCCTCCCAACTCCTGCTCCTCAAAGAAGTACCCCAGCGTATGCACCAGCTCGCCGGATTCATACAGCGCACGGATCTCCGCCACCGTCATCCAGCGCATGTCGGCAACCTCGTCGGTGGTGGCATTGCGGAGGTCGATTTCGCCGTCATACAGGAACACCCAGACGTCCTTGATGTCCTGAAAATGCTCGCGGACGGTGGAATTCACCAGCTTGCCCAGGGTAGGGTCAAGGTCAACGCCGACCTCCTCCTTGGCCTCGCGGATGGCCCCGGTCAGGCTGTCTTCGCCTGCGGTGACGCTGCCGCCCACGCTCTCCCACATCAGCGGAAAGGTCGGCCGGCTTGCTGCGCGCTGGCTGATCAGCCATTCGCCCCGGCTGTTGCGGATCCACACATGCACCACCAGATGGTAGCGTTCCGGCGGCAGTTTTTCGCCGCGGATGTGGATTTCGCCGGTGGGTTCACGGTCCCGGGTGTACAGGTCCCAAAGCTCCATGGTGATGCACCTCCATATGTGGGATGACTATTCGACAATGCCGTTGAAATTCCTGCCGAATGAGGGACTGTACAATCCGAGCGAATGGGTGTATAATGGTGGGCAAAGCAACGACTTTCCAAAGGAGGATATATCATGCTTGATCAGAACATCGCCCGTGAGGTGCTGCAGGAAGCAGTCCGCACCGGCGGCGACTTTGCGGAAATCTTCGTGGAAGACCGCATTGACAACACCCTCATGATGCGCTCCGGCCGCATCGAAACGGCGAATACCGGCCGTCTGCACGGTGCAGGCGTGCGCGTATTTTCCGGTACCAATGCTGTGTACGTTCACACCAACGATACCTCCCGCGAGGGCCTGATGGCCTGTGCGCGCCAGGCGGCGGCTGCCGTCAAGGGTGGCAGTGGCTGCATCGTTCAGCCCTTCAATGCCATTGATTACACCCGCCCTGAGGAGATCCGCCTGCTGCCCACTGACGTGAAGGCTGCCGTCAAGGCGGAGAAGATCCGCGCGGCAGAGGCTGCGGCACGCCGTGTTTCTCCGGAGGTTGTGCAGGTCATCGGCAACTACATCGACCATGTGCAGAACATCTGTGTCTGCAACACCGAGGGCGTTTTTGCTACTGACCGGCGTGTGCGTACCCGTCTGGCAGTGTCCGCCGTGGCATCCAACGGCACGGAGAATCAGACCGGCTCTGACAGCCCCGGCGCATCCATGGGCTTCGAGATCTTCGACGCCCACATCAATCCTGAGCTGGTCGGCGAGACCGCTGCCAAGCAGGCTGTCACCATGCTGCACGCGCCGCTGTGCCCCGCGGGCATTATGCCTGTCGTGATTGACAACGGCTTTGGCGGCGTCATCTTCCATGAGGCCTGCGGTCACTCCCTGGAAGCCACCAGCGTGTCCATCGGCGTGTCCGAGTTTGCGGGCAAGCTGGGTCAGAAGATCGCCGCGGACTGCGTCACCGCCATCGACGACGGCACCATCGTGAACAGCTGGGGCATGATCCATGTGGACGACGAGGGCACCCCTGCCCAGCGTACCGTGCTGGTGGAGAACGGCGTGCTGACCAACTACATGATTGACCGCCTTGGCTCCCGCCGCATGGGCATGCCCATCACCGGCTCCTCTCGCCGCCAGTCCTATGCCTTCGCGCCCACAAGCCGCATGCGCTCCACCTTTATCGCGCCCGGCCAGGATGACGAGGCTGAAATGATCGCTACCATGGGTGACGGCCTCTACGCCAAGAAGATGGGCGGCGGCTCCGTCAATCCCGCCACCGGCGAGTTCAACTTCGCGGTCAACGAGGGCTACCTGGTCAAGGACGGCAAGATCGCCCATCCCGTGCGCGGCGCGAGCCTGATCGGCCGCGGCAGCGAGGTGCTGCTGAAGATCGACCGCGTGGGCAAGAACCTCGAGCTGGCGCAGGGCATGTGTGGTTCGATGTCCGGCTCCGTGCCCACCGATGTGGGTCAGCCGATGATCCGCGTGGGCAGCCTGACCGTTGGCGGCCGTTAAGGAGGTAAGTGCGATATGGATATGAATCTGTTTATTGACCGCGTGCTGGAAGCTGCCAAGGCCGCTGGCATCGACACGGCTGAAGTCTACTACACCGCAGGCGAAAACTTCCGCGCCGGTGCGCTGGAGGGTGAGATCAACCAGTACCAGGTGTCCGCCAGCCAGAATCTGTCCCTTCGCGGCACGGTGAACGGCCGCATGGGCACCAGCTCCACCCAGGCTTTTGACGAGGCTGCCATCCAGCAGCTGGTGGAGGGCGTGAAGGAGTCTGCCGCCCTGATCGAGACCGACGAGCAGGACGAGATCTACGCCGGTGACGCGGAATACCCCGTCATCCCCGAGGTGGAATCCGACGTGAAGGAAACCACTGCCGAGGCCAAGCTGGCCCTGTGCCTTGCCATGGAAAAGGCCGCCAAGGAGGCGGATCCCCGTGTGTGGAAGGTGCAGCGGGCCATGGTATCCAGCGGCACGTCCACCATCCGCATGAAGAACAGCTATGGCCTCGACCTGACCGACGAGGGCAGCTACTGCATGGCCTACGCCGCGCCCATCGCCAAGGCGGACGGCAAGACCGCTACTGGCGGCTACATGGAGGCGGGCAGCAAGTTCGCTGACCTGGACGCAGCGCGCATCGGCGAGAAGGCTGTGGAGGAAACCGTCTGCCAGCTGGGCGGCACCCCTGTGCCCGGCGGCGAGTACCGCATCATCATGCGCTTTGACGCCATGCAGAGCCTGCTGCAGACCTTTGCGGGCATCTTCTCCGCGGAGAACGCCCAGCAGAACCTGAGCCTGCTCAAGGGCAAGGAGGGCGAGAAGATTGCCAGCGACGCCGTTACCCTGATGGACGACCCGCTGCTTCCCGGCGGCTTCGGCTCCCAGCGCTTCGACGGCGAGGGCGCTGCCAGCCGTACCAAGGCCGTCATCGACCAGGGCGTGCTGACCACGCTCCTCCACTCCCGCAAGACTGCCCGTAAGCAGGGCGTCCAGACCACCGGCAATGCCCACCGTGCAGGCGGCGGCATTCGCGTGGCACCGACCAACTTCTTCTTCAAACCCGGCGAGAAGGATCTCGAAGCACTGATGGCTGATGTGGGCGAGGGCCTGGTCATTACCGATCTGGCGGGTCTGCATTCCGGCGCGAACCCCACCTCCGGTGACTTCTCCCTGCTTTCCAAGGGCTACACCATTGAGAGCGGCAAGCGCGGCCATGCGGTGGAGCAGATCACCGTGGCGGGCAATTTCTACGAGGTGCTCAAGTCCATCGTGGCCGTCGGCAGTGATCTGGACTTCTCCGGCAGCTCCATCGGCAGCCCCTCTGTGGATGTGGGCACGCTGAAGGTATCTGGTTGATCGGAATGACAGGGCAGGGGAGCGATCCTCTGCCCGTTTCGTTTGCCAATGTGACGGAATCATGCTATAATAAGACGAACACATCCCAAAGGAGGCCCGCGCCATGTCCGAACGCACCATTGATTCCTGCTCCTTTCTTTGCGTCCATGAGGATGTGGTGACGCAGGTGCAGCAGAGCCTCCCGGAGATGACGCAGCTTCTGCGCCTGGCTGACCTGTTCAAAACCTTCGGCGATGGTACCCGGGTGCGTATTCTTTACGTGCTGCTGGAGGCGGAGGTCTGCGTGTGCGACCTGGCCACCCTCCTGGGAATGACACAAAGCGCCGTCAGCCACCAACTGCGTATCCTCAAGGACGCAAGGCTCATCAAGTCCCGCAGGGACGGCAAGACCGTCTTTTACTCCCTGGCGGATGAACATGTGGCGACGCTCCTCAAGCAGGGAATGGAGCACATATGTGAGGCATAAACCTTCAGCGGCAGATGGCGGATCTGCCGTTTTTTGATGGCGGAAGATGTAAATTCCTGCAAATTGTATTGCAATTTTGAGTAGTATACTATATAATGATGATGGATGAATATGAGGAGGGAGGAACTCTGATGAAAAGAAGCTGCAAGCTGCTGTTGGTTTTTGTTATCGCGCTTCTGATCATGCTGGTGTCCACCACTGCCCTGGCGGACAATATGCGCTTTGGCACGGTGAATGTGTCCAGCGTCAACCTGCGGGAGAACCCATCCACACAGTCCCGGAAGCTTGGTGTATGCCAGCGCGGCGAGTGGCTGCGCATCGACGGGCAGAGCGGGAATTTTTATAAGGTCAGCACCCCCAATGGTCAATCCGGCTACGTGGTCAAGGACTATGTGTACATTTCCGCCGGCGCTAAGGGCGTCATCGGCATTGTGGATGTCAATGGTGAACTCAACATGCGCTCCTCCGGCAGCTATTCAGGCCGGGTCATTGCCACCTATCCCGACGGTACGCCCTGCATCCTCCTGACGGAGAATGGCGATTGGTACCATGTCAGCGTGGAAAACCGCAACGGCTACTTCAATGCCGACTTTGTGGATAAGAAGTACACCACCTACTCCAATGAGATCTGCACGGTCTATGCAGCCAATGGCAAGGGCGTGAACCTCCGCCTGGGCCCCGGCACCAAGTATGGCGTGGTGAAAACCATCCCCAGCGGCAGCTACGGCATGATCATTCAGGAGGGCGACGGCTGGTGGAAGATCTCCGTCAACGGCTACGTGGGCTACATGAGCACCGACTACCTGAAGGATGGCATCATCCGCAAGTCCAGCACCTCCACCGGCGGAAACAACTCCGGCAGCACCGGCGGCAACACGTCTACCTCTGGCGGCTACGCGCTGGTCAATAACCCCGGCGCCAATGAGAAATTGAACCTCCGCGCGGCAGCATCTCGCTCCTCCAAGTCACTGGGTAAGTACGGGAACGGCACCTACGTTACCGTGCTGCAGCAGGGCAGCACCTGGTGCAAGGTCATCGTGGACGGCAAGACCGGCTACATGATGACGCAGTATCTGCGCTTCTACGGGATGAGTTCCTCTTCTACCGCTACGGTGACCCACCCCGACCGCACCTTCGTGTACCTGCGCAATGGTCCCTCACAGAGCACCGGCAAGATCCTGCAGAAGGTGCCTCATGGCGCTGCGGTGACCATTCTCACCCCCGGCGCCACCTGGTCCCAGGTCAAGTACAACGGCCAGACGGGCTACATGATGACAAGGTTCCTGAAAAAGTAAAACGATGCCGCTTCCTTCGGGATGCGGCTTTTTCTGTAACAATTGTAAAAAAGTGAACGAATCGCTAAAGCTGGGAAAGATTTCTTCTCCGCCATCGTTATATAGGTGACAGCTGTTCCAAACCAAATGAACGAGGTGGACGAAAATGAAGGAAATGCTGAGTTTCCTGCTGGCGATGCTGATGATGTTGGGCGCCGTGCCTGCGATGGCGGAGGAGACGATCCGCAATCCGCTGCCCGATGAGATCGCTACGTTGTTTGATGTGCCCGCGTGGGACGGCTTCCATGTGGCCCAGTGCGATGACACCAGTAACTGGCTTTCCTGGGTGTACAGCGAGGAGATGCACGCTGGCGTTGTGATTATGACCAACGGCTCGCTGCATATTGTGTGCCTGATTGAGCCGGACAGCAAGGGCAATCTGCGCATCACCCAGCGCAATTACAAGATGGTGGTGGGGGAGGGGATGCCCCGCGTGGAAATTGGCTGGGGCAACGCTTATGAGCAGATTACACCGCCTTGGGGTGAGAGGCGCATGTTCGAACTGGACAACAACAATGGCTACCATATGGCTATCGGAAAGTTTGATGGCGTGTGGCGGGTGAAGCTTGTGTGGAATCTGCATAACGATACGATCTCCTTCGTTAACGATGAAAAGATCGGCTATATCAAGGGCGAGGAGCGCGAGGATTACGTTGCTTACAACAGCCGTAACGTCAAGTACGCCTACGGCACCTACGACAACCGCTTCGCAGCCTTCAACATCTACGACTTCCCCAAGACCCTGGAGGAAGCTCGTGCCAAGCTGACCAACCCGCCTGTCACCCCCACGGACTTCTACACGCCGGTCTCCGTTAACCTCCGCGCCGGTGAAAAGTACGACGTCTTCGCTGCACCGGGCCGTGACAGCTACCGCGCTGCCAACGGAAAAGCGGAGATGTCCACCAACGACTGGGTGCAGATCTTCGGCGAGGAGGACGGCTGGCTGCTGGTGCAGTACGACATCAGCCGCGACCAGATGCGCTTTGGCTACATCGCCGCCTCTGCCCTGCCCCGCAACACCGAGGTGCAGCAGCTCCGCTGGTACGACCTGCCGGAGCAGACCGTCAAGACCAACACCTATGTCACGGACGATCCGCTTGCCAGCAGGGAAATTATCTGTTGGCTGAACGCCGGCGACAAGGTGAAGGTGCTCTCCGACTTCGGCAGCTGGTATTACGTCGAGGTGACCCCGGGCACCGGCAAAACCCTGCGCGGCTTCATTCCGCAGACGGCCATCGACCTCATCACCTAGGATGACATGAAGGGCTGATGGCACAAAGAAAGACGGCTTCCCATGCGGGAAGCCGTCTTTTTGCTTACCTGACGGTGGTTTTCATCGTGAAGGGCACGCCCCAGATGTAGTAGGTGATGGTCACCTCGCGGATGGCGTGCATGTTCTTATCGGTCAGGATGGTGGCGGTGGCGTCCACGGTCTGTCCGGCAGGGAGCTTCACGTCGTGGTAGGAGCCGATTTGCAGGATATCCCCGGCCATAGGGGTCACCTGGAGCTCCACCATGTCGGCGGTGACGGCGGTACCGTTCTTCAGCCGCACGGTGTAGGTGAGGAACTGGTAGTTCTCCGCATCGGCAAGCTCCTGGGCTTGCACGAAGGGCGTGCCCAGGACCGCGCCTAGGCGCAGCTGCTGGCGGAGCTCGGCAAAGTGTACCGGCTGGTTGGCGGCCTCCATGGCTACGACGCTCACCGTGTCCACAGTGATGTTAGCAGTCATGTACATGTATCCCACGCCGACCAGGGCTGCAATGAGCACCAGCACGGATAAAATGGCGATATATTTCATGCTTGTTTCCTTTACCTGTGTTTATTTGCTTTGCAGAAGACGATTCATCTCTTCGATCATCTCCGCGTCCTTGAGGCTGAACTTGAATTCTACACGTCGGGAAGAGTCCTGATCCACCACGGTGGTGCCGGGGTAGTAGACGAGGTCGGTTTCGCTGCGGCCGGTGGCGGTCAGCAGCTTTTGAAGCAGCTCCCGTTCCGGGCTGCCCTGGCGGTACATCTCGAGGACGTACATCATCACTTCATACGCGCGCTCCTGGGAGAGCTTCATGTTGTTTTCCCAGGTGCCCACATCGTCGGTGTGGCCTTCGATAACAATCTGGCCCAGATAGTCGGAGTATTCCGGACGCAGCAGTACCTCCAGGTACACGGGGATAAAGCGGTTGAGGAGATACTGGCCGTCCGTCATGATGTCGGAGGAGCCGGTCTTGAAGAGCACGGCGCTGTCCAGCACGATATCGCCGGTGTTTTTGTCCACCGCGGCGGTGAGGCTGGCGCGGGAGAGGGACGCGGACAGCTCGGCGATGATCTCCGCTTTCATGCCCACCATGTCCTCGATCTGCTCGGTCTTGCTGTTCAGGGCTGCCTGCTGGGCATTGAGCACCTGGACGGCGGCGTTCAGGGCGTTCTCCTTGTTGGCCAGCTCCTGCTGGAGGAGGATCAGCTGGGCTTCCTTGCCGGCCAGGGTGGAGCGGGCTTCTTCCAGCGCTGCCTGGTTTTCGCCCAGGATGATGTAGGCTTCCTCCAGGGCGGACTGCTGCTCGTCCAGCTGGGTCATGATGATGGCAATCTGGGCATTCTGATGATCCATCTCCACCTGCTGAGCGGCGATTTGCAGCGTCTGTTCATCGAGCCTGAGCTGCTGGTCGGTGATGAGAAGTTTCTGATGGTCCAGCTCCTTGGTTTTGGTTTCCAGCATGGTGAAGTACTGGTGCAGGCTCATAGAGAGGATCAGCACGAACACCAGCAGCAGCGCCGCCATCATGTCCGAATAGCTGATCCAGCTGGCGCCGGAGTTGGTGCTTTTGCCGGCGCGGCTGTTGTGGATGCGTTGACGTGCCACGATCACACCTCCTTGGAGGCGATGATCTGGCTGAGCTGAGCGGTGAGCTGCTGCAGCCCGGCGGCGGCAGCGGCGGTATCGCCGGAGGTGCCGTCAGCGCTGAGACGGTCGATCTTCTCGGAAAGGGTCTCCACCAGGGCTGCCATGTTCTTTTCGAAGGACCCCAGGGTCTCGCTCAGGCTGCCCACGGCGCCCTGCACGAAGGTCTGACAGCCCTGGGAGAGCTGCTGCCCGGCGCTGGACATGGAGGCGGCCACCTGGTCGAGGTGCTCGCCGGTGACGGAGGAGTTGTGGTTCATGCGGGTCATGGCCTTCTCCGCATCGGCGGTGAAGGCGTTCATGCTGCTGAGAAGCTGCTGGTGGCTGGCGGTTACCTGCTTGAGGAGCTTCTGCTGCTCGGCGTTCATCTCCTGCATCATCTCCAGCAGGGAGGAGGCTGACTGCTCGAAGTTCTCGTCGCGGCGGCGGGCCTCGCTCAGCTCGGAGATGTAGTGCTCGAAGTGGGTCAGCACGTCGGCGCTGATGGTGTGCAGCTGCTGCGCGTCGCCCAGGATGGCGTTTGCGGCAGCCATGGACTGCCGAACCTGCTCCATCGTCAGCTGCTGGTTCTGGTTGATCTCCGTCATCGTGCGGCCCAGCTCCATGAACTGGTCGTTCAGGGACATGTTCATCTGCTGCACGAAATTGCCCACGATGCGGCCCACGCCGTCCACCTGGGCGCGGGTGGCGCCCACCAGGAAGTTGTCCATGGCCTTGGCCACGGGGGACATGGCCCGGGTGATGCTGCCTTCCACGGTGGCGGGCAGCACCTCGGAGAGGTTCGCCAGCATGTGGTTGGAGTCCTGGTTCTGGCAGATGAGCTGCACGTCGTTGTCCAGCGGGCGCTGCATGGCCAGGGTAGTGAAGCACTCAACAAAGTCGTCAATGGCGCGGTAGGAGCTGCCCTGCAAAATGCGGTTGAGCATGTTGAAGGCGATGGAGCAGCTCACGCCGGCCACGGAGGTGCCAAAGGCGAACTTCATGCCGGAAAGCAGCACCGGGATGCCCTCGATGATCGCATCGGAGTTGGAGAAGTCCAGCCCGCTCAGGCCGCGCATCATGCCCATGAAGGTGCCCAGGATGCCCAGGGACGTCAGCAAGCCGGGGATGAGCTCCGCCAGGGTGGCGTTGCCGGGGCCGTGGGTGACGGTGTCGTCGTTGATATAGTCCTCCACATTGCAGGGGAGACCGCGGCGGTCCAGCTGCTCAGCGTTCTGCAAAAAACGGAGCCAGGAGCCCTTCAGCCGGTTGCCCATAAAGCGCTTCTCCTGCCAGACAGGGGTACCCTGGCGATTGCCTGCATCCTGCTGCAGCCGGCGGATGGCGCGGCGCAGCGCGTGGGTGGTGGTGCGCAGGGGCAGCAGGCACTTGAACACGCCGATGAGCGTCACCAGTGCAATGGCGGCATAAACGATGATATCGACCGCATTGGCCATCAGATCGGATAAGAGCGTCGTCATCATAGGCAGTTGTCCTCCTGTGTGATGATCGTGGAAGGCGAAGGCTGGAAAGGCAATACACCTTCTATTTTACACGATTTGCGCCGTCTTGTAAACGGCGAATGTAACAGAATTGCCATATTTTCGGCAATCATCCGATGATATAACGAATCAGGCGGAGAAATTCTTCCCGCGCATCTCATCATACCTGCCGGAAGTGCATATCCTGCCAGTGAAGCGGGGGAAGAAAGCAATGCGAAAAGTCCGGTATCGGCTCTATCATCCCAAACCGCCCTGCCGTCGTCCAAAGGCGGACGGCCCGTGGAAGCTTCTGGGCTGCCTGTTTATCAGCGCAGGGCTGGTGCTTTTATTCCTGTGTATTCCTGGATGGGCCTGGGCGGCGCTGGCGGGCGCGGCGCTCATCGGTGCGGGCTGGGCTCTCATTTCAAGCTGCGGGAGGTGACAAGATGCGCGTGCGGATGGTGTGCATCCGGCTGCCGAAATTCATGGGCGGCATAGTGCGGAAAATGGCGGGCAGGCGGCGGTGATCCGCCTGTCTTTTCCATGTTCTTCCCGATGAAGCGTTGACATCATCTGCCATCCATGGTATGATATCATCGGTATCGAATTTGATATGGGATCAGAGGCGCGCAGTGCCGGTAACGCGGCGGAGGACAGGCTTCCGCAGAGGCCGCATGAAGGAGCATTGCGCCGAAAGGCAGAAGGGGAGCCGCCGCTTCTGTGCTTGGTTGCAGGCCGGACGGGTCTGCAGCTGTCATCGGGCATTGCCTGGCGGAGCGCTGGTCATCGGGTGGGGAATGGAATATCCCTGCAATGATCGCGCCGCAGGACTGTCTGCGGGCATTTTTGTTTATACTTGATATACGGGAGGAATCAACCATGGAGAAGTATCGTGTTGGTATCGTGGGCGCCACCGGCATGGTGGGCCAGCGTTTCATTTCCCTTTTGAAGGATCATCCTTGGTTCCAGGTGACCTGCGTGGCGGCGTCTGCCCGCTCCGCCGGCAAGAAGTACGCTGAGGCCGTGGGCGACCGCTGGGCCTTTGACTGGGCCATCCCTGCGGATGTGGCGGACATGGTCGTTCTGGATGCGTCGGACATCGACGCCGTGGGCGAAAAGGTGGACTTCATTTTCTGTGCCGTTGACATGAAGAAGGATGAAATCCGTGCCCTTGAGGAAGCCTATGCAAAGCACGAGATCCCCGTGGTGAGCAATAACTCCGCCTGCCGCGGCGTGGAGGACGTGCCCATGGTGGTGCCGGAGATCAACGCGGCGCACCTGGAGGTTATCGAAGCTCAGCGCAAGCGTCTGGGTACCCGGAAGGGCTTCATTGCGGTCAAGCCCAACTGCTCCATTCAGTCTTACGTGCCTGCCATCACTCCCCTGATGGACTTCGGCCCCGAGAAGATGAGCGTGTGCACCTACCAGGCCATCTCCGGCGCCGGCAAGACCTTCAAGACCTGGCCCGATATGGTGGACAACGTGATCCCCTACATCGGCGGCGAGGACGAGAAGAGCGAGAACGAGCCCCTCAAGATCTGGGGTCATGTGGAGGACGGCAAGATCGTCAACGCGGTGGAGCCCGTCATCAGCGCCCAGTGCCTGCGCGTCTCTGCGGCGGATGGCCACATGGCGGCGGTGAGCGTGTCCTTCAAGAACAAGCCCTCCATCGAGCAGATCAAGGAACGCTGGGCCAGCTTCGAGACCGAAGCGCAGCGTCTGGGCCTGCCCTCTGCCCCCAAGCCCTTCCTGCAGTACTTTGAGGATCCTGCCCGTCCTCAGACCCGCCTGGACCGCGACTTCCAGAATGGCTTCGGCGTGTCCATCGGCCGTCTGCGCGAGGATAAGATCTTCGACTACCGCTTTGTATGCCTGAGCCACAACACTGTGCGCGGCGCTGCCGGCGGCGCGATGCTGACCGCGGAGCTGCTGTGCGCAAAGGGTTACATCACCCGCAAGTAAGCTCTCGACCCTTTAGGAGGTATTCTGACATGAGAAAGCCTTTGTTCACCGGCGTCGGCACGGCCCTCGTCACCCCCTTCAAGAACGGTGAGGTGGACTATGAAGCCCTCGACCGCCTGGTGGAGGAT
The DNA here is from genome assembly GCA_015056325.1 of Clostridiales bacterium. Classification (GTDB taxonomy): domain Bacteria; phylum Bacillota; class Clostridia; order Christensenellales; family Aristaeellaceae; genus UBA11524. The sequence continues at coordinate 28,732 of SVGL01000011.1, read as the reverse complement.
CAGATCGCAAACGGTGTGTCTGCGCTGATCGCTGCAGGCACCACCGGCGAGCCCGCCACCATGAATTGGGACGAGCACCTGGCGGTCATCCGCCGCGTGGTGGAGAAGGCGGACCATCGCGTGCCGGTCATTGCCGGTACTGGCTCCAACGCCACCGCCGAAGCCGTCTATGCTGCCAAGCATTCCGCTGAGTATGGCGCGGACGCTCAGCTGGTCGTCACGCCCTACTACAACAAGACTAGTCAGGCTGGCCTGGTGGCGCACTTCAACGCCATTGCCGATGCGGCGACCCTGCCCGTCATCGTGTACAATGTGCCCAGCCGCACGGGCCTGAACATCGGCCCGGAGGCCCTCGCAAAAATCTGCGAGCACGAGAACATCATCGCCGTCAAGGAGGCCAATTCCGACGTCGGCCAGGCGATGGAGAAGATCCGCCTGTGCGGCGACAAGGTGGATTTCTACTCCGGCAATGACGACCTGATCGTCCCCATGATGTCCGTGGGCTTCAAGGGCGTGATCTCCGTGGTGTCCAACATCCTGCCGGCGGAAACGGCTCGCATGACCGAGCTGGCCCTGCAGGGTAATTTCAAGGACGCGGCGGAGATTCAGCTGCGCCTGCTGCCCTTCATCAATGCGCTCTTCAGCGAGACCAGCCCCATCCCGATCAAGGCCGCCATGGCGAAGATGGGCATGCTGCAGGACGAAGTGCGCCTGCCACTGGTGCCCATGACCGACGGCCCCCGCGAGAAGATGTACGCCATCATGCGCGACCTGGGCATGATCAAGTAAGGAGCTATGCCAATGAAGATTCTGATTGCTGGCGCGCTGGGTTATATGGGTCGGGAGGTTGCTGCCCAGGCGAAGACCCTCGGCTTTGAAATTTCCTGCGGCGTGGACGTGGCACCAGGCACCGCGGATTTCCCGCTGTACACCACCTTTGAGGACTGTCCGCCGGTGGACGTGATTGTGGATTTCTCCACCTGGAAGCCCGGCGCGGATCTGCTGACTTACGCCCTCAAGCACCGTATCCCTGCGGTGATCGCCACCACCGGCCTGTCCGAAGAGCAGCTGGCTGCCATCGACGAGGCGGCGAAGGTTATCCCGATCTTCCGCAGTGGCAACATGAGCCTTGGCATCGCGCTGCTTCGCGCCCTGGCGAAGAAGGCGGCCGCTGTCCTGGGGGAGACCTTCGACATCGAGATCGTCGAGGCGCACCACAACCGTAAGGCGGATGCGCCCAGCGGAACCGCCCTCATGCTGCTGGATGCGGTCAAGGAAGGCTGCGAAGGAGAGCGCGAGGCTGTCTTTGGCCGTCATGGCCGGGACTGCAAGCGTCAGCTGAAGGAGATCGGTGTGCATGCCCTTCGAGGCGGAACCGTCACCGGCGAGCACGAGGTGTGTTTCTTCGGCACCTCCGAGCGGGTGAAGATCAGCCACAGCGCGGAGAACCGCAGCGTCTTTGCAGCGGGTGCGCTCAAGGCAGCGGCGTTCCTGGTGGGGCAGAAGCCTGGCATGTACTCCATGGACGACGTGGTCGGCAAGCTGTAATGCTGTCAAGGCAGGTCATGCGGCCTGCCTTATTCGGTGCTGTTTTTCTGCGGTTTCCTCTTGCAATTTGATGGAAAACCGAATACAATGATAATGATTCGTATCAGGCAGAGTAGCTGCTGGCGCGTCAAGTGTTCATGAACGGGGAGTTGTCATGAAACGAAGGGGCGGCCGTCTTGAAAAAACGAGACGAAGTCTCCGCGGTGCCAGCGGCGCATCCCGCTGCTTTACGTGCTAACTGCCTCCTGCGAGTCGCAGACTTTTGTCATGTGGCAAAGGAGGTTTTTGTATTGCAAAAAAAGAGATATTTCTCCGTGGCGACCATCACAGTGACCGCCATGCTCATCGCCTGCCAGGTGGTGCTGGGCAATCTTCTTCAGGTGCCGATGCTGGGTAAGCAGTATAACTTTGGCTTTGTACCCATTGCCTTGGCAGGTGCGCTGATGGGCCCCATCCCGGCGGCTATCGTCGGCGGACTGGGCGATCTGATCGGTGCGCACCTCTTCCCGGCGGGCGCGTATTTCCCCGGCTTCACGCTGACCAATGTGCTGCTGGGACTCTGGTGCGGCTTCATTCTTCACGGGAAGAAGCCCTGCTGGTGGCGCTGCGCGGCGGCGGTGATGATCTCTCTGGCGGGGCTGAATCTGTTCCTCAATTCCCTGTGGCTGAACATGCTGGCCTATGTGCCGGGCCGAGGCTACTGGGCCTGGGTGACGGTGCGTGCGCCCAATTACCTGGTGGAAGTGCCGGTGAATACCGTACTGTGCTACCTGCTGCTGCAGGCCATGAAGCGGGTGAAGCTGCCCGCCGAGCTGCAGCTGAAGAACTGAAGGGAGGGTGCATCATGCCACGCTTTTCCAAGAAGGCCATCCTTGAAGAGCTGACCCGCCTCTACCCCGATGCGGGGCCGGAGCTCAACTTCACCAATCCCTACGAGACGCTGGTGGCGGTGATGCTCTCCGCCCAGTGCACGGACAAGATGGTCAACAAGGTCACTCCGGCGGTGTTCGCCCGTTACCCCAACGTGGCGAGCATGGCGGAAGCCACAGTGGAGGAGCTCCACCCGATGGTGAAGAGCTGCGGCTTCAAGTCCAAGGCGGTGAACATCATCCAGACCTGCAAGCTTCTGATGCTTCGCCACGGCGGCGAGGTCCCGCGCACGATGGAGGAGCTGACCGCCTTGCCTGGTGTGGGCCGTAAGACCGCCAACGTGGTCATGTCCAATGCCTTTGGCGTGCCGGCTATTGCGGTGGACACCCATGTTTTCCGGGTGAGCAACCGTCTGGGCCTGGCCGAGGCGGACGACGTGCTCAAGACCGAGCTGCAGCTGCAAAAGGCCATCCCGAAGAAGGACTGGCTGGACATGCACCACCGCATCATCTTCCACGGGCGGCGAGTGTGCAAGGCGCAGCGGCCCATGTGCGCAGAGTGCACGCTGCGGGAGCTATGCAAAACCGAGCGTGAACGGCAAAAATCTAAATACGAAACCGGCGGCTGATGCGAGATCAGCCGCCGGTTTCGTGTTTCATGTGATTATTCTACCCACTGAAGGTCGAAGTAGGGATAGCTGCTGGTACCCTCGTCGCTGACCACGTCGTACATGCCCAGGCACTTGAGGTACATGCGCACAGCAGTGCCGACGCGCCAGATGGGCTCCTCGGTGGTGCGGATGGCCACCATCTCCTTGTACACGCCGGATTTGGTCTTGCTCATGCCGGCGAAGGTCAGATAGCCGGTGGAGGTGGGGGTGATCTCCTTGATGTTGAGGGTGTAGACCATATAGCGGCCGCGGTAGGAGGTGATCTTGTCCTTCAGGTTCTTGTAGGAGGGCTTGACGGCCTCGTCACGGATGGCCTGCTTGTGGTCTTCGGCAGTGAACTCACGGGTGGCCTGGCAGGTGAAGCGACGGGCTGTGTAGCCCTTCTTTTCAAACACCAGGGTGATGTTGTACAGGCCTTCCTCCGCAGTGTCGAAGGTGAAGGAGAAGGCGCCGGAGTTGTTGGTAGTGATCTGCTTGTTGTAACGGCCGTCCACGATGCACTGCACCTTGGTTTTCGCCATGGTGGTACCGGAGATGGTCAGGCTTTGACCGGTGAGGGTCATGGTCTCGGGAAGCTGGGTGTTCATGCGGACGGTGAGGAGCATGTCATCAAAGGTGATGGGATCAAAGGCGCCCTCTTCCACCACGGTTTCCCCATTGTAGACGGTGTAGGTGAGGAGCCAGAAGCCCTCCTTGGGCAGCTTGACGGGCAGCTCGAACTTGCCCTTGGAGTCCGTCGTACCTTCAAACTGATAGACCTCGCGGGTGGACATGCGCATTGCCACGCATAGTACCTTCAATCCGGAGGAGCCGCTGCCGGCCAGGGTGAACTTGCCGGTGTTGGTTTCCTGAGGCGGGGTGGAGGTGAAGATGAGACGGGTGGCGCTGTCTGCGGGACGGGCGGTGACGGCATGGAACTCCCAGGAGGTCATGATGGCTTCCAGGGCGTTCTTGTCGCTGGACTTGGGCTTGCGGTCGTAGACTTGGTAGTCCACATGGATATGCCAGCCGTTGCGGACAGTCTTGCGGGCGAGGCCCTGGTAAGACATGCCGTTCACCGTGCGGGAATACTCCAGCACCAGGAAGCGGCCGCCGAATTTGTAGTTCTTCCACTGGGCGGAGGTATAGTCATAGCCCAGTGCGCGCCATTCGCCAGTCTTGTCGGAGGAGTGACCGAGACGGTAGTTCTTGCGCTCGGACTCGGAGACCTGGTTGACGTCGTAATACTGCTGGCCGTAGAGGTCCTGCACGGCGATGATCTCGATCATCACGTCGCCAGCAGTGCCCCAGGCCTGGAGCAGCACGCCGCGATCGGCAAAGTCTTCGCGGACTTCTGCGGCGGTCGTGGAGTGGGCCTCCAGCCAGGAGGTTTGACTATCCACGTTCTCCGGGGTGATGAAGGTATACTTGCCGGAGGAAATCGTGACGGATGCACCCTGTTCGGCAAAGGTAAAGGAATCCGCCAGCGCAGCAGCGGGCAGCAGCAGGCAGAGGAGGATCAGAAGGGAGAAAAAAATCTTCCGCATGGGGGTCACCAACCTTCAAAAATCGATGATTACAGAGAATATCAGTCTGATTATACCATACTTCCCCTGGGGAAGCAAGAAACCTTTGTAACAATGTGGATTCAGCGCACACGTCCCGCCCGTTTCAGGGGGAAAAGGAGGCACACCACCCGTCCGCGGATCGCGCGGCGATGAAGCGGCCCCACGCTCCGGCTGTCGTTGGAGCGGTCCCGGTTGTCGCCCAGGACGAAGTACTCATCCTCGCCCAGGGTACGGGGCGGACGGGTTCGGGCGTAGCGGCAATGGGCAGGATCCAGATAGGGTTCGTCAAGGGGCTCGCTGTTGAGGAGCAGCACGCCCTCCTGCCATTCCAGCGTGTCGCCGGGGAGGCCGATCACCCTTTTCACGAAGGCCTGGGGCAGGAAGGGGAGGCGCTTCATTTTCCGCCCGGGATAGTGGCAAATAACCACATCGCCCCTTTTCGGCGCGCGCAGCAGATAGGGCAGCCGCCACACCAGCGCGATATCCTTGTTGCGCAGCGTGGACAGCATGCTGCTGCCGCGGATGAACGCAAGGCTCACCACAAAAAGCCGAAGCGTCACCGCCAGCGCAGCGCCGATCAGCAGTTCAAGCAACCAGCTCATGCCTGCACCGCCGGTCCCTGGGTGATGACCTTTTTGCGGCGCTTGAGGAAGGTTTCCCGATCCAGCATGACGATGCGGCTGCAGCCGGAACATTTGATCTTGATGTCCGCGCCGGTGCGGGTGACCGTCCATTCGCTGGAGCCGCAGGGATGAGGCTTGCGGGTTTGGATCACGTCGCCGATTCTGATTTCATGGCTTGCATCAACCATGGCAGACACCTCCTTGCAAAACTTTTTCATCCTATTATACCGCGGTTTGCCGAAATGTGCAAGATGGTTGCCAACGCCGCATAAATGTGGTAAGATGGGGAAAATCATGATTGGAGCAAAGCTATGCGCATCACCCCCAACTGGCACAACGTCAAGCCCCTGGGACGCACCTGGCCCCTGGAGGACGGCCTCTGGCTGGCTTTATCTGCATCGGGTGCGGAGTTCACCTTTACTGGCAGCGCCTGCGAAGTGACCATCGCCGGGGACAACCGCGCGGCGGATGCGGAGGCTGTCAATGACCATGCCCGCATCGCCCTGTACCTGGATGGTCAACGTGCGGTGGATACGCTGCTCAACGCCCCAGTAAAAGTCTTCACCCTGGAAGCGGGGGAGGGCGAGCACACTGTCCGCATTGTGAAGCTGAGCGAGACTGCCATGTCCACCTGCGTTATCCGGACGATTGAGGCGGAGGACATCCGCCCCACGGCGAAGAAGCTCCGTCTGGTGGAGTTCATCGGCGATTCCATCACCTGCGGCTACGGCGTGGACGACGAAGACCCTGAGCATCATTTCACCACTGCCACCGAGGATACCACCCGCGCTTATGCCTACCGAACCGCTCAGGCCCTGGACGTGGATGTCAGCCTGGTGTCCATCAGCGGGTATGGCATTATCAGCGGCTACACTGCTACCGCCGAGGAGCCCGTCACCGCCCAGCTGCTGCCCACTTATTATGAGAAGCTGGGCTTCTCCTACGGTGCGTATAAGAGCCAGGCTCCCCAGGACGTCCGCTGGGATTTTACCGTCCGCCAGCCGGACTTGGTAGTTATCAACCTGGGCACAAACGATGACAGCTATTGCCGGGATTATGCAGACCGTCAGCAGCACTATTGCGACCAGTACGCGGACTTCCTGCGTACCGTTCGCCGCTGCAACCCCGGTGCGAAGATCCTCTGCACCTTGGGGCTCATGGGCGACCGGCTCTATCCCTTCGTGGAGAAGGCTGCGGCGGCCTATTCCGCTGAGACCGGCGATACCAACATTGCCTGCATGCCCTTCGTCCCCCAGTTGGCGGAGGACGGCCTGGCTGCGGACTACCACCCCACCGAGGCCACCCACCGCAAGGCAGCGGAGAAGCTCACGGCGGAAATCCGCCGCTTGATGGGCTGGTAAATCGATCACAATATTTGGAGGCGACAACATGGCAGACCGCAACAGTCCCATCGGCGTGTTTGACTCCGGCGTGGGCGGCATCGGGACCCTGGCGGCGCTCCGGCGGGAGCTGCCGGGGGAGACCTTCCTGTTCTATGGGGACACCGCCAACGCCCCCTACGGCACCAAGTCACGGGACGAGGTGATGGCATGCATCAACCGCATCATGGAGCACCTGTTGGGTCATGACGTCAAGGCCGTCGTCATCGCCTGCAACACGGCCACGGCGGTGGCAGCCGCAGAGCTCCGCGCCCGGTATGATCTGCCCATCATCGGCATTGAGCCGGCTCTCAAGCCAGCCAGCGAAGTGCGCAGGGAGGGCAGCATCCTGGTGCTGGCCACGCCCATGACCCTCAAGCTGGAGAAATTCCGTGCCCTGTATGCCCGCTACGGCGAGGGCGCCATCCCACTGCCCTGTCCGGGGCTGATGGAGCTGGTGGAACGCGAGGCGGATGACGAGGCACGCCGCTACCTGCTGGAGCTCTTCTCGCCCTACGACCTGACGAAGGTGGATGCAGTGGTGCTGGGCTGCACCCATTATGTGTTCCTGCGGCCGATTTTGAAGGAAATCCTGCCGGAGACCGTTTCCGTTCTGGATGGAAATGAAGGCACGGCCCGGCAGCTGCGCCGGGTGCTGGCGTCGAAGGAGCTCCTCTCCGAAGGCCCGGGCAGCGTCACCCTGGAGACCAGCGGCAATCCCACGCTGGTGCTGCCGGTGATGCAGCGGCTGCTGGGGAGGGCGTGAGATGGGCCTCATCATCTGCGGGATGAACGGCAGCGGCAAGTCCACGCTGGGTCGCGCGCTGGCGGAGAACATCGGCTGGCGGTTCATTGATAACGAAGATCTGTACTTCCCCAAAGGTGACCCGGAGCATCCCTATGCGCTGGAGCGCACCCAGGACGAAGTGAAACGCCTCCTGCTGGCGGAAGTTCGCAGGGATGAGCGCTTCGTGTTCGCGGCTGTGCGCGGCAATTACGGTGAGGAAGTGCTGCCGTACTACCAGGCTGCTGTACTGGTGGAGGTGCCGCGGCATGTCCGGCTGGAGAGAGTGAAAGCGCGATCCTATGGCAAATTCGGCTCTCGGATGATGCCAGGCGGCGACCTGTACGAATCGGAGAAGCGCTTCTACGACCTGATCGCGGCCCGTCCGGAGGATTACGCCACCCGCTGGCTGGACACGGTGGATATTCCTGTCCTCCGCGTGGATGGGACGCGTCCGGTAGGGGAGAACATCGCCCTCATTACGGACTGGCTGAGGAGGAACACCCCATGAAAAACTACACCCAGGTGTATGTGAAGAACAGCGTTGAGGCGGCGCGGCACTACTGCGACGCCTTTGGCGCGGAGGTTACCCGCGCCTTCTGGAACCCCGACCACACGGCATACGAGCACTGCGAGCTATCGGTGAACGGGGAGGGCTTCCTGGCACTGGCGGAAGCGAAAAATCCCTGTGACGTCGCCTTGGTGCACCAGCTCAAGTGGGAGACCATGACCTTCAACGTGTTTGAGATGGGCAGCGAGAGCGCAGTGCATCATGCCTTCGACGTGCTGTCGGAAGGCGGTGTGGTGCTGCAGCACATTGGCTCCCTGCCATGGAATCCCTGCAATGCCACGGTGATCGACAAATACGGCGTGTGCTGGTGGATCGCAATCTGATATGAAAAACCTCCGCGTTTATGCGGAGGTTTTTGTAGCTTACGGCCAGTTGACATACCCTGCCATGGTCAATTCGTTCTGAAGCTCCACGAAGCCGTTCTTTTCGTAGAACGCGACGCTGGGGAAGCCGCGCTCGGTGATGAGGGATATATGGCTGATGGGCTGCGGCTCCTGCATGAGCTCCTCGCGGAGGAAGGTGAGCATCCGGCTGCCGATGCCCTGACGCTGGTAATCGGGGTGCACGCTGAACTCGTCGATGTAGAACAGCTTCTGATCCTGATAGGTCATGATGCGTCCGCAAAGCATGGATACACATTTGCTGCCGTCCATGCAGACAACCCCGCGGCTGACCCGGGCGGACATGATCTCATCAATGCGGGTAAAGGCCTGGTCGTGCGTCCAGGTTTCACACCAGGGTTCCTCGCGGAAGGCGGCGATCAATTCTTCAGCGCAGGCGGGGAAATCAGCTTTTGTCATGGGGCGGAAAATCAGGTGCATGGGCAGCATCCTCCCGGAAATGATGGTTTCATGATAGCAAAAATACTCCCATGTGTCAATCGTCCAGCCAAGTACACAAAAAAGACAATTTCAGGGTGCCAAAATACGCACGATTGATTTAGAAAAACCTCCTAAAGATGATTTTTCACGAAAATCCCCCCTTTCTTTTTTGCATAATGTATGGTATACTCTTTTCAACATTGTGTGAGATGTTGCCTGCTTGAATAGCATATACTGCGACTGGATTCCGGCGGGACACGACAATTCGTACATTTTTGAAGGAGGAATTCCCCATGGCTGCTGAGTACATCACGACAAATATCCGTAACATCGCCCTCATGGGACATGGCGGCGAGGGCAAGACCACGCTGACCGAGGCCATGCTCTACGCCGCTGGCATCATCGACCGTCAGGGCAAGGTTGAAGAAGGCAACACTGTCACTGACTTCGAAGCTGAAGAGATCAAGCGCGGCTGTTCCCTGAGCGCGGCCACTGCTCCCATCGACTGGAACGACAAGATGCTCAACGTCATCGACGTTCCTGGTTACTTTGATTTTATCGGTGAGCAGGTCGGTCCCCTGCGCGTTGTGGAGACGGTCGGTATTGTTGTGTCTGCGATGACCGGCCTCAGCGTCGGCGCGGAGAAGGCCTTCACCAACGCCATCAAGCACCAGGTTGGCCGTATGTTCATCATCAACGGTATGGATCGTGAGCATGCCAATTTCGATAAGGTGCTCCAGCAGCTGCGCGACCGCCACGGCTCCTGCGTCGTGCCTGTGCTGATGCCCATCGGCGAAGGCGCGAACTTCAAGGGCGTTGTCAACGTCCTGGAGAAGAAGGCCTACGAAGGCGCTTACAAGAAGAGCACGGAAGTCGCCATCCCCGACAACATGGTTGAGAAGGTCAACAAGGCCTTTGACGACCTGGTGGAAGCTGCCGCCAGCTCTGATGACGAGCTGATGGAGAAGTACTTTGAAGAGGGCGAGCTGTCCTATGAGGAGATCCTCACCGGTTTCCACAAGGGCATGAAGAACGGCGACATCGTTCCCGTCGTGGCCCTGTCCGCCCTGACCGGCGTGGGCATCGCCCGTACCATGGATCTGATGGCCAAGTACCTGCCCTCTCCTGCGCACCAGGGTATTGAGCACGACGGCTTCAACCCCCGCACCGGCGAGCATCAGGTTCGTATCTGCAAGGACGACGAGCCCTTCTCTGCCTTCGTGTACAAGACCGTTGCTGACCCCTTCGTTGGCAAGCTGAGCCTGTTCCGTATCTTCTCCGGTACCATCACTCCCCAGACTATTCTGTACAACGTCAACAAGGACAAGACCGAAAAGTCCTCCGGCCTGTACATCATGCGCGGCAAGAAGCAGGTCGCCAAGCAGACCCTGCACGCCGGCGATCTGGGCGCCCTGGCGAAGCTGCAGTACACCTCCACCGGCGATACCCTGGCGGATTACAACAATCCCATCCAGTACCCCGGCATGGTGTTCCCCACTCCCTGCATGCACAAGGCTGTATACGCTGCCAAGCAGGGTGAGGAAGACAAGATCTTCTCTGGCCTGAACCGCCTGATGGAAGAAGATCCCTCCATCGTTATCCAGAAGAACGTCGATACCACCGAGACCTGGCTGTCCGGTCAGGGCGAAATGCACCTGGAGGTCATCAAGAACCGTCTGCAGGCCAAGTTCGGCGCCAACGCCATCCTGCAGGATCCCAAGATCCCCTACCGTGAGACCATCCGCAAGGCCGTGAAGGTCCAGGGCCGCCACAAGAAGCAGACCGGCGGTCACGGTCAGTTCGGCGATGTGTGGATTGAGTTCTCTCCCGTGCTGGACGGCTCCACCGAGATGGTGTTCGAAGATGCGGTCGTGGGCGGCGTCGTCCCGCGCAACTTCATCCCCTCCGTCGAGAAGGGTCTGCGTGAGTGCATGGTCCGCGGCGTGCTGGCCGGCTACCCCATGGTTTCCGTGCGCGCCAAGCTGTACGACGGCTCCTACCATCCCGTTGACTCCTCCGAAATGGCGTTCAAGACCGCTGCCCGCATCGCCTACAAGAAGGGCTGTGCCGACGCGTCTCCCGTCCTGCTGGAGCCCGTCATGCACGTTGAGGTCCTGGTGCCCGACGAGTACATGGGCGACATCATGGGCGACATGAACAAGCGCCGTGGCCGCATCATCGGCATGGAGCAGGTTGGCGGCATGCAGCAGGTTGTTGCCGAGTGCCCCCAGGCTGAAATGTTCAAGTACGCCACCGATCTGCGTTCCATGACCCAGGCCCGCGGCTCCTTCACCATGACCTTCGAGCGTTATGAGGAAGTGCCCTCCGACGTGGCCAAGAAGGTCATCGCCGCCGCCGACAAGGTCGAGGACGACGAGGATTAATGCAGCTTCGTTGCCTTTTCGGCGACAAGGATGTACGTATTATTCAGGGAGAGGTTCGCCTCTCCCTTTCTTTGATGGAGGTATTCTATGGCTGTCGAAATCATCAACGCATACATCGAAGATTGCCCTGCCTGCCGCTTCATCGGCAAGCGCTACACCCCGGTGGACAGCGTGAACGGCAGCTATGGCCACAAGTGGGGCGAGTGGTGGACGAATGACTGCTTTGCCCCGCTGGAGAAGCTGCCCCACATGCCCATCGTCGGGGACAGCACCATGGCCGCCATGCGCGTGGTGAACGGCGAATTGGAGTACTGGATCGGCTTCTTCTGTCCGGCGGATACTGAAGCGCCTGAAGGCTACGAGGCCGTCGATATCGGCCAGCGCAGGTATGCTGTCCTTTGGCGCAGGGGCGATGAGCACAACGGCGAGCTCTACGGCCTGGAGGCTCACAACCTCTGCCTGGAGGAGCTCCGCCGCAACGGCTGGAAGCGCGCGGAGGACGACTGGTGCTTCGAGCGCTATAACTGCCCGCGCTTCACCAATCCTGATGCGCAGGGGCGCGTCATCCTGGACTACGGCATCTCCGTGGAGGCTTGACATGAAAGCATGCATCTTTGACATGGACGGCCTGATGTTCGACACCGAGCGGGTTTTCGTGCTGGCATGGGACTACGTCGGCGTGCAGATGGGCCTGGGCAAGACCGGCTACATGGTCATGAAGACCATGGGCAGCAATACCGAGGGCTGCAACCGCATCTGGCGGGAGGAGTTCGGCGCGGATTTCGACGTTGCCGCCATGTGGAATCACACCCGCGATTTCCTGGAGGGTTATTACAGCCAGCACACCGTTACCCCCAAGAAGGGCTTGTATGAGCTGCTGGCTTACCTAAAGGAGCAGGGCTACAAGCTGGCCGTGGCCTCCTCCACCAAGCGGGAGAAGGTCGAACAGCACCTGGCGTCTGCAGACGTGAGGCACTATTTCGACGCGGTCATCGGCGGCGACATGGTGGAGAAATCCAAGCCGGAGCCGGATATTTACCTCACGGCTGCTGCTGCCCTGGGCGTCCCGCCGGTGGAATGCTATGCCCTGGAGGACTCCCGCAACGGTCTGCTCTCGGCGCACCGGGCGGGCTGCAAAGCCATCCATGTGCCGGATCTCTGGCAGCCGGATGATACGGTGAAGCCTTTCATCCTCGGGCCCTTTGACAGCCTGCTGGATGTACGTGACTGGCTGGTTTCCCGTCAATAAACACGAAGAGGACTGCCGCATTAGCAGCAGTCCTCTTTTTGTGCCGTAGAGAAGAGAATCACGCGTTGCGGACGATGCTCTCCAGCACGTCCACCATCTTTTCCATGGCCTGAACGGTGATGAGCTCCTTGCGGCCGTGGAAGTTGTAGCCGCCGGTGGAGAGGTTCGGGCAGGGGAGGCCCATGTAGCTCAGGCGAGCGCCGTCGGTGCCGCCGCGGATGGGCGTCTTAATGGGCTCCACGCCGCAGGCCCGGAAGGCAGCCTCCGCCTTGTCTACGATGAACATGCAGGGCTCCAGCATTTCCTTCATGTTGCGGTAGCTGTCGCGCACCTCGCAGGTGAAGGAGCCTTCGCCCCATTTTGCGTTCAGATAATCGGTGATGCGTTGGACGGTGGCTTTGCGCTCGTCGAATTTGACGGCGTCATGGTCGCGGATGATGTAGCCCAGGATGGCCTGTTCCTCATCGCCGGAGAGGTGCATGAGGTGGTAGAAGCCCTCGTAGCCTTCGGTGTGGGCGGGGATCTCCGCAGGGGGCAGCATGCTGTTCCACTCGATGGCCATCAGCAGAGCGTTCTTCATCTGGTTTTTGGCGCTGCCGGGATGGATGTTCACGCCCTTGACCGTCACCTTGCAGGAGGCGGCGTTGAAGTTCTCGTATTCCAATTCGCCCAGGGCGCCGCCGTCTACGGTGTAGGCGTAATCCGCATTGAAGCCGGGCACGTCGAAGAGGTCCGCGCCGCGGCCGATCTCCTCATCAGGGGTGAAGCCGATGCAGACCGTACAGTGCTCAGGGGCGTCGGGAGCCAGCAGGCGCTGGGCAAGGGCCATGATCTCCGCTACGCCGGCCTTGTCATCCGCGCCCAGGACGCTGTCGCCGCTGGTGACGATCAGCTCCTGGCCCTTGAGGCTGGGCAGGAACTTGAAACCGTCGATGACCACGCCGTTCTTCAGCGTGATGGCCTTGCCGTCATAATCGGGGATGCACACCGGCTTGGTTGCACCGCGAACGCCGTCGGAGGTGTCCATGTGGGCGATGAGGCCGACCTTGGCCGGGTGATCACCCTTGGCGGGGATGGTGGCGTAGACATAGCCATGCTCGTCTACGCGGGCGTTGGCAATGCCCATGGCATGTAGCTCATCTACCAGCATCTTCGCCAGCACCATCTGGTTGGGGCTGGAGGGGCAGGTCTCGCAGCTTTCTTCACTGGTGGTTTCCACCTGCACATAGCGCAGGAACTTTTCCTTCACGGTCATAGGGGGTACCTCCTCAATGTAAATTCAATAAAAACATATTCTCATTCAGAAGCGGCTTGCCCTCTGCCAGGGGCCGCAGCTGCTCATTGACCCAGCGGGTGAAACGCGGCGCGAACCAGGGTTCCTTGGGCCAGACGTCCGCGTGGAAGGCCAGCGCCTCCAGCAGACCCAGGGTATAGCCCGCGTCCAGCAGGGGCAGGTCGATGTGACCTCCGGCGCCTTTGTAGCCCTCCGCCATGGCCTTGCGCTGGGCTTGGGTGCTGGTGTTGCCCAGCAGGATGCCCAGGTCGTGCATGGGGTGGCCGACGCCGCAGAGGGAGAAGTCGATGGGGACGGGGCCGCTATCCGTCAGCAGAATGTTGGACTGGGACAGGTCGCAGTGGATGGGAATGAACTCGTCGGTCACCTTGCCCAGCCGCGCTTCGATGACGCGGGCTGCCTCGCATGCTACGGCGATCTCGTCCATGTTGAGGTGATGACGCTCGCCCATCTGCCGGAGAGCGTCAGCCAAACGGGCCACGTGGGCCGCGTCATAGCGGCGCAGGGCCTTATGCTGAAAACCTGCAGCAGCCTGATGGAGGCGGGCGGTCATCGCGCCGATCCGATGCTGCATGTCGGGGGTGAAGTCAGCCTCCGTGATGTGGTGGCCGTCAATCCAGGTCAGCAGCGTCGCCTGGGTGCCGTCGGACAGCGTGGCTTCTGCGACGGGGTGCTGCACGTTTATGCCGGCAGTGGCCAGGTGGGTCAGCAGGGCCAGCTCTGCCCGGCGGAGGTTGGGATCATGGTCAACATGGAGCCCCTCTGCGGCCTTATGAATGCGCAGCAGGTACTTGCCATCCGCGCGGTACACGGCGTTTTCGTGCTGCTGGATGAATTCTGCATGGGTCAGCCCAAAGGCTCGTAGGGCCTCTGTCAGCAGCGTATTCACAGGCTGCACCTCTCCAGCGCTGCCCGGGCCGTCACGATGCCGTCTACGGCGGCGCTCATGATGCCGCCCGCGTAGCCCGCGCCCTCGCCCACGGGGAAGAGGCCGTCCAGGCCCTCCGCCATCAGGGTCGCGCGGTCTCGGTTCAGCCGCACGGGGGAGGAGGAACGGGTCTCCACGCCGGTCAGCACCGCATCCGGATGGGCAAAGCCCCGCAGCTGACCATCCATGCGGCGAATGCCGAATTTCAGGTCTTCAATGATGAATCCGGGCAGGCACTCCCGCAGGTCGGCGGGAGTCACGCCGGGCTGGTAGGTGGGGATGACTTCGCCGAGTCGCGTGGTGGCGCGGCTGTTGAGCAGATCCTCCACGCGCTGCACGGGGGCGTGATAGTTGTTGCCTCCTAAGCGGTAGGCGGCCTGCTCGATGCTGCGCTGCCAGACAAAGCCTGCCAGCGGGTGATCGTCGCCGAAGTCCTCCGGGTTCACGCCCACCAAAAGGGCTGCGTTGGCGTTGCGGCCGTCACGGGCGTGATAGCTCATGCCGTTGACGCACAGCCCGCCGTGCTGGCTGGCCGCCGCGATTACCTCGCCGCCGGGGCACATGCAGAAGGTGTAGCAGCCGCGTCCGTCGGGGGTATGGACGGCCAGCTTGTAGTCTGCCGCGCCCAGGGCCGGGTGCTGCCAGCATTTGCCGTACTGGCTTTGGTTGATGAGGGACTGCGGATGCTCGATGCGAACACCCATAGCGAAGGGCTTCTGCACCATCATCACACCCTGATTGAACAGCCGCTGCATGGTGTCGCGGGCGCTGTGGCCGATGGCCAGCAGCACGCTGTCGGTGAGGATTTCCCGTTCGATGCCGGCGTGGAGAACCTTTACGCCTTCAATGTGATTGCCGCGAACGATCAGCTCAGTCACGCGGGTTTCAAACAGGACGGTGCCGCCCAGTCGGATGATTTCATTGCGGATAGAGGCCACCACGCCCTTCAGGCGGTCGGTGCCGATGTGGGGCTTGGACAGGTACAGGATCTCCTCCGGCGCGCCGTGGTCGACGAAAGTCCGCAGCACTGTGCGGATGTGGGGCGACTTGGTGCCCGTGGTCAGTTTGCCGTCGGAGAACGCACCTGCTCCGCCTTCGCCGAATTGAACATTGCTGTCCGGGTCAAGGACGCCCTCCTTCTGCATAAGGCTCACGTCCTGGGTGCGCTGGTCAACGGCGCGGCCGCGCTCGATGAGGATGGGGTTCGCGCCTGCCTGAGCCAGCGTCAGCGCAGCAAAGAGGCCTGCAGGGCCCGCGCCCACCACCACCGGCGGACGTGTGAACTTCGCCTGGGGAGGCGGCGGAATCTGCGGAGGATTCACCCGATTGGCCGTGCCGGGCTTGAGTCGCTTGAGGACAGCGTCCTCATTTTTGACCTTCACATCCACGGAGATGACGAAGTGCACGTCGGCTTTGTCGCGGGCGTCCACGGACTTCTTCGCCAGGGTGAGGGACTGCAGCATGTCTGCAGGGATGCGGAGCTTCCGCAATACGGCCTCGGTCAGGGTGCTCATATCCCATGATAGGGGCATGGAAAGGTTGTCAAGTCGAAGCATATCGTACCCTCAATAAACACGCGGGCGCAGCTGAATGAAAACAGACAACTCGATCGCGAAATGGGTGTCGGGAGGGCTGAAGGCCCTTCGCAGGGGTCAGGGTCAGAGGCCCTGGTTAAAGCCGTTGTTCGCGCGGGACGATCGCCCCGTGCCCCGGCAGGAGCAGCCAGTCATCGGCCAGCATGTGGCGGAGCATCTGCAGGATGGCGCGGTACTTTGCGCTGTCCTGGTTGACGCTGCGGGCCAGATAGGGGGCCAGGCGGTTGAACTCCTTTTGGGCAGGCAGCATGTCCACAGCGTTGATGTAATCGTCGCCGGTGATAGCGATGCGGTGGCGGTCATCCACCAGCACGGTCTCGCCGGGGACGTGGCCGCCGTTGCCCTGGTACACATCGAAGGCCAGGTCGCCGAAGCGGTACTCGCCCACCTTGGACAGCGGCAGTGCGTCATCGCAGGGCTGGCTGTCCAGCAGGCACAGATGGGACAGCGCCGGAGGGACGTAGTCTGTGATCAGCGTGGACAGACGGTAGTAGGGCAGCATGTTGAGATTTTCCTCCCGGGGTGAAGGCAGGCCAACATGCTCGCCGGCGAAGCAGTCCGCTGTACGACGGGTGCACCAGATTTTCTGGAAATGCCGGCAGATGCCCGCGTGGTCGGAGTCGGAATGGGTGAGAAGCATCTCCTTCTTCCGGGCGTCATAATTCGGGAAGAGGGAGCGCAGCAGCCGCATGGTCTCCGCCTCGTAGCAGGTGAAGCCGCCGTCGATGACCAGCAGGGCCTTTGTGTTCAGCTCCTCCAGCACGGTGATGTTGGAGCCGCAGGGGGGCTCGATCAGCGTCACGGCGACCCGGTCAGTCAGCTTCTGGCAGGTGATGCGGCAGTCGTAGCCTGCGCCGCCGTGCTCCGCCACAAAGTGGGCAAAGCGGCTGACATACTCGAAGACCTTGCCGTAGGGCTCGCCCTTCTCATCCAGCTGCTGCATGACCAGGTTGGCGTAGTACACGAATTCCTTGGTCTGTTCGGGGGTGAGATCCAGGAGCTGACGCATCTCATCGGCGAAGGAGATGTAGAAGACAGTGTTGTCCAGCTTCTTTTCGCCGGCGTCGTAATCCAGAATGCGCACCGGGCAGATGGCGGAGAGCTCCACCAGCAGCTCGTCAATGACGGCGGAATCCTCGATGTATAGTCCCATCTTCAGCGGCGCATATTCTTTGCCCGCCGCCTGGCTGGACAGGTAGGAGATGCTCACATTACGCTGATTCAGCGCCTCCAGAACGGGCAGCACGCCGCCGGGCTGATTGGGCACCTCGGCTTCGATCAGCACCACCTTCACGCGGCTTTCGTTCTGCAGGAAGCCCTCGGCGGTGAGGCTCTCTTCAATGGCGTCCAGCGCGGCTTCCTCGCCCTCTACGTCCAGGAAGAGGGTGTGGGCGTCCACCGCCTTGTTATAGCTGGCGCGTACCATGTTGCCCCCGTGGCGCAGGATGATGCGGCTGGCAGTGAGAAACGCGCCGGAGGTGTCCGGCAGACTGGTCATGAACGAACGCTTCATGCGGGTGCCTCCTCATGTAAAATCAGACAAAGAGATCCGGGTGCCATTCATGGGCATGGGCGGTCCACTCGGCATAGGCGGCTTCCCAGGTGGGTTTGGCAAAGGGGCGGCGGGCGTCGCCGATGGAGTCGGCGTACTGCTCGCAGTGGCGGAGGAACTGGTAGACCTTCTCCCGCACCGTACGCCATTCGGAGAAGATGATCTCCGTCCATACCCGGGCGGCGGCGTACTGGCCGGTGGATTTCACCTGTGCGATGAGGGATTCCGCGTCCATGGGGAGGCGGCGCTCCTCCACGGAGATATGGCCGTCCTCAAGGGTCAGCAGGGAATAGGCCGCGCCGAATGCGCCGCAGTCCAGCGGCAGCCCCACGGAGCCCGGATTGACCAGCACGCGCCCGTCGAACTCGCCCCAGGCCTGGATGTGATTGTGGCCGAAGACATATATGCCCTTGTCCAGCGCGGCGATGTGGTTGCGGAATTCGTCCTTCTCCCATAGTGCCCGGAAGTCATTGAGCAGCGCCTTCCGGTCAGCCGGGCCATCGGGATAGAAGCGTGGCAGCACCGATGTGCGGAACTTCTCGTGCAGGCACTTGCCTACGAAATTCTGGGAAGAGTGTGCCATGCGGATGGTAACGCCCTCGCAGTCGATGGTGAGCTCCTCCGGCAGGGCGTCCAGCCAGACCTTATCCTCGGGTGTGAGGGTGGACATGCACCACCGGCTGACCTCGAACTGGCCGTCGTCTCCGGGCGGAACGTCCAGGTGGGCTTCGTCGTTGCCGCGGATGATGTGGGCGTTGGGCAGCCCGCGGAGGATCGCCACGACCTCGCTGGCCCAGGGCGCGCTGATGCAGTAATCGCCGGCCAGGAGGTAGCCGTCCACATGGTGGGCAGCAGCATCCTCAAGGGCGAGCCGCAGCGCCGGGGCGTTGCCGTGAATGTCGGAAATAACGGCGAATTTCATGCGATCACCTGTGTCAGTCTTCGTGCCACTTGATGTCCTCAGGCAGGACAAAGGCGGCATCCGGGTAGTAAACCTTCGTCAGCTCCAGGCCCTGCGGCGGTGCAGTTACGCCCAAAGAAAGGCGGTCCAGCGTCCCGTAGGCTTCGGAGAAGGCATTCACGCTGCGGCGGCCCAGGCCGATTTCGATCAGCGTTCCGGCGATGATCCGCACCATGTTGTACAGGAAGGCGTCGCCCTCCACGGTGAGGATGATCTCATCGTCCAGCTGCACCAGCTCAGCCTTGGTGATGGTGCGGATGGTGGTCTTCGCCGTGCCGCCCGCCGCCTGGAACGCCGCGTAATCATGGGTGCCCAGCAGGAGCTTTGCGGCCTCCTGCATGGGGGCCAGGTCAAGGGGCAGGGGCACGTGCACATGGGTGTTGCGGCGGATGGCGCTGGCGTGGCGGCTGTTCACGATGCGGTAGGTGTAGCGCTTGCCGCAGGTCATGAAGCGGGCGTGGAAGCCCTCCGGCACCTCGCGGCCGGTGTGGACGCGAATGTCCCGCGGCAGCATGGTGTTGAGCACGAAGGGGTACTTCTCCGGGGGAATTCTGCTCTCGGTGTCGAAGTGCACCGCCTGTCCCAACGCGTGAACGCCCGCGTCAGTGCGGCTTGCGCCGGTGACGACGATGCGCTCCTTCGTGGCTTTTTGAAGGGCCTCCTCCAGCACCTGCTGGACGGCCAGACCGTTGATCTGCCGCTGCCAGCCGGCGTAATTCGTGCCGTCATATTCGACGGTCAGCAGGATGCGCTTCATGCCAGCAGCCCCTTCACAGCGGCCCAGATGGGCAGGGTCACCATGCTTTCGGTGAGGATCAACGCGATCAGCACCGCCACGCCCAGGGCAGCGAGCCAGTCATTCTTAGTGACCTTCAAAACGCGCAGACGGGTGCGGTTTTCGCCGCCGTGGTAGCAGCGGCTCTCCATGGCCATGGCCAGATCGCCCGCGCGGCGGAAGGCGCTGACGAACAGCGGCACCAGCAGGGGGACCATGGCCTTGGCGCGGGCCAGCAGATTGCCGGACTCAAAGTCCGCGCCGCGGGCCATCTGGGCCTTCATGATCTTGTCGGCCTCCTCCATCAGCGTGGGGATAAACCGCAGCGCGATGGACATCATCATTGCCAGCTCGTGGGCGGGGAACTTGATGACCTTCAGCGGGCTGAGCAGCATCTCGATGCCGTCGGAGAGCGCGATGGGGGAGGTGGTCAGCGTCATCAGGGAGGTGCCCAGCACCAGGAACACCAGGCGCAGGGAGTAGTGAATGGCCGTGCTCAGGCCCTCGTAGCTGATTTTGATAAAGCCCCATTCCACCAGCATCGTCGTGCCGGTGTTGAAGAACAGGTTCAGCAGGAATGTCAGGATCAGGATGAACCGCAGGGGCTTGACGCCCTTGAGCAGCATCTTGAAGGGTACCTTGGACAGGCGGCTGACCAGGTACATGAAGCCCAGGATCAGTCCGTAGCCGACCATCGACTTCACCAGGAAGACCGCGACGATCATCGCGATGGTCAGCAGGATTTTCGTGCGGGGGTCGAGGCGGTGCACCCAACTGTCCACGGGGTAGTACTGGCCCATGGTGATGTTCTTCATCATGCAGAGTGCACCTCCTTCCACAGGCGCAGGAGATGCTCGTGGAGCTCCTCCTGGGTGTACAGATCGGCAGGCAGATCAACGCCCTTTTCCCGCAGCAGCTGGCAGAGCTTGGCTGCTTCCGGCACGCCAAGGCCCACAGAGGCCATCATCTCAGGCTGGGAGAAGAGCTTGCGGGGCGTGTCGCTGGCGACTACGGTGCCCTTGCTCATCACGATCATGCGAGTGGCGAGGCGGGCGCAGTCATCCATGGAGTGGCTGACCATCACGACGGTCACGCCGGCGGCATGCAGATCCTTCACCATGCCCAGAATGCGGTCGCGGCCCTTGGGATCGAGACCGGCGGCGGGCTCGTCCAGGATCAGGTAGCGGGGCTCCATCGCCAGCACGCCCGCGATGGCCACGCGGCGCATCTGGCCGCCGGAGAGCTCAAAGGGGCTGCGCTCGGCGTACTTGTCATAATCCAGGTGGACATGGGCCATCGCCTTGCGGACGCGGCGGTCGATCTCCTCCTCACTCAGGCCCTGATTCTTGGGGCCAAAGGCGATGTCCTTGGCGACGGTCTCCTCAAACAGCTGGTACTCCGGATATTGGAACACCAGGCCGACCTTCTGGCGGATGAGGCGCTTCACGACCTTTTCGCCGTTCATGTCTTCGCCATCCACCAGCACCTGACCGGAGGTAGGCTTGAGCAGACCGTTGAGGTGCTGCACCAGCGTGGACTTACCGCTGCCGGTATGGCCCACGATGGCCACGAACTCGCCCTCTTCAATGGTGAGGTTGACGTCCTGCACAGCGGTGGACTGCAGTGCGCTGCCCGCCGAGTAGGTGTGGGTCAGATTCTTCACTTCGATCGACATACGAGCTTGCACACCTCCTCCGCCATTTCTTCCACGGTCAGGATGCCGGCAGGCAGGGGCATGCCCTCCTTGCGCAGATCCTGGGACAAATCGGTCATATGGGGCACGTCCAGGTGAATCTCCCGCAGGGTTTCCACCTGCTCGAAGACCTCCCGGGGCGTGCCGGACAGCACGGTCGTCCCCTTGTTCATCACCACGATGCGGTCGGCCTGGGCGGCCTCCTCCATGAAGTGGGTGATCCACACAACCGTGATACCCTTCTCCCGGTTGAGGCGCTTGATGGTCTTGAGGACCTCCTTGCGGCCGGAGGGATCCAGCATGGCGGTGGCTTCGTCAGCGATGATGACGCTGGGCTGCATGGCCAGGATACCCGCGATGGCCACGCGCTGCTTCTGGCCGCCGGAAAGCATATGGGGGGCGGCGTCGGCCTTGTGGGACATGCGCACGGCCTCCAGGGCCTCGTCAATGCGCTGAACCATCTCATCGTGGGGGACGCCCAGGTTCTCCATGCCAAAGGCCACGTCCTCGCGCACCACGGTGGCGACGATCTGGTTGTCCGGGTTCTGGAAGATCATGCCCGCTGCCTGGCGAACATCCCACAGGTGGGCTTCGTCAGCGGTGTCGTAGCCGCAGGCGATCACCTTGCCCTCCGTGGGCAGATAGAGCGCATTGAGCAGCTTGGCCAGGGTGGATTTGCCCGAGCCGTTATGGCCCAGCACGGCCAGAAATTCGCCCTTCTTCACGTCCAGGCTGACGTGGGAGAGGGCAGGCTCGGCAGCCTCCTCATAGGTGAAGGAAACATCCTGCACCGAAATGATCGTATCGTTCATTGATGTGCTCCTTTATGGCGTGCTTTATAATGTAGGGAAAGTACGCCACCCTGCATTATAGCATACCTGTGAACAATGGACAAGGCCTCGCGGGCCAAAACGGAAAAAAAGGCGACGTATACCGTGCCGCGTAACGGGAAATACTCCTTCCAAAACGCTGCGGAGGATCTGCTATGCTGACCATCTTCACCCGATCGGTGCTGCTCTACATTGCTTCGCTCCTGGCCATGCGGGCCATGGGCAAGCGGGAGGTGGGCCAGCTGATGCCCTTCGAGCTGGTGGTGGTCATCATGATCGCCGAGCTGGCCGCTACGCCCATGGGAGGTGTGGGCATTCCGCTGCTATACGGCATATTGCCGATGATTGCGCTGGTGGTGTGCCACGGGCTGATCACCGGCCTGTGCATGAGGTGGCAGCCCTTCCGGGCGTGGATGAGCGGCCAGCCCACTGTGCTCATGCGCAACGGTGTGATCTGCGAGAAGCAGATGCGCAAATCCGCCATTGACCTGAACGACCTGATGGAGTCAATCCGTACCGCGGGCATCCTTGATCCTGCGGAGGTAGGAACGGTCGTCCTGGAGCCCGGCGGTCAGGTGAATGTATTCCCCAAAGCAGACTTTCGGTCGGTTGCGCCGAATGATCTGCACCTGACTGTACCCAATGAGGGTCTTCCGCTGCCCCTGGTGATGGACGGCGTCATCCAGCAGGACAACCTGATCCGCGGCAAGCTCAGCGAAAGCTGGCTGCGGGAGACTGCCAGCGAAAGCGGCTATCCTGACCTGTCGTCCGTGCTGTTCCTGTGCCTGAATACCCAGGGGCAGATGCTCATTCAGGGCAAGGGAAGTACAGAAACCGACTTGAAGTCTGTGCTTCCGCCGGAAAGGGCGGTGTGGTGAATGCGCACAAGCCTTGTCATTTCCCTGGTGCTGCTGATGCTGGTGATTGGCATCGGTGTGTGGGAGGAAAAACAGACGGAAGTCCTGTGCGGGAGATACGTGTCGGCTGCAAAGGAACTGCGTATCATGGCAGAAAAAGTCGACTGGCTCCGGGCGGAGGAAACCATCTCCGCCTATAAGGCTGACTGGGAGGACACTACACCCTGGCTGCAGGTGCTCATTAACCACGATGATATCGACGACGTGACCCTGGCGCTCACCCGGCTGGAAGCGGCCGTCGCGGCAAAGGAGCAGGGGCAATGCTACGAAATCTGCGCGGAGCTGGAGGAAAACGCCCGACACATCCACCACCGGGACAATTTCACCCTGGGGAATGTACTGTAAAAGAAAAGGGCCTCCCGTCAGGGAAGCCTTTTGGTCATTTCGCGGTATTGACGGTGATGAGATGAATCTGCGGCATGCAGAAGAGCCGCACAGGCAGCCCGCTGGTGCCTACGCCCCGGCTGACCAGCATATGCGCGCGGTTCTGGCGGAACCAGCCCTGCGTGTATTCATCCGGGACGCCGTCGTTCTTGAGAAAGGCACCCAGGAAGGCCACCTGTCCGCCATGCGTGTGGCCGAAGAGCCCGAGGTCGAACCAGCCTTCGCGGCCGTTCATATCCTGCAGCTTCAACGCATCGGGGATCACCTTGGGGTTGTGGCTGAGGAAAATAACGTAATCCTCTGCGCGTACCTGGCTGGCTACGCCCTTCATATCCGGGCGGCCGTTGTCGGCGTCGTCAATGCCGACGATGGTGATGCTGCTCATGCCGATGCGCACCTGGGTGACGGCATTGATCAGCGGCATAACGCCTGCGTTCTGCATGGCCGAGCGCAGCGTGGTCAGCTTGGATTCAGGCACGGTACGGTCGTGGTTGCCCAGAACTGCATAAACGCCATAGCGGCTGTGGATACGGGGCATGGTCTGGAAGAACTCGATTGCCCCGTCGATGTCCACGGCATAATCGCCGCCAAAGAGCACGATGTCCGCGTTGCAGGCGTTGATGTGGCTGACCAGCGAGGCCACCCGCTTATCCCCGAAGATGCCGCCCTTGTGGATATCTGATGCATACACGATGCGCAGCTGACCGATGCTGGCGGGTAGATCCGCCGCGGTGAGGGTGGTATGCTCCGTCTGCAGCAGGAAGGGTTCCACAAAGGGCCATGCCAGGGCGATCATCAGCACCAGCACCAGGAAGAAGCGGACGGTTCGCCGGGTCAGGCTGGTGGAAGGATCGTAAGCCCCTGCGTGGCGGCCACGGGGTGAGGCGTTGCCAGGAAAGATCATGGGAACCTCCTTATCGGGGTGTTAGACAAGCAGCAGCATCAGCGGCACGGTGGCCATTGACAATGCGGTGGACAGCGCCACGCCCCGGGAAGCCAGCTCCTTGTCGGAGTCGTGCAGCTCGGCCTGCATGGCGGTCATCGCTGCGCCGGGCATGGCGGTGCACAGGTACACGCTGCTGACCACCATGGGGGACAGGGGCGTCAGGCGCAAAAGCAGGATCAGCGCCGGGAAGATCAGCAGCCGCAGCGCACAGGAGAGCAGCAGCTGCCTGTCCTTCAGGTGTGCCGGGCGAAGGGTGATCAGCCGCGCGCCGATGACGAACATGGTCAGCGGCGTGGTGGTGCCGCCCAGCATGTTCAGCGCATCGTTGATGAAGCCGGGGAGCATCCACCCGGTAAAGAACAGCGTCAGGCCGCCTGCGATGGACCAAATGGTTGGGTTCCGCAGCAAGCGCAGGGGCTGGATGGCCTTCGCGCCGCCGAAGAAGTACGCACCCAGCGTCCAGGCCATCAGGTTGAAGGCCGCCAGGAACACCACCGCGTAGATCAGCGCTCCGTCGCCCATGGTGGCGATGATGATGGGGAAGCCCATGAAGCCGCAGTTGGACAGCATGGATAGGCTCGTCAGCACGGCGCGGCGCTGGTGCTCCTCCTTGGCGAACAGGCGGAAGGAAATCACGCCAGCCAAGGCGATGGTCGCGCAGGCCAGCACGAACACCCAGATGATCTCCATAATCAGCTCCGGGCTGGCGGGGGTCTGCAGCCGGTGCAGGATCAGCGCAGGCTGGGCGAAGTAGAGCACCAGGGTGTTCAGGCCCTTGAGGCCCTGGTCGCCCAGGAGCTTGGTTTTCGCTGCGATCAATCCGCACAGCATCAGCATGAACAGGGTCATCACCTGCAGAAGAACAGTCATGAGGTCCTCCGATTCTTGACATTGGGTCCGCAATATTGTACACTAAATCCATCCATCCGACAAGAGGAGAGATGAAGTTATGTGTGCATTCCGTCCCCTGGATCCCTTCACGATGCTGTCCCCGGTGCCTGCGGTCATGGTTTCCTGCTGCGATACGGCGGAGGACGCCAAGCCCAACATCATCACCATTGCCTGGGTGGGCACGGTGAACTCCGACCCGCCGATGGTGTCCATCTCCGTGCAGAAGCGCCGCTACAGCTACGATATGATCGTCAGCTCCGGCGAATTCGTGGTCAACCTGGTGGGCAAGAAGGAGTGCCGCGGCATGGACTACTGCGGCGTCAAGTCCGGCCGGGAAACCGACAAATGGGCGGACTGCCATTACACCCCCGTCCCGGTGAAGGGCCTCGATTACGCCCCCGCCATCGCCGAATGTCCCGGTTTCCTGGCCTGCAAGGTTCGTCAACAAATCGAGCTGGGCAGCCATGTGATGTTCATCGGCGAGGTGGTCAGCTGCGGCGTGCAGGAGGAGTTCTTCGACGAGGACGGCTCCATGCACCTGGAACGGGCCGAGCTGGTGACCAAGGCCCACGGCGTGTACCAGAAGGCCACGGACGTGCTGGGGTTCTTCGGGTACTCGGTGGCCAGGCCGGATGTGCTCAAGCGGAGAATGGCGACGTATAAGCGCAAAAAGTGAACGTAAAAAGGGTCGGCGTCATGCCGGCCCCATTTTTCTGCGGTGTTTCTCCCAATCCTTGCGCAGCATCCCCCACATCTCTACATCCCGGAAGGTGCCCTTGCAGCACACCCGCTCCCGCAGGTGGCCCTCATGGGTCATGCCGCACTTTTCCATGACGCGCCCGGATGCCGGGTTGTCGGTGAAGTGCATGGCCTCGATGCGGTGCATGTCCAGGGCGCGGAAGGTCTCGGCGATCACCGCTGTCAGGGCCTCGGTCATCAGGCCCTTGCCCCATTGCTCCCGGGCGAGGGAGTAGCCAACCTCTACGGTGGCGTTGTCGGCGTTGTAGCTCATGTAGCCGATGGTGCCCACAACTCTGCCGGTTTCCTTCAGCTCAATGGCCCAGGAGCCGGGCAGGCCGCTGCGGTACTGCCAGAGCAGGTAGCGGATGTAGGCCCGCGTCTCCCATACGGACTGGTGGGCTTCCCACAGCACATGCCGGGCAACCTCCGGGTCCTTGGCGTATCGGTAGACGTCCGGGGCGTCGGACATGCGCATCTTCCGCAATATCAGGCGGGGCGTGTCGATCACCGGCAGCCGGGCGAAATACTCCTGGGGCGTGGCCGGCTCTGCGGCGGGGAGGGTCAGGAAATGCCAGAAGGAACGCTTCTCACCCATGGCGCATGATCGTCCCCAGGGCAAAGTGGCCCTGACCCGGCAGCACAGGCGTGGGCAGGCCGTTGTTCGCGCTGCCGTAGATGAACAGGGCGACGGCGAGAATCAGCAGCACCACCAGCACGGCGATGAAGATGCTGTACGCAGAGGGCTTGCTAGGCTTGCGGGCCATGGGGATCCTCCTTTCATGGGAATGCTGAAACATTTTTGAAATATTTTTGCCAAACCGGGAAGAAAAGGTGGCGCTGCTTCGTTTAGTCTTTGAGCGCGGCGGAAGCCATCATGATGCCCAGGGCGGTCTTGCCGTCCCGGAAGGTGCCGTCCATGACCTTGGCGACCGCGTCCTTCAGGGGCATGCGGGTGGTGGCGACGAACTCGTCCTCATCCGGGTGGGTCTCGCCGGTCTTCAGGCCCGTGGCCAGGTAGAGGTGGATGCGCTCGTTGCAGAAGCCGGGCGTGGTCTCCAGCACGGTCAGCTTGCGCCAGGAATCGGCAATATAGCCGGTCTCCTCGCTCAGCTCGCGCTGGGCGCACAGGAGGGGATCCTCGCCGATATGGTCGAACTTGCCCGCGGGGATCTCCAGCGTCAGGCGGCCGATGGGCGCGCGGTACTGCTGCACGAGGATGATGTTCTCGTCCTCGTCAATGGCGACCACCGCGGATGCGCCGGGATGGCAGGCCACCTCGCGCAATGCCAGGTTGCCGTTGGGGAGCTTGACAGTCCAGTGCTCCAGGCGGATAATCTTGCCGTCGAAGACGACCTTGCCGTCCTGGTAGGTCTCGATGAGGTTCTGTTCGTTCATGGTACGCCTCCTGTTGTATGGTTGATGCTTCTTAAGCATTTCGACATGGGGGCGGGGATTCCTGCATATACAGGGGGTAAAATCCGCTCCGGACGACTTGACAAGGGCCTGCGCTCATTGACTTCCTGCACCGGCAGGGGTATAATATATAATGAATATGTGTTTGCATTTTTCGAAGGAGGGACATGCCATGAAGCTTTATGGCGCGCATCGCAGCCGCATTGCAGCCTTTGTGCTGACGGTGATGATGTTGTTTTCCACCTGTTTTACCCCCGCTCATGCGGCGAATATCTGGGACGAGCTGATCCTCAGCCTCGCCTGGACGGACGACCGCGGGCAGTACCACTCCGTGCCGGCGGCCCAGGTGGACATTGACGGCCAGATCAGCTACTGGGCCCGGCTGGATTCTTCCGCCCTGGGGCAGACGCTGATGGTCGAGGCTATTTCGCCCGATCCGGCGTATTCCTTCTACCTGCTGGATGACTGGGGCACCCAGACTTCTTCCTTCACCTGGATGCCGGAGATGGACGCCCTGAACACCGATTATGAGTACGCCCACGTTCTCTTTTATGCGGTGAATGGCGTGCAGGCGGATATGCCCATCCTGCTGTATGTCTCCACCATCGACGTGCCCCGGGAGGAAAGCTTCCAGCCCTATCCGGTGCAGGTGAGGGTCAACTACGTCACCGAGGGCGGCGATGTGCTGGACACCCAGTACGCCGAATGCTGGGCCGGGGAGACCACCCCTGTCTGGGCTGGTTCCGGCGCGACGGCGGGCTACCAGCTTGTGGGGGCTGACCGGGTGGACGTGACTGTCGACCGGGAGGGCAATGCCAGCCCCTATGAAGTCACCTTTGTGTACCGCGAGGTCGCTACCCCCACGCCCGTTCCCACCGAAGTGCCCACCCCCACGCCCGTCGCGGAGGTCTCCGTGCCGGTGGTGTACTACCACGTCAACGGTACCCAGCTGGACTTCCAGGAAGTTCGTCTGGCTCCTGGTGATCATGTGGTGGTTGCCGACAGCAGCAAGGTGGATGGCTATGTCCCGGTGGGCGATACCTCCGTGTACCTGACTATCTACCCCGACGGTACCACCAACATCGGCAGCGTGGTCTTCTATTATGAGGACGCTGCCCCCGCGGCAGCGTGGGTGTCGGTGTACTATGTCCATGAGAACGGCCAGACCCTGGATTTCCAGGAAGTGAAGCTGACCGAGGGCGATCACGTCATCACCCCCGACAGTAGCAAGGTGGGCGGCTACGAGCTGACCGGCGCGGACCGCGTGAATGTCACCGTGCATGCTGACGGCAGCGCGGAGCCCTCCTATGTGCAGTTCACCTACAAGGATGTGTATGTTGCCCCCACTGAGGCGTGGGTGTCGGTG
>SVGL01000062.1 GCA_015056325.1 Clostridiales bacterium | reverse complement strand
GGGGATCAACGAGGGACGTGCCCATGGCGTAGACTTCCTTCACGTCGCAGCCCGCCAGGAACATGGCCATGTCGAAGTCGTGGATCATCATGTCGATGTACAGACCGCCGGAGGAAGCCGCGTACTCAGGGGACGGCGGCTCGGGATCGCGGGAGGTGATCTTGATCAGCTCGATGTTGCCCAGGGTGCCGTCAGCTGCCAGCTTCTGCACCTTGCCGTGGTTGTGGTCGAAGCGGCGGTTGAAGCCGATTTGCAGCTTCTTGCCGGTTTCGGCGGCGACCTCGGCGGTCTTCTTGATCTTCTCGATGGTCAGGTCAACGGGCTTCTCGCAGAAGACGTGCTTACCGGCCTTCATCGCGGCGATGGAGATGTCTGCATGGGTGGGGGTGGGGGAGCAGACCAGCACGGCGTCGATCTCGGGATCGTTGATGATGTCCATGTAGTCGGTGCCCCAGTTGGGCACGCCATAGGTATCTGCCAGGGCCTTGGCGGCGGGATAGTACACGTCCGTCACGCGGGTGACCTGCGCCTGGGGGATGTTGTAGGTGATGGAGGCCGCGTGCACCTTGCCGATGCGGCCTGCGCCGACGATACCGATGTTGAGCTTCTTCATGGTGATTTCCTCCTTGTGTATGTTGTAACGGACTTAGTAAACGATGACTTCGCCGGGGGTATCGCTGATGGGATGCTGGCGGCAACTTCCGCCAAAGTATTCATAGGGGAGGTCGTTTTCCGTGCGGCCGGCGAGGATGTCCTCGCAGCCCCGGATCATCCAGTCCAGGATTTCCTTCCCGCGCAGGTCCTTGGCATGGCCGTGGGCAATGTAGTCGAAATCCTCACCGTGCTGCGCCTTCAGATTGCGGAGGCTTTCCAGCAGGGCGGCGATGGGAAGGCTGTGATCCAGCTGCATCCAGATGTGGGTGTTGAGGCCGTCGCCGGTGTAGAGGATGCGGCCTTCCTTATCCAGCAGCCCGATGGAGCCGGCGGAATGTCCCTTGAGGTCCACCACCTCCAGCTGCACGCCCCCCAGGTCGAAGCTCTGGCCGATTGGAAGGGGCTTTACCGGGCAGGGTTTGAGGCCGTGTTTGTCCATTTCCTCCTTGGCATAGCCGAAGAACATATCGTACAGCGCGTTGTCCGCCGGATGCAGCCAGGCCTCGTCAAAAAACACATTGCCGAAGATGTGATCGCCGTGGCCGTGGGTGTTGACCACGATGACCGGCAGATCGGTCAGGCTGCGGACGATCTCGTTCAGGTCTTCGTAGCCGTTGGCGGTGTCCACCAGCAGGGCTTTCTCGCTGCCGGTGATGAGGTAGCAGGTGCTCTCGCCCGCGTCGTCGATCAGGTGAACGTTGGGGCGAATCTGCTTGATGATGGCGCGTTCAAAGGGCATGGGTGTGCCTCCTTTGCGGCAGGACTTGCGTGGGTGAGCGGCTTTCTTGCGGCTGCGTGAGCTGTTTCTCGAATCCATGCGGATTCTCGAAAGGCGCGTGGGGCGGTTTCGGCCTGCGGGCCGGGGGCAGGGGTTTTACCCCTGTACCCCAGAGGGGCGCTGCCCCTTCACCCCGCGAAGGGCCATTGGCCCTCTCGACACCCATTTTTTGCGTTGTCGTTGTTGTTAGCGGGAGCCATCCCAGGTATCCACGTTGGTATTCTTCTTCTCCTCGTCGTCAAACCAACGGGTGGTCACGCACTTGGACTCAGTATAGAACCGGAACGCATCCTTGCCGTGGCAATGCAGATCACCGAAGAAGCTCTGCTTATGGCCGCAGAAGGGGAACACACCGATCGGCACCGGAATACCCACGTTCACGCCGACCATGCCGCCGTCGGTATTCTTGACGAACTCACGGGCGTAGTAGCCGTTCTGGGTGAAGATGACGGAGCCGTTGGCGAAAGGATTGCGGTTCATCAGAGCCAGGCCTTCCTCGAAGCTCTTCACGCGCTTGACGCACAGCACCGGGCCGAAGACCTCGCGGGTGCCGATGGTCATTTCCTCGGTCACATGGTCGAAGATGGTGTGGCCGATGTAGTAGCCGTCCTCGTAGCCCTCGACCTTGACGTCGCGGCCGTCCAGAACCAGCTGAGCGCCCTCTTCGATGCCCTTCTCGATCCAGTCGAGCACGAACTTCTGATGGCTCTTGCTGCCCACAGGGCCCAGGTTGGAGGTCTTGTCGTAGGCGGGGCCGATCTTCTGCTGCTTGCACAGGCGCACCAGCTCAGCGACCAGCTCGTCCGCGATCTCCTCTTCCACCACGATGGCCGGTAGCGCCATGCAGCGCTCGCCCGCGCAGCCGAAGGCGGAGTTCATGATGCCCGCGGCGGTACGGCCGATGGGAGCGTCCTTGAGGACCAGCGCATGGTTCTTGGCCTCGCACAGGGCCTGAACGCGCTTGCCGTGGGCGGCAGCGGTGGAGTACACATGCAGACCGACCTTGGTGGAGCCGACGAAGGTCACGCCCTTGACATCCTCGTGGGTGAGGAGGATCTCCGCCTCATTGCGGGAGCAGGGCACGATGTTGAACACGCCGTCCGGGATGCCGGCTTCCTTGTACAGCTCGGCGAACTTCATGGAGGTCATGGGGGTGGTGGAGGCGGGCTTCAGGACGAAGGTGTTGCCGCAGACGATGGCCAGGGGAGCCATCCAGCCCACGGGGATCATCGCGGGGAAGTTCCAGGGGGCAATGCCGGCGAACACGCCCAGGGGCTCGCGGTACAGCGTGGTGTCATAGCCGGAGGAGGTGTCCATCAGGCTGTCGCCCATCAGCATCGTGGGCGCGGAGCAGGCCAGCTCAGTCATGTCCAGAGCCTTGCCCACGTCACCGGCGGCCTCGGACCAGCACTTGCCGTTCTCGGTGGCGACCAGGCGGGTCAGCTCGTCCATGTCGCGCTCGATCAGGTGGTGCAGCTTCATCATGATGGCGGCACGCTTGCGGACAGGGGTGTTCTTCCAGGCGGGGTAAGCGGCCTTCGCAGCGGCGATGGCGGCCTCGACCTCATCCTTGGTGCAGCAGGGCACCTGCGCGATGGCCTTGCCGGTGGAGGGATCGTAGATGGTGTTGAACTTTTCGGACTTGCTGTCGATGTACTGACCGTTGATGAAGGGCTTCATGATGGGCAGATTGGACATGGCAGTGTACCTCCAAATAAATTAGGAATTATGAATTCGGAATTCGGAATTTGGTTTGTGAGACGGTGGTATATGCGGACTGCCGGATTCTTTGCGGAATGGCTGGAAAAGAAGGTGCGCACACTCTCAATTCCGAATTCCGCATTCCGAATTCCGCATTACAACGAAGTCACGACCTCGCCGCATGTAGCTTTCTTTTCGGCGATGAAGGCGAAAAGGGCGTCCTCAGTG
>SVGL01000038.1 GCA_015056325.1 Clostridiales bacterium | reverse complement strand
TCGCGCAGTTTTCAAATGGGAAATCAGAATTCGAGGGGTATAAGCTCAGCGACCACGCAAAGGGCGTGGTTACCTTGGTAAGATTGTCGCAGCCGGAGAAAGCGGTATCCCCGATAAACGTAACGGTATTCGGTATCACGATCGTCGTCAGACCGTCACAGTTGCTGAACGCTTCTGCACCGATGCTTTCCAGCCCCTGCGGCAATATGAGGTCTGCAAGGCCAGCATAATTGCTAAACACGTTTGAACCAATGGCTGTAACCGGCAATCCTTCAATACGCCCAGGCACCACAACCTTCGTCAATCCGCTGCTGCTGTCAAACCCTGTGATCGTTACTTTTCCATCGGAAATAGTGTAAGTAAACCATGTTGCGGGCGTTTCCTCAACATCTGCAGCCTCAATAAGCCCCAACTCCACACAGCGGTCATAGGCATAGCAATCGGCTGGCACAGAAATAACCATATCCGTGCCAATGTCAAATGCATCGTCCGCAATGTACGTCAAAGTTGACGGAAGCATAACCTCCGTCAAACTGCATCCTACAAATGCACGGCTGTGGATCTCCGTTGTTCCTTCAGGGATCACGACCTTGTCAAACAACTGCGTTCCATAGAACGCTTCTGTTTCGATAACCTGAAGCCCTGCAGGGAGGGTCATCCTCCCTTCTGCATTGCCGGCGGGTGAGATAAGCACCATCCATACAAACAAACATGCAAGCACTGTGTATCGTATAGCCATCTTCATGCTGTACACCTCCATGCACCAAAACCGTTACATTCATTATATGCTCGTTCAAAGAGTCTGACAATGTAAAATATGGTAATCAAACAGTAAGGAGGGATACCTCAGCATCCATCGTCGGATTCGCCAGTAAATCCCTGTTGTTTTCATCAACCTAATGAGTACACTTCATCGCCCTTCCACCGCAATGCCTAACCCAACCATCTTCCCCCAGATCAGCTTCAAGGGATTCTCCAGCACCTCCACCCCACTTCCCTTCTTCAGAAAAGCAAAGGGGAAAATGCCTGCCTTTTGAATCTGCTTCCGTCCGTGAGCATACTTGCTGTCCGTGACCCGGTGATGCTCAGCTGACCATTCCAGCACTTCCAGCGCCTTTCGTTGTTTCCCCAAACGTTTTTTCGCCGTCTGATAGGCAAAATAGTCCTGGTCAGCATCCGCTTTAAATACCCGCCCATAAATCATTGCTTCGGCGTAATAGGCCACCCCGTAGGAAAGAAGGTCGCCGAAAGCCCTGCTGATCTTCAGTTTTTCGCACAGTTCCTTGATAAAGACGTACCCGCACTGTACCTCTAGGCGGAGAACATTAGTCGCCCACTGCCAGTCGGTTGCTGGAATCTGTGTGCCCCTTTTTTGCAAATATTCAAGCCTATTAAATTTATCGTAATAATTCAAAACGTAATTCCTGCGAGTATTGTCCTTGTAATCAGTCTTCGTCTTGACATAGGCACTGCCTGTCAGTTTTTTCTGCTGTGTGTAGTTTACGCGTGAACCATTGTTCGCCATCCGAAACCCTTCATTCATCACATCCAGGTAAGCATCGACATAAGGCGTGAGAATGTTGAAGCAGTAGTCAATCCTGGAAACCTCCCACTCCAGGATATCTGGTATTGGGATATTGACCAGTCCCTGCAAGCAATCGTTAATGTCCGCCGCAAACGCCTGTAAGTCGCTTCCATATACATCGTCCACGTTGGCAACCTGCGTGTCAAACAGCAGCGTGATGATCTTGCCTGTGATCGTCCACCTCCCTTTCAAGGGGTAATACCTGATCCAGACTGCGTGTTGACGATGATAGATAACAGGCGTACCATCCTTGAAAGTGAACCTGCTCCAGTGGGTATTCTCAAAGACGTCTTCGGAGACGGGATAAGTTGTCGTCAGGTGAACATAATCGATCATTTCGCCCGTCCTCCTTTTTCAGCAGCGTTTTCCTGACTAATCCTTCTTTTCCTTTTTTCTTTCCTACATGGATTAAAGCCCGTCATGCCCCTATGCCGTGACTTCGACCTTCCATTGCTGACGCAGCCTGTGAATCAAGCCATGTCTTAAGACCGTCAACAGGGATAATCCATCGCCTTCCAGCTCTGAAAGATGGGAAGTCTGCACGTTTCACCAGATTCAGCATGGTCGGCTTAGAGACGTTCAGCGCTTTTGCAGCGCCAGTTAGAGTGTAGGTTAGCTTGGGTAGTTCATTCATAGAACCCCTCCTTTCACAATTATGCGCATATTATATACGCATTTTAGTTTTTTGTCAAGTACTTAATTTCATTTTTTCAATTTTGCGCACATTATTTTTTCATTCTGCACTTGACAATGCACGCATTATGTGCTATGCTTCCCTTGCGAGGTGATACATAATGAAGAATGTGTACGACGTCATCGACACACTTCGAGAATCCAGCCACTGGAGTTGGCGCAAGCTGGCAATTCTTGCTGAGATCAAGCCCAGCACTCTTGCCACTCTGATGAAGCGCAAGTCGGACAAGATCAGCGTGGACCTGCTCATCAAGCTTGCGAAGGTATTCGGCGTTGAGTGGTATGAACTTCTTACCCTAGACCCCAATACTCATCTTCGGTTTGTTCCCCCTTCGGATCGAGTCTACTCAGAAGTGCAGGACTACGAATTCGACGATATCGTCGATCATGCACTGAACCACCCTGGGCACGTCAGATTCTCCAACGGCTTTGGCGCCCCCATTACTCCTCCCAGCACGCCAGCTTCTCTCTCTGAGCAACTGCCTGATTCTGATGAATTGCTCTTCCGTCAATCCATCGAGTTCATTCTCGGGAAATTGAACGAAGACGGACTGCGAGAAACTATGCGTCAGCTTTTGGCCATCGCTAAAGACCCCCGCTATTCCAATACAAAGGAGGATACCCTATGCCACGAGGACGAGCCGCCAATGGCTCAGGACTACAGCCGCGCAAACGCGCAGACGGACGCTGGGAATGCCGGTTCCAGGTCGGAATAAACCCCAGCACAGGCAAAGCCAAGTACAAGTGCATTTATGGAAAGACTGCTCAGGAGTGCGTACAGAAACTCCGTGCAGCGACAGCCGCCGTAGATGCCGGTACCTACCATGAACCGCAGCGAATGACGCTCAGAGATTGGCTGGATATCTGGTACAAAGAGTACTGCGTTCACATCAAGGCCTCCAGCAAGGACAATTACGACAAGCAAATCCGGTTGTACATTGTTCCTGCACTTGGAGGTACGCGTCTGTGCAATCTGCAGATACACCACATACAGACCTTCATCAATGACCTGAGCCGTGGAAAGTATTCCGAGTCGCCGTTATCTCCTAAGAGCGTCAGAAGCGCCCATGGCGTATTGCACTCGGCACTGAAACAAGCCACCAAGCTCGGCTACCTGGTAAAGAACCCTTCCGACGACTGTAAACTTCCCCGCGTCGAAAGAAAAGTGCTGACGCCAATGAAAGATGCGGACATTGCTGCCTTCCTGAAAGCAATCGAGGGGCATCCAAATGGCTGTGCCATGGTTATTGATTTGTTCACAGGTCTTCGCAAATCGGAGCTTGTTGGCCTTACCTGGGACTGCGTCGACTTCAAGGCAGGAAGCATCCATGTCTATCGCCAGCTTCAGGTTCTGCACGGAGAGTACTCGTTTCAGCCACTGAAGAACGACAAGGATCGAACGCTTTTCCCTGCCGAATATGTTATGAACATGCTGAAAAAGCACCGCCAGCATCAACTGGAGGTGCAAGTAAAAGCCGGTGAGTTCTGGAACAACCCCGATAATTTCATCTTTACCAACGAGGTTGGAAGGCACATCCTCCACCAGACGATATACAAACAGTTCATACGCATAGCTGACAACATCGGCATCCCCCAAATGAGGTTCCACGACCTTCGCCACAGCTTTGCCGTTGCCTCTCTGAAGCACGGTGACGACGTGAAAACCGTTCAGGAAAACCTCGGCCACGCCACTGCAGCCTTCACCCTCGATGTCTATGGTCACGCTACCGACGAAATGAAGCGCGCTTCTGGCAAACGCATGGATGCAGCTATCCTGCAGATCACAAACACAGCTGTCTGACCACATTCTTCTGAATTGTGGTCAAATTTGTGGTCACTCCATCCGCAAGCAAAAGAAAAGCCCTCGGAAACGCTGTGTTTCCAAGGACTTTTACAAGTCTGGGTGAGAAGATTCGAACTTCCGGCCTCTTGAACCCCATTCAAGCACGCTACCAAACTGCGCCACACCCAGATATTCACTTGGTTCGTAGAGGCTTATGTTCCTCGCGAACGATATATATCTTATCACAGATTCCTGGAAGTGTCAACCCCTTTTTTGACTTTTTTGAAAGAAATTTTGAGATTCTTTTCTTTACAAGTAACTGGTAATTTGGTATACTTTTCGCAGTGGGAAAGGAGGGGATGACAATGCGCAGATTGGCTGCCATGCTGATGCTGATTGGCGTGCTGATGAGCCAGGCCTTTGCCGAAATCCCCTGCCAATGCGGTTTGGAGGACTGCCTATGCTTCATACAGCTCGGCGATGAAGGGCCGGCGGTGAAGTTCATTCAGAATAGGCTGATCTCTAACGGCTACCTCCTGCCGAACGATGATGCATCGGTTTTCGACGAAAAGACCTTGGCTGCTGTGAAGCGTTTCCAGCAGGACAATGGGCTCTCCCCTACGGGCACCATGGACGACGAGACTCTGACGCTGCTGCTGTGGGGAATGCTGCCGGAGGACCTGACTGCTGCACAGCCATTGAGCAGCACCCTTGTCGTCTGGATTCCGACTGATGGAGGGATCCGCCACCACGACAAGGAAACCTGCAGCAGCATGTTCGACCCGCGTCTGGTATCCCAGCGAAATGCGCTTGCAATGAATATGCTCCACTGTGGTCGCTGCAAGCCACCAGGTTACATCAAAACCGCAAAATAAGACGACATGACTTGATGTCATGCCGTCTCTTTTTATAGCCCATTGACAATGTTCTCCGGCCTCTTCCCTGCCAGCGTATCCAAAATCTGCTGCGCACAAGCGGCCAGCATCTCCGCCCGGGTCTGGGCCGTGTTTGTTCCGATATGGGGCGTACAGACCACGTTGTCCATCTCCAGGAGTGCCGCAGGAATGCGGGGTTCTTCCGGGAATACGTCCAGGCCAGCGCCAGCCAGCTTGCCGGAGCGCAGGGCGTCCAGCAGGGCATCGTGGTCGATCACTGCTCCGCGGGCCGTATTGATGATGATCACGCCCTCCTTCATATGCTTGAAAGCAGCGGCGTCCAGCAGATGGTGGGTCTCCGGCGTAGAGGGGCAGTGCAGACTGATGACGTCCGCTGTGGCCAAGAGGGTGTGCAGATCGGCATACTGTGCGACGCTGGCGTCCACACCGCGGCGGCTGTAGGCGATCACCTGCATGCCCAGCGCCCTGGCCATTTCCGCCACGCGGCCGCCAATGCGCCCACAGCCGATAATGCCCAGTGTACGCCCCCGCAGCGTGCTGCCCATATATCGGCCCATACCGAAAAGGCTCGCGCTGTCTTCCCTGCGCAGGCGCAGGTTCATCTCGCCAATGCGACGGCTGACGGCCAGCATCAGGCCGATGGCCAACTCCGCCGTGGCATCGGTGACACTCTCAGGAATATTAGTGACCGGCACGCCGCACGCCGCAGCAGCAGCAATATCCACGCTGTCGTAGCCCGCGCCGTAGTTGGCGATGATTTTCAGCTTCTCCCCTGCCCGGATGACGTCGCCGGGCAGCTTGCCGCCCGCAATGACCGCGTCAGCACGCGGAATGAGGGCTGCGAGCTCCTCCATGGTGAAGGCAGTCAGAGGCGCAGGCATGATGATCTCGTGGTCAGAGAGGCCTTCCAAGCCTGCAGCAGGGATACCGTGGGTGACGAGGATGGTCGCCATATTGATCTCCTTCACAAAAAGCGCAGAGGGCTTCGTCCCATTCCTTTTCCCCAGAGAGTTCCACCTGTTTATTCACGAACCGTTTCATTCTCCGCGAAATCAGGATCAGCCTCGGGCATATGATCGCAGACCATGATGAGCGCATCCTCGCCGTTATCCTCATAGTAGCGCTTGCGCACGCCGAGCTTGATGAACCCCAGGGACTTGTACAGGTTCTGGGCCACCTCGTTGGACTTGCGGACCTCCAGCGTCGCGTAGGCCGCGCCCAGGTTGGACAGGTACTGCATCAGCCCGTGGGTGAGCTGACGGCCAATCCCCTGGCCCCGTTCCTCCTTGAGAACGGCAATATTGGTGATATGGCTCTCGTCCAGGATGATCCACGCGCCGGCATAACCGATGACCCTGCCGTCCTTCTCGGCAACAAGGTAGCGGGCAGCCACGTTCTTCATTTCACTGGCGAAGGCGTCACGGCTCCAGGGCGTGGGGAAGGTCGCCGCCTCCACCGCAGCTACGCCGTCCACATCTGCCATGGTCATCCGACGGATGATGATCTCACTTGCCATTGTTGAGGCCCTCCGTCAGCTTCTTATTCAGCGCCGCGTTGGGGGCCCGCAGGTAGAGGGGCTCCAGGGCGAGGTAATCGACGGTCTCCTCGACGAGAGAAGCCAGGTAGGCCGCACTGGCAGGTCGCAGGAATGCCAGCTGGGGCTGGGCAAACACAGCAGCATCACCAAGCAGCTTTTCCAGCTTGGCGCGGTGCACGGGCATGCCGTCCCCCAGGAACAGGAAGCGGTCACCGAAGGCCTTGATGCGCTCGACATATTCCTCCAGCTTGAGGGGGATGTCATCCATCAATCGCTCCGGGCGCACCGTCCCCGCCTTGAAGGCCGCGCCGTACACCTGGCCCGCGCGGGCGTCCTGAATGGGGCAGATGACCCCATGAAACTCCCCTGCCCCGGCAGCCATGCATTCCAGGGCGTCCACCGCCACACAGGGCGTGTTGTGGGCATGGGCCAGGCCCTTGACCGTGCTGACGCCGATGCGCACACCGGTGAAGGAGCCAGGCCCGCTGACAACCGCAATACGGTCCAGGTCTGCAACAGTCAGCCCAGCGGACTGCATCGCGGTGTCGATCATAGGCAGCAGATTGACCGAGTGGGTCATCTTGTTGATGGCGCTGGCCTCATATACGATGGCGCCGTCCTTCATCACGGCCACGCCGCAAACGGGGCCGGAGGTATCAATCGCAAGAATCTTCAGGGTCATCGACCCCCTTTCATTAGTCAAGGCTGATGGGTCGGAAATCCCCCATGGGGGTGAAGGTCACCTCGCGCTCGCTGTCCCCAACGGGGGTCAGGTGCACAGCCAGGTGGGTCTCGGGGATGGCCTCGGGGCACTGGCTGGGCCATTCGACCACCGCCACGCCGTCGCCCCCCAGGTACTCGTCCATGCCCATTTCGTAGAGCTCATCCACGCCGTTGAGGCGGTACCAGTCAAAGTGGTACAGGGGAAGCGTACCTTCGTCATAGACATTGAGGATGGTAAAGGACGGGCTGGTGACGGTCGACGTCACGCCCAATCCCTCGGCAACCCCGCGGGTAAACTCGCTCTTGCCTGCGCCCAGGTCGCCCCAAAGGAGCAGCACGTCGCCTGCTTTGAGCGTTGATGCCAGCTGTCGGCCCAGCGCACGGGTTTCAGCGGGAGAATGTGTCAACATGCAGGTACTCCTTTTCAGCGGCGCTTGCCGTGCAGGATGGGCGACAGCGGCTTATACACCAGGTAGGTAATGCCGCTGATGACAACGGCCTTGAGGGCGTTGAAGGGGATGGTGGAGGTCAGGATGAACTCCAGGGAGGGCATGGCCTTGGTCAGCATGGGGAACAGCAGGAAAGCATTCACCAGCGCCGCCACGAAAATCATCGCCACGGAACCGATAGCCAGGCTGATCAACGCGCCCTTACGGGACTTGTTTTTCTGATACAGCAGGGAAGCCGGGATCAGCATCGCGCAGGTCATGATGAAGTCCGCGATCTCGCCCACGCCAGCGGTGCCGGAGTGGGTCAGGCCGATCAGATCCTTGATCGCAACGATCAGCACACCCGGGCCGATGCCCATCGCGAAGGTACCCAGCATCACCGGCAGGGTCGAGAAGTCCAGCTTGTAGAAGGGCGGGATAATGGTGATCTCCGGCCACATGAAGAGCACGGCGGAGATAGCGCCGAGGATCGCGATGCGGGTCATATTCTGGGTGGAGAGGACGCGGTTCTTTCGATTGCTCATGACGAAAACCTCCTAAAATACGCACAGCCCCCTAAAGCTGATTCGCTCCAAGGGGGCAGGGGGACTTCGTCACATTCTTTCCGATATGGAAATATGGACGCGCCTCGCCGCTCTCTTCTCTCATCCAGACTATAACTGTCGGCCCCGGAATCACACCGGGTCGGCGCTGCTGACGCAGCGTTCGCGGGCTGTACCGCCGGTAGGGATTTTCACCCTGCCCCGAAGAAGCTTCAAGATGGCTATGCTGTTTGTATACAGGCAAATCCGCCTGTACCATCATCATAGCACAGGCGGACCGGATTGTCAATATAAGGTTCAGAACTTGACCACCGCAGGGCCTTCAGGGCGGATGTCCAGCACATGGCAGCAATGGACGCCAAAGGCCGCTTCCATCGTTTCAATGAAGTGCTTCAGCTCACCGC
Source organism: Clostridiales bacterium (assembly GCA_015056325.1). Lineage (GTDB taxonomy): Bacteria > Bacillota > Clostridia > Christensenellales > Aristaeellaceae > UBA11524. The sequence goes on along the minus strand of SVGL01000038.1, from coordinate 12,310 downwards.
CAGGCACGAAGTTCAGCGTCGTACCGGCAAAGCCGCCGCCGTGGATACGCCAGGCGCCGTCCTTGTCCATCAGCATATGCTCGGCCATCGCCAGGGCCAGGCTGAGGCTCTGATCATCGTTACGCGCATAGACATTCTGCAGGTACATGTAGGAGGAACGGCCGGAGCAGATGATCTCCCACATGAAGGCGAACAGGTCATTGCGATCCAGCGCAGACACCTGACGCACCACGCGCTCATCTTCCTCAAAGAAGTGCAGCGCACGCATCAGGGCGCGGTCGGAAACCTTGCCGCGCAGCTTGGGCAGGGCCAGATAGAACTCCTCGGGGCGCACACGGCGCAGCCAGGGCTCGCCCAGGAGACCGGCCACCTGCTTCATTTCAGCGGGGATGGCGGCGTAATCATCAGTCAAGTCGGCATGGGAGCCGCCGGTGGCCACGACCACCAGGGCGTAACCGTACTTGGCGAAGTCGAAGTTCATCGCGCGGACTTCGGGATCATCGTTGCGGAAGTCAACAGTCACCAGGCCGCCGGCAGAGGAAGCCATCTGATCCAGCAGACCGGAGGGCTTGCCGAAGTAGACGTTCTCGGCATACTGGGAGATCTTCGCACGGGTGATGAAGTCAATGGAGAAGCCGTTGTACAGCTGATCCAGGATCGCGCAGATCATGACCTCGAAGGCCGCAGATGAGGACAGGCCAGAACCGGAAGCCACAGAGGAAGTCACCGCCGCGTTGAAGCCGCCGATCTTGTAGCCCAGCTCCTTCATGCGGGCCGCCACACCGCGGATCAGGGAAGCGGTGGTGCCCTTCTCTTCCTCCACGATAGCCAGCTCATTCAGGTTCAGGATCACAGGCGCATAGCCGTCGGAGTAGACATGCACTTCCATGTCATCGCGGGCAGTCACAGCAGACAGGGTGTCCAGATTGACCGCTGCAGCCAGCACGCGGCCGCGGTTGTGGTCGGTGTGGTTGCCGCCGATCTCGGTGCGGCCAGGAGCGCTGATCAGCATGACTTCCTTCTCAGACTCATGGAAGAGCTCCTCATGGCGCTTAAGGATGCCGGTATAACGTGCGGTCTGCTCCACAAGCATCCCATCACGGTCGCCGTACAGGTGCTTCAGGCGCTGCATCCCTTCGGGGGACTTGAGGTTGCGGATCATGTTCGCGTACTGGTTCATCGTGCTATTCCGTCCTTCCAATTCTTTATCTGCAAATGCGTCATATTATCGCTGATTGTCGGCAGCAGTCTGCCAGATTTCCACCATTTCATCCATTCCAAGAGCCTTGACCTGCTCGCAGAAAGCTGCCCAGGTTTCGTCATTGAGCTCCACATCGCCTACGACGAACCAAACCATCTGCCGCTCAGCATACCTGCCGATGTTCCAGATCAGCTCCTCCACGCGCGTCTGCTGCTCCCGGGTCAGATAAACCAAGGGATAGGGCAGGCTGTCGATCTCCTTGAGCCGCATGAGGCTGCTCAGCACATGCTTCGTGTTCACATCGTCAATCTTCTGCTGGAACGCAACGGACGCGTAGCCAGGCATGCTGATTCCGCTGCGCAGCGTCGCTTCAGCCAGGACGGAATTCAAAGCTTCCTGATTTGCCGTTTCCCACAACCAGCTGCCGTCCTCATTGACGGAGAACTCCTCGCCTTCGCGGCCAGCTTCCGCCAGGATGAAGCCTTCCTCGGTGTACAGGTAATCCACCCACTTCAGCAGCGCCGCAGGATCCTTGCAGGCGGAGGTGATGGCAAAGGTGCCGCGGATCACATCGCCCGTCAGATCACGATACACCTGCTTCCCCTCATAAGTCAGCGGCTCCAGCAGGGTATATTGCTTGAGCGACTCGACGTCGACCAGCTGAATCGGAGAGGAGGACAGCGCCACACCATAGACGACTTCCTTCTCATCGCTCATGCTCAGGCTCATGTCGCGTATACCGGTGAATCCCGACTGATCAAGCAGCTTCTCATCCCACAGCTGATGCAGCCAGGTCAGGAAGGCACGGTTTTCATCCGTGGTCAGGATTTCGCTCACCTTGCCGTTTTCGTCGGTCGTGACATAGTAGTCATTGGCATTGATGCCGAATGCGTGGGCAAGGAAGCGCAGATCCCACATGCTGGCGAAGGTCAGGGGGGCTTCATCATCCCGCTTGCCGTTGCCATTCATGTCACGATCGCGGAACGCACGCAGCACCTCCGTCAGTTCCTCAGCAGTCGTGGGGGCAGGCTTGCCGATCATCTGCAGCCAAACGCTGTTGATCCACATCGCATTGGTAAACTGCGCTTCATCCAGGGCAGGCAGGGCCACAATCTCACCAGTAGGCAGGGTCACAGCTTCCATCCACTCAGGATGGCTCTCCAGCAGCGCCCACAGGTTGGGGGCATGCTCGACCAGGTAGGGCTTCAGGTCGATGAGCTTGCCTGCATCGTACCATTCTGCGGTCTCCCGGGTCGTCAGATTGGCCTTAAAGAAGGCGTCGGGCAGCTCCTGCGTACCTGCAAGCATCGCCGCCTTGGCAGCATCCCAGGCTTCCTCAGTATCATACTGGAGCAATTTCAGGTGAACCCCGGTGACTTCTTCCATCCGCTGGAAGAAGAAATTCTCCGTCCATACATGCTCGGTATCCTTGTGGTCATAGCCGGCAATCGTGAAGCTGTCCTCGGCATAAGCACCGGACAGAAGCAGCATCAGCATCGCCAGCGCCAGGCTGATCAATTTGCGCATACTTGCCTCCAATTCATGGCAGACAAAAAAGACCTGCCAAAGGTTACATATCATTATAACTGATTTTTCGCCTTTTGACCAGCCCTTAAAGGAACAAGAAAACGTTTTCTTCCTGTTTTTCTTCCTGTTTTTTTCTTCCAACTGCATCTGCGCATGTCCTGTGCTGCACTCGGGCATGATGGATGAACAAAAGGAGGTCGATGGCTGTGGAATTTCGCCGCTGGATTCAGCCCATATGCTGGCTGATTGTGCTGCTGGCGCTTCTGGGCGCAGCGGTTTGGGGATACGAAACATTCAATGTCGCTGCATGGCAGACCCTCGACCCGGACAAGCTGACAGGTCTGGCCCAGACCGGCGCCATCTACGACAAGGACGGCAACTACGTCACCACCCTGGTGGGCCGGGAGAACCGCACCGTCATCGACACCACAACCTTGCCCCCACATGTAGCAGACGCCTTCCTGGCTGCGGAGGATCTGCGCTTTTACAAGCATCCCGGCTTTGACGTAACGCGCATTTTGGGCGCCGTGGTATCCAACGTGCGCGCAGGCGGCTTTGACCAGGGTGCGTCTACCATCACACAGCAGCTGGTGAAGCTCAGCCACCTATCCAGCCAGAAGACCATCGCCCGCAAGCTGGAGGAGATCTGGCTCGCCCTGCAGATGGAGCGCCTCTACACCAAGGGGCAGATTCTCGACATGTACCTGAACTACATCTACTTCGGGCAGGGCGCCTATGGCATTCAGGCGGCTGCCCAGGTGACTTTCGGGGTGGATGCGGCAGAGCTCTCCCCTGCTCAGGCAGCGGCGCTGGCAGCGGCCATCAAGGCGCCCTCAGCTTACTCCATTCAAGATTCCCCGGAGAACAACAAACAGCGCCGGGAGTACATTCTCACCGTCATGCGGGAGGAGGGCATGCTGACCCAGGAGCAGTACGCCGCCGCCATGCAGGAGGAGCTGCAGCCGAAGAAATCCGCCGCCGTACAGACGGAGTACGGCTGGTTTGTGGACGCGGTACTGGATGAGGCCGAGCTGCAGCTGGACGTCTCCGCCGAGATGCTGCTTGCCGGCGGATACCGCATCGACACCACCCTCGATCCCGCTATGCAGACCATCCTGGACAAGCAGTTTGAGAATAACTCCGTCTTCCCCGCCAACGCCAAGGACGGCGTTCCTGTGCAGGCCTCTGCTGCTGCGGTAGACAACGCCACCGGCGCCGTTCGGGCCATCGTTGGGGGGCGGCAGTACGAGACCCGCCGAGGCCTCAACCGAGCAACCCACCTGCGCCGCCAGCCCGGCAGCGCCCTCAAGCCCCTGGCGGTTTACGCCCCTGCGGTGGAATACGCAGGGTGGACGGCTGCCTCCGTCATCCTGGATGAGCCCACCGCCTTTGGCACCTACAAGCCGAAAAACGCAGGCAATGCCTACTACGGCAATGTGACCCTCCGTGCGGCGCTGAAGAACAGCCTGAACATCCCAGCCGTGAAGGTCATCGAGCAGATCGGCGTAGGCACAGCCCGACGCTACCTGACCAACGTAGGCATTGAGCTGGACAACCGCGACTGGAATCTCTCCCTGGCCCTGGGCAGCATGACCTACGGCGCATCACCCGTGCAGATGGCCGCTGCCTACGCGCCCTTTGCCAACGGCGGTACGTTTCACGCGCCCTACTTCATCGAGAAGATCACCGATCGCGATGGCAATGTGGTCTACCAACACCACGACAGCGGCACGCGGGTACTCTCTGCCCAGAGCGCCTATCTGCTGACCGACCTGATGCGCACCGTCATCTCCAGCGGCACCGGTACCCGCCTGAACAGCGCCGGCGTGCAGGTGGCCGGCAAGACCGGCACGGTTAACATGACAGGCGGCGGCAACCGCGACGCCTGGATGAACGCCTATACCCCTGATCTCTCTGTGTGCGTGTGGATGGGCTACGACGACCCGGACGATAAGCATCGCCTGCCCAACAGCGTCTCCGGCGGCACGAATCCGGCCTCCCTTGCGCGGAACTTCCTCAAGGCCTGGTACGCCGGGAAGAAAAAGCCCGAATTCCAGCGGCCCAGCGGTTTCGTGACCGTCACGCTGGACAAGAAGGCCATCGAATGGCGGGGCGAGCCCATGCTGGCCACTTCCCTCACCCCGGATGCTTACAAGCTGAGGGAGCTCTTCATTGAGGGCACCCAGCCATCGAAGAAGTCGGACGTGTGGCAGCCCCCGGCCTCCGCCCGTTCCTTCCAGGTCAGCCATGATGAAAACGGCCAGCCCCGGCTGGTCATCACCGCCAGCGATGCTGCTGTGTACCGCGTCCAGCGGGACGCCGTGGGCGAGAGCTTCATCCTCACCGAGCTGCGCGCCGAAGCAGGGCAGACCCTGACATATGTGGATAACCGCGCCCAGGACGGCGTCGTCTACACCTATCGGGTCATCCCCGTGCACGCAGAGCTGCTGGACAACGGCATTCTCCTGGAAGGCAAGCAGAGCGTGCAGGTTGCCCGGGTGGAGCGACCCTCCTTTGGGAATTGGCTGCAGGGGCTCTTCCGTCGGGAAGACGACGAGGACGAGGACGATCGTCCGGCGTCGCTCTTCTCACAATAAGCAAGGAACCGTCTACACTCAGACGGTTCCTTTTGGCGCACAAAAAAGGAGCGCCGCTAAGGGCGCTCCTGAAAAGCTATGCGATTAGCTGCGCTTCTTCATCCACACAGGCACGCCGCGGCTGTCCTGCTGGGGCTGCTGCACAGGCTGCTGGGGAGCCATGGGGCCGGTGCCGCCGCCCATCATGGACTGCTGGGGCTGAGCCTGGAAAGCGGGCTGGAAGGCCTGCTGCTGAGGCTGCTGGGCAAACATGGGCTGACCGCCATAGGGATTGGTGGTCTGGGGCACCTGCTGGGGCGCGGGCTGCACGGGCTGCTGGAACACAGGGGCCTGCTGGGGCGCCGCAGGGGTGGGCACACCCATGGAAGGACGGCCGAAGTCCATCGCAGGCTGGGTGAAGGAAGGAGTCTCCACAGGGGCAGAGAAATCTGCGGTGCCGGCATAGGCGCCGAAGGAGCCGGTGTAGGTAGAGCCGTAGAGGCGCTCGCGCTCCAGGTCACGGGCCTTCTTCACGGGATCACGAGGCGGGAAGGGCGTCTTCTCGAAGCCGGTAGCGATGACGGTGATGCGCACGCGGTCGCCCATATTCTCGTCAATACCAGCGCCGAAGATGATGTTGGCGTCGGGATCAGCAGCCTCCATGATCAGGTTGGCAGCCTCGTTGATTTCGATGATGGAGATGTCAGCACCGCCGGTGATGTTGATCAGCACAGCGCGGGCGCCGTCGATGGAGGTCTCCAGCATGGGGCTGGAAATGGCGTTCTTGGCCGCCTGTACCATCTTGTTCTCGCCATCGCCGAAGCCGATACCCATGTGGGCCATGCCGCCGGACTCCATGACGGTCTTCACGTCGGCGAAGTCCAGGTTGATCAGCGCGGGCAGAGCGATCAGGTCGGAAATGCCCTGGATGCCCTGGCGGAGCACGTCATCGGCGATGCCGAAGGCTTCCACCATGCTGGTGCCCTTCGACACAACCTGCAGCAGGCGGTCGTTGGGGATCACAACCAGGGTGTCAACGCGCTGCTTGAGGTCGTTGATGCCAGCCTCGGCATTGCGCATGCGCTGCTTGCCCTCAAAGGAGAAGGGCTTGGTGACCACAGCGATGGTCAGCGCGCCCTGCTCACGGGCGATCTCGGCCACCACGGGAGCACAGCCGGTGCCGGTGCCGCCGCCCATACCGGCGGTGACGAACACCAGGTCAGCGCCCTTCAGGGCAGCAGCGATCTCCTCGCGGGATTCTTCCGCGCTGCGGCGGCCCACCTCGGGCACCGCGCCGGCGCCCAGGCCCTTGGTCACCTTGTCGCCGATCTGGATCTTCACATGGGCGCCGGACATGGTCAGCGCCTGCATATCGGTATTCACAGCGATGAACTCAACGCCCTTGAGGCCTGCCTGCACCATGCGGTTGACAGCGTTGCCGCCGCCGCCGCCGCAGCCCACGACCTTGATGGAGGCGTAGTTGTTGGTCATCTGATCATTCTGGAACTCAATCACGTTTGCATCCCCCTATATGTTCAGTGGTTGTACGCTTGTTGATGGAGCCTTAGCCGCCCACGAGGGACTTGAAGAACTCGCCGATCTTGCCGGCCACGCCGCTGGCGGGCTGACGCTGCTGCTCCATGGTGTCGATGATCAGATCCATCAGGCCCATGGTGGAGGAGTAGATGGGGCTGGACATCTTGACAGTACGCTTGGGCGTATCGCGGACGGGGCGGCCGAGCTTGGAGCTCAGATAGTCCTTGCCGCCGCGGTTGAAGGCCACGCCGCCGCCGGTCAGGTACACATTGGACCAGTTGCCCAGCTTCACGCCGGACTCCTCCAGCGCCTTCTTGATCTCGGAGGCGATCTCGTCCACGCGGGCAGTGATGATGGGCGCCACCTCGTCACGGGTGAAGGAACGGGCGGGCTGCTCGTTCATCGCGGGAATCTCATAGGTCTCGGGCGTGGCGGACATGGAATACACGAAGGGCTGCTTGACCTTCTCCTCCGCGTTCTTGAAAGAGATGTCGAGCGCCTCGGACAGGTCGGCCGCAATGTGGCCGCCGCCCAGGTCGATGCACTTGTGGAAGATCAGCGCGTCGCCTTCCACCGCCATGACCTCGGTGTTCAGGTAGCCGATGTCAATCAGCACCGCCGTACGGTCGCGGTCCTCCTCGGGCAGGTACAGCATCGCCTCGCCCGCGGGGGTGGAGAAGAAGTGCTTGGGCTTGATGTCCATGTTGCGCAGACGGGTCGTCACGTCATCCAGGAAGAAGCGGTTGCCGATGACGAAGGAGATCAGCGCCGTCAGCTCGCGGCCCTTGAGGCCCACGGGCTCGAGGGTCTTCTTGCCGTCGTCCACGCGGAACCAGGCGGGGCTGGAGTTGATGATCTCGCCCGGCAGGGTCTCCAGGCCCAGATTCTCTGTCGCCTTCTTGAACACCGCACGCACATCGTTGGCGGTCACATGGGGATCAGCGCCGGTCAGGGACACGCGGGCCTCGGTGACATACACCTTGGTGAAGGCGCCGGGCACGCCGATATTGACCTCGCGGATCTTGTGATGGCTCTGCTGCTCGGCCTGGGAAATGGCCTCGCGGATGCAATCGTCAATCTCGGCGGGGTTGTTCCAGCCATCCTCCAGGAAGCCGTTGTAGGTCACAATGCCAGCGCCGACGATGTCGCAGCGCTGGGCGCCGCTGTTCTCGGCAACCAGGGTCACGATCTTGCTCGTACCAAAATCGAGGCTCGTTACCGTGGTCTTCATATTGATCAATCCCCCTGTTTTCCGGCTTCCTGTGCGACAGCGGCATATCCGCTGGGCTGATGCGGGAAACCAATTCTGATGCGGATCAGCTCCGCGTTGTAATTCTTGGGCTTGTCCTCCCCGCCATGAAAGCATGGAGAACCACTATCCATTATGCCACTTTACATTATATACGTTTTCCCGCGAGATTGCAAGCTTTTTCCTGCATTTGCGGGGATTTGTATGCATTTTCCGGCATCTTCTGCCCCTACTGGTGGGAATCATCCCCATCCTCAAGGCGAAAAGGTCGGCCGGCCAGGATCCGTCACATCAATCGTGCCGGCCTCATACCCCATTTCCAGCAGCTTGTCGCGGGTGATCATAAAGGCGCGCAGCTTTTCATGGATACTGTCCTCGCTGCCCAGGCGGACGTAGAAGATCTTGCGCTTGGCAATCTCCGCCTCGGTGTCCTGGCTGCTGAAGGGCTGCTCACTGGTGGCAAGGTATATACTGTCCATCGAAGTCATATCCAATTCACGCAGGAGATACAGCCCCTTCATGGCTTTGAGCTCTACGAGGATCTGGGTATAAGCATCCAGCTGAATCTGTGACTGGAGCGCAATCTGCTGGCCCAGGGCGCAGCGACGTACATCCAGGCCGATCACCTTCACCAGATGGTCGTACTTTGTGCCTGCCTGCAGGGTTTCTTCCAGCACAAAGCCCCGGTTGTCCATCACCACCACCAGGCCGTTGCGGTTGATATGGACAGCCGGCACCCGTTCCTTAACATGGATGGTGACCCGATCCCACTGAACATCCACCAGCGTGCAGCGCAGATAGCGGTTGCCCTCCACCTTGCGCATCACCGTCTCGTCGTCAATGGACATGGAGTTCTGCCCCAAATGCAGCCCGGACAAGCGAATGATTTCCTGCTCCGTGATGGTATCGTTACCCACAACGGTGATAGCGCGCACCTGAAACAGTGTGCTGTAGAGGATCACCGCCAGCACAACCAGCACCGCCATCACAGCTAGGAAGCGCTTGGTTGCACCGGAGCCCAGGAATTTTTGAAGCTTCTGCAGCTTCGTGTCCGAATCCACATGGAGAATGCGGTCGGTGTCCATCACGTCGGGATGATTCCAGTAGTTGGCATCCCGGGGAACGTCATGGCCGGTTTTGGGGGCGTCAACCACCCGGTTCCAGAAGGGTTCATCCCGGCTATACAGGTTGTCTGACCGGTTCTCCCGCAGCTCCGGGGCCTGCTCCGGCTCCTCAAAGGGGGAATCCGCCGGGATATTGTGCTGTACCGGCGGCTGGCTGCCGGTATTCCATCCGCGTCCGTCCATAGGGGCCACTCCCTTCTGCCGCACCGCCGGAGGATGCCCCTCCGGCCCGCAGCTTTTCTCTTATGCTGTGGTATGTTTGCGCGTCACATCTGCCCCCAGAAGGCACAGCTGACGCTCGAAATGTTCGTATCCACGGTCGATGAGCTCTGCATGCTCCACCACCGTTTCCCCCTGGGCAACAAGGCCTGCCAGGGTCAGCGCCGCACCACCGCGCAGGTCGCGGGCTGTCACATGAGCACCCGTGAGGCTCTCCACGCCGCGGACAATCGCCGTGCGCCCGGAGCAGATGATCCTGGCGCCCATGCGGTTCAGGTCTCCGGCATGGGTAAACCTGTTCTCAAATACATTCTCCACAATCACACCAGTTCCTTCCGCTACGGAAAGCAGCGCCAGCATTTGTGCCTGCATATCCGTAGGAAAGCCCGGATGAGGCTGGGTCTGAAGGATGGGGAATGCGTTGAGACGCTGGGGGGCTTGCAGGCAGATGGTATCCCCCGCCTCGCAGATCGCACAGCCCATTTCGCGCAGCTTTGCGCAGATGGCGTGCATGTCGTCCACCGGGGCGTTGGTCAGCTCCACACAGCCGCCGGTGATGGCCCCTGCGCAAAGCAGCGTCCCTGCCACGATGCGGTCCGGCATGGGGGTATAATCCGCACCATGAAGGCGCTTCACCCCGTCCACCTGGATGGTCGCGCTGCCCGCACCATGGATGCGTCCGCCCATGGCCGTGAGGAAGCGGCACAGATCAACAATTTCCGGTTCCCTTGCGGCATTGTGGATGGTGGTCGTACCCGCGAGGCACATCGCCGCCATGATGACGTTCTCCGTCGCGCCCACGGAGGGATAGTCCAGATGAACCTCCCCGGCATGCATGTTCACGCCGTCGCAGTGGATGACGCCGCCTTCCTCCCTGACATCCACGCCCAGGGCACGCAACCCGGACAGGTGCAGATCAATGGGGCGGAGGCCGATCTCACAGCCGCCGGGATATGTAACCGTCGCTCTCCGGAACCGGGACAAAATCGGCCCCAGCAGGAAGATTGACGAGCGGATCTGCTTGGAGAGTGCATCGGGCATCTCACTGGAGCACATGCTGTGGCCGGATACGGTCAGCTCGTGGCCGTGCCAATGGGTCCGGCAGCCCAGCATGCTGAGGATATCGGCCATGCGGCGCACGTCCAGGATATCCGGCACATCATACAGGTGCACCGTGTTCTCTGTCAGCACGCTTGCCGCCAGGATGGGCAGCGCGGCGTTCTTCGCGCCGTCCACCCGGAGTGTGCCTTCCAGCCGTTTTCCGCCATGAATCAAGAGCGATTCCATACGCGCCACCTCCATCGGGATGGTTCAGCGTATGCAGCCGGAAAAGATTGGTTCCCAATCATATAACGATCAGCAGTCCATTTTCCCTGCAGTTCTGGAAATATTCATCAAAATTCCCATGGCCGCCATGGTGATGGACACGCTGGTGCCCCCTGCGGAGAAGAAGGGCAGGGGCAATCCGGTAGTCGGGAGGATGCCCACCACCACGCCCATATTCAGGAAAGCCTGCACGGTGATGGAGGAGGTAATGCCGGCCGCCAGCAGCGCCCCGAACTTGTCCCGGCAGGCGATGGCCACCCGGTAGCCCGCGATCATCAGCGCCACAAAGAGCGCAATGACCGCCATACATCCCAGCAGCCCGAAATCCTCGCCGACGATGGCGAAGATGAAGTCGCTCTCCGGGTACGGGAGGTAGGCGTACTTCTGCCTTCCCTGCCCCAGCCCCATGCCGAACACCCCGCCGGAACCAAAGGCGATCAGCGACTGGGAGAGCTGGTAGCCCTCGTCATGCATCATCGCAAAGGGGTTGCGGAAGGACAGCAATCTGCGCCTGCGGTAGGGCTCCGACCAGGCGTAGAATCCGCCCACGCACACGCCGCCTGCCAGCATCAGCAGGATGTGCCGCCACTTCGCCCCTGCCATGATGATCAGGATCAGGCTGACGATCATGATGGAGCCTGCGGTGGACAGGTTGGGCTGCTCCAGGATGAGCAGGAAGGTGATACCCGGCACGATCAGCACCGGCACGATGCCCGTCCACAGCCGCTTGATCCGCGGCCCGGCATAGGACAAAACCGTTGCCATGTACAGCACGATGGCGAACTTCGCCAGCTCCGACGGCTGAAAGGACAATCCGCCGATGCTCAGCCACCGCCGGGAACCGTTGATGTACACGCCGATACCGGGGATGATGACCAATATCAGCAGGATAGCCGACACGATCAGCCCCGTCGCCACCACCCATTTCTGTCGCCAGAAGCGGTACGGGATGCGGCTGGTGACAATGCACGCCGCAGTGCCCAGACCAATGCCCAGCAGCTGCTTGATGACCTCCGACAGCCGGTTTTCCGTTGCGGCGAAATAAGTGGCTGAAAACAGAACCAGCAACCCCGCAGACAGCAGCATCACCATGATGATGACGAGACTGCCGTCCACAGGATTGCGTCTGCGCGTGAGTATCTTGATGAGCCTCTTTGGTGCGCTTTCACGTTCGAGCATGAATGCTCCTTTCAGCGCTGAGAGACTGTGTTAATTCAGTTCGTTGACCAATTCCTTGAAGATACGGCCGCGGGCCTCATAGTCCGGGAACATGTCGAAGGAGGCGCAGGCCGGGCTGAGCAGCACGTTCCAGCCATCGCCGGACAGGCTGCGGCACTGGTCGATGGCGTCCTTGAGGGTCGCGGCGCGATGCAGATTCGTATAGCCGTTCTCCCGGCACTGACGCTCGATCTGATCCGCCGTCACGCCGATGAGCACCGCCTCGCGGATGTACTCCGAGGCCAGCATTTCCTTCACCATGGGGGTGAAGTCGCAGTGCTTGTCGTAGCCGCCAAGGATGATCGCCGTGGGGCGGTTCATGGTCTGGATGGCC
>SVGL01000037.1 GCA_015056325.1 Clostridiales bacterium | reverse complement strand
GCTTACACCATCGCCAACATCCCCGTGGGAACCACCTATACCGTCGAGGAAACCAATGCCGGTACGCTCATCGCCAACTACAGCCTGAGCGCAGACAGCGTGACGAGCGGCGAAGCCACTATCGCCAAGGATGAGGAAGCCATCATTGAGCTGACCAACAAGTACACGCAGGATGTGGGCAGCCTGAAGATCACCAAGACCTTCGAGGGTACCCCCGCTGGCGCAGACCTGACCGGTCTGAGCTTCACCATCAGCGATGGCACGACGAACACCGTGGTGACCTATGCGGACTTCCCCGATGGCGCTTACACCATCGCCAACATCCCCGTGGGCACGGTGTACACCGTCACGGAAACCAACGCTGACACCCTCATCGCCAACTACACTCTGGCTGCGTCCAGCGTGACGGAAGGCACGGCGACCACCGAGAAGGACAAGGAAGCAACCATTGAGCTGACCAACACCTACACATACGAAGCCTCCGGTGCATTGAATCTGACGGCTACCAAGACCGTGAATGATGCTGAGCCTCGCAAGGATCAGGTGTTTACCTTTGAACTGCTGGATGCGGCAGGTCATGTGCTGCAGACCAAGCAGAATGTCAGGGGCAGCATCAGCTTCGACGCGATCACGTACACCGAAGCGGACATCGACAAGAGCTACCTGTATCAGGTAAAGGAGAAGCAGGAAACCAGAGCAGGCTATACCTTCGACAAGACGGTATATGCTGTGGCTGTGTGGGTAGCCGATAATGGCGATGGCACGCTGAAGGTGAGCAAGACCATCAGCAGAGAAGGCAAGGCTGTGGAAGCCATCACCTTCAACAATTCGTATGAAGCCAGCGGCGAGCTGAAGCTGTCTGCTACCAAGACGGTGAACGGCGCTGAACCCCGCGAAGATCAGGTGTACGAATTTACCCTGACCGATGCGGCAGGCAACACCATTCTGGCCGAGAACGTGAAGGGCCAGATCACCTTCGATGCCCTGACCTACAACCAGAGCGATGCCGGAAAGACCTACACCTACACGGTGAAGGAAACGACCATAGCTTCCGACTTGCTGGTTGTGGACGAGAGCGTTTATACTGTAAACGTGACCGTGACCGACAACAAGGACGGCACGCTGGCTGTGCAGCCTGTGATCACCAAGGATGGCGAGCCTGCCCAGGCAATCAGCTTTGCCAATATCCTGTACGCACCGCTGACCATCAGCAAAACGGTGGAAGGCTGCGAGACTACCGGGACCTTCCCCTTCACGGTGGAATTGTATGATGCTGACGGCACCGAGGCCACCGGCGAGTACGCCTACACCGGCGACGTGGAGGGCAAGCTCAAGAGCGGCGACGACATTGATCTGGCCCACGACCAGAGCGTGACCATCTCCGGCCTGCTGCCCGGCATGACTTACACTGTGACGGAAGCCGCCACTGCGGCCTTTGAGACCACGGTGAACGGCAACGCCGGCAACAGCATCGAGGGTACGCTGGCCGAGAACGCCAACGAAGTCAGCTTCGTGAACAAGTTCAAGACCACCATGTTCATGGTGAAGAAGAGCTGGCAGGGCGGCGGTGGCGGAGCCATTGAGCTGACGCTGTATGCTAACGGCGAAAAGCTGGAGCCGCAGCCTGTGTACACCCGCGAGGACAATACCTACCTGTACACCGATCTGCCCATGTATGATGAGCAGGAGCAGCTCATCGTGTACTCTGCCAAGGAGAAGTACGTTGACGGCTTCCTGACCATCTACAAGAACGTGGCTCCCTATGCTGATGAAACCAAGGCCATCTACGACGGCGGCACGATCATCAACAAAGTCATCGTGAAGGCAGACTTCTCCGTGAAGAAGGAGTGGAGCGGCCTGACCGAGGGCGAGACGGCTCCCGAGATCACGCTGGTGCTGTACTGCAATGGCGTGGCCACGGACATCGAGACCCCGAAGCCCGACCGGAACGGCTGGTACAAGTACTACGACCTGCCCGGCGAGGTGGACGGCGTGAAGGCCGTCTACACGGTGAAGGAACAGGCTGTTGACGGCTATGTGACCAGCTACAAGCTGGCCGACGGCACCTATGCCGAGTATGCTGACAACGGCGGTACCATCACCAACGCGAAGATCCCGCAGACCGGCGACGAAACGCCGCTGGCGCTGTGGCTGACGCTGATGGGTACATCCGCTGCCATGCTGATGCTGCTCCAGAAGCGCAGAAAGGCATAAACAATAGCGGGACTGTCATTCGATGGACAGTCCCGCTTCTTTTGCCTCTGTATGCGAATTGAAAGTAGAGATACCGAAATAGGTGTCTTTTACATCAATGGTGTTAACAGTACGCCTTTTGTGAAAAAGTGTGAAAACACCCTTGACAAAACAACTCGCATCGCAAGGGGGGGTTGCTTTTTCCGGGGATCAGCGCTGCACGCGGCCGGAGCCGTCGCCTTCCATCAGGCGGGTGATCTCCTCCAGGGTGACCAGGTTGAAGTCCTGCTCGATGGAGTGCTTCAGGCAGGAGGCTGCCACGGCGAAATCCACGGTCTTCTGGGGATCAAAGCCGTTCATGCAGGCATAGATCAGGCCGGAGCTGAAGGAATCGCCGCCGCCCACGCGGTTGACGATGTGGATATCATACGTGCGGGAGAAGTAGGCCGTGCCGTTATCGTAGAACATACCGCTCCAGCGGTTGTCGGAGGCGGAGATGCTCTCGCGCAGGGAGATGCCCACCCAGCGGCAGCCGTACTTCTGATGGATCTCCTCGGCCACGTGGGCATAGCCCTCGCGGCTCAGCTTGCCGGCGGTGATGTCACTGTCGGCGGCGCGGATGTCCAGCACCTTGTCGGCGTCCTCCTCGTTGGCGAGCATCAGGTCGACAGAGGAAGCCAGCTTCTGCATCACCTGGCGGGCCTTTTCCACCGACCAGAGATTCTTGCGGTAGTTCAGGTCGCAGGAGACCAGCGCGCCGGCCCTGTGGGCGGCGTCGCAGGCGGCCTGCAGGATGGCGGGCATCTCGTCGCTCAGGGCGGCGGTGATGCCGGTGAAGTGGAAGAACTTCGCGCCGGCCATGATCTCATCCCAGTTGTAATCAGCCAGGGTGGAGGTGGTGAAGGCGGAATTCTTGCGGTCGTAGATCACCTTGGAGGGGCGCTGGGCGGCGCCCTTTTCGGTGTAGATCACGCCCAGGCGGTCGCCGCCCACGGCCACATGATCCACGTTCACGCGGTATTTGCACATGTTGGCCAGCGCGCAGCGGCCGATGTCATTGTCCGGCACCTTGCCCACATAGTAGGATTTCACGCCCAGCTGCGCCAGATTGACGCAGACGTTGGCCTCCGCGCCGGTGTAGTTCACCTGCATGGTGTTGGCCTGGATCAGGCGCTGATAGCCAACGGGCTCAAAGCTGATGAGCATATCGCCGAAACCAACAAATTTCATAGGGGGATTCCTCCTTATTTTTTGCCCTTTGCGATGCGATCCTGATATTTCTTCAGGCTGGGAAAGGCGGCGTTGGGGTCGTTCTTGATCTTGCTGTATTCCTTGGCAAAGGCCTGATAGGCGGGGAGGATCTCCTCGGTGGAGCCCAGGCCGATGCACTCGCCCTTGTGCAGCCACAGCACGCGGTCACACAGGCCGTTCATCTGGCTCACCGAATGGCTGACGAAGATCACGCAGTGCCCCTGCTGCTTGTATTCATTGATCCAGCCGATGCACTTGTCCATGTAGCTCTGGTCGCCTACGGCCAGGGCCTCATCCACGATGAGGATGTCCGGGTTCGTGTGGGCACAGATGGCAAAGCCCAGGCGCGAGGCCATGCCGCTGGAATAGGTCTTCAGCGGCCGGTCGATGAATTCCTCCAGCTCCGCGAAGGCGATGATGCTGTCCATCATCTGGCGGATCTCCTGCATCGAAAAGCCCAGCAGCAGGCATTTGTAATAGATGTTCTCACGGCCGGTGAGGGTGCCGTTCAGGCCGGTGCGGGGGGTCAGCATACCCACGGTGCCGTTGATCTTTGCCGCGCCGGTGGTAGGCTGGGAAACGCCGGAGATGATCCGGGTAAGCGTTGATTTGCCGGAGCCGTTCAGGCCCACCAGGCCGATCACCTCACCCGGGGCAATATCCAGGGTAACGTCCTTCAGGGCCCGGTGTTTCTTCGCCTGCTGGCGGCGCAGAAGCTCCATCAGCCCCCGGCGGCCCATTGGGTATACTTTGCTGACATGATCGCATCGGATCATGGGTTCAAGGTCGTTCATGACAAGCTCCTTTTACAACACATCAATAAACTGTTCCCGGGTGCGCACATGCATCCAGCAGCCCAGCGCGAACAGCACAACCGTTGCCACCCAGAAGGAGATGAAGCTCTCCGGGTGGGTCATCAGGCCCTTGCCGTCCAGCAGGCTGAAGCGGATGCCTTCCACCAGGTGCACCATGGGGTTCAGGCGCATGATGAACTGCAGGTCCGGCGAATATTGATTGATGTTGAGCACTACGCTGGAGGCGTACATCAGCAGGCGGAGGATCGGGGGGAGCAGCTTCTGCAGGTCGTTGAAGAAGACGCTGATGGTGGACGCCACCAGCGCGAAGCCCAGCAGGAACAGCAGCATCGCGAGGGTGTAGTAGACGATCTCCAGCACGTGCCAGGTCAGAGGAATGCCGGCGATGATGATCACCGCCGCCAGCACGACCAGCGAGAACAGATGGCTGATCAGGCCGTGCACCACACACTTGAGCGGATACATCGAAAGGGGGATGTTGCACGTTTTGATCAGGCCCGAGGCGGAGGTGATGCTGGAGGAGGACTGCGTCATGGCGCCGCTGATGGTCAGCCATGGGATAATGCCGCAGATCAGCCATACCGCATAGGGGTAATTGACGTCTGTTCCGGCGGAGGTGCGCAGGCCTACAGAGAATACAAACCAATAAACCAGGATATTCAAAAGCGGGTTCAGGATCTCCCACAGGTTGCCGAGCAGCGATTGGCTGTTCTTCGCGCGTTTCTCATAACGGGCCAGCCGCCATGTACGCTTCAGGTTGGCGACGACCTCGGTGATAACGGTTCGGATAGCGCTGAGCATATCGGAAGGGGCCTCCTAATTGATTATTCGGCGTCGTCGTTATAGACGGAATGGGTCAGGAAGCGCAGGGCGAAATGATGCTGGGCAGCATTCAGGTGCTCGCGCAGCCTGCCGTTGATCGAGGCCATTTCGGCAGGGGTCTTGCTCAGGTCGGCAGAGCCCTCGAAATAGTTGGGCGAAGAGGGGGAGAAGCCGTCGAAGCCCGCCAGGGTGATGGTGCGGATGCCGGCCTCCCGGGCGAAATTCAGGAATACCACCAGCGCGTTATCGCCCGCCACGGGATCCTCCTTGTCGAGGAAGGCCTCAAAATCGAGGACGTGGTCGAAGGCGCGGCCGATGTTTTCCACATTGGAGGTGGCGATGGTGGTCACATCATCGCTCAGGCGGCGGAAATCGTTGTACATCAGGCTCAGGCGCTTGCTGTTGCAGATGAACACATAATCCAGCGGATAGCTCTTGGGGATGCAGTTGAGGGCCACCACGGTGGGGCGGTGCTGCTCGATGTATTCCTGGATGCGGGGCATCTCGCTGATGATGGAGGAGCCCGGCGCCAGCAGCAGGATCTCATTGGAGCTCAGGTGCTGCGTGAAGGAAGCCACAGAGCTTTCGCCGGGGGCCTTGCGCTGCAGGTACTGCTGATACAATTCCGCCACGTGCTCCTTGCTGTAGGCGAGCTTCTTGTCCTGGTCGATGCTGCCGATGATCTCGTTGATCGCCTTGACAGAGAGGGTTTTCTTGCCCAGCAGGTAGGTGATGTAGTTGGGATGGCAATCGTTCAGGGCGGAGAGGTAGAAGTTCAGCGAATAGCCCCAGTAGTTCTGCTTATAGATGGGCATGATGCTGCCGTCGATAGCCTCGAGGATCTGGTTGATGTCGTAATGCCCGTCGAAGTGCTCGTTCAGGTACATGGAGAGCAGCTCCAGGGGCGCGTTGCCGGCGCTCTTGCCCATGCCGTACACGGTGCCGTCCACCACGATGGTGCGGCCCAGACCGCGGGTCTTCTTCACCAGCTCGATGGCGTTGGAATACGCCAGCTGGAAGTTGTTGTGGGGATGATAGCCGATCAGCGTCTCGGCGGGCAGGTTGCGGTGCATCAGGTAGAAATAGTGCATCATTTCTTCCTTGTGCATCAGGCCGTAGGTATCCACGATGGAGATGCCATAGGGCTCCAGGTCCTTCATGCACTCCACCATTTCCAGGATGCCCGCGTCGTCGTAATCGGTGATGGAGACCAGCTGCATAAACACCTTATAGCCCTTGGCCTTGATCTGCTTGCCGAAGGCGATGGCGTTGCGCAGGTTCTTGCGCTTGAAGATGATACGGATGCCGTCCAGGATGCTCTCCTCGCAGGGGGCGATGCTGTCGATGGAGCAGGTGCCGTAGTCGATCATCGCCACGAGCATGCTGTTCTTCTTCTCCAGGCCCTCATAGATCGCGTCCATATCGGCGGTGGTGGGCTGCAGCGTGCGGTGATGGGTCGCCGCGTTGCGGTCATCCAGGAAGCCCAGCTCCACGATATCCACACCGGCCTGGATCACACGCTGTGCCACACAAAGGGCCGTGCTCTGACCAAATTCCCAATTATTCACATAGCCGCCATCACGCAGGGTGCAGTCCAGCAGCAGAATACGGTCTTGCATAATTTACCTCCTTAAAATCGAAAGAGATGGTAGCATACACTCCTTCACCATGCATTATATCACAGCATAGGGATAACTGCAAAGGATATCTGTATGATTTGTCAGGAAAAGCCTTTTACTGCCGCAAAAGAGCGCATCCTTAAGCCTCCCGCCGGCGTAAAGTGCCTGTTTCCGCTTTGCCGGGCATATGCTTGACCAGATGCTCTCCCTCTATGGAAGAGGGCGGCAACGGCTGGAGCCGGCCGGGAAAGGAAGCGCCCATGCGAGAAAGACCGGAACGCATCGCCATCTACTCACGCAAATCGAAATTCACCGGCAAGGGCGAGAGCATCGGCAACCAGGTCGAGCTATGCCGGGAGTACATCCGCGCCCACTACGGCAGCGGGTTGGCCGAAACCGCCGTCGTTTACGAGGATGAGGGCTTCTCCGGCGGCAATCTGAACCGTCCGGACTTCAAGAAGATGATGAAGGCCGCCCGCGACAAGCAGTTCAAGGCCATCATCGTGTATCGGCTGGACCGCATCAGCCGCAACATCAGCGATTTCTCCGGGCTCATCGAGGAGCTGGCACGGCTGGACATCGCCTTTGTGTCCATCAGGGAGCAGTTCGATACCGGCACGCCTATGGGTCGTGCGATGATGTACATCGCCTCGGTGTTCTCGCAGCTGGAGCGGGAGACCATCGCCGAGCGCATCCGCGACAACATGCACGAGCTGGCCAAGACCGGACGCTGGCTGGGCGGCGTCACGCCCACGGGGTATGCCTCGGAGAGCATCAAGTCCGTCACTGTGGACGGCAAGACCAGGAAAGCCTGCAAGCTGGCGCTGATCCCCGGGGAGGCGGAGGTCGTCAGGACCATTTACAGCCTGTTCCTGAAGACGGACTCCCTCACCCTCACCGAGGCCGGGCTGATGAAGCGGCGCGTCGTCACCAAGAACGGCAAATACTTCACCCGCTTCTCCATCCGCGCGATCCTGCAAAACCCCGTCTATGTGATGGCCGACAGCGACGCTTACCAGTACTTCACCGACAAAGGAACCGAGCTGTTCTCCGGGCTGGACGCCTTCGACGGCGAGCACGGTCTGCTGGCCTACAACCGTACCGATCAGGAAAAGGGGCGCTCCACCATTTACCTGCCCGTCAGCGAGTGGATCGTCTGCGTGGGGCAGCATCCGGGGCTGATCCCCGGCGCCACCTGGGTTAAGGTGCAGGACATGCTGGAGCACAACAAAGCCAAGGCGTTCCACAAGCCCCGCACCAATGAAGCGCTGCTGACCGGCCTTCTGCACTGCCGCTGCGGCGGGCGTATGTACCCCAAGCTCAGCGCTCGGAAAACGGCGGAGGGCAAGGCGATCTTCTCTTATGTGTGCAAGATGAAGGAACGCAGCCAGGGTGGCGTGTGTGATGGACGCAATGTCAACGGCAACACGCTGGACGGGTTGGTCCTCCGGCGTGTAAAGGAGCTGGAAGGCGACGTCGGCAGCTTCATTGCCCAGCTGGAGCACAGTCGCCGCCTGCAAACAGGCAATCAGGCGGAATACGAAGAAAGCCTCGTCGCCCTCCGTCAGGAGAGAAGTGAGGCAGAGCGCAAGCTGGCCGGTCTGGTGGATTCCCTGGCCGACCTGCCCGACGGCACGGCACGGAGCCTTGTTGCCCAGCGCATCGAGCAGCTGAACGGGGAGTGCGGGTCCATCGACCGGCGCATCCGCGAATTGTCCGGGCTGACCACGCAGCACGCCCTGAGCGACGTTGAGTTTGACCTGATGCGCCAGCGGCTCAGCGCCTTCTGGGAGAACATCGACGGCATGACCTTGCAGCAGCAGCGGACCGCCATCCGCGCGGTGGTGCGGCAGGTGGTGTGGGATGGAGAGAACGCGCACATCATTCTGTTCGGCTCGGAGGAGCTCATCGAATTCCCCGCCATGACCGGTCTGTGTGCCGATAAAGACGAGGAACTGATTGGCTTCGCTGACATTGGCGACGAATCAGACGCAATGTTGCCCTTGCGTGAGGATAGCAAATGAGATCCTCATGACCCTCCGCGCGTCCCGCAAGCGAAAGGGTGACGTATCCCTTTCCGATCCCATCGGCACCGATGGCGAGGGCAACGACATCACCTTTATGGATATCCTCGGGACGGAGCAGGACGCCTTGGAAGAGGAAGTGATCCGCAAAGTAACGCTGGAGAAGGTTCGTCGGGTGCTGTCGCTGCTGCCCGGCCGCGAGCGCATGGTACTGGAGATGCGCTACGGTTTGACCGACGGCAAAATGCATCCCCAGCACGAAATTGCCGCCATGCTGGGGATATCGAGGAGCTATGTATAGCACCGCCATTATTGTAAACGATGCCCGAAGGCAAGCAAAAATGCCTTCGGGCATTGGCGTTTTTCAAGGCAAATCGCGGCCATTCATCAGGCATTTTGACCCGGTGGACAACCTCTGTGCAAAATGCACAGAAGTGAACAGATACTCATTCCCTTAAAATCATTCCCGAAATAAGGGAAAGCAAGCAAACGAAAGGGCATTTGATTCGGACAACATCAAAAAGGAGAAGCATATGAAAAGACGGACACACATTCAACTGACACCCTACGAAGATCTCTTTTCCACCGAAGAACAGCGACAGGACTATCACCGGGAAAAGGTGATGGACATTCCGCTTTCCGAACTCCATCCCTTCAAGGATCATCCCTTCAAGGTGCTGGACGATGACCGCATGGCGGACACTACCCGCAGCGTGCAGGAGCGTGGCGTGCTGGTGCCGGCCATTGCCCGTCCCCGTGCTGACGGGGGCTATGAGCTGATTTCCGGCCACCGCCGCAAGCGTGCCTGCGAACTGGCAGGGCTGGACACCATGCCGGTGATCGTCCGTGAAATGGACGACAACGCCGCCGTGCTGGTGATGGTGGACAGCAATATCCAGAGGGAGAACATCCTGCCCAGCGAAAGGGCCTTCGCCTACAAGATGAAGTTAGAGGCGCTGAAAAGGCAGGGAGCAAGAACCGACCTCACTTCTGGACAAGTTGTCCAGAAGTCCCGATTGTCAGCTGAGATCGTGGCAGAGGGCACCGGCGAAAGCTACAAACAGATCCAACGCTACATCCGTCTGACCTATCTGATTCCCAAACTGCTGAACATGGTGGATGAGCGGAAGATCGCGTTCAATCCAGCAGTGGAGCTGTCCTACCTGACCCAGGAAGAACAATCCCAGCTTCTGGACGCCATGGAGAGTGAGCAGGCCACACCCTCTCTGTCCCAGGCGCAGCGGCTGAAACGGTTCAGTCAGGAGGACAAGCTCTCCCCGGCTGTGATGAGTGCCATCCTGTCGGAAGAAAAGAAAGTGGTACAGGAGCAAATGTCTTTCTCTGCCGAAGCCCTGCGCAAGTATTTCCCGAAATCCTACACGCCCCAGCAGATGGAAACCGTTATCTTCCGCCTGCTGGATACCTGGCAGCGCAAGCGTCAGCAGCAACAAGAACGATAATTGAAAGGAGCATCACAATGCCTGTCTATCGCAGCAACGATCCCCACAAGTCCTTCCTGAGAATGAGCAACCACTCCACCCGCAACAAGGAACTGTCCCTGAAAGCCAAGGGGCTGCTGGCTGTCCTGATGGACCTGCCGCCCAACTGGCGGTTCTCCGTGGCTGGTCTCAGCAAGATCATGCCGGATGGTCCCGACGCCATCCGCAGCACCATGCGGGAACTGGAAAGCATGGGCTATCTGGAACGCATCCGCAAAACTGGTGCAAACGGCAGATCCTATGTGGAGTACAATATCTACGAGATGCCGAAAGAGACCATGTTGCTACCATCAAAAAAAGAATAATCAAATCATATCAAAAGGGAAACGGAGCTTCTCCACATGGGGCAAGCTCCGTTTCCCTTTGGTTATAGATAAGTTCGTTTACACTTCGCTGCGCCACACGACCCATTTGCGGTCAATCCACTTGACCAGGGACAGGCCGATCAGCGCCAGAATGCTGAGCAGCAGCACAGAGGCAAACACCGCCGAGCCGTCCAGCTTGGTCATCATGCGCTTGCTGAAGTAACCCAGGCCCTTGGATGCGCCCAGCCATTCAGCGATGGCTGCGCCGATCACCGCCCAGGGCAGGGTGATCTTTAGCGAAGTGATGAAGTTGGGCAGTGCGGTAGGCACCTTCAGTTTGAAGAAGATCTTCATGCGTCCTGCGCCGTAGGTGCGCATCAGCTCCTGCATTTCACGCTTGGTGTTCTTCAGTCCGTCAAAGGTGTTGATGGTAATGGTGAAGAAGGTGCTCAGCACCACCGCCAGCAGCCGCGCCCAGAGGGAGTAGCCGAACCACAGCACGAACAGGGGCGAAATGCACATGACGGGGATCGTCTGGATCACCACCAGCGTGGGATAGAGCATGGCTTCCACAGCAGGGAACATGTCCATCAGGATCGCCAGCAAAAGCCCCACAACGATGGCCAGTGCCATGCCCAGCAGGATGATTTCCAGCGTAGCGGGAAGGTGCGTCAGGAACAGGGATTCCCGCAGCTCCCACAGGCGTACCAGCGTTGAAACGGGAGAGGGCAGGATATGCGTCATGTTCACCGCCATGGACAGTACCTGCCAGCCGACCAGCACGATCAAGGCTGACAGCAGCCCAACGTGATTCTTCTTCATCGCTCTGCCCCCCTGCGAAGGATTATTCGTCACCGTACAGCACGTCCACCACGAACTCAGCGGGATCAACCACCTTGTCGATCTGCTGGGTCTCGTGCATCCAGGTCATCAGGTTGGTCCACACAGCATTGTCCATGGACAGGAAGGGAGCATCCACCGTTTCCATGATGGGCAGCAGCACCTTGAAGCCTTCGCGCTCCACTTCTTCCGTCAGGGCGTATTCCGCGCTGGACTTGCTCATGATCAGAGCGAGGGCGGCTTCGGGATCGGCCTTCATGTCGTCAAAGCCCTTCTTGCAGGCGCGCAGGAAAGCGGCGAACAGCTCGGGATCCTGCTGATACTGCGCCTGGCTGGTGAGGAAAACGGTGTTGTATTCCTGGGGAACGCCGAAGTCCACCCAGTTCCAGTAGCTCACGTCAAAGCCGGCATGCTCCAGCTCGATCATTTCGCTGTTGACCATGCCGCCGCCCACAACGTCCACATTCTTGGTGGTCAGGGCGGTGATGATGTCAAAGCCGATGTCGATCAGCTCGTAATCCGCATCGGCAAGACCCACCTGACGGGTCAGGGTGCGGATCTTGGCTTCCAGGCCGGAACCGCCGGTATAGCCGACGATCTTGCCCTTGATCTGGTCGGGGGTGGCGATGCCGCTCTCCGTCAGGGAAGCCAGCACGTTCAGAGAGGTCTGGGTCAGGGTGCCGATGATCTGCACGGGCATGCCCTCGTTGACATAGGCGTTTACCAGGTCGCTCATGTAGTACAGACCCACCTGGGCACGGCCGGCCACAGGGAAGGACAGCGCGTCAGAGAAGCCGGCGGGAGGCGTCAGGGTCACATTCAGGCCTTCCTCAGCGAAATAGCCCTTCTCCTGGGCAATGTAGAGGAAGGTGTGCATGGCATTGGGATACCAGTCCAGAATGACCTCGAAATCCTTGAGTTCCTTGTCGTCAGCCAGGGCCACGGGGGCGCACAGGGACAGAGCCAGGGCCAGTACGCACAGCCAGGAAATGATCTTCTTCATGGGAATCCATCCTTTCGTATATTGATTGCTTCTTTGTGCAAGGGGTAACAAGAATCAAACTTCTGCGCGCCAGGTTACCACCAGGCGTTCGATCAGGCGGATCAGACCGTTGATCATAAGGGCCACGGCGGAAATGACCAGCAGCGGCGCGATCAGGCCGGCGGCGTTCAGATCCATCATCATCTTGCGGCTGTAGTTGCCCAGGCCGCCGGGAGCGCCCAGCCATTCGGCAATGGCGGAACCCACCACTGCCCAGGGGATGGAGATCTTCAGTGCGGTGAAAAAGTAGGGCAACGCCGTAGGCAGACGCAGCTTCACAAACTGCTGCATTTTGGTCGCACCGTAGGTGGCCATCAGCTCCGTCATTTCATGCTTGGTGGCCTTGAAGCCGTCAAACACGTTAACCGTGATGGAGAAGAAGGTGAGCAGCACCACCACGATCACACGGGTGGTGGTGGTATAGCCAAACCACAGAACAAAGATGGGCGCAATGCACAGCACGGGGATCGTCTGCGATACGGTCAGGATGGGATAAACAGCCTTTTCAATGCGCTCGTCCAGATCCATCAGGATCGCTAGGGCGATGCCCAGCACCAGCGCGATCCCGCTGCCGATGAAGACCACCTCCATCGTGATGGGGAAATGCTTGGTCATGATCACGCCGAAGTTCTTCTGCAGGGCTTGCCATACCTGCAAAGGCGAGGGCAGGATATAGGATGCGTTGATCTTCACAGCCAGCAGCTGCCACAAAAGGATCAGGAACGCACCAAAGCCCAGTCCATACAGCTTCTTTTTCATGCTTCCACCTTCTGGCGCAGGGAATGGATCAGTTCTTCCTTCAGGCGCATGATCTCAGGCTGCAAAAGCATATCGCGGGTGCGGGGATAGGGCAGGGGGACTTCGATCTGCTCCACGCTGCGGATGGGCTTTTCGGTGATGACGTAGATCTTCTGGGAGAGGAAAATAGCCTCTTCCACGTCGTGGGTGATGAAAAGCACCGTTCGGTTGAACTTGCCCCACTGCCGCAGGAGCCATTCCTGCAGATTGATGCGGGTAATGGAGTCCAGCGCGCTGAAGGGCTCGTCCAGCAGGAGCAGGTTAGAGCCGGCGCACAGGGTACGGGCAAAGGAAACGCGCTGGCGCATGCCGCCGGACAGGTCGCGGGGATACTTCTTGGCGTACTCCTCCAGCTCCACGCGGCGCAGCATGTGGCCGCAGTCCTTCTTGCGCTTGGCCTTGTCCACACCGGCTACCTCCATGGGCAGCATCACGTTCTGCTCCACCGTGCGCCAGGGGAAAAGCAGATCCTTCTGGGGCATATAGGAGCAGTAGTGCTTCAGCTCGCGGATGTTCTTGCCGTCGATCTCGATGCTGCCGCCCTGGATGGTCTCCAGGCCGTTGAGTAGGCGGAACAGCGTGCTTTTGCCGCCACCGCTGGCGCCCAGGATGGAAATGAACTCCCCGTCCTGCACCTGAAAGGAAAGGCCGTCAAGGATTTTCTCTGTATCACCGGGATAGGTGAAATCCACATGGTTGAATGCCAGCATGATGCTCTCCTTTGCTTACGCGTTGGGGCCGCGCATGGCCATGTCCCAGAAGCCCAGCTCGTATTCGCTGGAGCGGATGAAGATCTCCTTCAGGCGATCCTTCTCAGCACCTGACAGGCTGCAAGTGATCTCGTCACACATATCAGCGGTGCGGTCGTAGATGCCCTTGTAGGTCTCGCCCACATAGTCGTCCATCCATGCGGCGAAGTAGTTGTTTTCGTAGGTGCCGTTCTTCATGGCCTGGGAACGGGCATGCAGCGCAATATGGTAATAGCTGAAGGTACAGGCCATCACGCTGATCAGACCCTCCTGCACGCTGCCCTCCCGGGCAACCTGGAGCATATAGTCCAGGTATTCACGGTTTTCCGGCGCGGTGGGCGCAGCGTATGCGTCATCTTCCGTGTATCCCATATCCTTGAGATAGCGGATGTGCGTCATGGATTCGTCGGAAACGATCACCTGCATATCGCGGTAAATGGCGCGCATCAGGTGGATATCGTCGCACTTGATGAAGGACGTGGCATAGACCTTGGCATAGTCCTTGAGATACTGGCTGTCCTGCATGAGGTAGAATGCAAACTTTTCTTTTTCCAGCGTACCGTCGATCATGCCGGTAATAAAGGGATGTGTCATGTATTTTTCCCAAACCGGAGCGGCAGCTGTCATCAATTCCTGTGCAAAGCTCATGATGATACTCCTTCATTCGTTCATGGAACAAATTCGCCGTAAGTGAACGCGTTCACTTACGGCCTATATTATAGATATGCGCCCAACGCTTGTCAAGATGCTATGCAAATGTTTTTTGATTACTGCTGAATATAGTTCGTGTTTTTGCGTGCATAAGGCTGCAAAACGAAGGTGAAGCAATTCATATAGCGGGAAACCAGCGTTTCAACTTCCATTTCTGGATGATCCAGCGCCGTTTTCAGGAAGCCTTTGAACATATGCACAAGAACGCCGTTCAGTGCGTGAGCCGTTGCGTCATCCGCCTGAAGGGAGCCGTCATCCCGGCACATCTGCAGCAGTCGCATATTGCCCTTTTCAAAATCCTGCCCATTCAGCACGGCAGCCGAATACAATTTCTTTTCGTCCACTGCCTCGGGAAAGATCGTCCGATAGTTCGCCATGAGTTCAGACATATTTTGACTGTATGCACCGAAAACCAGGCAATCCAGCAGCTTGGGCCTGGCAAAGGCAAAGCGTGCAAACTCCCGCTCCGTTTTTTCGTACATCTCAAAGGCGTTGCTGGCGTCAACGGCAATGCGATCCATCTCAGCGTAGGTATCATAGCGATAGCTGATGGCAGCATAGGCCATCAGCTCATCCAGCGTTTGGAAATGCCGATAAATGGCCGATGGAGCTGTGCCCAAAACAGCAGCGATCTTGCGGGCGCTGACATTTTCTTCTCCAAGCTCTTTGATCAGCTGCGCAGCAGCCAGAATATATCTCCTGCGGGGATCGGGATGATTCATGGGTATCAACTCATTCCTTCGTATTGCGGGATATGACATCCGTGATTGCATTATACAAAGTTTTTGCATTTCCCGCAACCTGTCCCCGTTACCCCTCCTTTCCGATATACTCGCTCTTCAGATCAAACAGATGGTTCATGGGTCCACTGCCTTTGCCCAGGTCGAGCATTGCCGCCAGCGCGCCGGAGATGTATTCCTTCGCCCGTCCGACCGCCTCGTCAAGCTCCATGCCACAGGCCAGATTGGACGCAATGGCACTGGACAGCGTACAGCCTGTGCCGTGGGTGTTGGGATTGTTGATGCGCCTGCCGTGGAACCACCTGATTTCACCGTTGCGGCACAGCAGGTCATTGGCGTTGTTCAGGTCGTGGCCGCCCTTGAGCAGCACGGCACAGGAGAAAGATTGCTCCATGTGTTTCGCTGCTGCTACCATATCCTCGGCGGAGGTGATCCTCATGCCGGAAAGCACCTCCGCCTCAGGAATGTTGGGGGTGACCAGCTCCGCCAGGGGCAGAAGCTCATGCGTCAGGGTATCCAGAGCATCCTCCTGCATGAGCTTGGAGCCGGAGGTAGCCACCATCACGGGATCGACCACGATGTGCCTGGCGTGGTACTGCTTCAGCTTCCGGGCAATCACGCGGATCAGCGCAGCGTTGGCCATCATGCCGATCTTGACTGCATCGGGGAAGATGTCCGTGAACACAGCGTCCAGCTGATCGGCCAGGAAGTCCGGCGTGGACTCCTGGATGCTGATCACGCCGGTGGTGTTCTGGGCGGTCAGGGCAGTGATGGCCGTCATGGCGTAGATCCCGTGGGCCGACATGGTTTTCATGTCCGCCTGGATCCCCGCGCCGCCGCTGGAATCGCTGCCAGCGATGGATAAGGCCGTTTTCATAGGTGCTACCTCCTTAGGAATTTTATTGGAGTTTGCCTGCCATGCGGTTCAACGTGCCGTTCTTCTGCAGCGCGAAGATGATCGCGCCGGCAATGATGGAACCCACCACGGTGGAGATCAGGAAGGGCACAACATAGGCGTAGAAGGCCACGTTGCTGCTGGACACGCCCATGAACGCAATAGCAATGGGATATGCCAGCAAGCCGCCGATAATGCCCGTGCCAAAGACTTCACCCACCAGCGTGGGCAGCAGCTTCTTGCAGTACTTCCACACAAGGCCGCACAGGAATGCGCCGCACATGCTGCCAGGGAAAGCCAGCAAACTGCCCAGACCCAGCAGGTTGCGGATCAGTGCCGCCAGGAAGCCAGCGCCCAGGCCATACCAGGGCCCCAGCAGCACGCCGCAGATCACATTCACCATGTGCTGCACAGGAGAGCATTTGCTGCCGAACACGGGGAAGGAAAACATGCTGCCAACCACGGCAACAGCTACGAGGATCGCGGCCAGCGTCAGCCGCAGGGTACGGTTACGATTCATTTGAGATTCCTCCTTTGCACTTTTCAGAGTGAAAACAGCATGGCGCACCCGCCTGCTGGTCGGTCGAGACTTGCTGGTCTCCTCTCACGCCGGAACACGGCTTCCCATCGCTGTTTTCACGTCACCGGGCGCTCCCCCGCTGACGGCGTGCCTACCTCCTCCCAGTTGGATTCTCAAATGCCTTGGGCATGATGAGTCACTTGATGATTCTCTCCACCAAGCCGCGCAGCTCACGGCATTCCGCCGTGATGTCCTCCGCTGCGAAAATGCCGGACACCACCGCCGCACCGGCAATGCCCGTGCCGGCCAGCTCCAGGATATTTCCCTTGTGGATACCGCCAATGGCCACCACCGGAATCTCCACCGACCGGCAGATGGTGCGCAATGTGTCCATGCTCATGGGATTGGCGTTGAGCTTGGTGGCGGAGCCAAAAACCGCGCCGCTGCCCAGGTAATCCGCACCGGCCTCCTGGGCTCGCTGGGCTTGCTCCACCGTCTTGGCTGTCACGCCCACGATCATGTCGCTGCCAAGGATGCTGCGCACCGCGGCGGCTTCCATGTCGCTTTGCCCCACATGAACGCCGTCCGCGCCGCTGCGGCGGGCAATGTCGATATTGTCGTTGATCAGTAGCGGCACACCATATCGGTGGCAGAGCTTCGTCAGGTCAATGGCCTCCTGCAGGAAGGAGGCTTCGTCCAGCTCCTTTTCCCGCAGCTGCACCAGCGTTGCACCACCGATGAGGGCTTCCTCCACCTGTTCGTGCAGGGTGCGACCACGCAGCCAGCTGCGATCCGTCACGGCGTACAGGCGCATCATATCAGCAGTCAGTTTCATAGTTGGCTCCTTCCTCCAAGGCCAGGGGCGTCAGGTTGCAGATGGCGTTAAGGATGTAATTGCGGTAGCTGGCATTGCCGTCCATGGGGGTCAGACGGCGATGAGCGATCTCCCCACACACCCCCATGGCGCATACAGCCGCCAGAGCGGCTTGCATGGGCTGGGCTGCATTCGCGGTGATGTATGCCCCCACCAGCGCGGACAGCTGACACCCAGCGCCGGTGACGGTGCGCATCATGGGATGCCCATTGTGCACCCGGTAGAGTGTTGTGCCATCCGTGACCAGATCCGTATCTCCGGTCACGATGACCATCGCGCCGGTTTTTCGGGCAAGCTGACGGGCGTTGGCTTCCGTGGCGTCGTTCTGCTCGTCCGCATCCACACCGCGATGGGCTGCCGTGCCGCGAACCAGCGTGGCGATCTCCGTAGCGTTGCCACGAATTGCAGCAAAGCACACCTGCTCCAACAGCTTCCGCGCCGCCTCCTGCCGCATGGCCGAGCTGCCCACACCCACGGGATCAAGCACCACCGGATGCCCCAGACGATTGGCTTCCTTTCCGGCAATCAGCAGGGCTTCCAGCTTGCGCGGGTTGGGGATGCCCATGTTCAGCACAAGGCCATTGCACATGGCGGTGACCTCCGCCACTTCCTCCGGATCATCCGCCATGATGGCTGATGCGCCGCAGCCCAGCAGCAGATTGGCGCAGTCGTTGGCTGACACGTAATTGGTGATGCAATGCACCAGCGGGCGTTTGTGCCGGGTTTGCTGAATAATCTCTCCGAGCATGTTTCCTCCAAATAAGGGAGGGGCTTAAGCCCCGACTAACGAGTGCGAATGCTTGCATTCGCCGAAGTGTAGTCAGCGCCGTCTTTAGACGGTGATGACCGAATCAAAAAATGCGCTCCCTCGAAGGGAACGCTTGCACACAGCTCCCTTCGGCGGCATTATCCGCATCAGGTTAAAGGGTCGAAGGTGAATCCTTCCTCTCAGCCTGTCAGCACAAGCTCCCCTGCAGGAATATAAAAATCGGAGTACCACCTGATGGCGATACTCCGCATGAAGCACAATTTGCGCATCTTCCTACGGCGGCATTACCCGCATCAGGTTAAAGGGTCGAAGGTGGTTCCTTCCTCTCAGCCTGTCAAAACAAGCTCCCCTGTGGGAAACAGTATAGCATCTCAAACGGTTGATGTCAATGGATTGGTACGGATGCTCTTTTGCGTTATTCAGCCTTCTTCATCACGGCCAGGATGCCGGCGAAGGTCAGCACTGACCCAATGCCCATGTTAGCCATGCCCAGCGCGTTGACCAGCGCGGAGGCCGGCAGGAGCATGGGCAGGGCGTTGATCACCAGAGTGCCCGTCAGCGGATTGAACACCGCAGCCCAGCGGGGCAGGCAGGTTTTGCCGCGAACCACCGCCACGAACAGGGCGAGGGTCATGGCGTAGTACACGGGCATAAATACCACGCAGATGGGCAGCACCAGCCAGAGGGTGAAGTCCCACAGCGGCTGAGGAATGCCGCCTGCGGAGAAATCCACCATGCGGCACAGGAACATCAGCGCAATGCAGATCACATGGACGATGCCGCCCAGCCCTGCGGTAGCCGCAGCACCCACATGGATGAGCTTCGCAGCCCTTTTGCTGCCGCCCTTTTCCACCAGCTGCGCGGTGGCCTTGAAGCCGTAATACTGCAGCGGAATACCGATGCCGCCAAAGAGCACGCCGCAGGCCAGCTGCCACAGCGACAGGTTGGCGCTGCCCAGCATCATGCCCATCATGCCGGTGAGGTCGTTCTCCACCCTGGGGTATTCCACCCAGCCGATGGTCAGTTCGCCGCCCAGCACCGTAACGATGGAGGCGATCAGGCCAATGATCAGCAGTTTTCGGATGTTGGCGTATGCTTTCGTGTCCATGGGTACTCCTCCGATCATTTTTTCAGGTGCAGCCGGAAATCGCAGCAGCTGCCGCCGGTGGCAAGAGTCTGGGTGCGGGCCCAGATGAGATTTTTGTGCAGGTTGCCGTAGGTGATATCATCGGCACGGCAGGAAAACTGGGTCAGCTCCGGACAGCCGTACTTCTTGCAGGTTTCAAAGTAGGGGCAGTGCAGCATATCCACTGCGAATTTCGGAGCATCCGGCACAAGGCGGTATTTGAAACCGGCCGCTTCGCCAAACATCTTGTCCAGCATTTTGCCGCACAGGGAGGGCATCAGTTTGTATAGCCCCAGCTTCATCAGGCCGCGGGCGAACTTCATCATCTTTTCTGTTTCAATGAATGCCCACTTTTCCGTGAAGGCCAAAGCCCCTTCCATGCTTCCGGTGATCTCCACCGCCTTTTCATACAGGGCGATCATAGGCAAGAGCTGGTTCAGGTGCATTTGCAGAGCAGGGCTGGCAGAGGCATTGTCCGCAAACAGGGAAGCGGCACGGTCATACACGGCAGGCAGATGGGCTTCCCAACCGTTGGCCATATAACCGTTGTACAGGCTTTTCGTGATGGGCTTCTGGCGGATGATCTTTTTGCAGGCTTCGGGGGTGACGGTTTTCATCGTTTGTACTCTCCTTTATTTGTGTTCATGGAGCAGACGGATCCATTTTCTTTGCCGATGAGCGTAAAACAGCTTGGCCCACAGGCACACGAAAGGCGTTTTCCAGCCTGCGTGGATCTCCACTTCGTCCGTATATCCTGTGTGGTCATGGTCGATGGGCGTCAGGATGATCTTGTGATTCCACACCGGCACATGGGGATTGGATTCTTCTGTGTAGATGATGCCAGCGGCTTGGTCAAAGCGCATCACACGGATGGTGTGGATGCCCAGGGGCAGCGCCCCGAACAGTCGAAAGCGGAACCGGTATACTTCACCCGGCTGCCATTTGAGATCGTCGGAGCGGTCAACTGGCTGGAAGGTGGCATAGGGCCTGGCAATATGCTGCAATGTGCTGAGCATGGAGAGCTTCGGCCAAATGGTGTTTACGTTTGCAGGGAGTGTGACGGATCGTACGACAAGCCGATGTTTCATTTGATCTCCTTTCACGGTCGTTTGAGGATAACAAAAACCCGGGCACGGCGCTGAATGCCATGCCCGGGTGATGAAACGATCACACTTCGACCCACGCATAGCCTTTCAGCTGTACGATGAGTCTCGCAATTTGAAGCAAGCCAGGCCGGAGCCAGTATGTTGACTTGCTACGCCAGAGGCGCTCGCTACTCCCTCACGGAATGTACAATTTACGATACCATATTTGTGAAAGGATTGTCAAGCCAAATACAGGGATTAAACAATCCAGCCTTACAGCAGCTG
>SVGL01000061.1 GCA_015056325.1 Clostridiales bacterium | reverse complement strand
CACAGATGAAACGAATCATTGCATTCCTGCTGGCTCTCCTGTGCCTGTGTCCCGCAGCGATAGCCGCCGAGGTACCCTATACCGGCTACTACTACGACTCCTGGGGCCAGATTGCGGAGTGCCCGAACATCTACACCCCGGAAGCGGAGTATTTCCCGGTGGACATGGCCCTGGCAACACCCCTGAGCAGCCCGTCCGATCTGTTCGTTGACGAGGGAAACGGCCTGATCTACATTGCCGATACCGGCAACAGCCGCGTTGTGGTGCTGGATGCGCAGATGCAGTTTGTCCGGGAGATCACAGGCTTCACCGAAAACGGCGAAATGATGACCTTCCGCAACCCTGAGGGCGTGACGCTGGACAGCCAGGGCAATCTGGTCGTGGCGGATACGGCCAACGGCCAGGTGGTGCGCATCACCCAGGCGGGCGAGCTGCTGAAACGCTACACCCAGCCGGAATCTGCCCTGTATCCCCAGGATATCCTCTTCCAGCCCGAGAAGGTCGCCTGCGACCTGGAGGATAACATCTATGCCCTTGTGCCCAGCGTGTATCAGGGCGTGGTGCTCTTTGACAAGGCGGGCGAGTTCCTCAATTTCTATGGCGGCAACAAGGTGAGCGTCACCCCGGCGCTGCTCTTCGACTACTACTGGAAGAAGCTCCTCTCCCAGGAGCAGGCGGAGAAGATGGCCCGCTATGTGCCCATCAACTACCTCTCCATGGACATGTCGAAGGACGGGTACATGTACGTCACCCTGTTCTCCGATACCTCCAAGAAGCAGATCCGCAAGCTGAACCCGCTGGGGAATGACATCCTCCGCGTGGAGGTGGAAGGGAAGGCCAAGTACGGCGACCTGGACATCCTCTACCACAACGGCACCCGTACCGATACCCAGCTGGCGGATATTGCCGTCAGCACGGATGACTTCATCTATGCCCTTGACTCCAACCGCGGCCGCGTCTTCGTGTACAGCCAGGGCAGTGATTCCCTGGGCGTGTTCGGCGGCAGCGGACGGCAGACGGGTCTGTTCTCCTCTGCGTGCGCCATTGATACCCTGGGCGATTCCGTCTATGTGCTGGACAGCGTCCGGGGTTCCGTCACCTGCTTTGAGCCCACGACCTACGGTGCGTCGGTGCTCAGCGCGATGAAGCTCTATCAGCAGGGCGAGTATGCCGCGTCCGAATCCATCTGGCGGGAGCTGCTCCTGCGGAACTATCATTTGGAACTGGCCTATGACGGTATTGGCAAAGCCCTGCTGGCGGAAGGCAAGTATCAGGAATCCCTGGATTACTTCAAGCAGGCCAACGATGTTTACTGGTATTCCAAGGCATTCCAGTCCTACCGTGTGGAGGCGGTCCGTGAGGTGATCGGCCCGGTGCTGATCGGTGCGGCGGTGCTGGTGATCCTGTACATGGTGTGGTCAAAGGTCATCCGCAAAAAGGGCCCGAAGCGGGAACGTCCGCAGACGCCCATCCGCATGGCGCTGGATACCATCCTGCACCCCATCGCGGGCTTTGAGGAGATCCGTTACCGCAAGAAGTACTCGGCCGGTTTTGCCATCGGCATCCTGGCGGCCTGGTTCTTCCTGGAGATCATCGCCCACCAGTACACCGCCTTCATCTTCAACGGCCATAAGCCGGACAGCATCAATGTGCTGCTGATCCTGGCTTCCACCGCGGCGCTGTTCTTTGTGCTGATTTTTGTGAACAATGCCCTGGCGACCTTCATGGACGGCGAAAGCACCCTGAAGCAGCTGTGGATCTCCTGCGCCTATGCGCTGATGCCCATGATCCTGCTGCGTGCCATTGGCATTGTGCTCGGCTACGCGCTGTGCAGCGAGGAGAGCGTGTTCCTGATCGTTCTCACCATTGTTGCATGGGGCTGGACCTTCTGGAACATTGTCTGCGCGCTGCAGACCATGCAGCAGTACACCTTCCCCAAAACGCTGGCCAACATTCTGCTGACGGTGGTGGGATTGGTGATCGTGCTGTTCATCGGATTCCTATTCTTCAGCCTGCTGCAGCAGGTGGGCTCCTTTATCCGTACCGTGTTTGACGAATTGATGCTTTGGCAGTAAGGAGGCAAGCAGATGAAACTGAAGAGATTTGTGTCCATCGTGCTGGCCGTCCTGCTGCTGACGGCGATGCTGCCTGTGCCTGCCTCTGCGGCGGTGAAGCTGCCCAAGGGGTATCAGGCGCTGGCGGAGAATGAACGCTTCATCGTGGGCGTGAATACCTCCAACTGCTTCTTCTGCGTGGCGGACAAGGCAGTGGGGGAGGTCTTTGAGAGCAATCCTTCCAACTGGAAGACGGACAAGAAGGCCACCGGTTCCAACAAGACCAAGCTGCAGTCCCAGCTGATCGTGACGGTCCTGCGCGGGGAAACCGGCAACACCGAGACCGTCAACTCCCAGGTGGGCAGCGTCAATAAGGGCACTGTCAAGCTGCAAAAGGTGGACGATGGCCTGCGGGTGCTCTACACCTTTGCCGATTACGGCATCACTGTGCCGCTGTATGTGACCATCGCGGAGGACTGCTTCCGGGTCTACATTCCTGCGGATGAGATCGAGGAAACCACGGCCGACCAGTTGTTGGATGTGGAGATCGCCCCGCTGCTGGGCGCTTCCGGCACCAAGGACGACGGCTATATCCTGATCCCCGATGGCGCTGGTGCGCTGATCCGCTTCAACAACGGCAAGACCAAGGCCGGCGCATACAAGGCGCAGGTCTACGGCAGCGACAAGACCTTTGCCGCCACGGTGGACAACAACACTATGCTGCGGGCGGCGCTGCCGGTGCTGGGCATGAACTGCGGCGACTACGGCCTGATGGCGGTGGCCACCCAGGGCGACGCCCATGCATACGTCAACGCGGCGGTCTCCGGGGTGACCCACAGCTACAACACCATGTCCTTCTCCTTCACCGTGCGCGCCAAAGGCGAGTATACCATCGGCGAAGAGAACTACAACGCCCGTACTGTCAACCTGTATCAGCAGGACAAATCCACCTCAGGGCGCTATGAGGTCAGCTACTATCCGCTGCCGGAAGGCGCATGCGATTGGCTGGCCATGGCGGACGCTTACGGCGAGATGCTCCTGGGCGACCGGGCGGCAGAGGCGGAAAACCGTGTCAGCCTGCGTTTTGAGGGCATGATCTACAAGGACAAGCCTTTCCTGGGCATTCCTGTGAGCTCGGCCATTGCACTCACGCCCTATGCGAGCGCAGCGGAGATTCTGCGGCACCTGAAGGACGCAGGTGTGCCGGTGGTCGCCGAATACCAGAACTGGAACAACAGCGCAGCCCGCAATCGTATGGGCGGTGTGAAGGCCAGCGGCACGTTGGGCGGCCAGAAGGCGATGACTGCCTTGCTGGAGACGGCGAAGCAGGTTGGTGCTCCGGTGTATTTCACCACCAACGCACTATCCTTCTCTTCGGAGAACGCGCTGATCGCCCGCTTTACTGATGCGGCAACCAAGCTGTCCTCCTTCCCGGTGGAGCTGCACACCTTTGCCATCAGCACCCACAAGGAGGATGAAACCATCGCTCCCGATTACGTCCTCAAGGCAGATCGGGTAGCGGACAAGGCGGCAGATCTGATCGCTGCCTATGACAAACTGGGCGCAAGAGTCTCTCTGGGTGATGCAGCGAACCTGCTGTATTCCGATTACACCAGCAAGACCGGCAACCGTTCCGCCCTCAAGGCTGCGGTGACTGAGCTGCTGAACGGCGCCGGTGCGACGCTCATGTCCTGGCCCAACGCCTATGCACTGCCCTATGCGGCCTATGTGACTGATGTGCCCATGACGTCCAGCGACCTGTCGCTGGCGGACGAGACCGTGCCCTTCTATGCGCGGATGCTGCAGGGGCGGGTGGGCTTCTCCGGTGCGGCGGTCAACCTGGCGG
>SVGL01000060.1 GCA_015056325.1 Clostridiales bacterium | reverse complement strand
TCGTCGCCTTTTATCGCTACTATTTATCGCTACTTTTTGTCGCTATTATTTTTTCGCTACTTCTAAATATCAATCCACACATTCGTCTTCTCAACCACATTGCAGTACGATATATCCGTACCCAATCCCCATACGACAACCGAAAGGAGACGATCTCATGTGTGAACTCACTTACACCCGCTGCGGCGACTACTTCATCCCTAACATCACAGTTCCAGAAGAACCCGGCACCATCAACAAGTACGGCAGAATGCGCAGGCAGTACCTGAAAGAGCATCTTTCGCTTCTATACCAAAACATGCTCCTGACCGGAACTCTGCACAAGCATCTGGTGGAGATCAGCGAGCAGGCAGAGGAACGCCTTGAAACCATGATGCCCCTGCTCATGGAGCAGAACGGAGTCACTGAGGCACTCAAAGCCCGTGACCCGATGGCATGGGTGGGCGCAATGAATAACCTTCACGCTTGCGCCGAAGAAATCATCTTGGCAGAGCTGGTGTATGTGTGATGAACGAACAGCTCAAGGCACTTAACACCTACTTCTGGAATGTTGGGAACGATATCGCCGATATCCGCTTGCTGGCTGAAGGTGCGCTGGCCCTGTACGAGGGCGATGCCGAACCGCTTCACCGGCTGGGCATGAAGAACAACGAAGAAGTCGCTGCTTCTGCCTTTGATACCATTGGCACCGCACTCTATGATCTGCGAGAGAAGATCGCAGAAATGCAGAAAAGTCATCTGAACGAGACCATCCATCAAACTGTCAGCAACGCCGTAGAATGAACCACAAATCCAAACAGCATAAAAAGCGTCCGCCACCTGTTCAGTCAGGCAGCGGACGCTTTTCTTGTATTCAGATCATTTTGTGGTTTTGACCCACTTCTTCAGCACAACCAGTCCGGCAATCAGCAGCACCGGAAAGAGGGTAGCAACAAGGAGTCCCGTTTTGAGATTACCGTCTGCCAGGCTGGACACACTGCCCACCAGCGAAGGCCCGATGGAGCCGCCCAGATCGCCCGCCAGCGCCAGCAAAGCAAACATCACGGTGCCGCCCTTGGGGCATTTCTGGGCAGAGATGCTGAGCGTACCCGGCCACATGATGCCCACCGCGATGCCGCACAGCGCGCAGCCCAGCAGACCCAGCACCGGAGACGAGGACAGGGACGCCAGCAGGTAGCACAGGATGCAAAGCGCACCGCAACCCAGCATGGTCTTGGTCAGATCCAGCTTTTCGCTCATCTTGCCGTAGAACACGCGAGAGATGCCCATCAGCACAGCAAACAGGCAGGGGCCTGCCAGATCACCAATGGTCTTGGATACACCCATAGCGGACTCCGTGAAGGCCGAGGCCCACTGCGCCATGGAGATCTCCGATGCACCGGAGCAAACCATCAGCAGCGCCATCAGCCAGAACAGGGGCATACGGAACAGCTGACCCATCTTCATCCCCTCGCCGTCCTCGGTGAGCCGTTCGATGGGGCATTTGAGGAAGTTGAAGGTGTTCACAAAGGGCAGCACTGCCCACAGGATCGCCAGAATCCGCCAGTTCTCCACGCCGAATACGGCGAAGAACACCGTGGAACCAAGGATCACGCCCACGCTGCCCCAGCAGTAGAAGGAATGCAGCAGGCTCATGACACCGGCCTTGTTTTCAAAGGGGCAGGCTTCCACAATAGGGCTGATGAGCACCTCAATCAGCCCTGCGCCCATAGCGTAGAGCACCACGGCGATCAGGATGCCGATGAAGGGATCGGGCAGTATCTCCGGCAGCACAGCCAGCAGCGCCAGCCCCACAGCGGACAGCACCTGCGAGCAAACCACGCAGGTACGGTAGCCTATCCTGTCCACAAACTTGGTGGCGGCAAAGTCGATCAGCAGCTGTGTCATGAAGAAAGCCATAGGGATCAGGGCGATCTTCTCCAGCGGGATGCCGTAGGTATCCTTGAAGGTCAAGAACAGAAGGGGCGCAAAGTTGGCGGAGATCGCCTGCGTGATAAAACCAAGGTAGCAGGCCAATAGTGTTTTGCGATAATTCGGCTGTGCAGTCATGGTACTTTCCTTTCGGCTGTGTTGATTCATTTTCCCGGTTTGCGGGCACAGCTGGGCGCGTATCCGTAATGCTTGCGGAACTGGCGGCTGAAGTAGTTCACCGAGCTGAAGCCGCAGGCATGGCTGATCTCCTGCAGCGTGCGCGCCGTGTCATGCAGCATGCCATGCGCCTTCTGCAGACGGTGCCGGATCAGTGCATCCACTGGCGAGCAGCCCATGTAAGCCTGAAAGCATCGTCCGGCCTCGCTCCGGCTGATACTGGCAGCCCCGGCGATGTCGCCCAGGGTGACCTTTTCTGCATAATGGTCGTTGATGAAAGCCAGCATTTGCTGGACGCGCACCTGCGTATTCAGCTGCACACGGGTGGCCTCTGTGCGGGGCAGGTCGTCGAAGTGCAGCATCAGGTACTCAAAGATGCTGCTGAGATGGCGCTGCACCGCCATTTCGTAGCAGCTCGGCTGTTCTCGAAGAAGGCGGTATATGTCCCGGATCAGTGCATTGACCGGCGCGTGCTCGCTGTTGTCATGCCGGAATACCACATAGGGCAGCGCATGGTCGTCGATGATGGGCTGGATATATTGCGCATAGATGGTGCTGGTCTCCGGTGCAATCAGCGAACCGAAGAACACGATGTTGGGCATCGGGTCTGGGGTATCGCCGGACAGCTGCCGAATGCTGTGGAGCATATTGCCGCCCACAAGGATACTGTCCCCGGGCTCCAGCGTGATGCGCTCCTGACCTACCTGATACTCCAGCTCACCGGAAGCCGCCGTTGCGATCTCAAACTCCGGATGCCAGTGCAGCGGCCCCGCCTGATTCGGCAGCAGGGCCAGCTCATCCTGGAAATAGCTGATCGGAAACGCAGACGCATCGTGGGCCATCTTCTCCCGCAGCTGATGATCCAATATGATGGACATGTTGCCTCCTGTGTGCTGCGCT
This sequence comes from Clostridiales bacterium, assembly GCA_015056325.1. Lineage (GTDB taxonomy): Bacteria > Bacillota > Clostridia > Christensenellales > Aristaeellaceae > UBA11524. The sequence goes on along the minus strand of SVGL01000060.1, from coordinate 930 downwards.
GAACGGCTTACTTACCGGCGCGGATGTTCTTCACGGTAACAGGCTGGATGGACAGATGCTCATACACGCGGACACCGCCGTTGCCCACAGGGGCCTGAGCCAGCAGACCCACCTTCACCACCCGCTCCACAGGCAGATGGAAGTAGCGCATCATGTAGAAGTTTTCGCCGTCCACAGAGTAATGGAACGCAAAGTTGTTTCCTACGCGGCACACCTGGAGCCATGCGGTGTTGCCCTCCAGATTGCAGCCGTTGGCGTCGTCGGAATCACCCTTGGTAACCACGCTCACCGCCGCATGGGTGCCGAAGTCGGTCAGCTCGTAGCAGCACTTGGCCCAGCAAGTCTCGTCCTTCATCACCATGACGGATGCGGAATCGTAGGTATCCTTGAAGTCATGGGACACCTTGACCCGCAGCACAAAATCGCCTTCCACCTCGGTGTAGTAGTAGGGTGCATTGCAAAGGGACTCAGGCAGGATGCCTTCTTCGCATTCGTCGATGCTTCCGCGGAAGAAGTCGGTCTGGCCGGGAGCCATGATCTCAATACGGTCGTCGGTCAATTTGATTTCGCTTTCGTTCAGCCACTGAAATTTCATGTTTTTTACCTCCGGAATGGTTGTTATTTATATTATATCGTCGTGATGCACAGATAACAAGCCATATTCGCATCCGTTTGAAGCACTATTTACCCAATTCATGGGTAATTGTGTATCATTTTATCATTGGGCGAACGAAAGTGAACACAAAAAGCCCCCATGACCTTTGCAGGTCATGGGGGCTGGGTTTGTTCAGATGAACAGGTCTACCCTGAAGTCGGTCCACTTCAGTACACGGCGTTTGGGGTCCCGGGAGTAGAGATACTCGCGGGCGTCATCCGCTGTAACTACGAAGCTTGCGAACTTCTGGTAGTTTTCCCTCATTCCTTGATAGC
>SVGL01000010.1 GCA_015056325.1 Clostridiales bacterium | reverse complement strand
AATGCGACAAACACAAAGAGCACACAGTAAGTCGTTCACTGTGTGCTCCGTATCGGGTTTATTTTACTTTGGTCAGATTCAGACAAACTTGGTCAAAACCTATCAGCTTGTTTTCGGTCAGCAGCGATCCATTTCAGGCACCGAAATAGGGGGGGTAATGCAGCGGTTTTTAGCCCATAATTTAACCCATTATTTAACCCATTAGAGCATTTAACCCATATTTAACCCATAAAAAATGGGTCAGGTTAGGTCAGAATGAGTCAAACCGCTACAAAAGGAAAAACCCCGGAAACTCAGTGTTTCCGGGGCTTTCAGGCACTTTTCTGATGAAATTAGCGCTTGCTGAACTGGGGCGCGCGACGAGCGGCTTTGAGGCCGTACTTCTTGCGCTCCTTCATACGAGGATCGCGGGTCAGGAAGCCAGCCTTCTTCAGGGCAGCGCGCAGCTCGGGATCAGCCTTGCACAGGGCACGGGAGATGCCGTGACGGATAGCGCCAGCCTGACCGGTCACGCCACCGCCGCAGACATTCACCAGAATGTCGAAGGAGGTGGTATTGGTCAGCACGAGGGGCTGACGAACGGTCATCTTCAGGGTCTCCAGACCAAAGTAGTTATCGATGTCACGCTTGTTGATGACGATCTTGCCCTCACCGGCAACCAGGCGGACGCGGGCAACGGCCTTCTTGCGACGGCCAACAGCATTGTAAGAAACCTTAGCCATTGTTTGTTACTCCTTTCCGCTCAATTACAGTTCAAGCTTCTCGGGCTGCTGAGCGGCATGCTCATGCTCGGCGCCGGCGTAGATCTTCATCTTCTTCGCCATGGCGCGGCCCAGGGGGCCCTTGGGCAGCATGCCCACGACAGCGTGACGCAGAGCCTCTTCGGGCTTCTCAGCCAGCAGCTTGCGGTACTTGGTCTCCTTCAGGCCACCAACGTAACCGGAGTGCTTGTAGTAGATCTTCTGATCCAGCTTCTTGCCGGTCAGGATGACCTTGGAAGCATTGACGATGATGACATAGTCACCAGTATCGACATTGGGGGTGTAGATCGGCTTGTTCTTGCCGCGCAGGATATTGGCAACCTGGCTGGCAACGCGGCCCAGCGCCAGGCCTTCGGCATCGACAACATACCACTTACGGGTAATGTCCGCCGCTTTCGGCATGAAAGTCTTCAAAGGTGTTTCCTCCCTAAGATGATTATCTTTCTCGGCCATCCCAGCCACAAGGGCTGTGCTGGCTACGCTCGGCCAATGGGGGTCTTCGACCCGTCTATTGCATTGGCAGTCGCTAGTCGGGCTTTACCCGACCTCATTGAGTGATTTGCGTCCCGCGTGATGGTCGCACGCGATCTGCGGTTGTTTCATTCAATAGTTACCGGGGCTAGCGGAGCTATTGATGCCATCGTCTATTGTACTACACGACCACAGGAATGTCAAGCAAAATTTTGCAGAAATCCAGGCTTTTTCGGAAGTTTTTCACCGCCGCAGCCCCTTGGGATAATGATTTTTCATCATTCCGTCGGATACCTTCCCCCACCCCAGCGGGATACCCGCAAAACAGGCCAGCACCCAGCCTTTAACACGCTCGTCCACCGGAATGACCTGTCCGTTCTGGTAGAGGCGGGCGTCCTCCTCCGTCAGGTGGACGCGGGGGACATCAGGGGATGTGTTGCACAAGGCCCAGGCATGGTCGGGGATGAATACCATTCGCCCGCGGGGCTCCCGCCCTTTCACCGTGCCCAGATGCAGCCCGCTGCGCAGGACGGATACGCCTCTGGCCTTGCTCAGGTCAGGGAAATCCGGGCAATAGCGCAGTTCGCCGCCGAAGAGCAGGTTTGCCTGCGCGCCAGGCAGGAAGTCCTGCAGGGCCTTCATGGCCGGCTTGTCCGGAACACAGGCCTTGGGAACCTCCGTTTTCCAGACAGCAGTCCCCCCACCTTTGCGGCGCAGCAGAGCGACGAAATGCCCCTCCCCCTTCACCCGATGGGGGTAGATGGTCAGCATGCCTGTGGATGCGCAGAGCCCCGGCAGCTGGAAAGCTTCCAATATAAAGTCATCGTGGCGATGGAGGAAAGCCTCCACCACGCCCTCGTTTTCGATCTGGTTCAACGTGCAGGTGGAGTACACCAGGCGTCCGCCGGGGCGGAGCATGACAGCAGCGCTGTCCAGGATGTCGCCCTGGCGCTTGGCGCAGCCCGCCGGGGACTCGGCGTTCCATTCGTCCCGGGTTTCGGGATGACGGCGGAACATACCCTCACCGGAGCAGGGTGCGTCGCACTGGATGGCATCAAAGGCCCCAGGCCAGACCTTGGCCAGATCCTCCGGCCAGGCACTGACCACGATAGCATTGGGGATGCCCATGCGCTCCACGTTGCGGGACAGAATCTTCGCCCGATCGCGGATGGGCTCGTTGCACACGATGGTTCCCTGCCCCGCCATGCGAAGGGCACTCTGCGTGGACTTGCCGCCGGGGGCCGCGCACAGGTCGAGGATGCGCTCGCCGGGCTTTGCGTTCAGCACTGCTGCGGGGATCATCGCACTGGGCTCCTGCAGGTACCAGGCGCCGGCCTCGTGGAGGACGTCCGCGCCGGCCTTTGAATCCATGGACAGATAATGTCCGGTAGGCTCCCACGGAACGGCCTCCAGCAAGCCCTCTGGCAGGAAATCCGCCGCCACCGGCTTCATGGGATTCAGGCGGACGCCGCGCTGATAGGGCTCCTCATAGGTGCGCAAAAAGGCGGGCAGTTCGTCGCCGAGCTGCGCCGCCATGCGGTCAATAAAGTCTTGGGGAAGGTTGCTCATTCGTTCTCTCCCTGTTGGTTGTGCTGCCACTGGGGCGGATAAACAGGCTGGTTGTAGGCTTGCTCCGGCGACGCGCGGCGGGCCATACGGCGCATGGGGCGAATCGGCGCAGCGAGGCGTTCCTGCTCCTGACTTTCCTCTTCTTGGGGAACATAGACGTCCTCCACCTCGGTAGAGCCATCGGCGTAGATCCATTTGCGCTGATACACCGCCGGGGCCGCGGGGATTGCTTCCTCCACCTGCGGCTCCGGCTGACGCTTGGCGCGCCGCCACATCCGGTAGGGCTGCCAGCGGATCAGGTAGATGATGAAGTCCACCACCACACCGCCGATGCACAGCGCCAGCGTGAGGGGCAGCCAGTTCTCAACCAACCATTTGAGCCATACACTGGCATCCGCCTGGGTAATCAGCGCCCACAATTCAGCAGCGGCAGTCTGCACCCAGCCCAGGAGCATGCTGAAGAGCGTATTGGCAAACTGGCCCATTCAAGCTGCTCCTTTCGTCATGATTTTTTCAGCGCTCGATCACCGTGACGACCACGCTGGCAGGGGTAATCTCGCAAGTGTAGGCTTGGCCTTCGCTGTCCTTCACCGTGCAGGCAAGGGGCATGGTATAGGTGCCCGGCTGGGCGATGCTGCCCAGGTCGCAGGTCAGGGAAATATCGTTCAGGCTCAGGCTGTTGAGCCAGGGCTCCGCACCGGTCAAGTGCACCGTAGCAGTGCGAATGCCGCCCACCTCACGCAGCGCCGGGGACAAGCCCTGCAGATCCACCCGCACATCGTAGGCATGAGTGGTGATGATCGGGCCGATCTCCACCGCAACAGTCACAGCGTCCGTGGAAGCATACTTGATCGTGGAGGGCTGGCGCACCCGCAGCTGCTTGCTGACAGAGGCGGTCAGGCCATTAACGTTCACGGTGTTTTCCGCGTATAAGATGTTCATATCGCGGATTGCAGCCTCGCGGCCCGCAATCATCACGCTGGCAGGGGTGATGTACACGCCCTTAATCTCGTACCCATCCGCTGGCTTACCCGTCACCAGGCCCAGGTCGGACAGCTCCACCACACGGCTGGTATAGACCGCCTGCTCCACGATGATCGAATCCAGCAGCACGCTTTCGCTGGTCACCTGGATCATGTCATTCTGGATGGCTGTGCCGCTGGCATCCACCAGGGTGAAAGCCATTGCCCGGCGGACGTCTCCTTCGCGGGAGGGCAGGCTGGTTTGATCCACCACCACCTGTGCGGATGCAATGCGATCCACCAGGGATTTAGGACCGCTGACAGCCACCATCGGCGGGTCAGTAGAAGGCGCCGCTGCGTAGAAACCATCAGGGGCATTGCCTTCAATCACCACCGCCACCGGGATACGGTAGCGGGTGACATATTCATCCACCGTCAGCGTCACGCTGGGGGGATCAATCTCCATCACCGTACCGTAGGCGGAAGAATTGGTGGACAGGATGCGCACGTCCTGCTCGCCGGCCTCACGAATACGGCTGAGATCAATGCGCACAGAGTAGTTGCCTGCCTGCGCGGCAGCATATTGCGCCTGGGGAACATTGACGCGGACGGTCACGTCATCCAGTGCAGCAACCACGTCATCCAGGACAATGTAGCCATTGCGTTTGAGCGTATCCGCACCATTGACGCTGACATTCACATCGGTGAATACCTTTTCACGGGTGAGCGTCGGATCCTGGGTGATGAGGCCCGCCCACAAAGCCACGGCGATGAAGATCGCCAGCAGCTTGCTGCCCCAGTTCTCCAGGAGGATGGACTTGAGCCTGCGCAGGAACGCATCCCGGCGGGTATGATCCCGCTTTCCCTTGTTGGCATTCTGATTCATGTTCTGATTGGAAGGATTCTGCATCACTTGTCGCCCTCCTTCCTGCCGCGCTTAAGCAGCTTGCCAATGCCCTTGCGCTGGGGCTTGTACATGCCCTCCAGGATGGTGCGCAGAGCCTTCTGATCCAGGTGGCGCATGAGCTTGCCGCCCCGAGCCATGGAGATAATACCCGTCTCCTCGGAGACGATGAGGACGGTGGCGTCGGTGGTTTCGCTCACGCCCAGGGCCGCGCGGTGACGGGTACCCAAGTCATGGCTGATGGAAGCATCCGTCAGGGACAGGAAGGATGCAGCAGACATGATGCGCTTGTCGCGGATCACAACGGCGCCGTCATGCAGAGGCGTGTTGGGCTCAAAGATATTCTCCAGCAAGCCGGCAGTAATCTGGGAATCCAAAGGAATGCCGTTCTCAATGATGTCCTTGAGGCCGGTTTTGCCCTCAAAGACGATCAGCGCGCCTACGCGGCGGCGGCTGAGATTGAGCAGGCAGCGGATGATCTCGTCGATCAGCTTGTCCGCATCCTCCTGGGCGTCGGCACGACGGACGTCAATGCGGGCGCCGCGGCCGATCTGCTCCAGCGCTTTGCGGATTTCCGGCTGGAAAAGGATCACCAGGACGATGGGGCCATTGTTGATGACCGCCGTCAGCAGCCAATTCAGGGCAGTCAGGCCCACCATGTTGGAGATGCCCACCAGCACCAGCAGCAGCAGCAGACCCTTCAGCACGGCACTTCCTCGGGTCTCGCGGGTGAGCATAAGGAGCTTGTACACAATGGCCGCAACGACCAGAATATCGGCAATATCGGCAAGGCCAGGACGATGCAGCAAGTTCCACAGCGCCAGTTCCAGGGTGCTCCACATCTCCGCCACAGTCGCCACCTCCCATCTTCAACGGTCAAACAGGCAGACTCCACCCCTGCCCGGAATAGTCAAATTTATTATACTACATTTTCGCAACAAGATGAAGTATAAAAAGTAAATTTTCTGAAAAACTTTTCCCCAGGAATCAAAAAAGCCTTCCCCCAGGAAGGCTTTTCATGATCTTCACGTACAGGACATCCTGGCACCCGTAGACGAGCGTTAAGACCCACAGCAATTCGCCAAGTCCCGGCGTCCCTGCATGCATACAATGCAAAAGCAAATGTACTCCTCACGCGAGATGTGTGCAGCATCCCGCTGACTTAGAGATTCCCGCCGTTCCAGCCCCAGGTGTTGATCTCCTCATAGGCAACGTAAATGCGGTCAGGATCAATATCCAGCTCCTCGCGGATAATGTCAGTCAAGGTCTCGGTCAGGTTGGCGTAGGCGTCCTCATCCGCAGTGCCAAAAAGCTTCACCTGCATGATGGCACAGGGCTCATCATCCCCCTTGAAGTACATGTGCACATTGTCGCGGAAGGACAGCATCAGCCAGCTTTCTGTCTTGCCGGGGATCAGCTCAATGGCCTCGCCCATGCGCTCCTTGATGCTCTCCTTCTTGCGGCCGGAGATAGAAACGTTGGTGGTCGTAGCAATGTAAGGCATGTAAATGCTCCTTTATGTCAGGCAGTCGTTAGTACGTCTGATATACCCAGAGGCATTCGCCTCCATATTGACATCATTTTTATTATATCCTATGTTGCGGGAAAATGCAAGGGGGGACTTCATCTCTTTTCATTTCATCCCCGCTGCTTTTCGCTCCATCTGCCAACCCCGTTTCTCTCAGAAACCGAGACTCCTCACGCAAACTGCGCGCTGGACGAATCCGTCAGTCTGCGCTATACTGATCACGACGCGTCAGAACAACGCAAAGGAGCGATACCATGAACCATCTTGCCGCCAATCTGCGCAAACTGCGCCTTGAAAAGCAGCTCACCCAGGAACAATGTGCCGCCAAGCTGGGCGTCAGTGCCCAATCCGTCAGCCGCTGGGAAACTGCCGCCACCCTTCCCGACGTGATGCTGCTGCCAGACATCGCAAAACTCTATGACGTGCTGGTGGATGATCTGTTCAAGCCCTCCCCCAAAGGATACGCCAACAATGCTCTGCGCCTGCTTGCCGTCTTTGAGCTTTCCCATAAGCCGGAGGACTTCCTCGCAGCCGCGCAGGAATTCGACAAACTGATCCGCGAAGGCCGCGCTACTGCCGATGACTGGCGCAGCTGCGGCGTGACGCATGAGTACATGGTCTACCATTGCATTGAGAAGGCCACCGCCTGCTATGCTAAAGCCATGGACATCTCCCGCAGCACCGATCAGGAGATGTACCACCGAACAGTCCGGCAGCGCACCCTGCTACGCAGCCGGATCGGGCAATGCGAAGCCTGCATCTCCGAACAGGAGGAAGCCGTCCGCCTTCAGCCCGACAATGCTGACGCCTGGGCAGACCTGGCGCACGCCCTCTCCTGCGCCAATCAGCCGGAGAGAACGCTTTGCACCTGTGAGGAGGCATTGAAACGTTTTCCCGACAGTGCCATTCTGCACGTCTTTGCCGGCGACGCCTGCCGGGAGCTGAAGCGCTATGACGAAGCCTTCCCCCACTGGGAAACCGCCATCCGCCTGGATGACGAATTCATGGACGCCATGTTTTCGATGGCCTTCTGCCGGGGCGATATGGGCCAGTTCGATAAAGCCGCCAGCATTTGGGCGGACATCGCCCGCCGCCTGGAAAAGCGCGGACTGGAAATCGAGGCTCAATGGCCCCGGGAAATGGCAGAGAGGTGCCGTGAGCAAGTCAAATAAGCAAGGAGCCTGTTCCCCTCCCCGGGAGCAGGCTCCTCCTTTTCACAGAAACTGCCGGATATCCACCGCCAGCTTTTCCTCCAGATTGATCAGCCGCTTGGCGATGTCCTTGGAGACCTCATCCGCCGCCTTGTACTGGTTGAGATAGCGGTTCAGGGACTTGACGCCCATGTTGCAGCCGTCCGTCATCAGATCGGCGATGGTCGCATCGGTGTGCTCCATGGTAAGCTTCATGCTCGTCTTCATATGGGACATGCCTTTTGCCATGGGATTGGGCTCCTTGCCCGCGTCCTGATATTGATCCAGCAGCTTCTGAATTTCGTCCTGCAGCTGGTTGTGTTCCTTCTTGCAGACGGTCAGCAGCTTCCGGAACACGTCATTCGTCACATGCTCCAGCACATCGGCTATGGAGGCTGTGCCCATCTTCACGCCTGCGTCACATTCCCTAAGCAGCTTGATCGTGTCCTGTTCTACCATGCTGTCATCCCCTTTCGGAATCAGCATGCCCAGCCGCTGCCTGTTTTACCACGGAAAAAGCAGGCGACGCCCATATTGAGCATCGCCTGCCTTTGAACCTATAGTTTGGGGAGGTGTCGGAGGGCCCACAGGCCCTCTGACTGTAATCGTATCGCGGGGCTTTGCCGCGCGGGCGGGGCGTTTTCAGGCTCGGCCATCACACAGTTTATGCTGTGCGCTGGCTACGCTCGGTCAACGTAAGCGTTGACTCTCGCTAGTCGGGCTGAAGCCCTCCCTCGAACTGCAACAAACATTCCTTACACGGAGGAACGGCCAGCAGCTCGTTAACGAGCTGACAGTGACGAAGTGCAAATCCTCGCAAAAATCCCAATAGGACTTTTGCGACTCCGCGATTAGCGGAAGTAATCCACGCCGCCTTCAAACAGGGGCTGGTACTTGTCGCCGGGGACGTTCTTGTACAGGTTCTCGCCGGAGCGCTCAGTGTGGCCCATCTTGCCCAGCACGCGGCCGTCGGGGCTGGTGATGCCCTCGATGGCGAAGTAGCTGGCGTTGGGGTTGAAGCGCATGTCCATGGAGGCGTTGCCGGCAAGATCCACATACTGGGTGGCAATCTGACCATTGGCGGCCAGCTCGCGCAGCAGCTTCTCCGGGCCCACGAAGCGACCCTCGCCGTGGCTGATGGCGATGGTGTGGATGTCGTCCACATTCGTGCGGCTCAGCCAGGGGGACTTGTTGGACGCGATGCGGGTGCGCACCAGCATGGACTGGTGGCGGCCGATCTCGTTGAAGGTCAGGGTCGGGCACTGATCGTCGGTGTCAACGATCTCGCCGAAGGGCACCAGGCCCAGCTTGACCAGCGCCTGGAAGCCGTTGCAGATGCCCAGCATCAGGCCGTCGCGGTTCTTCAGCAGCTCATGCACAGCGTCCTTCATCGCGGGGTTGCGGAAGAAGGCGGTGATGAACTTGGCGGAGCCGTCGGGCTCGTCGCCGCCGGAGAAGCCGCCGGGCAGCACGATCATCTGGCTGCGGGAAATGATCTCGCTGGCCTTCTTGATGGACTCGGTGATCTTCTCGGGGGTCAGGTTGTTGATAACCAGGATTTCCGCCTTGCCGCCGGCACGCTCCACCGCACGGGCGGTGTCGTACTCACAGTTGGTGCCGGGGAACACGGGGATGAAGGCCTGGGGCTTGGCAAAGCTGGTCTTGGGCGCTACGCGCTTTTCAGCAGTGTAGGAGAACTTCTCGGTGGTCTCGCCAGTGCGGCCGCGGTACTTGAAGACCTTCTCCAGCTTGCCCTCGTAGATCTCCTGCATTTCGCTGAGGTCGATGCGCTCACCCTCGTACTCCAGCACCCATGCGGGGATGGTGTCGCCGATCTTCACGCCGAAGTCGACATCCTCCGCGCACTCGATCAGCATGCCGCCGATCTGCTGGCTGAACAGCTCGCCCTCGAAGTCCTCGTCGATGCGGGTACCGATGGCGTTGCCCAGGCCCATCTTGAACAAGCCTTCCGCGATGCCGCCCAGGCCCAGAGCCCATGCAGCCACGATCTTGCCGGCCTTGATGGCCTCGTACACATTCTCGAAGTTGGCGGTCAGCTGGGCGGTGTCGTGGGCGTCGCAGCTCACCAGACGGATGGCATGGCCTGCCGCCTTGAATTCGGGAGAGATGACGTTGCTGGCCTTGCCGGGCGCCACCGCGAAGGAGCACAGGGTCGGGGGCACGTCCATCTTCTCGAAGGTACCGGACATCGAATCTTTGCCGCCGATGGAGGCGATGTTCAGATCCAGCTGCGCGTCGAACGCGCCCAGCAGCGCCGCGAAGGGCTTGCCCCAGCGGGTGGGCTCGGCGCCCATGCGCTCGAAGTACTCCTGGAAGGTCAGGTAGGCCTCCTTGTAGTCGAAGCCCGCCGCGACCAGCTTGGTCACGCTCTCGATGACCGCCAGGTAGGAGCCCTCGTAGGGGGACTGCTCCAGCAGTTCGGGGTGCATGCCGTAAGCCATGCCGGAGACGGTGTCGGTCACGCCGTTGAGCACGGGAATCTTCGCGACCATGGTCTGGTTGGGGGTCAGCTGGCGCGCGCCGCCAAAGGGCATCAGCACGGTTGCCGCGCCGATGGTGGCGTCGAAGCGCTCGCTCAGGCCCTGCTTGGAGCAGATGTTCAGGTTGCCGACCATGTTGGCCAGCTTCTCGGTGACGGTATCGCCGGGGAAGGTCACCTGCTGCACGCCGTCCTCGGGGACAGCGACGGTGGTGTGCTTCTCCGCACCGTTGGAGTTCAGGAACTCGCGGGAGAGGTCAACGATGGTGACGCCCTTCCAGGTCATGCGCAGACGGGGCTCCTCGGTGACTTCAGCCACCACGGTAGCCTCGAGATTCTCGCGCTCGGCGGCAGCCATGAAGGCGTCCACGTCCTTGGCCTCCAGCACGACAGCCATGCGCTCCTGGGACTCGGAGATGGCCAGCTCAGTACCGTCCAGGCCGTCGTACTTCTTCGGCACGCGGTCCAGGTCGATCATCAGGCCGTCGGCCAGCTCGCCGATGGCAACGGACACACCGCCCGCGCCGAAGTCGTTGCAGCGCTTGATCAGGCGGGTCACGGTTTCATCGCGGAACAGACGCTGCAGCTTGCGCTCGGTGGGAGCGTTGCCCTTCTGGACTTCCGCACCGCAGGTCTCGATGGACTCCAGTTTGTGGCTCTTGGAGGAGCCGGTAGCGCCGCCGCAGCCATCACGGCCGGTACGGCCGCCCAGCAGGACGATCTTGTCGCCCGCAGCAGGCACTTCGCGGCGGACATTCTTTTCGGGGGCCGCGCCGACAACCGCGCCAATTTCCAGGCGCTTGGCCGCATAGCCGGGGTGGTACATTTCGTCGACGAGGCCGGTAGCCAGGCCGATCTGGTTGCCGTAGGAGGAGTAGCCGGCGGCCGCGGTGGTCACCAGCTTGCGCTGGGGCAGCTTGCCGGGCATGGTTTCAGACACGGGCACCAGGGGATCCGCCGCGCCGGTGACGCGCATGGCCTGGTACACATAGGTACGGCCGGACAGCGGATCGCGGATGGCGCCGCCGATGCAGGTCGCCGCGCCGCCGAAGGGCTCGATCTCGGTGGGATGGTTGTGGGTCTCATTCTTGAACATGAGCAGCCAGGGCTCGTTCACGCCGTCCACATCCACGTCGATCTTGATGGAGCAGGCGTTGATCTCCTCGGACACGTCGATGTTGGGAGTCTGGCCGATCTTCTTGAGGTACTTGCCGCCCATGGTGGCGATGTCCATCAGGTTGACGGCGCGCTTGGCGGCCTTCTCCTCGCCGTACACGGTCACGCGGGCGGCCAGGTAACGCTGGAAGGCCTTCTCCACCGCCGCCTTCTCGATGGCCATCTTGTCGATGGTGGTCAGGAAGGTGGTATGGCGGCAGTGATCGGACCAGTAGGTGTCGATCATGCGGATCTCGGTCAGGGTGGGATCGCGGTGCTCGGACGCGAAATAGTCGCGGCAGAAGGCCAGGTCATCCTTGTCCATGGCCAGGCCGTACTTGGCGACGAATTCCTGCACCTGCTCCATGTCCATGGTGGTAAAGCCATGCAGGGTCTCCACGGAGTCGGGGGTCTCGTAGACCTGCTGCAGGGTCTCCTTTTCAGCCAGATCGGCCTCGCGGGACTCCACAGGGTTGATGACGTGCTTCTTCACGCGGGCCAGCTCATCCTCGGTAAAGTTGCCGTCCAGCAGGTACACGCGGGCGGAGCGCACGGTGGGGCGGTCGCACTGACCGACCAGCTGGATGCACTCCTCGCAGGACGCAGCGCGCTGGTCATACTGACCGGGCAGGAACTCCACGGCGAACACGGCCTTCGCGCCCTCGGGGAGCGCGGTGTAGGTCACGTCGACCTGGGGCTCGGAGAACACGATGGGCAGGCACTTGAGGTACAGATCATCCGCCACGCCTTCCACGTCGTAACGGTTGAGCAGACGCAGCCCGGTCACAGACTTGATCTGCAGAATATGACGAATTTCCCAGAGAAGACCCTTGGCCTCGACGGCATAGTCGGCCATCTTCTCCACATAAATGCGCTTGACGCTCATGGGGAAAGTCCTCCTTTGTTGTGTCGGTGGGGTGACGCAAGGGGGCGCCGCCCCTTGACCCTGCCAAAGGGTCTTCGACCCTCTGGACTCCCTTTTTGCGATTGAGTTGGTTGGCTTTCTTTGGCTTGCGCGCGCATGCGGCTTTCGGCACCGCAGCTACGCTTCCGTGCGCTCATCGCGCGGGCTCCATTGCTGCATGTTATTGACGCTTTGCTCTGTGAGCTTTGGCTCGGATCTGTGAACAAGTTCACAGAGTCCTCGCGCCGCCCATACTTGACTTCTCTACCACAGCAGTGAGAGGCGGCCCCATCCTGCGGATGGGTACGGGATAGTCAATTTACTTATTCAGCTCGGCAAGCGCGCGCTGACCGATGTCGGAGCGCATGTGCATGTCGGTAAAGTGAATCTTCTTCGCGGCTTCGTAGGCCTTGCTGATCGCGCCGGGCAGGCACTTGCAGCGGCCCACAACGCCCAGCACGCGGCCGCCGGCGGTGACGATGTCACCATCAACCAGCTTGGTGCCGGCGTGGATGACCAGCGCGTTCTCCCCTGCCGCTTCCAGGCCGGAGATCACGTAGCCGGACTTGTAGCTCACCGGGTAGCTGCCGCTGGCAATGACCACGCAGCAGGCCGCGCCGTTGTCAAACTCCACCTCGGTGTCGGCCAGGGTGCCGTTGACGGTCGCCTGCATGATGGTCAGCAGGTCAGACTTGAGCAGGGGCAGCACGACTTGCGTCTCGGGGTCGCCGAAGCGGCAGTTGTACTCGATGACCTTGGGGCCCTTGGGGGTCATCATCAGGCCGAAGTACAGGCAGCCCTTGAATGTGCGTCCCTCGGCGTTCATGGCATTGATCGTGGGCAGGAAGATCTCCTGCATGCAGCGCTCGGCCAGCTCGGGGGTGTAGCAGGGGTTGGGCGCAATGGTGCCCATGCCGCCGGTGTTGAGACCCTCGTCGTGATCCAGCGCGCGCTTGTGATCCATGGAGGACACCATGGGCTTGACGACCTTGCCGTCGGTGAAGGCCAGCACGGACACTTCGGGGCCGGTCAGGAACTCCTCGATGACGACAGACTTGCCGCTCTGACCGAACTTCTCGTCCTTCATCATGGAGGACACGGCCTCAACAGCTTCCTCATGGGTGTTGCAGATCAGCACGCCCTTACCCAGGGCCAGGCCGTCCGCCTTGACCACGATGGGCATATCCGCCGTCTGCAGGTAGGCAACCGCCGCGTCGAAGTCCTCGAAGGTCTCGTAGGCCGCGGTGGGAATGCCGTACTTTTTCATCAGGTTCTTGGAGAAGACCTTGCTGCCCTCGATGATGGCAGCGGCCTTGTTGGGGCCAAAGGCAGGAATGCCGACCTCCGCCAGCGCGTCGACCATACCCAGGCACAGGGGATCGTCGGGCGCGACGACCACGAAGTCGATGGCGTTTTCCTTGGCCCAGGCAGTAATGCCCGCCACGTCCGTGGCCTTGAAGGGCACGCACTCGCTGATAGCAGCCATGCCGCCGTTGCCGGGGGCCGCGTAGAGCTTGGTGACCGCCGGATTTTCCGCGATTTTCAGGGCGATGGTGTGCTCACGGCCACCGCCGCCAACGATGAGAATTTTCATAAATATACTCCTTAAGCAATGTATCCCCGAAAAAGAGCACATTGCACTTGGTTGCAGCATCCACCTCATCCGACCTCGCATACGCTCGGCCACCTTCCCCTCAAGGGGAAGGCCAGGCAGAACATTACCTTGGCTTCCCCTTGAGGGGAAGCTGTCGCCGCAGCGACTGATGAGGTGGTTATGCACAAGCTGAATCAGTTGCTTTCACAAATCAATGGTGGAACAGACGCATGCCGGTGAAGGCCATCACCATGTTGTACAGGTTGCAGGTCTCGATGACATTGTCATCACGGATGGAGCCGCCGGGCTGAGCCACGTAGCTCACGCCGGAGCGGTGGGCGCGCTCGATGTTATCGCCGAAGGGGAAGAAGGCGTCGGAGCCCAGGGCCACGCCGGTCTGCTGATCCAGCCAGGCGCGCTTCTCCTCGCGGGTCAGCGGGACGGGCTTCTCGGTGAAGAACTTCTGCCAGCGGCCCTCGGCGATGACCTCGTCGGGCTCGTCGGAAATGAACACATCAATGGTGTTGTCGCGGTCAGCACGGCCGATCTTCTCCACGAAGGGCAGCTCCATCACGCGGGGATGCTGGCGCAGCAGCCAGTTGTCAGCCTTCTGGCCGGCCAGACGGGTGCAGTGGATGCGGCTCTGCTGGCCCGCGCCGATGCCGATGGCCTGGCCGCCCTTGGCATAGCACACGGAGTTGGACTGGGTGTACTTGAGCACGATCAGGGCCACGATCAGGTCGATCTTGGCGCTCTCGGGCAGCTCCTTGTTGTTGGTGACGATGTTCTCCAGCAGCTTTTCGTCAATGACGAACTCGTTGCGGCCCTGCTCGAAGGTGATGCCGAAGACCTGCTTGCGCTCCAGGGGTTCGGGCTTGTAGTTGGGGTCGATCTTGACGATGTTGTAGCCGCCCTTCTTCTTGGCCTTGAGGATGGCCAGAGCCTCGTCGGTGTAGCCGGGGGCGATGACGCCGTCGGACACCTCGGGCTTGATCAGCAGGGCGGTCTCCTTGTCGCACACGTCGGACAGGGAGATCCAGTCGCCGAAGGAGGACATACGGTCCGCGCCGCGGGCACGGGCATAGGCGCAGGCCAGGGGAGACAGCTCCATATCGCCGACAAAGTAGATCTTGCGCATGGTCTCATCCAGCGGCAGACCCACCGCAGCGCCAGCAGGGCTGACGTGCTTGAAGGAAGTTGCAGCGGGCAATCCGGTGGCACGCTTCAGCTCGCAGACCAGCTGCCAGCCGTTGAACGCGTCCAGGAAGTTGATGTAGCCAGGCTTGCCATTGAGCACCTTGATGGGCAGCTCGCCATTCTCCACAAAGATGCGGGAAGGCTTCTGATTGGGGTTACAGCCGTACTTCAGTTCCAGTTCATTCATGGTGTTTTCCTCCTCCCAAGGGGCTCTGCCCTTGGATCCCGCAAGGGGCAACCGCCCCTTGACCCTTTTTGCGATTGAGTTGTTTGGTTCTTTTGGAGTTAAGCGCGCATGTTGATACGCACGTGAGTGCTGCTACGCGTCCGGCCGCTCATCGGCCGAGCTAAAAGCAAGCTGCTTGCATCGATCCCCGGAGGCGCAGCCTCCGGTAATGGGAGTCCAGAGGGCATCGCGCCGGAGCGACTCCCCAGTGGGGAGTTCGCCAAAGGCGAAAGCGACAAGCGATGTTAAATGTCCCTCGGTTACTCCGCTTCCTGGTCGTGCTTGTTGATGATGATCGTGTCGGCCTCGCCGCTCTTCAGGTTGATGAAGGAGACGTACAGGCTGACCTTGTTGTCCTCGTTGAGGTTCATCCAGGTATCCAGCGCCAGCTGCTCGATGTCGCCCTTAAGGGTGACCTTCTCCGGCTCGCCCTCGAAGGAGGGGATGGGGCTGCCGTCGCACTTGTAGGTGTGGATGAAGTGGCCAATACCCGCCTTGGGCTGGGGGTACTCGTAGAAGAAACGCTGCACGGAGGAATCATCGTGCTCGTCGCTCTTGAGGATGGACAGCTTGTACATCGCCGCACCGTCCTTCAGCTCCACGATGCCGGAGATGCGGGGGGTGCAGTTGGGCAGATCGTCCTCGAAGGTGCGGGTACGCAGGGCCTCTTCGAAGGTCTTGCCGTCCTTCAGGAAATCGCGGATAGTGTCGGTCTGGTCGCCGTTGGTGACGATGACGCGGCCGTCGCCCATGTCGCGCACGGGAGCGTAGATAATCAGGTGGGGATCAGTCATCAGGGACTCATCGTGGGCCTTGGTGATGATGCCGTCCGCGCTCTCCTCAAAGATGCGGTTGCGGCTGTTGACGCTGCGGCCCATGATGAAGTACACGATCACAGCGTTCTCGCCGGTCTCGTCGATGCCCAGGCAGATGCCGCGGCCGGGATAGGTGTTGGTGTTCAGCAGGGTGTTGAAATCAAAGGTCTGCATATCATTTACCTCCTTGGGGAACATCCCCAATATCAGTTCATCAAGGAAGCGTCAGCTTCCTTCCTCGTAAAGGCTCCCTCCCCGAGCCCGGGTGGCAGGAGCTGTCATCGCTTCAGCGATGGCTGAGGGAGTATGCGACGGTTTCGACCGCCTGGGGCAGCAGCACCCATTCGGCCTCGACCATGACGCGCTTCTGCAGAGTTTCGGGGGTGTCGTCCGGGAGAACCTCGACAGCCTTCTGAGCGATGATGTCGCCGCCGTCGGTGATCTCGTTGACGAAGTGAATGGTCGCACCGGTGACCTTCACGCCTTTCTGGAGGGCCGCCTCATGCACCCGCAGGCCATAGAAGCCGTCGCCGCAGAAGCTGGGAATCAGGCTCGGATGGACGTTCAGGATCCGGTGATCGTAGGCGCGGATGACGTTCTCCGGCAAGATGGTCAGGAAACCCGCCAGCACCACCAGGTCGATCTTGTGGGCGCGCAGCACCTCCAGCAGACGCTCGCCGTAGAGGGTGACGTCCTCCCCTTTTGCCTTGCGGAGGACTTCGGAGGCAATGCCCGCATTCGCCGCACGGGTCAGCGCGTAGGCCTTGTCATTGGAGGCAATCACCAGCGCCAGCTCGGCAGAAGGGATCTTCCCGGCGTTCTTCGCGTCGATGATGGCCTGCAGATTGGTGCCGCCGCCGGACACCAGAATCGCAACTCTTACCACAGTTCCACGCCCTTCTCGCCCTCGACAACCTCGCCCAGGACGTAGGCGTCCTCACCGTTGGCACGAAGGATTTCAAGGGCCTTCTCCACATCGGCGGGGTCAACGGTGACAGTCATGCCAACGCCCATGTTGTAGGTGTTGAACATGTCGCGCTCGGGCACATTACCTTCACGGGCGATGATGTCAAAGATGGGCAGCACGCGCACGTCCGAGCGCTTGATCTTCGCGCACAGGCCTTCGGGCAGGGCGCGCGGGATGTTCTCGTAGAAGCCACCGCCGGTGATGTGGCAGATGCCCTTGGGCTGGATCTCCTTCAGCAGTGCCAGCACGGACTTGACATAGATGCGGGTGGGGGTCAGCAGGGTCTCGAACAGAGACTTCTCCAGCTCGGGATAGGTCTTGTCCTGCGCGCCGTCGGTCAGGCCGAACACCTTGCGCACCAGGGAGAAGCCGTTGGAGTGGACGCCCGTGGAGGGCAGGGCGATGATCACGTCGCCGGCCTTCATGGTGGAAGGATCGATGATCTTCTGCTTGTCCACAATGCCCACAGTGAAGCCGGCGAGGTCGTAATCGTCCTCGGGCATCATGCCGGGGTGCTCAGCGGTCTCGCCGCCAATCAGGGCACAGCCGGACTGCACGCAGCCCTCCGCGACGCCGCCGACGATGTCCGCGATCTTCTCGGGGATGTTCTTGCCGCAGGCGATGTAATCCAGGAAGAACAGGGGCTTGGCGCCGCAGCAGATGACGTCGTTGACGCACATGGCCACCGCGTCGATGCCGATGGTGTCGTGCTTGTTCAGGAGCATGGCGACCTTCAGCTTGGTGCCCACGCCGTCGGTGCCGGAGACCAGCACAGGCTCCTTCATGCCCTCGGTGTTCAGGCCAAAGCAGCCGCCGAAGCCGCCGATATCGTCCACGCAGCCCTCGGTCTTGGTGCGGGCAACATGCTTCTTCATCAGTTCAACAGACTTGTAACCGGCGACGATGTCAACACCGGCTGCCTTGTAGGATGCGCTCTCGCTCTTCATGTTCCAAGTTCTCCTTTATTTCTTCTTCTCGATGGTGAGGGGCTGGTCGTACTTGTTGATGTGCTTGCGCACCGGGGGCTCAATCGGATACTCGCCAGTGAAGCAGCCCTTGCAGAACTTACACTTGCTGCCAGCGGCGATCTTGTCACAAGCCTCCAGAGGCAGATAACCCAGGCTGTCTGCGCCGATGATCTCGCAGATCTCCTCCACCGTGTGATTCGCGGCAATCAGCGTCTCCCGCTTGGAAACGTCGGTGCCGAAGTAGCACACATTGGTGAAGGGCGGAGAGGACAGGCGCACGTGCACTTCCTTCGCACCGGCCTCGCGCAGCAGGTTCACGATGTGGGCGCTGGTGGTGCCACGGACGATGGAATCATCCACCATGACCACGCGCTTGCCTTCCACCGTGGAGCGGATGGCGTTGAGCTTGATGCGCACCGCGTCCTGGCGCTGCTTCTGCTCGGGCAGGATGAAGGTACGGCCGATATACTTGTTCTTCAGGAAGCCGATGCCGTAGGGAATGCCGCTCTCCTGAGCGTAACCCAGAGCGGCGTCCAGGCCGGAATCCGGCACGCCGATGACCACGTCCGCATCCACAGGATGGGCCTGGGCCAGGAACGCGCCCGCCAGCTTGCGGGCCTCGTGCACGGAGGAGCCGTCCACCACGGAGTCAGGGCGGGCGGTGTACACAAACTCGAACACGCACAGACCATCGTGGCAGGCGCCCTCGACCTTGCGGGAGGTGATACCATCCTTGCTGACCACGATCATCTCGCCGGCCTCGATGTCCCGGTCGAAGGTGGCGCCGACAGCGTCCAGCGCGCAGGACTCGGAGGCGAAGACGATATCATCGCCGATGTGGCCCATGCACAGCGGGCGGAAGCCATGGGGATCGCGGCAGGCGATCATCTTCGTGGGGCTCATGACTACCATTGAATACGCGCCCTTGATGATGCCCATGGCGTTGAAGACCGCGTCTTCGATAGAGCCGGTCTTCAGGCGCTGCTGGGTGATGATGTAGGCGATGACCTCTGTATCCGCGGTAGCGTGGAAGATGGCGCCGTTCGCCTCCAGGTCATCCCGGAGCTCGGCAGCGTTGGTCAGCGCGCCGTTGCACGCCAGGGCCATGGAGCCCTTCTGATGGTTGATCAGAAGGGGCTGGGCGTTGGAGCGGCTCTTCATGTCCGCCGGAGCGTAGCGGCAGTGGCCCAGGGCCATGTTGCCCTCTTCGATCTTCTCCAGCATATCACGGGTGAAGACGTCGGTCACCAGGCCGCTCTCGCGGTATTTCTTCATTACGCCATCGGTGTTGACGCACATGCCGCAGCTGTCCTGGCCGCGGTGCTGCAGAGCATAGAGCGCGTGGTAGGTGTCCGCCACAACGCCCTTGCCTTCCTTGCGGTAGATGCCGAATACGCCGCACTCGTCCTGGGGCTTGTCCAGGTTCTCGTGGATATCCTCGGTGTCAAGCCAGAGCTTGTTTTCCATATTTTTCTTTCCTTCTTTTGACAAATGAATGATTCATCGTTCGAAAACGGGAATCGTTCGGGTTTTTGTGCTTACTCGATCACCAACGCTGCGTCCTTGGCGATGACGGCGTCATGCTGTGCCTTGCGCTGGGCGTTGAGCTTCTCAGCCAGGGCTGCGTCTTCCACCGCGAGGATCTGGGCAGCCAGCAGGGCCGCATTGGCGCTGCCGTCGATGGCTACGGTGGCCACCGGCATGCCGGCGGGCATCTGCACGGTGGAGAGCAGGGCGTCCAGGCCATCCAGGGTGGAGGACTTGACCGGGATACCGATCACAGGCAGGGTGGTCTGGGCGGCAAAGGCGCCGGCCAGGTGGGCGGCCTTGCCAGCCGCGCAGATCATCACGCCAAAGCCGTTCTCCCGGGCGGAGCTGGCGAATTTCGCGGCTTCCACGGGGGTGCGGTGAGCGCTGTACACATGGGCCTCAAAGGGAATCTCCAGCTTCTTGAGCTGTTCAAACGCGGGCTTCAGGACGGGCAGATCGCTGTCGCTGCCCATGATGATGGCAACCTTCTTCATACTTCTCCTCCTCTTCTGCGGCAGAGCCACAAAAAGAGCACGGTCTGTATACAATCAGAACGTGCTCATGTGATTTGACAAATTCCGGAAAAGGATACACGCCTCCCCTTGACGGACAACCATCTGCTGGCTGGACATGGCGGCGCCTCCTTTTGTACTGCGTCGGGACGGGCTGATCAGGCCTGTCGAGAAAACATTACAGGATCATTTTACCGCAATCGTCCCTCGATGTCAAGAGATTTTCCGAACATTTCTGCCAGGAAATCAAACATCGTTTCGGTTTGATGCCGCTTCCGGCCCCGCGTTGACCAAATGTTACAGGCGCAGAAAAGGCGGACGAAAACAGCTCCGTCCGCCTTGGGATTTACCGTGTAGATTTGTCGTAGGGAATGCCCTCGGCCTTGGGAGCGCGGGAGGACTTCGACGTGAAGGCCAGCACCACCAGAGTAATCACATAGGGCAGCAGGCGGTAGGCGTGGGCAGAGATACCGATCTCCTTAAGCCAGTAAACGCCGTCGCCATTGATATCCAGGGAGGTGTAGGAGGCCGCGATGCACTTGAAGAGGCCGAAGAGCAGCGCCGCACCGGCGATATTGCCCGGCTTCCAGTTGCCGAAGATCATGACGGCCAGGGCCAGGAAGCCGAAGCCCGCCACGTCGCCGTTGGAGGTGCAGTTGGCGGTGGTCATCGCGTACACGAAGCCGCCCATGCCCGCCAGCGCGCCGGAGATGCCAACGCCCGCATAGCGCATCTTGAACACGTTGATGCCAAGGGAATCCGCCGCCTGGGGATTTTCACCGCAGGCACGCAGGCGCAGACCGAACTTGGTCTTGTACAGGATGATGGCAAGCACGATGAAGATCAGGATGCACACATAGGTCATCGGGTAGACCTTGTTGACGAAAACCTGCCCGAAGAAGCCCATCGAGGGCGTCTTGTTCACGCCGCGGCCTACGCCGAAGCCGAAAAGACTCTCCTTGAGCATGAACCAGCCGGCGGAGTCGCCCTTGAACATCTGCAGGGTGTTCTGGTTGGCCAGAATGCGCACGAAGAACAGCACCAGTGCGGGCGCCATCAGGTTCAGGGCGGTGCCGCCGATGGTCTGATCCGCCTTGAGGTTGATGGCGGCAAAGGCCAGCAGCATCGCAAAGGCAGCACCCAGCGCTGCAGACACCACCATCGTCAGGAAGGCAAAGCCCTGCAGGGTCATCCAGTTTTTCGCGTTGTAGGCGGCCTCAAACCAGCCCCACTGCTGCACCAGGCGCACAAAGAGCACGCCCACGAAGGCGCCGAAGATCATGATGCCTTCCAGCGCCAGGTTGATCACGCCGCTGCGCTCGGAGAACACGCCAGCCAGCGCCACGATCATCAGCGGAACGGCGTAGATCAGCGTCTGGCGGATGAGGAAGGGAATCGTACCCTGGTTAATGGCCTGAGAGAAAATCTCCATGATATCCATTACTTCCCTGCCTCCTTTCCGCGCTTGCTCAGAATCTTTCCGATCAGCATCTTGATCACCAGGGAGAACGCCGCCAGATACACGATCACGGCGATGATCACGTCGGTGATGTACTCATTGAAGCCGGTGAGGTTCTTCAGCTGCAGACCGCAGATATCCAGCATGGACATGAACATGCCGGTGAAGACCACGCCGATGGGGTTGTTGGCAGCCAGCAGCGCCACGGGAATGCCGTTGAAGCCAACGCCCGGCAGTGCCTGATAGGTGGACCAGAAGAACTCGGTGTTGCCGGCCAGCCAGTACAGGGAGGCCGCCGCGCCCGCCAGCGCACCCGCGAAGGACATCGAAATCACGATGGAACGCTTGTCCTTGATGCCGGCGTAACGGGCCGCAAAGCGGTTGGAGCCGCAGGCCTTGAGCTCAAAGCCGAAGGTGGTGCGGCTGAGGATGATGAACACCACCACTGCCATCACGATGGCCAGGATGATGCCGCCGTTGACCTGGGAGCCGGGGAAGATCTTGTCCAGCCACATTTTCGAGGTCTCCACGCCGTTGAAGGAGGACTTATAAATGTAGCCGGTCTTGGTGTTTTCCACCATGTTCTTGAGGTTGGAGGCATCGAAGACCCAGGTCACCAGGTTGGCAGCGATCCAGTTGGTCATGATGCAGGCCAGCACCTCGTTGATGTTCAGCCAGGCCTTGAGAAGACCGGGAATGGCGCCCCAGATGGCGCCCGCCGCCATACCGCCCAGGAAGGCCAGCACCCACACGAACCAGCCGGGATAGGTCACGGCAAATTCAACGCCCTTGCTGGCGTACCAGGCGGTCATTTCAGAGCCGGTCACCGGGATGCACAGAGCGATGAACAGCGTCGCTGCGGTGCCCGCCAGGTACTGACCGGGGGCGCCGATGTTGAACAGGCCCGTCTTATAGGCAACCGCCACGGAGAGGCCGGTAAGGATCACCGGGGTCGCATTGAAGAGCATGTTGCCCATCATCTGCGGGTTGAAGGCGAAAACCAGGTTGCCGACGCTGTCGCGGCCCTTGACGAACAAACCCAGCAGCACGATGCGCACACCGTCCCACGCGCCCTTGACGCCCAGGGTCTCATTGCTCAGGCCTACGATGGTAATGATCACGCTGCCCGCCAGCATGCCGATGAAGATCGACAGCAGGGAGGCCAGCACCGTTTTGGTGCCATCCTTGTTCAGGAGGCCCTTCATGTTGAACTTGCTCACTTGGCAGCCTCCTCTCCCTGACGCTTGGCGCCAGCCATGTACAATCCCAGCTCCTGGACCGTCGTTTCCTTGGGATCCAGCTCGCCCACGATCTCGCCCTCATACATCACCAGGATGCGGTCGGAGAGGTTCATCACCTCATCCAGCTCCAGGGAAACCAGCAACACAGCCTTGCCCGCATCGCGCGCGGCGACCAGCTGGTGGTGGATATACTCGATCGCGCCCACGTCCAGGCCGCGGGTGGGCTGAACGGCGATGATCAGCGGCAGATCGCGGTCGATCTCGCGGGCAATGATGGCCTTCTGCTGATTGCCGCCGGACATGGAACGGGTCACCGTCACCGGGCCCTGGCCGGAGCGCACGTCGTACTGCTCGATCAGGTTCTCAGCGTAGGCACGCACCGCGTCAAAGCGGATGAAGCCCGCCGTCTGGAACTGGGGCTCATAGTACTTCTGCAGTACCATGTTCTGTTCCAGGGTATTATCCAGGATGAGGCCGTGCTTGTGGCGGTCCTCCGGGATATGGGCCATACCGGCCTTGGAGCGCTTGCGGATGGGCGCAGCGGTGATGTCCTGACCCAGGAGGCTGATTCTACCCTTCGCTGCCTTCTCCAGGCCGGTGACGGCATGCACCAGCTCGCTCTGGCCGTTGCCGTCAATGCCGGCGATGCACACGATTTCGCCCGCGCGCACGGTGAAGGAAACATCCTTGACCGCCTCTCGGTTGTACAGCTTGGACCTGACGGACAGGCCCTCCACCGTCAGCACAGCATCCGTAGGGGCAGCAGGCTGCTTGTCCACCACCAGCTGCACGTCGCGGCCCACCATCATGCGGGAGAGCTCAGCCTGGTTTGTGTCGACGGTGTTGACGGTACCGATGTACTTGCCCTTGCGCAGTACGCTGCAGCGGTCCGCCACGGCCATAATCTCCGCCAGCTTGTGGGTGATGAAGAGGATGGACTTGCCCTCAGCGGCCAGGCCCTTCATGATCTTCATCAGCTCTTCGATCTCCTGGGGGGTCAGCACGGCGGTGGGCTCGTCAAAGATGAGCACCTCATTGTCGCGGTAGAGCATCTTCAAAATCTCCACGCGCTGCTGCATGCCAACGGTGATGTCCTCTATCTTGGCGTCCAGGTCGACCTTGAGGCCATAGCGCTCAGACAGCTCCAGCACCTTCTTGCGGGCCTTTTTCTTGGAGATAAAGCCCAGCTTTGTGTCCTCCGCACCCAGGATGATATTGTCCAGCACGGTAAACACATCGATCAGCTTGAAGTGCTGGTGCACCATGCCGATGTGCAGGGCAGTCGCGTCGTTGGGGTTGTTGATCTTGACAACCTTGCCGTCCTTGCGGATTTCGCCCTGATCAGGCTGATACAGGCCGAACAGCACGCTCATCAGCGTGGACTTGCCCGCGCCGTTCTCGCCCAGCAGCGCATGGATCTCGCCCCGGCGCAGCTGGAGGGTGATGTCATCATTGGCCTTGATGCCCGGGAACTCCTTGGTAATGTGGAGCATTTCAATCACGTACTCAGGTACGCTGGTCATGCAGCCACCTCCCTTTCCATTTGCAATTATGCAGGAAAAGCCCTGCGAACATACTTGAATATATTATAAAGCGAAAAACGGAAAAAAGCAAGGAAAATGCAGGAAAGACACAAAAAAGAGGAGTACCCGAAGGTACTCCCCCTTGATGGATTCGATTACTCGTAGATGAGCTTCAGGTTAGAGAAGGCGACGGAGGTCACAGCGTCGTTCTCGTACACGGTGTTGTCAACCACCACGGAGCCGGCCTTGATGGCGGCCAGCAGGGCGTTGTACTCTTCCACGGTCCAGCCGGTCAGAGACCAGGTCTCGGTGGGCAGGCCGACAGCATCGTCGTTGGCGCCCAGGGAGATGGCCACGTCACCCACGGTATCCCACTCGCCGTTGTAGTTCTTGGCGATGGCCCAAGCGGTGGCGTTGGACAGGCCCTTCAGGGCGGAAGTCACAACGGTCTCAGACTCGAAGGACTGGTCAACGTCAACACCCACCACGTAGGCGTCGTTGGCGGAGGCAGCCGCAACGATGGAGGAGAACATGGAGCCGCCGCAAGCAAAGACGATCTCGGTGCCAGTCTCGTACCAGCCGGAGATCATGGTCTGCAGTTCAGCAGAAGCAGAGAAGGAAGCGCCGTACTGCCAGGAGTACTTCAGCTCAACTTCCACGCCCATCTCGGCAGCAGCCGCGTTGGCGCCCTGAGCGAAGCCGTAGCCGTAACGGATGCAAGCGGGGTTGGTGCCGCCGCCGCCGCCGGAGAAGCCCAGCTTGGTGAAGCCTTCCTTCACGGTGGCGTAGCCGGCCAGGTAGCCGGACTGCTCCTCAGCGAAGGCGATGGCAGCAACGTTCTTCAGGCCCAGCGTCCAGCCGTCGATGAAGACGAACTTCACCTCGGGGAACTCAGCAGCAGCCTTGGCCAGCGCGGTGCCCTGCATGAAGCCGGCGCACACAACGACCTTGGCGCCGCCTTCGCAGGCAGCCTTCATGGCGTCGTAACGGTCATCGTCGGTAGCCTGATCGCCATTGGCGGGCTGGTAGTACTTGTAGGTCAGGTTGTTCTGGTAGCCGTAGAGCTTCACGCCATTCCAGGTGCC
This sequence comes from Clostridiales bacterium, assembly GCA_015056325.1. GTDB lineage: Bacteria > Bacillota > Clostridia > Christensenellales > Aristaeellaceae > UBA11524. Next base: position 79,401 of record SVGL01000010.1, on the reverse strand, counting down.
CTGGTTGAAGGACTTGTCCTTCAGCTGGCCAACGTCGGTGACGAAGGCAAGCTCATACTTGCCGTCAGCAGAGGTGACGTTGTCGGCGATCTCGTCGGGGTTCACGGCCTCAGCAAAGGCAACGCAGCCCAGCATCATGGCCATGGCAAGAAGCATCGCAAGGAACTTCTTCATGGGGAACTCCTCCTGTCTTATGTCGTTTTGGGGAACGAGTTTTGGAATCCGAAATGATTATAGCATGAAACGTACATTTTCGCAAGGCTGAAAATTAAACTATATACCCCAAAAAGAAGAAGGCCCGCAGGGGGATCCCCACAGGCTGTATATTATTCGCTCATCAAGCTGGAGAAGCCCTCGCCCAGGGCCTCATGGGCCTCGGTGATAAACATGAAGGCTTTTTCGTCCTCCTGGCGGACGATCTCCTTCAGGCGGGCAACCTCCTGCGGCGGCAGCACGCAGAGCACCACAGGGCGCTCAGTGCCGGTGTAGGCGCCGCGGGCGCTGAGCTGGGTGACGCCGCGCTCCATTTCCGTCAGCAATCGCTGGGAGACCTTCTCCCACCGGTCGGAAATGACGAAGCAGGCCTTATTGCTGCTCAGGCCCAGCATGACCATATCCACCGCCTTGCCGGAGACAAAGATGCAGATCAGCGCATACAGCGCCTCGGAGGAACCGATAAAGATCCACGCAGCGATGACCACCACGCAGTCAATCAGGAACAGGAACATGCCTACCGACAGGAAGGGAAGATACTTATGCACCATGCGGGCCGCCATATCCGTGCCGCCGGTGGTGGCGCCGCCGCGCAGGATAAAGCCCAGGCCGATGCCCAGTAATATGCCGCCGTAGAGCGTACCCAGGATAGGCTCCACGGGAATCTCCTTAAGAGGCAGAAAGTCGATCATCAGGGAGAAGAGGATCGTTGCCACCAGGCTGCGGAAGGCAAAAACCCGCCCCATGGCCTTGTAGCCCACAATAAACAGCGGCACGTTCAGGATCAGGGAGGTAATACCGATATCCCAGCCCCAGAGGTGCTTCATGATCATGGCCACGCCGGTGAGGCCGCCGGGCGCAATCTTTCCCGGATCCAGGAAGGTCGGGTATGCCGCCGCGCCAATCACGCAGCCCAGCACAATCTGCAGCCAGGCCAGCATCTGTTCCCGCTTTGCCGCCTTATTGAGCTTTTTCATCAGGTTCATAGGTTCCTCCCTGTCATCAGCGCTTCAGGCCGTACCGATGGAACGCATCAGCGCCGCGTCGATGCGGGCCATGGCATCCGCCGGCAGATGGCCGAGGTATTTTGTCAGCCGGGATTTCTCCAGCGTGCGCACCTGCTCCGTCAGCACCACGGAGTCAGCGGGCAGGCCGCTCTCCCCAGCGGTGATAGGCACATGCACCGGCATATGGGGCTTCTTCTGCCTGGCCGTGATGGCCGCCACGATCACCGTGGGCGAATGCAGATTGCCCGTATCATTCTGAATGATGAGCACCGGGCGCACACCGCCCTGCTCCGAGCCGACCACCGGATCCAGGTCAGCCCTGTATATATCTCCACGTTTCATGATGTCACACTCCGTCCGGGATGTCAAGCTGTTTTTTCTGGAAGCACAGTCTTCGGCCATCCCCAGGCATACAGCCTGCAGCTGGCTGCGCTCGGCAAATGCAAGCATTTGCTTTCGCTAGTCGGGCATAACCCGACCTCATTATGATGCGTGCCTCCCCTTTCAGCTTATGCCGGACGGCGCTGTTAGGCTCCCCCTCAGACGATCACCCTGCCCACAAAAAGCGGCATAGCCGGCTGTGCAGCTATGCCATTTGTATCGTCTTTTCAACAGCGCAGCGCGCAAGCCCTCATCCTTTTTCGCGTTTGGCAACAGCCAGGCTGTACTCGCGCAGCACACGGGCAGCAGGCTTGCCATAAAGGGCATAGCCCGCATCCGAGGCAGCCTTTTCGATGGGATACAGATGCATGGCGCTCCAGTCCCACCAGACGCAGCCGCGAATCTTCGGGTGCCGCAGCAGCGCGTCCACATAGGCCCGATACCACTGAGTCTGGCTGTCCAGGCACTGCTCGCCGCCGAAGGCCCAGTTGTTGGGCACATATTCACTGCCCCTGCGGCTGGGGCACCCGCTCTCCATGAAGAAAAAGGGACGGTCAAATGTCTCCGCCACCTGTTCAATGCGGGTGAAATGCTCCTCAAGCTGATCAATGGGATAGTAGCCAGAGGAAGAAATGGCATCCACCGCATCCCACCAGGTGATATTGTTCTCCTGGAATTTATCGCAGTTGTAGGTCACCGGGCCGGTGTACACCTGACGGACGTCAGCAATCAGCGCCCGCCATTCCTCCGCGCGGTGATCCGTGCCGACCATTTCGCATCCCACGCAGAACATCTCCGCCTGAATTTCCTGTGCCGTGCGGGCCAGCGTCACCACAAATTCGCCGTAACTGCCAAACCACTGATCCCATGTGGGCTCGGTCGGAACGCAGCTGTCGAAGAAGCGGATGTAGGCACGCCAATACCCATCGCGGCAGTTGACCATGGCCTTGATGACCACCTGCATGCCCAGGCTTCGCGCCTCTCTGGCAACGGCGCGCACATCATCCATGCTCATCACATCGGGGGTGGTGTAATCGACCTGGGTAGAGTACGCATGATCCTGCAGAGCTGCTACGGGGAGAATCACCACATCGCAGCCGGTCTCCTCCTTCATCAGCCGCAGGGAGGTTTTCCACTCATCGCGCTGGGTAAACCCGCGTCGGGACATAAAGCCAAAGGTGCATCCATTCAAATAGCGCATCGTATTTCCTTTCCAACGGCAGCCGTCAGCATCCTGTTTTAACCCGTATTTGCTCACATTATAGAGCAGGGATCTGCCCATTGTCAAGCAGAAGCCACCCTTACGTCACCTGCATGGAGCGCCGCATGTGGAGCAGCGCCTGCTTCTCCAGCCGGGAGACCTGGGCCTGGCTGATGCCGATCTCCCCGGCCACCTCCATCTGGGTGCGGCCCTCGAAGAACCGCAGCTGCATGATACGCTTCTCCCGGTCGTTCAGCCTGCGCATGGCGTCGCGGATGGCGATGTCCTCCACCCAGTTGTCGTCACGGGCGCCCTCGTCGCGCACCTGATCCATGATGTAGAGGGCGTCGCCGCCGTCATTGTAGACGGGTTCGAAGAGGCTGACCGGATCCTGGATGGCCTCCAGGGCAAAGATGACGTCCTCCTGAGGGATCTCCATCTCTGCGGCGATCTCCGCCATGGTGGGCTCGCGGTTGAGCTTGGCCTGCAGACGGTCCCGGGCCTGGAGGGCCTTGTAAGCCGTGTCCCGCATGGAGCGGCTGACGCGGATGGCGTTGTTGTCCCTAAGATACCGGCGGATCTCGCCGATGATCATCGGCACAGCGTAGGTGGAAAAACGCACGTTCTGGCTGACGTCGAAGTTGTCGATGGCCTTCATCAGCCCGATGCACCCCACCTGGAACAGATCGTCGGCATTCTCCCCGCGGGATGCAAACCGCTGGATGACGCTGAGCACCAGACGCAGATTTCCCTGCACAAATTCATCCCTCGCCGCCTTGTCCCCCGCGTGCACCATAGGAAACAGCTCCAGCATCCTCGCCTGGGACAGCACCGGAAGCTTGGTCGTGTCCACCCCGCAGATCTCCACCTTGCCATATGCCATGAACGTATACCTCCAACCTCTGATATACAGAGTATGGCGCGGCAGCCCCGATGATAATCGCTGGCAGCAAAAGCACCGCCAATGCGGCAAAACTTTCATGTTCCCCCTTTCTCTTTTGCAACGTTTAGGATATAATGGAACCACCAATCCGAAAGGAGACAACTGCATATGCCGAAGATCACATTCATGGGCGCGGGCTCGACGGTGTTCGCCAAGAACGTGCTGGGTGACGCCATGGTCACGCCCTCGCTGGAGGAAAGCACCATCGCCCTCTACGACATCGACCCCCAGCGCCTGGAGGAGAGCTACCTGATGCTCACCGCCATCAACAACAATCTGGGCAACAAAGCCCGCATTGAGAAGTACTGCGGCGTGGAAAACCGCAAGGACGCCTTGCGCGGGGCGAATTATGTGGTCAACGCCATCCAGGTGGGCCTGTACGACCCCTGCACGGTCATCGACTTCGAGGTGCCCAAGAAGTACGGCCTACGCCAGACCATCGCCGATACGCTGGGCATCGGCGGCATCTTCCGTGCGCTGCGCACCATCCCCGTGATGATGGACTTCGCCCGTGACATGGAGGAGGTCTGCCCCGACGCCTGGTTCCTCAACTACACCAACCCCATGGCCATGCTCACCGGCGCGATGCTGCGCTACACGGGCGTCAAGACCGTCGGCCTTTGCCACAGCGTGCAGGTCTGCGCGCCCACGCTGATGAAGCACGCCGGCATGGAGTATGACGACAGCATCCAGTGGAAGATCGCTGGCATCAACCACATGGCCTGGCTGCTGGAAATCACCAAGGACGGCAAGGATCTCTACCCGGAAATCAGGCAGCGCGTCCTCCCCAGGGTCGCGGAGATTGGCGACATGGTCCGCCTGGAGATGATGAAGCGCTTTGGCTACTATGTCACCGAATCCAGCGAGCACAACGCCGAATACCTGCCCTTCTTCATCAAGGACAAGTACCCGGAGCTGATCGACCGCTTCAACATCCCGCTGGATGAGTACCCCCGCCGCTGCGTCAACCAGATCGCCCGTTGGGAGACCCAGCGCGACGAACTCACCAAGGATCCCCACCTCTCCCATACCCGCACCAACGAATACGCCAGCTACATCATGGAGGCCATGGAGACCAACCGGCCCTACAAGATCGGCGGCAACGTGCTCAACAATGGCCTGATCACCAACCTCCCCCGCAATGCCTGCGTGGAAGTTCCCTGCCTGGTGGACAAATCCGGCGTGACGCCCTGCTACATCGGCGATCTGCCCGAGCAGTGCGCGGCCCTGAACCGCACCAACATCAATGTACAGCTGCTGACCATCGAGGCTGCCATGACCCTCTCCAAGGATAAGATCTACCAGGCCGCCCTGATGGATCCCCACCTGCAGAGCGAATTGTCCATTGACGATATCGTCTCCCTGTGCGACGACCTGATCGTCGCCCACGAGGGCTGGCTGCCTGAATATCATTGATCGCATTACAAAAGCCGTCGGCATCAACCGGCGGCTCTTTTCATGTCAGGAGGACTGGCGCAGCATCTCCCCGTGCAGCCTTTGGAGAATCCGCTTTTCCAGCCGGGAGATGTAGCTCTGGCTGATGCCCATCACGTCGGCAACCTCCTTCTGGGTCATTTCCCCCCGACCGGAGAGGCCGTAACGCAGCGTCATAATCTGCTGCTCGCGGGGATTCAGCCGCCGCAGAGCATTGAAGAGCATCTGCTTCTCCGCGTCCTCCTCCATGCCGCGGGAGACCATGTCCGCCTCGGTACCCAGCACATCGGACAGCAGCAGCTCGTTGCCGTCCCAGTCGGTGCGCAGGGGTTCGTCGAGGGACACCTCCAGCTTGGTGCGGCTGTGACGGCGCAGGAACATGAGCACCTCGTTCTCGATGCAGCGGCTGGCATAGGTGGCCAGCTTGATCTTCTTCGCCGGGTCGAAGGTGTTGACAGCCTTGATCAGACCGATGGTACCGATGGAGATCAGGTCCTCCAGCATCACGCCGGTGTTCTCGAACTTTCGGGCGATGAAGACGACAAGGCGCAGGTTGTGCTCGATGAGGGTCTGACGGACGCGCTCGCCTTCCTCCGGGAGGCAGCTGAGCAGGGCTTTTTCCTCCTCCGGGGTGAGGGGCGCAGGCAGAGGGATCGGTCCCCCGATGTAGAAGATCTCCGCAGGCTTGAAGGCAGCAATCATATCAGTGATTGGCGGTATGCGGAAAGGCAAGAGCATAAACAGCCTCCTTTATATGGTCATGGCCAGGTCGCGGGTCATCAGGCTGGCGGGCACCAGAGCCTGAAAGCCGTCATATCCCTCCGGAGAGACGCCCAGCAGCGTCTCCACACGCACCCATTCGCCGCCCTTGAGCAGGCACACGCTGTCTGGGTGGAAGACGGTCATCATGCCCGTACCATTCACCGTGCGCACGGTGAGGAGCCGGAAGGGATAGGTCACCTTCCCTTCTCCCGGCAGCTGGGTCAGGCGCATGGCAGCCCGGCGGCTGATCACGATCACCGGCAGGCCCGTCACCGGATCCCGCAGGAGGTTGCCGCTGTCAATAAGGGCGGTCAGCGTCAGGTGGTGCGCACCATGACGGACGTCCACCGTGGCCAGGGCGGGAGCTTCCTCCGGCTTGGGCAGCGCGGCAGGTGTGAAGCGCATCAGCAGGCACACCAGCAATATGATCAGCGCCGCTGGCAGGCCAAAGGGCGCCGCGAAGCGCAGCAGCCCCGTCATCCCCAGGGAAAGGAAGCACCCCGTGGTGATCATCCGCATCCAGATGCGTTTGGGGGCGCCGGGCCAGGCCAGAACGGGAGCCATCCCCGCGCAGAGCAGCAGCACCATCCCGCGAAAAATCGGCGGCGCAGAGGTCATCCATGCGCAGAGCAGCGCCGTCCCCAGGGACACCAGCGTCAGGCGCACCGGCGACTTCCGCTTGAGCCCCGCGCTCAGCCCGATGCACATGAGCAGGCAGCCCGTCAGGCTCGTCTGATAGAGGATGTACAGCCAGATGCTGACGCGCATGGGGCACCGCCTTTCCCGTTGAGGTTCCTTTATGATAGCGGTTTGTCCGCAGGGGAAGCGTCGATTTTCGGTGCAAAGTTTGGCATAAAAAGACCCTCCCCTTTTCAGAGAGAGCCGTCATGTATGTTACTTGTCCAGTATCCAGCCGTGTTCGCCGTGGTAGATCATCTGACGGGTCATGCCGCCGTCGATGCAGATGTTTTCGCCGGTGATAAACCCCGCCATATCCGAGCAGAGGTAGAACACCATGTTGGCGATGTCCGCCCGGACTCCAACCCGTCCAACGGGCTGCTGGGTGGCGTCGGGGCCATGCCAGGGAGCGTCCGCGGTGTCGATCCATCCGGGGGAAATGCTGTTGACCCGCACCTTGCCCGCCAAAGTGATGGCCAGCGCATGGGTCAGCGCGGAGATGCCGCCTTTGGCCGCTGAGTAGCTCTCGGTTTCAGGCTGGCTCATGCGGTCGCGGGAGGAGGAAATATTGACGATGCTCGCCCCATCGGCGAAGTGGGGCACAAAGAGCTTGGCCAGGTAGAAGGGGGCGGTCACCCCGACGTGCAGAGCGTACTCGAAGTCCTCCCAGGTCCCCTCCGTCACGCCGCACATGCGGGGCGCAGCGTTGTTGATGAGGTAATCGACCTTGCCGTACTTGGCGATCACCTGCTCCGCGAAGGCGTCGAGGGTGGCCTTGTCCGCAATGTCCCCCACGAAGAAATCATTGGCCAGCAGGTCAATCACGCAAACCGTCGCGCCGGCCTTTTCAAACTGCTCTCGGATGCACCGCCCGATGCCCCTTGCGCCGCCGGTGACAACAGCCACCTTGCCGGTGAAATCAAACATGGTCACGCCTCCTTCTTGTCACGGAGCACTGCGGTGAGGAGCAGCATCCCCACCGGGAAGATAATCGCCAGCAGCAATCCTATGCGGAGCTCGCCGCCGGCAGCATTCGCAGCCATGCCCACCACTGTCGGTCCGCCGGAGCAGCCCAGGTCACCGCACAGGGCCATCAGGGCGTACATGGCCGTGCCGCCGCCGGGCAGCACCCCCGGCGCGATGGAGAACGTCCCCGGCCAGAAGATGCCCACCGAGAAGCCGCAGGCCGCGCAGCCCACCAGGCCCAGCAGCGCGCTGCCCGTCAGCGACGCCAGCAGGTAGCAGCCGATGCACATCACGCTGGAGCCGATCATGAAGGCCTTGAGGGGAATCTTCTCGGCAAACTTACCGTAAAGCGCGCGGGCGGTGCCCATGAAGATGGCAAAGGCACAGGGACCGGCCAGGTCTCCGATGGTCTTCGAGACGCCCAGCGCCTTCTCCGCAAAGGCGGAGGACCACTGGCTCATGGCCTGCTCGGAGGCGCCGGCGCAGACCATCATCACCAGCAGCAGCCAGAAAACCTTCTGTCCCAGCAGCTCGCGCAGGGACATCTGCTTCGTGCCTTCCGCCACAATGGGGTAGATAGGTACCAGCATAAAGTAGAAGATATTCAGGAAGGGCACCAGCGCCCACAAGCACGCCAGAATACGCCAGTTCGCCATCCCGAACACGGCGAAGAACGCAGTACTCACCACCACCAGGAACACATGCCCCCAGCAGTAGAAGGAATGCAGCAGGCTCATGGCAGAGGCCTTGGCGTCGGTGGGGCAGGCCTCGACGATGGGGCTGATGAGCACCTCGATAATTCCGCCGCCGATGGCGTACATCACCACCGCCGCCATGATGCCAATGAAAGGCGGCAGCACCATGGGGAACAGCGCCAATCCCGCCAGGCCCAGCACCGCAAACACATGGGCCGCGATGATGCAGGGGCGGTAGCCAATCCTATCCACCACCTTGACAGCGATGGCATCCACCGCCAGCTGCACAAGGAAGTTCACGGTGGTGATGAGGGTGATCTTGTCAATGGTCAGGTCGAAATCCGCCATGAAGGTCAGGAACAAAAGCGGCGCAAAGTTGTTCACGATGGCCTGGGTGATATATCCACCATAGCTGGCGAAGATGGTATGATTGTAGTTCTTGCGGATAGACGCAAACATGGTGCACCTCCGGGGTGTAGTTGGGGTCATGATACCACACAATGGGGCAAAATGGAAGGGGAAAAATGCATTTCCCCGATTGACAACGCGGTCCCGAAGTGGTAAGGTGGATGCGCTGCCTTCCCGGCAGCCCATCTTCCCGAAAGGGCTTCATCCTCATGCTTGAACTGAAAAACAAGAAGCTCGCACCGCTGTTCCTCTTCTTCGCGGCGTTGATGTGGTCCACCAGCGGCATCTTCACCAAGACCGTTGCGTGGAACGGCATTTGCCTGGCAACGCTGCGCGGCGTGATCGCCTTCACCGCCTCCGCCATTCTCCTGCGTGGAAGGAAGATCCGCCTTAACCGACAGAAGGTGCTGGCTGGCTTTTGCTACTTCGTGCAGGGTACGCTGTTCATGTGCGCCAACAAATATACCACCGCCGCCAACGCCACGGTGCTGCAGAACACATCGCCCCTGTGGATCATCCTCTTCGGGGTACTGTTGCTGAAAAAGCGCCCCACGAAGCTGGAGGTTATCACCTGCGCATGCCTGTTCCTGGGCGTGGCGGTAGCCTTCGCGGGCAATATGGGCGGCGGCGGATGGCTGGGCAATGTGTTCGCGCTGGTGTCGGCGGTGTTCTACGCAGGGGTGTTCTTCCTCAGCAAGGGCGAGAACGCCGATCCGCTGGAGTCCCTGTGCATCGGCAACGCTATGTACTTCCTGTTGGTTCCTTTCTGCGTTACCAACGAAGCCGTTCTGAATACCACCCTGCCCCAGTGGGGCTTCCTGATCGCCTTTGCGACGCTCAGCGGCGTGGGCGCATGGCTGTGCTTCACCGTGGGCATCAAGCACACCAGCGCGTTGCAGGCCAACTTCATCACCATGTCCGAGCCGGTGATGGCCCCCATCTGGACCTTTCTCTTCCTGGGAGAAACCCTCGCGCCCCTGTCTCTCCTGGGCTGCGCGATGGTCATCGGCACGCTGCTGGTGTACCACGTTCTGAGTACGAAACACGCATGAAGAAAACCTCCGGCCATGATGGTCGGAGGCTTTCTTTATTTCTCATTGCTCCTGCGGATAAAAAGGGCATCTTGCCTGGATACATTGGCCATTCATATCAGAACGGGTGCAACGTACCATTTGTGTTTCCATCTCAATCCCCAATGTTTCCAGCGTAAAGTCCACCGCCGCGAGCATCGCGAGATAGGAATCGCGCTTACAGCATCGAGGCCCACCAACCTCGCCGATTTTCCCCAGCGCCCGGCTGGTCATCTGATTGGACAGCCCCCAGGCCTGCGTTGCCAGCGGCGTTGATTTTGTCACGATGGACATGTACATTCCCGCGCTGATGCCGGCACCGCAGGCGCCCCAGAATCCGCACGCACCGCCGGGAACAGCCTTCCCCCGGCTGTACATTTCCGCCAGCGCAGCCTGCAGGTCAATGCTGCCGCCAGCATTCCGGAAGGCTGTCAGCAGCGCCGCTCCTACCATCACATGATGCTCCGGGCCGTGCATGTGGCAAAAGGGCAGGCGCATCATTTTTTCCAGGATCGCAAAGGGATTCTTTCCCTTTTCGCTCATGCATACCGAGAAGATCTGGTCCATCCCCCGGGTATGGCATTCGCTGCACACATAATGCCCATGAATGCATCGGGTCTTGCTGCTCTCCCGGCGATGACATATAGCGCACTCCATCATCGTGTCGGCCTGCATATATTCCAGCGGCGCTTTGCAAATCAAGCATTCGTTTTTCATGCTTCATCCTCCGCAAATCTTTCCGGCTTATTTCATGGCCCTGAGGGCATTGACAATGCACAGCATCGCTACGCCCACGTCCGCAAAGACGGCCAGCCACATGTTGGCAATGCCCAGCACGCCAAGAAGCATAACGCCCAGCTTCACCAGCAGCGCAAAGGCGATATTTTGGCGGGCAATCCGCACAGTCTTCTTCGCCAGGCGAATGGCGACAGCCAACTTGCCCAGATCATCATCCATAAGGACGACATCCGCTGCCTCGATGGCCGCATCGGAGCCCAGGCCGCCCATGGCAATGCCCACATCCGCCCGGCGCAGCACCGGTGCGTCGTTGACGCCGTCACCCACGAAGGCCACCTTGTGGTCGTCTCCCAGGAAGGCCTCGATGGCATGCACCTTGTCTCCCGGCAGCAGGGACGCACGGTAATCCGTCAGAGCCAGGCGACGCGCCACATCCGCCGCGACCTGGTCATTATCGCCGGTGAGCATCACCGTTCGGGCGATGCCGGTCTCCCTAAGGGCCACGATGGCAGCAGGCGTAGAGTCCTTCACCACGTCGCTGATGAGGATATAACCCGCATATTCGCCCTCCGCTGCCACATGGACAACGGTGCCGACAGCTTCCACCGGTGCATATTCGACACCATTTGCCCGCATGAGCTTTCCATTGCCGCAGAGGACACGCCTGCCGTCCACCAGGGCAGCAAGGCCCTGACCGGCAGTCTCATTCACATCGGTGACGCGGCTTTCTTCCAGGGACCGTCCATAAGCCTCAATCAGGCTGCGAGCAATGGGGTGAGCGCTGTGCATCTCCGCATGGGCAGCCAGATCGAGAAGGGCATCCTCCGACAAGCCTACGGGATGAATCTCCGCCACAGTGAAGACGCCGCGGGTCAGCGTGCCGGTCTTGTCAAAGGCAACGGTGTCCAGGGCAGCCAGGGTCTCCAGGTAGTTTGCCCCCTTGACCAGCACACCCTGCCTGGACGCGCCGCCCACACCGGAGAAGAAGGTCAGCGGCACGGAGATCACCAGCGCACAGGGGCAGGAAATGACCAGGAAGGTCAGTGCGGTATACAGCCAGCCCTGCCAGTCGCCGGTGATAAAGCCAGGCACGAGGGCAATCAGCACCGCCGCGATGCACACTGCCGGTGTATACCAGCGGCTGAAACGGGTGATGAAGCGTTCGGTTTGAGCCTTGTGCGCGCCGGATTCCTGTACCAGGGCGAGGATTTTCGCCACAGTGGACTGCCCGTACTCCGCCGTCACACGGATGGTCAGGACGCCATTGAGGTTTACGCAGCCGGAGAGGACGCTGTCGCCGGGCTGGACGTCCCTGGGCAGACTTTCGCCGGTGAGGGCAGCAGTGTCCACAGCAGCGGCGCCCTGCATGATCGCGCCATCCAAGGGGATTCTCTCGCCCGGGCGGACGAGGATGTTTTCGCCCACATGCACGTCCTCCGGGCTGACGCGCACGTCACCGCCGCCTCGCAGCACATTGGCGTAGTCGGGGCGCACGTCCATCAGTGCAGCGATGTTGTCCCGGGACTTGTCCACCGCCCGGTGCTGGAGGTATTCGCCCAGCTGGTAGAGCAGCATGACCATCACGCCCTCTGCGCTCTCCCCCACCGCCATTGCACCCAGGGACGCCACCGCCATCAGGAAGTTCTCGTCAAATACACGGCCATGCGCGATGTTCCGCACCGCCGTCAGCAGCACGTCGTAGCCGGCGATCAGGTACGCTGCAACAGACAGAACCGTCCCCAGCCAGGGCAGGGGCACAAGATGCCCTGCCAACAGCAGCATCACGACAAGCACCGCCCTCAGCAGCAGCGTCTTTCCGGCATGTTCCCCGTGCGCATGACCGCAGGAGCAACTATGGTCATGGTCATGACCGCAGGAACAGCCGTGGTCATGATGGTGGTCATGGCCACAACCGCAGGCGCATCCGCTGCCATGGTCATGGCCGTCATGGCAATGCTCATGATGATGCTCGTGGTGATGCTCTTGGGCGTGTTCATGCTGGTGCGCATGGTGTTCGTGTCCGCAGCCGCAGTTCTTCATATCGACACAGCCTTTCGCGTTTATCATATGAACGGTTGTTCATTTGTTATGATAGCACCTGCTTCCCGCTTTGTCAACAAAAAACGGCAGACTCCCGAAGGAATCCACCGCATGGATTTATGCTTAAATCAGACCTTGAAATTCACAGCCTGATCGCCCTGCTCGTTCTCGCCGAACTTGTAGTCCTTGCCGGGGAGGATGGCGTTGAGGATAATGCCAACCAGGGAACCGACTGCCAGGCCGGAGAGCTTGACGCTGTAACCGCCGATGGCGAAAACAACACCGCCGCCGGTGCTGGAGGGCAGATCCGCACCCATGGCGGGAGAGAAATGGATGCCCAGGGTCAGGGCGATGATCAGCGCCGCGATGATCACGTTGCGGCTCTTGGAGAAGTCCACCTGATTCTCAACAATGTTACGCACGCCGACAGCAGAAATCATACCGTAGAGGATCAGAGACACGCCGCCGATGGTAGCCACGGGCATGCAGTGGATCAGCTCGGCAAACTTGGGGCAGAAGGAGAAGAACACCGCCAGCACAGCCGCCATACGGACAACGCCGGGATTGTACACCTTGGTCAGGGCCAGCACACCGGTATTCTCGCCATAGGTGGTGTTGGCCGGAGCGCCGAAGAGAGCTGCCAGAGCGGTGGCCAGGCCATCACCCAGCAGGGAACGATGCAGGCCGGGCTCCTTGATAAAGTTCTTGCCAACGGTAGAGGAAATAGCGGACATGTCGCCCACATGCTCCATCATCGTGGCCAGGCAGATAGGCGCCATGGTCAGCACAACGGACACAAGCAGCGACCAATTCACATTGCCGAAGAGGGAGAAGGTCGTATCGCCCCAGGCAACAGGCAGGCCAATCCAGGCAGCCTCCTTAACGGGCGTGAAGTCAACCTGACCAGCGATGGCAGCCACCACATAGGAACCCACCACACCCAGGAGGATCGGAATAATCTTGAACATGCCCTTGCCCCAGATGTTGAAGGCAACGACAATCGCCAGAGCCAGCAGAGCGATCCACCAGTTGTCAGCACAGTTGGTGATGGCGGTGTTGGAAAGCGTCAGACCAATGGCGATGATGATGGGGCCAGTAACCACCGGCGGGAAATAACGCATGACCTTTTCCGGACCGAAGAACTTGAACAAGGCCGCTACAATACAGTAGATCAAGCCCGCCACCGCAACACCAACGCCAGCGTAAGGAATCCAATTGGGAGCACCCTCTACAGCAAACTCAGGCATGGCCTTCACAGTAAAGTAGCCACCCAGGAACGCAAAGGAGGAGCCCAGGAAAGCAGGCACCTTGCCCTTGGTCAGCAAATGGAACAGCAGCGTGCCCAGACCAGCAAAGAGCAGCGTGGAGGAAACAGACAGTCCAGTCAGGGTTGGCACCAGCACGGTTGCGCCGAACATGGCGAACATATGCTGGAAACCCAGCAGACCAAACTTGGCAGGAGAAAGCTTCTGATTCTCGCTCATTGGAAATACTTCCTTTCCTCATTGGTTGTGGAGTTAACTTGGTCTATGTGCTCCGGCCAGTTGGTCGGGGAACAACAAAGCATGCTCAGCGATTCATGCGGCCCTCATAGAGTGCCACGCCGTCACCGCCGTCAATCTCCTGCATCATTACGCCGATACGCTCGCCGGAGGAGGTGGGGACGTTCTTGCCTACAAAGTCTGCACGGATGGGCAGCTCGCGGTGGCCGCGGTCAATCAGCACCGCCAGGCAGATGCGCTCAGCACGGCCCTGATCCAGGATCGCATCCATCGCCGCGCGGACAGTGCGGCCGGTGTGCAGCACATCGTCCACCAGCACCACCGTACGGCCGGCGACGTCCACGGGAAGCTTCTGCTCCTGCACCTTGATCTTCAGCTCGGAGGGGTCGCGGTCATCGCGGTACATGGCGATGTCCACCTCGCCCACGGGGCACTTGATGTTCTCGTACTTCTCAATAATGGCCGCCAGACGCTGGGCAAGCGGCACGCCGCGGCGGCGGATGCCCACGAACACCATATTTTTCAGATCGAGCTGCTCCATCATTTCATGGGCCATACGGGTGAGGGCGCGGTTCATCGCATCGCCCGCCATGAGCTGTGCCTTGGGGATGCCGTAGCCAATATTCGCCATGTTGATAACCTCCATCAATCGTATCTGCGCCAAAACAGCGCCTCCTGCATTTTCGGCCATCCCACGGCTAAACGCCGCGTGCTGGCTACGCTCCCCCAATGCAAGCATTGGCTGTCGCTAGTCGGGCTTCGTGCCCGACCTCCATTTCTGCACCAAAAACAGCGCCTCCTGCACAGATCCTGGCAGGTAGGCGCACACGCAATGCCGGGTCTCCCCGGCGACTATTCAAGACGGATCGCTGCGTGCCTTTCCAGCCTCTCGTGCTGAGTTAAAGGGGTTGCGTTGATTACCGCCGTATAGTATAGCACTTCACCCCCTGTTTGTAAAGGGGAAAATGAATGTTCTTTCACGCCGGTACAAAAAGTGCGAAAAAAAAGAAAAAGAGACGATGTCTCCTATTGACAACCTCCTGCAAAAAAGGTATACTATACAGGCTGTGAAGTTAGCAATGCAGGGATACTATGCCCTGATAGACAAAATGTGAGGAGTGTTGACACATGTTCCGTACCTACCAGCCCAAGAAGCGTCAGCGCAGCAAGGTGCACGGCTTCCGTGCCCGTATGTCCACCAAGAACGGCCGCCGCGTTCTGTCTGCCCGCCGTCGTCGTGGCCGCAAGGAGCTGACTGTCTAAGTCGGCCCACCCCAGCCCTGACGGTCTGTCGTGGGCTTCGCGCCATCAATGTGAACATTGACAGCGCTCGTCAGGCTTACGCCTGACCTCAACATCCTGTGGATAGAGCCCGCCCGTGTGCAAAAGCATGAAACGGGCGGGCTTTTCCTGTATCGGCCTGCCCCAGTCCTTTCAGACTGTCGCAGGCTTCGCGCCATCAACGCAAGCGTTGACAGCGCTCGTCGGGATAAATCCCGACCTCATTCCCGGTCGGACTCCGTCCGACCAATGTGCTGCCGGATGCACAGCACGGATTGTATCTATTTAATGAGGAAGTCAACCATGGAGAGACAGTATCGGCTGCAAAAAAACAAGGCGTTCCAGTACGTGTATCACCGCGGAAAGAGCGTCGCGTGTCGGGATCTGGTCATGCTCGTGGCGAAAGCAAAGGGCATGAAGGTCGGTTTTTCCGTCAGCAAGAAGGTGGGCAACGCCGTGACCCGCAACAAGGTCAAGCGCCGCCTGCGTGAATGCTTTCGGCCCTATCTGGGGGGCGTGAAAAACGGCTTGTACGTTGTCGTCGCCAGACCCTCAGCCGCAGAGGCCACCTTTCAGTCGCTGCAGAGGGACGTGCGTTACCTGCTGAAAAAGCATAACGTCCTCTCCCCTGCCCTGCATCAGGATTCTGCCCAGCAAAAGGGCACGAAAGCCGACAAGCAGGCGCCTGCAAACAACGTCTGATCGGACATAGCGCACGATGAAACGTTCTTTCCTCCAGAGCGCCATGCTCAAAACCGTTGACTTCTACCGCAGCGCCATCAGCCCTAACAAGGGCGGCCCCTGCTGCAAATTCGTCCCCACATGCTCCCAGTATGCACGCACCGCCATCGAGCGGTACGGCGCACTCCAGGGCGGACGGATGGCGGCATGGCGGCTCATGCGCTGCCACCCCTTCGCCAAGGGCGGATACGATCCCGTGCCGGACGATCCCCGCATCACGATGAAAAAAGAATAGGAGGCAACCCCAAGATGAACGATCTACTCAAAGCCATCCTGGACGGCATCTACGGTTTCGTGGGGAACTATGGCCTGTCGGTCATCTTCTTCACGCTGCTGGTGAAGATGTGTCTGCTGCCGCTGGACTTCAAGTCCCGTAAGGGCATGCGCAAGATGAGCGAACTGGCCCCCAAGCAGGCCGAGCTGCAGAAGAAGTACGGCCATGACCAGGAAAAGCTCAACCGCAAGATGCAGGAGCTGTACAGGAAGGAAGGCGCCAGCCCCATGGCCGGCTGCTGGCCGATGCTGCTGTCCATGCCCATCCTGTTCGCCATGTACGGCGCACTGCGTTACATGGCCAATGAGCAGCTGGTCAAGCAGACCTTCGACCTGATCCTGACGGGCGAGACCGCCTTCGAGCCCTTCCTGTGGGTGAAGAACCTGTGGATGCCCGACAGTCCCTTCTCCGGCGTGTGGCCCAATCTGCAGAGCCTGCAGATGGTTGAGGAGAAGCAGTGGCTGTCCGTCTTCAACAGCCTGGGTGCTGACCAGGTCGCTGCCTTGGCCGAGAAGCTGAACGTCGCTGAACTGACCGCGGCGTCCTTTGCCAAGGGCAACGCCCTGACCGCCACCATCGAGGCCATCACGCCCCTGCTGCCCGTGGCTCAGGAGAGCTCCTACCTGCGCCTGAACCTGCTGGTGACTGAGCTGGTCGTGGTGGACAATTACAACGGCCTGTTCCTCCTGCCCCTGCTGTCCGCTGCCAGCCAGTTCCTGATGAGCAAGCTGACCGAGATGCAGAATCCCCAGCCCGCCCCCGCTGCCAATGCCAACGGCCAGCAGCAGCCCAACTCCAACTCCTTCATGAAGTGGTTCTTCCCCCTCTTCTCCCTGTGGATCTGTGCCAGCTCCAACGCTGCCTTTGCCCTGTACTGGGTGGTCACCAACATCTTCAGCCTGGTCAGCAATCAGATCATCAACTGGAAGCTGAACCAGGACGATAAGAAGAAGGCCGCCAATCCCGAAGCCGCTGTCAAGGGCGGCCTGAAGTAAGAACTGTCTGGAGTGTATAATAAATATGAAGAATTACGAAGCCACCGGCAAGACCTACGAGGAAGCCCTTGAGAACGGCCTGAGCGCCCTGGGCGCCACCATCTCCGATGTGGATATCACCGTGCTGGAGGAGGGCAGCAAGGGCCTGTTTGGTCTGTTCGGCTCCCGCCCCTACAAGATTCGTCTGACCATGAAGGCCATCGAGGAAGATCCCCTGGCCGACCTGTTCAAGAAGCCCGAGCCCAAGAAGGCCCCTAAGGCTGAGAAGAAGCCCGCTGAAAAGAAGGCCGAGCCCAAGGTTGAAACCGGCTCTCGGCCCGAGAAGAAGGCTGAAGTGAAGCCCGAAGCCCCCAAGGCTGAGGAGAAGAAGGAAGAAGCCACCCGTCCTGCCCCTGTGCAGCGCAAGGCCAAGCCCCAGCAGCCCAAGCCCGTTAAGGAAGAGAAGCCCGCTGAGGAAGTCGTGGAGGCTGCCGACGCCGCTGAGGAGACCGAATCCGCCGAGGGCGAGACCGCGGTGAAGAAGTCCCGCAGCCGCAGCCGTAACCGTCGTCGCGGCGGCAAAAAGACCCACACTGAGAACACCGCCGAGACCGAAGTCAAGGAGGAGGCTCCCGCCCGTGAGCTGCCCCCCAAGGAGGTCAAGCCCATCGTCAAGCCCGTCATCACCATGATCCCCGACGATCAGGTGGACGCTGAGTCCGCCGCCGGCAAGGCCAAGGCCTTCCTGGCTGAGCTGACCCAGATGATGGGCGTGAACGTGGAAATCGCCGTGGGCAACGACGAAGAGGGCAACGTCTTCGTACAGATGACCGGCGACACCCTGGGCATCCTGATCGGCCGCCGCGGCGAGACCCTGGACGCCATCCAGTACCTGACCAGCCTGAAGGTGAACCGCGGTCAGGAGGGCTACACCCGCGTGACCATCGACACCGAGAACTACCGCGCCAAGCGTGAGGACACCCTGATCCGTCTGGCCAACCGCATGGCGAATCGCGCGGTGAAGACCGGCCGCAAGGTGAGCATGGAGCCCATGAATCCCTACGAGCGCCGCATTATCCACTCTGCCCTGCAGGCCAATCAGGCTGTGGATACTCACTCCGAGGGTGAAGAGCCCAACCGTCACGTGGTCATTACCATTAGGAAATAATTGCAAGCCGGATTCCCGACAGGGAGTCCGGTTTTTTGCTGCACACCTCCCCCTCGAAAGGCTCCCAGTCGGGGAGCCGTCTTTGTATCAACAAAAACACGCCCTCCGCACACAGCAGGAGGGCGTCTTGCGATTCAATTACACCTCATCACGGGTGATATTCTTCAGCCAGGTGCCTTTGCGGTAGTACCAAATATTCACCGGGAGCTTGACGAACTCATCCAGACAGAGGATGAAGTACACCCACATTTCGGGCAGCTTGAAGACAAATGCGCAGATCAGACCGATGGGCACCGCATAGGCCCACATGGCGAAGGTATCGCAGATCAGGCCGTAGCGCACATCGCCGCCGGAGCGGAAGATGCCGCAGATCAGCATGGTGTTGAGGGAAATCCCCATGATGTAGTAGGCGTTGATGTAGAGCATCAGACCGAGGTAATCCTTGGCTGTCTGGGTGGCATCCTTAACGGAAATGTCCATGAAGAGCATCACCAAGGGACGCAGAAGCAGAATGACCACACCGCCAATAACAGCCGTCCAGATGGCCAGGCCGATGAAGCGCTTGGCATAAGCCTTGGCCTCAGCCAGCTTGTTTTCGCCCAGGGTCTTGCCCAGGACGATGCCCGCTGCACTGGCGGTGCCGAAGCACATGACCGTGCCCAGGTTTCGCACGACAGTGGCCACGGAATTTGCCGCGACGATATCGCTGCTCAGGTGACCCAGGATGACGGAGTACACACTGAAGGCCAGTCCCCAGACAATGTCGTTGCCCGCTGCTGGAATGGCCATGCGCAGAAAGTCGCGCACCAGCTGTCCGCCCTTACTCAGCAAGTACTTGATACGCAGGCGGACGCGTTTGCACATCAAGCCATCCATGATGCAGACGATCGCTTCCACCGCACGGGTGATGGTCGTCGCCAGAGCCACGCCGATAATCCCCAGCTGCGGGAAGGGACCGATGCCGAAAATGAAGCAGGCATTGAGCACCACGTTCATGACGACGGCGCTGCAGTGGATGACCGCAGTCACCATCACCCGCTCGACGCTTCGCATAACGGAGAGATAGATCGTGGAAAAGGCGCCCAGCACGTAGGATGCGCTTACCACCCGCAGGTACTTCTCGCCCTCAGCAATCAGTGCCAAATCATCGGTGAAGATGCGCATGATGCCAGCCGGTGCAACAGCCGCCGCCAGCGCGAAGGGCAGCGACACCATCAGCGCAATGCGCAGGGCCAGGCCGAGGACTCGTTCCACCGTGGAGCGGTCTCCCTTGCCCCAATACTGGGCCGCCATGATCGCCGAGGCGGAAGAGAGGCCGTAGATCAGGTTGCTCATGATGAAGTACACCTGACCCGCCAGGGACGAGGCGCTCAGCGCGTCCTGGGAGACATAGGAGAGCATGATGACGTCGGCAGAGTTGACCGCCGTATCCATGAGATTCTGCAGCGCGATGGGCAGCAGAATCCACAGCGCGTTTTTATAGAAGGCCCGCTTCTCCTGGCGAGAGCCGAGGGCCGGGCTGACATTGTCGTTCACTGGTAGACCTCCTTGGCATGGGGTGATTACATCCAAGCAATGATTCGCCGCTGCTCGGCTTTTCCCTGCTATTGGGACAAAAAAAGCTCCCTCACGAGGGAGCCTTATTGCCCGCGCCATGAAGTTGCGGACGCTCAACGCCAGTCCCAGCACCAGCCTGCACGAGGTCAGCCTGTGTCGAAGCAGTCAACTCAATCGCGAAATGCCCGCCGGGGCTGCCGGCTTAGCCGATGAACTGGAAGGCAATGTAGGCAAAGTAAATGGTCAGCAGCGTGACGCCCTGCCAACGCTGAAGCTTGCCGCGGATCATGCCGGGCAGAGTCAGGAAGGCCATGACGAAGAGCATCAGCGGGATATCCACCACCAGAGAGGCATTCATGCCGGCAACCAGCTTGCTGGCAGGCACCGCAAAGGGAGACAGCGTCACCGACACGCCGGATACCAGCACCAGGTTGAACAGGTTTGCACCGATAATATTGCCCAGAGACAGCGCACCATGGCCCTTCACCAGGGAGGTAACAGCAGTCACCAGCTCAGGCAGGGAGGTACCCAAAGCCACGAAGGTCAGCGCAATGACGGACTCCGGCACACCCAGAGCCTGAGCGATCAGGGTACCGTTGTCCACCAGCAGATCAGCACCCCAGGCGATGGCAGCAGCGCCCACAACCAGCTTCACAACATCCCGGACAGGGCTGGCGAACTCAGCCTTGGCGTCGGAGTCGTTATCCGCCTCAGCCTCAGCCGCATCGGCAGGAAGGTTCTTCACACGCAGGACGTTGTAGAGCATGTAAGCAGCAAAAATCGCCAGCAGGATAATGCCCACCGGACGGGTGAACTCGCCCGTGAAATAGGCCACGCAGCTGTAGAAAGCCGCCGCACCGAAGAAGAAGAGCACCGGAATGGTCAGGGACTTGCCCTCCACCTTGGGAGGACGTACCGCAATGGTGATGGCAGCGATCAGAGAGGTGTTGCAGATAATGGAGCCGATGGCATTGCCGTAAGCGATCTCGCCGTGGCCGCCCAGGGCAGAAGAAGCGCTCACCATCACCTCGGGCAGGGTGGTGCCAATGGATACCACCGTCGCGCCGATGAGCAGCTCCGGGATATGGAAGCGATGGGCAATGCCCGTGGCGCCATCCACAAACCAATCGCCGCCCTTGATCAGCAGGATCAGGCCCAGCGCAAAGAGAAGAACAGGAACCAGCATGATTTTCATCCTTTCCAGATACATGTTAAAGCTAACAGATCTACGATACCACAAATCTCCCGCCTATGCAAGAGGGCTGCAGAAAAATGCCGCATCTTGCGTTTGAAATCCTCTCATGCAAAAGGAGCTGCCCATCCGGACAGCTCCTTGCGTGCTGGTGAAGGGATTTGAACCCCCAAGGTTTCCCCGTCTGATTTTGAGTCAGATGCGTATGCCGTTCCGCCACACCAGCGAACAAAAAGTATTATACCACATCCTTTTCCAGATTGCAAGTAGAGAATGTGAAAAGGCTTCGTCCCGTTGGGACGAAGCCTTGCTGATTCACTCAGTCTTTGCAGCGATCATTTCCTCAAACACCTGATTCCACTTCATCAAGGCCTTCACAGCCTCCCGGAGAATGCCGTACTCGTTCAGGCCCGGCGCAGCAAAAATCAGCACGTCAGGATTCATGCGGCTGGGCATGATACGCTTGTCCGCCTTGGCCATGGCGGTGATGTATCCCTCGTCATCCTGGGGCAGGTGCTTCAGGTCAATCTTGAGCACCAGGAAGCCGCCAGGCTTGTAGGTCACCTGGCTGATGGCCAGCTTGTTGGCCTGGGCACGGAGCTGGGCAATATCCAGCAGGGTCTCTACGGACGGAGGCACCTCGCCAAAGCGGTCGATCAGCTCATCCACGATATCGGCGCGGTCCACGTCCGTCACCAGGGAGGCAATACGCTTGTACATTTCCATGCGCTGGCGGTCGTCCTTGACGTAGGATTCAGGCAGATATGCGTCCACCTTCACGTCCACGCGGGTCTCGAAATGGGGCTGGGCCGGCGCCTTACCGGAGAGTTCGTCCTTGGTTTCCAGCAGGACCTCCTCCATCAGCTTGCAGTACATGTCATAGCCGACGGTGGCAAGATGACCGTGCTGCTCGGCGCCCAGGATGTTGCCCGCGCCGCGGATTTCCAGGTCGCGCATGGCGATGCGGAAGCCCGCGCCGAACTCAGTGAATTCTCGGATGGCAGCCAGTCGCTGATCCGCCGTCTCCGTCAGATTCCGATCCGGACGAACGGTGAAGTAGGCATACGCCTGCCGGTTGCTTCGTCCCACGCGGCCGCGCAGCTGGTAGAGCTGACTGAGGCCGAACCGGTCCGCATCAAAGACGATCAGCGTGTTCGCGGTGGGCACGTCCAGGCCGGACTCGATGATGGTCGTGCACAGCAGCACATCGTAGCTGCCACCATAGAAGTCCATCATCACGTCCTCGAGGCCGTGCTCCTTCATCTGGCCGTGAGCCACGCCGATGCGGGCTTCCGGCACCAGAGCGCGCAGGCGGGCGTAGAACTCCTCAATGCGCCTGACCTGGTTGTACAGGAAGTACACCTGTCCGCCGCGGGAGATTTCACGCAGGATGGCGTCGCGGATCATGCCGTCGTTGTAATCGACCACGCGGGTCTGCACCGGGAGACGCTCCTCCGGAGGCGTCTCCAGCACGGACATGTCGCGGATGCCCACCATCGACATGTGCAGCGTGCGCGGGATGGGCGTGGCGGACAGCGTCAGCACGTCCACCTGGTTCTTCATGTTCTTGATCTGTTCCTTGTGCTGCACGCCGAAGCGCTGCTCCTCGTCCACAATGAGGAGGCCCAGATCTTTGAACTGCACGTCCTTGGCCAGCAGACGGTGGGTGCCGACAAGGATGTCAATCTCGCCCTTTTTGAGGCGTTCCAGGATATCGCGGACCTCCTTGGCCGTGCGGAAGCGGGAGAGCACCTCCGCCCGCACCGGAAAGCCTTTGAAGCGCTTCAGGACCGTGTTGTAGTGCTGCTGGGCGAGGATGGTCGTCGGCGCAAGGATGGCGACCTGCTTGTCGTCCATAAGGGCCTTGAAGGCCGCGCGGAGGGACACCTCGGTCTTGCCGTAGCCCACGTCGCCGCAGAGCAGTCGATCCATGTTCTTGGGGGCCTCCATGTCTGCGGTAATCTCCATCACAGACTGGGCCTGGTCGGGGGTGAGCTCGTAGGGGAACTGATCCTCGAACTCCCGCTGCCAGGGGGTATCGGGGCTGAAGGCAAAGCCAGCGGACTTCTCGCGGGTGGCATAGAGCTTCACCAGGTCGAAGGCAATGGCCTTCAGGCCCTCGCGCACCTTCGCCTTCTGCTTCTGCCATTCGGAATTGCCCAGACTGTTCAGCTTCGGAGGATTTTGCGGGTTTCCGATGTATCGCTGGACGCGATCCAGCTGCTCAATGGGGACGTTCAGCTTGTCGCTGCCGTTGTACTGGATCTGCAGGAAGTCTCGCCGGATGCCGCCCGGGCCGCCGATCTTGATCTGCGTCGTACCCAGGAACACGCCCACGCCGTACTCCTCATGCACCACATAATCGCCGGGCTTGAGGTCGGTGAAGGCAGCGATTTTCTCGCCCGAATGGGTGCGCTTCTTGACCTTGCGATAGCCCGCGCCGTATACATCCGTGTCGCTGACGACGATGAGCCCCGCGTCCTCCCAGATGAAGCCCTTGCCCAGGGTACCGGGCAGGATGGTAACACGGCCAGGCTGAAGCTCCTCCGCCACTTCGGCGAAATGGGCAGGAACCTCCAGGTCGCGCAGACTGTTCTCCAGGCGCTGACCACGAGCTACGCCGCCGCAGAGCAGGGCAATCCGGTGCCCCGCGGCGATCCAGTCCTGGCAGTCCGCCGCCAGCAGCTTCATCTGGTTGGAGTAACCCTGCACGCGCTCAGCATGCAGGTCGATGGCATCGACGACCTTCACTCCGCCCAGGCCCTCCAGGAATTCAGTGACGGCCACCACGCAGCGGCCATCCATCGCGGAGACGAGCTCCTCCCAGGACATGAGCAGGTTCTCCTGCTCCTTCACAGCCTCGCCGCGGCCCATGGCGGAGTCCAGATCCTCCGCAAAGCCGTTGCGGCGCTCCCCTGCCCGTTTGCGCAGCATGTCCGGGTCGCTGAGCAGCACGACCTCCGGCTGGAACCAGTCAATCACCGTGTGCATCTCATCCGTCAGCACCGGCAGCCACGCGCGAATGCGCCGGAAGGGTAATCCCTGCTCCACGGCGTCGGCGTCGCGCATCAGCTGGGCGGTTCTCCGCTCCAGCTCGGCAATGCGGCTGGCAGTCTGCTCGCGCTGCTTGACCTTGGGGGCGATCTTCTTGTCGTAGAAGGCAGCGTCATCCTCCGCGTCATCGGGCAGCGGCGGCAGATCCGCAAAGAGGCTGACTTCCTGGGGCTTATCAGGGCGGGCGGCCTCGATGGCGTCCCGCATGCGCTGGGCGGCGGATTTCGCCTCGCCCTCGTCCAGCAGGACTTCCGTGGCGGGGGGCAGAATGGCTTCCTCCGCGGGCTCCAGACTGCGCTGGCTCATGGTGTCGAACGCGCGAATGGAGTCGATCTCGTCCCCGAAGAATTCGATGCGCAGGGCGACAGCCCCGGCGGGCGGATACACGTCGACAATGTCGCCGCGCTGGGCGCACTGGCCTTTGCCCTCGACCATGCTGACACGCTCGTAGCCCATTTGGGTGAGCTTTCGGATGAGCTCCGCCGGCTCGATGACGCTGCCCAGCTCCAGGCGGACGGTTTTCTCCGCGAACCTGGCCGCGCTGCCCATGCGCTGCACGGCGGCCTCCATGGACGCACACAGCAAGGAAACCCCGCCGGCGTTGATCCGCGCAAGGGTTTCGAGCCTGCGCCAGGCGCTCTCATGGGAGGACGCGCCGCGGGTCAGGTCGATTTCGCCGCCGGGCAGGCAGGCGCACCGGGTACCCAGCAGCTGCTGACCGTCATCGGCGTCGTGAGTAGCGCGCAGGTCATTGCCGGAGAGCAGCAGCACGCGTTTGCCGGTTTCCTCTGCCAGCTTTGCTGCCACGAAGGCCGCCATCGTCTCCGGAAGGCCGGTCAGAGCAAGGGTTTTCGCCTCCCCTGCGGAGGCGGCAAGCCGTGTCCACGCAGGGCTGGCGGGGGTGAACAAAGGTTGCTTCATAGTGATCCTTTCATCATGGGTTCAAGTCGGCATCAGTTGCGGTTTCCCAGCTGCATGGCATGGTCAATACCGTTTTTCAGCCAGTCCTCCACCACATCGGCGGCTTTGGCAAAGGTTTTCTCCATTGCTTCACGCTCCTCCGCCATGCGATAGGTGCTCAGCACCCAGTCTGCCAGATCCCAGCCCTCCGGCTTGGAACCCACGCCCACGCGGATCCGCGGAAAGCCCTGCTGGCCCCCGATGCACTGCAGGATCGACCTCATGCCGTTATGGGTGCCGCTACTGCCATTCTTCCGCACCCGGAGCTTGGCTGCCGGCAGGTCAATGTCATCATAAATCACCATCATATTCTCCAGTGGACACTTGTACCATGCCAGCAGCTGCTGCACGCACTCACCCGAGGCATTCATAAAGGTCTGCGGCTGACAGAGCACCACGCGCTTACCGTC
Source organism: Clostridiales bacterium (assembly GCA_015056325.1). Taxonomy (GTDB): domain Bacteria; phylum Bacillota; class Clostridia; order Christensenellales; family Aristaeellaceae; genus UBA11524. The sequence continues at coordinate 53,752 of SVGL01000010.1, read as the reverse complement.
ATAGGTGGTTTCCGCCAGGAGCCCGTCGAACTTCTTCTTGATGAGGGGCGCATTCCACCGGCGCACCAGCACCTCCAGGGACTCCCAGCCCGCGTTGTGGCGGGTCTTTGCGTACTGGGCACCGGGATTTCCCAGGCCCACAACAATATATGTTTCCATCATGATTCCTTTCTCCAAAACACGGTATGGCGGAGAGGGATCAATACCCCCTCCGCGAAATTTGTCGGTTGTGAACCTCTCCGTCTCCTTGCGGCGACAGTTCCCCTACGAAAGGGCGATGTCTGCACAGCAGACGGAGGGGGGAATGCCACAGCAGCACTTACTCCCCTTTGAGCCGCTTGATCTCTGCCGCAACAGCGTCCTTGTCCACATAGTTCAGCGGGGAGAAGCGACCCTCCAGAGCGGTCTCCAGCTTCTCGATAGCCGCCTCGGTGTCGCCATTTTCAATGTCGTAGCGGCTGAGGAACCACAGGCTGTCAATCTGACCGGGCTTCTCCTCGTGGGCCTTGTCGAACCACGCCTTGGCGGCAGCCTTGTCGCCCAGGACACGGTAGAAATACTGGCCCTTGTTGTCCAGGCAGACGGGATCCTCGTCGTCGTACTCCAGGGAGTCATCGATAAGCTTCAAGGCCTTCTGCTTCAGCTCCTCATACTGCTTGTCCAGGATAGCCTGCTTCTCCTCCACGGAGAGGCCCTCACCGGGCACGGGGTCGGAAAACTCATGGGGGCCGGGAACCATGACCACAGTGTTTTCGTCCGCCACGGGCTTACCCTGGGAGAGCTGTTCCACATACAGGTACCCCAGGGTCTGGTAGGTCAGGCCGATGGGGGTACGGGCATGCTGCTTCTCCAGGAGCTTCACGCCCTTTTCCAGCTGACCAGTCTTGGCACAGCAGGCAGCGTAGTCCACAAAGAGCTGGCTCTTGCGGTCCGGGGTGAGGTCGGGGGCCTTCTGTGTCTTGAGCAGCAGCGCCATGGCCTGCTCATAGCTGCCCTCGCGGATCAAAAGCAGCGAGTAGCTCAGCATCGTGCGGGCCTCCATCAGCCCGCCATCGATCGCCTCTTGATACAGCTTCTTTGCCTTTTCCAGTTCACCCTTGGTGTGGGCGCGCATTGCCTGCTGCCCCTTCCAACTTGCCATGAATCCCATATGTATGACTCCTTTGATGTTTCAATCATTCATGTGAGTGCTTGCTTTCCGTTTCAGGCGCTCATACCGGTATTGTAACGCATTTCTGGCATCTTGTACAGCACTATCTTCAAATAAAGTGGGCTCCGCCAGCAAAACAAGGGCCTTCCTGACCACATCCAGGGCGGCCGCGTAGTCCTTTTCCGCATGCTCATAGTGCTTGGCCAGTTCCACATAAGGGGAGACGCCTCCCTCACGGCGACGGATCATCTCCTGCCAGATATGGACAGCCTCAGCGCGTTCGCCGGATTTGCGATAGCTTTGGGCCAGGCGGCTCTGGGATGCCGCATGCATCGCCCCGCCGGCCAGCTCGTAGCACCGGCGAGCCTCCTGGCCATGATGGAAGCGCTCCAACGCCACACCCATCGAGTACACATCCTCGTCAAAGCGCAGCTGCTCGGGATTCTCGTACATGCGGCACATGTGGCTGAGAAGATTCTGCAGGCTGACGATGTCCTGCTCATTGTGGTCAAGCACGTCGTCCAGCAGGGTGAAATCCCCCGTCTTCAAATAGGAAAAGAACCTTTCCGGCACCTGGGCGCCGGGCAGGTCGTCCACGCGCGGGATGCCCAGCAGGGCTTCCTCCAGGTTGGTGAGGTTGCAGTGCTTGAGGCGCAGCTTCCACACACGCCTCGCGATGTGCAAAAGGTCGATGTGGGGCTTGTCCAGGCAGGTTGTGCGGATTCGGTTCATGATGAAACGGTTGCGCAGTAGGGGCAAATCGAAGGTCTTGCCGTTGAAGGTGCACACCACGTCGAAGCTTTCTGCTACGCGGACGATCTCCTCCAGCAGGAAGCGCTCCTCCGGGTAGTCCCGCATAACCAGCTGCCGCACGTGGAAGGTACTCCCCGCCTGCCATCCCAAGCCCACCTCGAAGGCAACCGTCCCCGCGCCCATGAGGCCGGTGGTTTCTGTATCGAGGTAAAGGATGCGCTCCGGGGAAAAATCCCCCGGCATGTCGTCGCCCTGCATGAGCATGACGGTTTCACGCCGGATAGGGTAAGCGGAGGGCGTGTGGGTGGTTTCGGCGCGCCAGCAGTCGGTGAAGGCGGGACGCGGCGGCGCTTCCGGCTGGGTTGGCACGACGGTTACTTTGACTTTGGGCTTTTCGATGGCCTTAAGCTTGTCGCGAAGATTCATGGCGCATCCCTCCTTTCTCCGTTGTTATAGGCAGATCATGCGGCTTGCGCATTCTCCCGCAGGCAGCTAAGGGAGCCGTCTGCTGTCCTCACAGGCTTACTTCACCAGTTCCTTCAGCAGCTCCCACGCTGTGCGCTTGCCATTCATGCCTATCTCGCCCATCGGTCCGGCGCAGCTGGGACACCCAAACGGACACGAGCAATCATTCACGATTTGCAGCGCCTGCTCCAGCAGCAGCTGCTGCATCCCGTAGGCCTTGTGGCTCAGACCCACGCCGCCCGGGCAGTTGTCGTACAGGATGATCGTCGGCTTGTTTGTGATCGGCGACTTCACCTGGTACAGCACCGCCACGTCCTGGGGCGCGCACATCAGCGACAAAGGCGCCACGATCCGCAGCAGGTTCGTCACGCCCAGCATGCCGTTTTTCAGCGTGTCGGAGTCATACTTCGCCGCCAGCTCGTCCGGCAGCGTCCACCACATGGCGGTGGTATGCATGTCCGTCTCCGGCAATCTGACATGCCCGAAGCCCAGCGTCTCGTGGGTGTCGAACTTGATCTTCTTGAACATCGTCACCAGCGTGGACACCCGCACCTCACCCAGGCCGCGGTGGACGCCACCCCGCTCTTCCTCCCGCTCAATGTCCAGCAGGGACAACGTCACGTTGAGGTCCGCGTCCGTGTAGTAGCCCGTATCCACCCGGCGGATGAAGGCCTTGCACGCGTCGAAGTCCAGCTTTTCCACCTGATACTGCTGGGCCTCGTGCATATAGATGGCATTCTCGTGCAGCAGCATCGGCACGGTGAATCGGTCCATCTCTCCAATCACGCGGTGCTTCTGGGGATTGGTGATATCAATGATCATGAAGTTTTCCTCAGCGGACGCGCTTCGCAGGCTGATCTCGCTGGCCGGGAAGTCCTCCGCCGACCAGTGGTATCGCCCGTCCACATGGCGGACGATGTTTGCCTCGGTGAGGTACTCCAGCATTTCCGGGGTACCGGGAGCGTTGCCGAAGGCGTCGCCGTCCTCGAAGGGCAGCTCAAAGGCTGCACACTTGAAGTGACTGAGCATGATGTAGAGGTTGTCAGGGTTAAGCAGAGCGTTCTCCGGGCTCTGGCGCAGGAAATAATCCGGGTGGCTGACGATGTACTGGTCGATCGCTGCGGAGGATGCGACGTAGAACACGATGCTCGTCCCCTTGCGGCGGCCAGCGCGGCCCGCCTGCTGCCACGCAGAGGCGATCGTCCCCGGGTAACCGCAAAGCACGCAGGCGTCCAGCGCGCCGATGTCGATGCCCAGCTCGAGGGCGTTGGTGGAGACCACCGCGTCGATGGAGCCCGCCCGCAGCCCCTTCTCGATCTCGCGGCGTTCAGTGGGAAGGTATCCGCCGCGATAGCCGCGCACCCGTCCGGCGTTGCCGATAGGATCGCGCACCAGGTCCTTCAGGTACTTGGTCAGCACCTCCACCGTCAGCCGCGATCGGGCGAAGGTAATGGTCTGGATGCCGTTCTTCAGCAGCATGGAGGCGATGTTGCGCGTCTCCGGGATCACCCCGCGCCGGATGCCCAGCTGGCGGTTCACCACCGGCGGGTTGTAGAACACGAAGTGCCGCGCGCCCATAGGCGCGCCGTTGTCGTCCACCATGTGGACGGGCCGCCCAATGAGGGTTTCCGCCAGCTCCTGGGGGTTGGCGATGGTCGCCGAGCACAGGATGAACTGGGGCTTCGAGCCGTAGAAACTGCACAGGCGGATCAGGCGGCGCAGGACATTGGCCAGGTTCGACCCGAACACGCCGCGGTAGGTGTGGATCTCGTCGATGACAATATAGCGCAGATTCTCGAACAGCTTGACCCACTTGGTATGGTGAGGCAGGATGCCGGAGTGCAGCATGTCAGGATTGGTGACCACGATATGCCCCGCCTGCCGCACCGCCTTGCGCGCTGCGCCGGGGGTATCGCCGTCGTAGGTGTAGGTCTTGATGTCCACGCCCATCATCTCAATCAGCTCGTACAGCTCGCTGACCTGATCGGCGGAAAGTGCCTTGGTCGGGAACAGATACAGCGCGCGGGCGTCCTCATTCTGCAGAATGGCGGACAGCACCGGCAGATTGTAGCACATGGTTTTGCCCGAGGCCGTGGGAGTGACAACCACCACATCCTGCCCTTCCAGCACGGAGCGTACCGCATGGGCCTGATGGGTGTACAGCTGGTGGATCCCTCTCTTCTGCAGCACGGGGATCAGCCGCTCGTCCAGCTGCTCTGGAAAAGCAGCATACTTCGCCTCACGGGGCGGGATGGTTTCCCAGCGCACGACATTGCGCATGAACAGCGGGTCGCTGCGGAGCTGTTGGGTCAACTGGTCTACATTCAGGGTCTTCGACCCCCTTTCGAGGTATTATCTTCATTATACCGCATGTATGTTCCCTTGTAAAGGCGAACACCGAGCAACTTGGTAAATTCCGCATTCCGCATTCCTAATTACGAATTAAAACAAAAAACCTCCGATTGTCGCACAACAATCGGAGGGGTCTTCGACCCATTTACAGAAAATCGCCAGACCGTCGCACAACAGTCTGACGAAATTGATGCATCCTCTGCTAAGGCGTGACGAACCGGCGAACCGATTACGCTTCCTTGCGGGTACGGGGGAGCGCACGAGTGACGTTGCCGCTGCGCAGGCAGCTGGTGCAGACGTTCATACGCTTCGCAGTGCCGTTGACCACAACGCGGACATTCTGAACATTGGGAGCCCAGATGCGGTTGGTCTTACGGTTGGAGTGGCTGACGGCGTGGCCGTTCAGAGTACCCTTGCCGCAAACTTCGCAATACTTACCCATGGAAATCCACCTCCTTGTTGGAGTATGCACACATCAAAGCCTTGCTATTATACCACAGCCCCCATGGAAAAGCAAGAGGCAAAACGCGGATTTTTCAGGGAAAATGCAGGTTTTTTGCATGAAACAGGCGGACAGCCCACGCCGCCCGCCCGAATGTGATTTTACTTCGCAGGAATGTACTCGCCGTAGATGAACTGGTGGATGGCCTCCACATTCTCCTGCTGGCGCTTGGTGGTGCGGAAAGAGACCACAGATGCGCCGCCGTCGGTGGTGTAGTACTTCCAGGTCTCATCCATGGGGATGCGGTTCTGCTGCAGCAGAGGCTCGCCGCTCTCCAGCTTCTTGAGGATATCCGAGCGGAGCACGCCCATCGCCAGGGAAACCATGTCCATCGCGGACATGTTGGTCTCCGCATAGGGCAGGCAGGTCTCCAGCAGGCCCAGAAGCTTGTTCATGTCCAGGCCGCCCTCCAGCACCTTGCCCAGCAGCAGCTCCAGCAGATGGCGCTGACGCTCTGAGCGCTTGAAGTCATTGTCGATGGAGCGCAGGCGGGCATACATCACCGCCTGGATGCCGTCCAGGTGCTGTACACCGTTGACCTTCTTCAGATCCTGGCGCTCGTAGCCCTTTTCCTGGCTGTCGTAGCCGCCCTTTTTGAGGTTCTTCTTAATGTATGTGTTGATGGCGCCGGCTTCTGCCTTGGTCAGCTCAATGTCGATGCCGCCCAGGCTGTCAATGATAGACGCCAGGCCATAGAAGTTGATGACCACATAATGCTGGATGTTCAGCTCCAGCAGGTTATTCATCGTGCGCATGGCCAGCTGACCGCCGCCGCGCTGGTAAGCCACGTTGATGCGGTTCTTAGACTTGTAGCCAGGGATGGTGACATACAGGTCGCGCAGGACGCTGGTGAGCTTGATGGTGCCCTCATCCTTGTTGATGGACACGATGATCTGCACATCGCCATGCTGGGTGCCCTTTTCAATCTCCTTCGAGCGGCCGTCGATGCCCACCAGCAGGATATTGACCACGTTATCAGGCAGGTTCTCATTGAGGTCGAGCTTGGTGGGATCGACAGATTCGTCAATCTCCGCGTCAAGGATCTCCACCGCAGCGGCAAGCTCCTCGTCCTCCTCGGGGATGTAGATTTCCTCTTCCTCCTCTTCGGCGGACTGGGCGTCCTCCGTGTCGATCACGATCTCTTCGCCGAAGTCCGCAAAGGTATCCTCTGCCTCGTTCTCCTCGGCCCACACGGCCATAGGCAGCAGCATGCAGACCATCAGCATAAAGGCCATCAGGCGCTTCATCACATTCATTCCGGGTTCCTCCTTTTTGAGGTATCCTCTACATTATAGCGTGTGTTGCCGAAAAATGCAATATAACAGGTTGATTTGTTACAACCCCTCAGTCATCTTACGGCGACATCTCCCCTGAAAGTGGAGTCCGGGTAACCAAGCCGCCCCTTCATAGGGGAGGCGGCTTTCCCTATGGGCGAGTCAGACGACTTATCGGCCCGTCGGCTGATTCAGCTCATCCAGCGACAGTTCGAAGGAGGGGATGAACTCCCGGATGAAATCCTGCACCTCGGGCAGCTCGATCTGGCTGAGACCCTTGCGGATGGACTCCCCTGCCGCGTCGAATTCCCGGTTGCCGGCGCGCTTTTCCTCCAGGCACTTCAAATATGCACTGATGGAATCCGCCGCCTTGATCAGCTGGCGGTCATAATCCTCGGGGACGCTCAAATACGGAATGTAAGCGGGACGCATCCCATCCGGCAGCATGGACAGCAGGCGCTCGTTGGCCATGCGCTCTACGTCCTTGTAGGAACGGCGCAGCTCGTCAGTCTGGTACTTGACAGGGGTGGGCATATCGCCGGTGATGACCTCGCTGACATCATGATACACGCCCAGGGCCAGCACATGCTCGGGGTTGACCTCGCGGCCATAGGTATCCCGGCCGATAATGGCCAGCGCATGGGCGATCATCGCCACCTGCAGGGAATGCTCAGCATCGTTCTCCGGCATAACCGAGCGCATCAGGCCCCAGCGGCGGATATAGCGAAGACGGCTGACGTAGGCAAAAAAGTGGTGCTTCATGAGGATTGCTCCTTCTTCTTCGTGTTTGCCGGACTATTGTAGCAGATTTTCGGCCCGATGGCAACAGAAAAGCGGCTTCCTCTTTTTGAGAAAGCCGCCGGACATCATTTTACTTTGCGGAGTTCTGACACCAGGCGCTTGCCCATCAACAGGCCCAATGCAGCGCAGATGATGCACTCAGGCACCATGTAGGATGCGTTGTAGCCAATGGAATAGGTGATCGCCGCCCATGTACCGTTGGTGAAGTCGCCCCAGAAGACGATGCCCGCCAGCGTGGAGCAGAACCAGCGCGCCGCGCAGGCGATCAAAACACCGATGATCAGGCCTGCATGCTGATTCTTCATCTTCCACGTCAGACCTGCCAGGCCCAGTACGCCAAAGGCGATGGGGTACTCCAGCAGCATCTGCCAGACGTTGAGGAACCAGCCGCCCATCAGAAACTGCAGCAAGCCATGCACAAAGCCCACCGTCAGGCCCGGAACAGGCCCGTACACGAAGGCAAAGAGCATGATCGGCAGCATGGACGCTGCCGTCACCGAGCCGCCCGCAGCCATGGAGAAAAGCTTGATGTTACTCAGCACACTGGAGAGCGCAATGCACATTGCACCCACTGCCAGCATCCGGGCGTTCCAGATGACCTTCTGGCTGCCGCGAGCCTTCGCGAAGGCCACCGCGCCGCCGATGAGCAGCAGCGCCACGACCAGCCAGCCCCACCAGGGAAGCTCGGTCAGATCGCCAAACATGTTGGTCAGGAATTCATTCATGGAAAAATCCTCCTTTGCGACGCACCCATTTCAGACTTCTCCTGTAAAACAGGCGGAGCCTGCGCAAATGAAAAACCCGCGTGTTGTACGCGGGAAAGCAGTTGCCGTCCGAAGCACTTTTTCACGCCTGGCCAGGTTTCGTGAAGAAATGCCGCGATGCGGCGCCGCTTCCCTACGGTAGGATGACCTACACAGGTTCCAAGGGTCGAGCTTTCGCTCTCTCAGCAGCAGGTGGACATTGCCCCCTGCCGCACCCCCAGCGGTGGATGCGATTTTCAACATCATTATACGCCGGCCTGCAGCGTATGTCAAGCAGGATTTTCCGCCATGTTCATCGAATAAAAGCGGCAACACATTCAGGAGGTTTTTCCCATGCTCGACCTGTGCACCCTTGGAACCGGCGGCACCATGCCCATGCCCGACCGTGCGCTTGCTGCCCTGTATGCCCGCGTGAACGGCCGCTCCATCCTTATCGACTGCGGCGAGGGCACCCAGGTGGGCGTGCAGAAGCTCGGCTGGGGCATGCAGTGCATCGACGGCATCCTGATCAGTCATTTCCACGCGGATCACTGCTCGGGACTGCCAGGTATGCTGCTGGCTCTGACCAAGGCCATGCGGACTGAGCCGCTGCACATCTATGGCCCTGTGGGGCTGACGCAGATCGTGAATGGCCTGCGGGTCATCGCGCCCCAGCTGACATTTCCGGTGATTCTTCACGAGCTGTCGGGACAGACTGAATTTGAGCTGATCGGTTTGCAAATCACGGCGTTCCCGCTGGATCACGGCATGCCCTGCTTCGGCTGGAAGCTGCATCTGCCGCGCAAGGCCGCCTTCGACCCGGAGAAGGCCCGCGCACTGAACGTGCCGCTGCCGATGTGGAAGCAGCTGCAAAGGGGCGAAACCGCCGAGGTGGACGGCCATATCATCCGCCCGGAGGACGTGATGGGCGCGCCGCGCCAGGGCATCACCGTGCTCTATGCCACGGACACCAGGCCCGTGGACGCAATCCCCGACCAGGGCTTCCGCTGCGACTTGATGATCCTGGAGGGGATGTACGGCGCAGAGGAAAAGCTCCCCCTGGCAGTGAAAAACCACCACATGCTCTACCGCGAGGCCGCCGCCCTCGCCCGGGATGCGGAGGCCGCTCGCCTGCTGCTGACCCACTTCTCCACCAGCATTGAGGTTCCGGAGGAATTCATCGACAACGCGCGTGACGTGTTCCCGGATACCGACGTCGCCGTGGACGGCATGACCATCACATTGCAATATCCGTAAAAATGGAGGGCAATATGCAATCCTTCAATCAGAAAATGCTCCGCTTCTTTCAGTCTCTCTGGCCGGCGGAGGAAAAGCCCATCGTCCTGGGCGAGGGCAATACCAATCATCCCCCGGTGATGCTCATCGGCGAGGCCCCCGGCGAGCAGGAAAGCCTGCAGGGCCGGCCCTTCGTGGGCAAGGCGGGCAAGAACCTGGATGGCTTTTTGCAGGTGTTAGAGCTGAAGCGGGAGGACATCTACATCAGCAATGTGGTGAAGATTCGCCCCACGAAGGTGTCTGACAAGGGCCGCGTGTCCAACCGCCCGCCGAACAAGGAGGAGCTGGCCTTGTTCACGCCCTACCTGATGGAGGAAATTCTCCTCGTGCAACCCCGGATGATCGTGACGCTGGGCAACTTCGCCCTGAAGGCCCTGTGCGGCCCCAAGGCCATCATCGGCGACATGCACGGCAAGGAGACCCTTGTCACCGTCAAGCACGAGAAGCAGGCCGCCGAGTTCTGCATTTTCCCCCTTTATCACCCGGCAAGCATCATCTACAACCGCAGCCTGCAGGAGGTCTACGACGGGGATCTGCAGGCGCTGAAGTCCCTTTTTTAACTTCACAAGAATTCAACTTCACAGCCCGCGCGATGAGCGCGCGGAAGTCCAACTCCGCCATCAGACCCAACCCGCACGCGGTAGGTCTATGAAGGAGAAGTCAACTCAATCGCGAGCCGCCCGCCGGGGCAGCCCGGCCTGACATTTGAGACGTCAAAATGTATAATTGAAGCAAAACCCATTGCGTGCAAGACATGCATATGGTATGCTAAGGCCGTAAACAAGCGGGGCCGTATCCCCCGAAGGAGGTTACTCCCATGTTAGAGTTTATCGCTGCAAACCTGCCGATCATCATCTGCTTCGTGATCGGCATCGGGCTGCTGATCCTGGAGGCGTTCATGCCGGGCTTCGGTGCGCCGGGCATCACCGGCGCAGTGCTGGAAGTCATCACCCTGGTCATGACCTGGTTCGAACACGGCCCTGTGGCCACCCTGGCCATGCTGCTGATCGTGCTGCTGGTGCTGGCCATTGCCATTTCCACAAGTTTGAGATCAATCACCTCGGGCCGGCTGAGCAAGTCCAGCCTGGTGCACTCGGAAACCGAGAGCAATGAGGACGGCTACCGCTCCACCCAGGATCTGGCGGTCTTCATGGACAAGGAGGGCGTCGCCTCTACTGTGCTGCGCCCCGCCGGCATCGCTGATTTTGAGGGCGTCCGCCTCAACGTGTCCTCCGAGGGCGACTACATCCCCGCAGGCACCAGGGTGCGCATCGTCAAGGTCGAAGGCGCGAAGATCCTCGTCAAGCCGCTGTAAACAAGGATATAAGGCCACAGGCCTTATCGAAATGTTGGTCGGGCATGAGCCCGACTAACGCAGGTCATTGCTTGCAATGATCAAGTGTAGCCAGCGCCGCAATTGCGGTGATGGCCGAAATATAGGGAGGAAAATTGTATGGATCCTATCGTCTACATCGTTGGCATCATCGCACTGGTTTTCATTCTCCTGTGCATCTTCCTGAGCTTCGTCCCCGTTGGCCTGTGGATCAGCGCCCTGGCTTCCGGCGTACACGTCAGCTGGGGCACCCTGATCGGCATGAAGATCCGCCGCATCCAGCCCAAGCGCCTGGTGTATCCCCTGATCAAGGCCACCAAAGCTGGCCTCAAGCTGACCATCAGCCAGCTGGAAACCCACTTCCTGGCCGGCGGTAACATTGACCGCGTGGTCAACGCCCTGATCGCCGCCCAGCGCGCCAATATCGATCTACCCTTTGAGAAGGCCTGCGCCATCGACCTGGCCGGCCGTGACGTGTTCGCCGCCGTGCAGATGAGCGTTACCCCCAAGGTCATCGAGACCCCCGTGGTTGCCGCCATCGCCAAGGACGGTATCGAGCTGCGCGCCAAGGCCCGCGTGACCGTGCGCACCGACATCTCCCGCCTGGTGGGCGGTGCTGGCGAGGAAACCGTCGTAGCCCGTGTCGGCGAAGGTATCGTCACCACCGTTGGCTCTGCTGAAAGCCACAAGGCCGTGCTGGAAAACCCCGACTCCATCAGCCGCACCGTGCTGGCCAAGGGCCTGGACGCCGGCACCGCTTACGAGATCCTCTCCATCGACATCGCTGACGTGGACGTGGGCCGCAACATCGGCGCCCAGCTGGCCATGGATCAGGCTGAGGCTGACCGCCGCATCGCCCAGGCCAAGGCTGAGGAACGCCGCGCAATGGCCGTTGCCCACGAGCAGGAAATGAAGGCCGCCGTGCAGGAAATGCGTGCCAAGGTCGTCGAGGCCGAGGCCGAGGTGCCCCGCGCCATGGCTGCTGCCCTGCGTGACGGCAAGCTGGGCGTGATGGACTACTACCAGATGCAGAACACCATCGCCGACACCACCATGCGCGACTCCATTGCCAAGGCCAGCCAGCCCGCTGCCGCCCCGGCGGATAAGAAGTAATCCCGAATCAACGGGCTAAAGTCCCAAAGGAGGGATCAACTTGGAAGACCTATTTCCAGCATTGATCGTCATCCTGATCGGCGCTATCAGCGCGATCTCCAGCAACAAGAAGAAGCAGCAGGCCGCCGGCAGCTGGCCCAAGGCGAGTACTGCCCCCAAGGCAGAAGCGCCTCAGCCGTGGCAGCCCGCCCAACCCACCGTGCTGCCTCCCACGACCATTACGGATATCCCCAGCCCGGTCATCGTCCCCACGGTGCACCCCCATTTCGAGCCGGACTGCGATACCCACGATACCCCCGGCAGCCTGGGCGTCACCTCCACTGAAGGCAAGGATCCCTGCCATGAGGAGCAGCTGACCCATACCCGCACTACGGACGACCCTATCCAGGACGCCCCTGGGATGACCTTCGACTGGTCAGGCGAAAACATGGTCAAGGCCTTCGTCATGCAGGAGGTGCTCACCCGGCCCTGTCAGCGTCAGGCCCGATAAACGTCCCCACTTTCTCACGGAGCGGCCCTTCACTGGCAGCCGCTCCTTTTTTTCAATGAATTTCACTGAAAGTGAAACATTTTGACCTGTTTTAGTGTATTATATAGGGGATAGCTATGAAGGAGCGCAAAGGATGGACAAAATTCGCGTATTGATCGCCGATGACAACGAGGCGATGCGTCAGATCGAGCGGAAAATCATCGAAAAGGTAGAAGGCTTTGACCTGGTGGGCGAAGCCAGGGACGGGCTGGAATGTATCCAGCTGGCGGAACAGCTGCGCCCCCAGATTGTCTTCCTGGATGTGGAAATGCCCGGCAAGACCGGCGTGGAGGCTGCCCGCGTCATCCAGGATATGGATCCATCCATCATCCTCATCTTTGCCACTGCCCACGATCAGTACATGGGGGACGCCTTTGAGGTCTACGCCTTTGACTACCTGCTCAAGCCCTTCAAGGTCAGCCGGGTGGTACAGACCCTTGAAAAGGCCCGCGACCGCCTCCGCCCGGAACAGGAAGAGACGCCTCTGCCCCATACTTCCGCCAAGCTCCCCGCCGCCGGCGGCCGCATGATGCTCCACCACCGGGAGGGCGTGACCTTCCTCAATCTGCAGGACATCGTGCTGATCCAGCGGGAGGACCGGGCAACCGTGCTCTACACAGCCAGCGGCGGGCGCTATGTCACCGGCGACAGCCTGTCGGAGACCGAAGCACGGCTTGATCCGGCGCTGTTCTTCCGCAGCCACAAGAGCTACATCATCAACCTCAATCATATCTCCAACATCACCCCCTACGGCCGCTGGACCTACATCGTCCACCTGAGCGGCATCAACCAGGACGCCCTCATCACCCACGAAAAATACGAAGAGCTGGAGAAGATGTTCACAACGTGATGCTGTGCATCGCCCGCTCAAGAAAGGACGCCCCATGAGAAATCCCCTCACCATGCAGAATATCTATCTCCGCCAGCGCGGCAAGGAACACGCCCGCAGGCACTACGGCCGCCTCCTGGTGATGAGCCTGCTGGTATATTGTATCGTCCTTGCGCTGGAAGAAGTGCTGACCCTCCTGGGCGACGCGCTGATGGCCCGGGAATCCGCCGCTTTTGCTGCCGCCGTCAGCCAGTATGCCGCCCATGAAACCATCGGCAACTCCGACACCCTGATGAACGCCCTTGCCGATCTCATGCTGTCCCCCAAGTACCTGCTGTTTAATCTGGTGTACATCGTCTGCGTTGCACTGCTCAGCAACGGACTGAATCTGGGGTACATCGACCAGCAGCTGCTTGTCAGCAAAGGCGGTCAGCCCCATGTCCGCGGCCTTTTCAGCCGGATGAAGCAGTGCTTCAAGGTGCTGCGCCTGAACCTGTGGATGTACCTGAAAATCTTCCTGTGGACGCTTCCTGGTCTGGGCACGATGGCGCTGGCCCTCATTGTGGTCCTCATGGGCTATGGCGAATCCGGTACATTGCTTCTGCTGGGCGGCTATGTGCTGCTCTTCGCTCTGGTGTTCATGGCTGCGCTGCGGTACTCGCTGAGCATGTACGTCCTGGCGGAGAACCCCGCTATGGGCGTCATTGACTGCCTAAATGAGTCCATCTATCTGATGAAGGGCCACAAGCGGCAGCTCTTCAAGCTGGGCGTGCCCTGCATATTCATCATGCTCGCACTGTTCATGGCCACCTGCTTTGTCGGCGGCATGACCCTGGCGCTCTTCGGTCTGGAGAACAGCAACCTGGCCATGACCATCCTCAGCGATTTGGCACTGCTGGTGGCCATGCTCTTCATACCCCGGCTGAACATGACCTACGCGCTGTTCTACCTGCTGCGCAGCGAGATGGCCCACAACCTGTCCAAGCCAAAGACCAATCAGAACGATGTGCCCCTGCCCGCAGCTGCGCCTGCCCAATCCCCTGAAGACATGCCCTTCGAAATCACCGATGAAAAGGAGAATCACCATGAAGCGCCTCTCTGCTGAAAATGTCCAGACCCGCAAAACCGCCAAGGTCCTGATGCAAGCCCATCGCTGGCCGCTGCTGGGCATGATTGCCGTGGCCCTGGGTATCCCCGTTGTCCTGTCGATGACTGTCTCCATGCTGCTTGTCCCCCTGGTTGCCCGTATGCCCATCCTGTATGAGATGCTGGCTCTGCCGGCAACGGTGGGCATCAGCATCCTCACCTGCGGTCTGATGATGGGCATGCTCAGCGCGATGATCGGCCTGTGCCGCGATGGTGAAAAGGTCACGGTGGGCGCTGTGTTCCGCCGCATGAGCATGACCTTCAAGGCCTTTGGCCTGAACATGTGGGTCGCCCTGAAGGCCTTCCTGTGGATGCTGCCCGGCTATGGCCTGATGATGCTGGCTTTGATCGCGCTGATGGTGCTGGTCATTATCGTCTATGGCGGCGTTGATCTGGCTACCCTGCCCTTCTCTCTGGAGGCCTTTATCATCGCGGTCTACAGCCTGATGGGCGTCGGCATGGTGCTGATGCTGGCCCTGGGTCTGCCCGCCTCCTACCGGTACATGCTGTCCCTGTATATCCTGGCGGACAAGCCCGACACCCGCATCAACGACTGCGTGAAGCAGTCCAAAGCCATGATGAAGGGCCACAAGTGGCAGGCCTTCAAGCTGATCATCCCCATCTTCCTGGTCATGTTCGTCATGATGATGGTGATGGCGGTCGCCTTTGGTGCACCGATGAACCTGGTTGCCGACTCGCCACTGCTGGTTTCCCTGCTTGGCATCGGCATGCTGGTGGTGTACCTCGCCCTGGCGCTGTACTACTCCGTACGCATGTACCTGTGCCACACCATCTTCTACCTGAAGCGCGTGGAAGAACAGCCCGCTGCGGAGGAACTCGCCCCTGCCGAGGAAACCGCTGCCGAATAATGCCACACAAAACGCCGTCCCGGAAGCTTCCGGGACGGCGTTCTTCTTTTTATCGGGATACCATGCGGCGCAGGTCTTCCACAATAGGCGGCAGGATGTCCAGCACCTGGTCGATCTCCTCCTCCGTGGTGTCAGTGCCGATGGTCAGCCGAAGGGCGCCGTTGGCCTGGGCCTGGGTGAGCCCCAGCGCCAGCAGCACGTGGCTGGGATCGAGGGTACCGGAGGTACACGCACTGCCGGATGAGCCCGCCACGCCCACCAGGTCCAGCCGCAGCAGCAGCGCCTCGCCCTCCACCTTGTCGAAGGAGAGGTTGGCGTTGCCCGGCAGGCGCTCCGCGGGGTGGCCGTTCAGCCGGGTACCGGGAACACGGGCCATCAGGCCGTCGATCAGCCGCTGACGGAGGGCCACCATGCGTGCAGCATTTTCGTCAAGGTTTTGGCAGGCGATCTCAACGGCCTTGCCCAGACCCACGATGGCCGGGACGTTCTCCGTGCCGGCACGGAAGCCCCGCTCCTGGGCGCCTCCGTGGAGGAGTGTGTCGATCTTCACGCCCTTGCGGACGTACAGTGCGCCCGCACCCTTGGGCCCATGGAGCTTGTGCCCGGACAGGGACAGCAAATCAATGTTCATCGCCTGCACGTCGAGGGGAATGGCGCCTACAGCCTGTACAGCATCGGTGTGCAAGAGCACGCCGCGCTCCCGGCAGATTTTGCCGATCTCCGCGATAGGCTGAATCGTGCCGACTTCGTTGTTGGCTGCCATCACACTGACGAGGATCGTATCCTCCCGCAGCGCCTTTTTCACCTGGGCGGCTGTCACCCGGCCGTATTCGTCCACCGGGAGATAGGTGACGTCGAAGCCCTGCTTCTCCAGCCACTGACAGGTGTGCAGCACCGCGTGGTGCTCGATCACCGTGGTGATGATGTGACCGGAGCCCTTCGCCAGCGCAAGGCCCTTGATGGCCCAGTTGTCGCTCTCGGTGCCGCCGGCGGTGAAGTAGATCTCCTGGGGCGCAGCGGCATTCAGCGCCTTCATGACCTGACGGCGGGCAGTCTCAATGGCCCGCTTGGCCTCCCGCCCATAGCCGTGGATGGACGAGGCGTTGCCGTACACCCCGGTGAAATAGGGCAGCATGGCCTCCATGACTTCGGGGGAAACGGCGGTGGTGGCGGCATTGTCCAGATAAATGCGGCGCATGGGGATTCTCCTTTGCGGATGTACTTCGGTTATTGTAGCACCATCGGTCAATGCTGTCAATCAGGCAGGAATTGGGCCCCGCGTTGTCGAATATCCCAGCAGAACAATTCGTTTTGCGGAGGTGCACGATGGAGCGCATCTATCCCAACCAGTTTGCCCGCATCGGCGTAAGTGACGAAGAAGTCCTCGCCAAGGTGGAGTCTGCCTTCCACACCATCTTCTTCGATCCGGAGGAGAAGTTCTACCATGAGGTTGATGATGACAGCGAATGCCGCCCGGGCTCCGGGTGCATGGAGGACACCGGCAACCACGACGCCCGCACCGAGGGCATGTCCTACGGCATGATGATGGCCGTTCAGATGGACAGGCAGGATATCTTCAACAAGCTGTGGGCCTTCTCCGACCGCTACATGCGCCAGCGCAGCGGCAAGTATGAGGGCTACTTTGCCTGGTCGGTGCAGCTGGACGGCAAGCATAACGCGGAAGGCCCCGCCCCCGACGGCGAGGAGTACTTCGCCATGGCGCTCTTCCTGGCTTCCGCCCGCTGGGACGACGGCGAGGGCCTGTATAACTACGCCGAGCAAGCCCGCACCATCCTGCGGCACTGCGTCCACCAGCATGAGATGGTTGCAGGCGGCCAGCCCATGTGGGATCCCGATAACCACCACATTCGCTTTGTCCCTGAGGCCCTCTACACCGACCCCAGCTATCACCTGCCCCATTTCTACCAGGTCTTCGCTGAGCGCGCCGACCCCTGTGACCGCTCCTTCTGGCAGGAGGCCGCCCGTGTCAGCCGGGAATTCATCGCGTCCTCCGCCCATCCAGTGACGGGCATGTCCGCCGAGTACACTGAATACGACGGCTCAACCCGCCTCATGTTCCGCAAGCCCTTCGCCTATTACTCCGACGCCTACCGCGTGGCCCTGAACATCGCCCTGGACACCCTCTGGAATGGCCGTAACGACGCGACCGCCCGGGTCGTCACCCGTTTGCAGGACTTCTTCGCACCCGTCGCACAGGAGGACTTCCGCGCCTACCACCTGGACGGCACCCCCTTCGACGAGCCCGCGATGCATCCCGTAGCCATTACAGCGGTGCTGGGCGCGGCTTCCATCGCCTCCGACAGCCCCCACGCGGAGGACTGGCTCCGCCGCTTCTGGAACGAGCCCCTGCGCAAGGGCCCGCGCCGCTACTACGACAACTGCCTGTACTTCTTCTGCCTGCTGATGCTCAGCGGCATGTACCGCATCTACTGAGGAGGAACCGCCATGACCACCCTGATGGCCAACACGATTTACGCCCTGACCCAGAAAGCCTTCCCCGTGCACCACGCCAAAACCATGGAAGACGCCAAGGCCATCGTACTGAAGATGATCCCCGAGGGCGCTTCTGTGGGTTTTGGAGGCAGCGTCACCGTGCGGGAGATGGGGTTATATGACGAGTTAAAGAAAACGGGTCGAATGACCCATTGGCACTGGAAGAACGATGAATCCAAGCCCGGGGTATTCGCTCTGGCAGCTGCTGCCGACGTGTACCTGACCAGCTCCAACGCCATCACGGCGGACGGGTGCCTCGTCAACATTGACGGCACAGGCAACCGCGTCGGCGCGATGATTGCCGGACCGAAGCAGGTCATCGTCATCGCCGGTGCAAACAAGCTGGTGAATGGCGGCATCCCCCAGGCCATCGCCCGCATCAAGACCGTTGCCTGTCCGCAAAACGCCCGTCGCCTGGGCCTGAACACCCCCTGCGCCACCCTTGACCGCTGCGACGCCGCCAACTGCGAGAAAAGCATGTGCAACGTGACCTCCATCATTGAGCGGCCCGTGGGCGGGCACAAGATCACCATCGTGCTGGTGGATGAGGAAGCAGGGTACTGACAAGCAAAAGGAGCGTCCCACACTGGGGCGCTCCTTCATTATTCCTCCAGCCTCTCAATGGTCTGGATGCTCAGTATCTTCCACTGGCCGTTCTCCTTGACCAGAGTGGCGCGGTAGCGGGCGCTGGCCCAGTCCGGCGGGTAGAGGGCGTCATTGCCGTAGCGAGCGATGTACTCCTCCGCCACGGTGCCCTTCACACGGCCGTCAATGGCTGGGATGCGCTCCACGATGTCCACACGGGCGGTAGTATCCCAGGGCCAGACCCAGGTAAAGCCCATGGACAGGCGGTGGTCGATGCCCACGATGTTGTAGGCCTGATAGGGCGTGGTTCCGTTGACAACGGTCTGCACCGCGCCGTCACGGTTGAGGAAGCTGTCGTAGAAGTACTTGCGCAGCTCGTCCATGTCCTCGGTCATCATGACCACCTGGGCGCGGCGGGCCATGCCATCCTTGAGGACAACGTAGATGTTGGTCATGTTCATGGCGTAGTAAAAGCCAGTCACCAGCAGCCCCAGCACCAGCGTCACAATCAACAGCCGGGATGCAATGTGCCAGATCAATCGGCGAAGATGCTTCATCGTCCGCACTCCTTTCGTCATGATGATAACGAATCATCGGGGACTTTTCATCCCTGGGTGAGCATTTCCAGCTCGGAAAGCATCTCAGCCTCGGTGGCGGCCATAGCGCGGATGGTCTTTTCCATGAGGACTTCCAGCTCCCAGCCCAGGCGCTCGGCGCCCTCGCGGATCACGTCGCGGCTGCAGCCGGCAGCGAACTTCTTATCCTTGAACTTCTTCTTGAGGGAGGACACCTCCATGTCCGTGCAGGACTTGGAGGGGCGCATGCGGGCCGCCGCGCCGATCAGGCCCGTCAGCTCGTCCGCGGCGAAGAGCACATTCTCCATCTCGTGGACAGGCTCCACGTCGGAACAGGGACCGTAGGCGTGGCTGCATACGGCGTGGATGAACTCAGGGGTGGCGCTGATCGCTTCCAGCAGCTCGACGCACTTTTTGCAGTGCTCGTCGGGCCACATTTCAAAGTCGATGTCATGCAGCAGGCCCACCAAGGCCCAGAAGTCAGCGTCCTCGCCGTAGCCGAGGTCACAGGCAAACCAGCGCATCGCCTTCTCCACCGTCAGGGCGTGCTGGATGTGGAATGCTTCCTTGTTGTACTGCTGCAGAGCCGCAAGAGCGGTCTCACGGGTGAATCCGGTGATCATAATTCATTCTCCTTAAAGTAACTTAATGAGCATCGTGCGCTGTTCGTCCATCTCGACCTTGACCAGGCCGTCCTTCTCCAGCTGCTTCATCACGTCAGAGAAGCGCTTGAAACCAATGTTGCGCTCGTTGAAATCAGGATAGGTGGTGAGGATGTCCGCCTTGAGGATGGACGGGTTGACGCGCTCGAAACCGCCGTCCTTATAGGCAGAGAGCTGAGCGGCAAAGGCCTCCTTCCAGTTGTCGCGGGTCAGCTGGGGATGCACCTCTGCGCCCTCCATGCCTGCGTTGATGGACACCATCACGTTGAAGTTGTCGTTCTTGACGTAGATGTCGCCGTACTTGGCAGAGAGCTTGGCCAGGAGTTTGTAGAAGCTGGCGCAGCCGTAGGCCTTCTCGTTGAAGTCCGGGCGCAGACGGGTCAGCACGCCCTTGAGCTCGGAGGCGTACATCTCGTCCATGCCGGTGGCCTCGTCGATGATGGAGACGATCAGCTTGTTCAGGTCGGCCTCGGCCACGGTCTCCTCGCCGCCGGCGGGCTTGCGGCCCTTGCGCTCCGGCGCGGCAGCCTTGCGGCTCACGCCCTCCAGGAATTGGAACTCGTTGCAGGCATTGAGGAAGATATTCGACGTGGCCTCCGAGCGGCTGATGCCCAACACAAACTTGCCCATGGACTTGAGTTTGCCCACCAGGGGCACATAATCGCTGTCGCCGGAAACGATGCAGAAGGAGTCGATCAGATCGTTGGTATAGGCGACCTCCAGGGCGTCGATGACCAGCTGAATGTCCGCGTTGTTCTTCTGGGCGATGCCATAGCGCAGGCTGGGCACCACGGTAAAGGTATTGCTGAGCAGCACCTCCTTCAAATCGGAGAAGCGGTCGGTGTAGCCATACACCTTACCCAGCAGGATATCACCGCGAATCTTGACCTTCTCCAGCACGGAGTCGAGGGTAGCAACCTTCGCGCCGCAGTTTTCCAGGTCAATAAAGACTGCAAATTTTGCCATAATGAATGCCTTTCGTTATTGATTTACTCGCCTTAAATGCGGAAGGTGAAGCGATCCCCGCGGATGACCTGATGGGAGGTGTGCAGGGGCGCGCCGTGCTGGTCGTAGATCACCTGATTGAGCTGCAGAAGCGCCGTGCCGGGGTCCACCTCCAGGATCTTTGCCTGCTGGGCAGTGGCATAGCACAGGCTGATCTCATGCATACCACTGGCTGCCTCGATGCCCTGCCTGCTCAGCAGGTGGTAGAGAGAGCCGTTCAGATCCTCCCGCAGGAGGCCTGCATACCTGGGAGCAAATCGGTTGGTTTCCAGCATCACCGGCTCATCATCTGCCAGGCGCAGGCGGACAATCTCCACGCACTCTTCCTCCGTCAGGGAGAGGCTCTGGCGCACGTCCTCCTCCGCAGGAAGGATCTGGGCAGAGATGACCTTCGTCCCAGGGGTACAGCCCATCATCAGGCAGGCTTCGTGGAAGCTGGTGATTTCCCGCAGGTTGCTCTTCAGCCGGGGAGCGCAGACATAGGTGCCCTTGCCCTGCATGCGGCGCAGGAGGCCTTCGCGAGTCAGCTCCGCCAGTGCCTTTCGCACCGTCACACGGCTGACATGATAGCTCTCCCCCAGCTCCGCCTCGGTGGGAATGCGGCTGTGTACCGGGTACACTCCAGAGGCAATGTCCGCCCGGATGCGCTGCATCAGCTGGCGGTACAGAGGGCTCGCACTGTCGGCATGGAGGGCCTTTTCCATGGTCAATCCCCTTCCGTGAAGAAAATCGAAGACGTATCAGTTGTATTATATCATTTCCTATGGGAAATTTCCACTCTTTTGTGGACAAATCCGCCTTTTCGCGGTAGAATAGGATGAGTATTTATGACTGCGGGGTGGATGTCCATGTCGATCTTTACCGAACCGGTGCTGAGCGCCTGCATCGTGCTGTACAATTCCGGCATGATGGTGCTGCATGCAGTGCAGTCCTTCCAGGAAAGCGATATCGATCTGGAGCTCCACGTGGTGGACAATTGCCCACGCGGCACCCTGGGCATGCACCTGCAGTGGCAGTGCCCGGGCGTGCAGTATTTCCCCCAGCGCAAGGATCTGGGCTACAGCGGCGGCCACAACTTCGTCCTGCCCAATCTGCGCAGCCAGTATCATCTGCTCTGCCACCCGGACGTCACCTTTGACGAGCATGTCCTCTCCAACATGGTCGCCTACATGGAACATAACAAGGACTGCGTCATCCTCACCCCAAAGGTCCTGGACAAGGACGGCAAGGTTGTCCCCCAGCCCCGCCGCACGCCCTGCTTCAAGTACCTGCTGGGCCATGCGCTCAGGCGGTACCCCGGCCCCTTCAAAAGCTGGGATGACGAATACACCCTGGCAGATGCCGACATCCGCACCCCCACCAGCGTGGAGACCGCCTCCGGCTGCTTCCTGCTGATCCGCACCCACGCCCTGCACCAGCTCAAGGGCCTGGACCCCAAGTTCTTCCTCACCCACGGCGAAAGCGATTTGAGCCGCCGCGCACTGGAGATGGGTTCTATCGTCTACCACCCTGACATGGTCGTCACCCACGACAAGCAGCAGAAGTCCCGCAACCTGCCGGAGATCATGAAGCGCTTGAGCGAAGGTATCCGATTCCTGAATTTGTGGGGCTGGGGCAGCCGCACATAAATGATCAACCCCGGAGCATCACTGGATGCTCCGGGGATTTTTTGTATCGCTCGCTTACACGCCGGCGCGCAGATTCTTGACCGTACGGTTCTCCAGGCTGATCTCACTGTAGAAGCGCATTCCGCCCTCGCCTGCGGGGCTCTGGGCTTCGATGCCCACCTTGACCGTCTTTTCCACCGGCAGATGGAACAGGCGAACCATATCAAACCGCTCGCCGTCCAGGGAATAGTGGGTGCAGAACACATCGCCCACGCGGACAATTTGAAGCCAGACCTCATCCTGCTCGATGTTGCAGCCGTTGGCGTCATCGGAAATGCCGTTGGTCACCACGCACACTGCAGCGGTGGTTCCGAAGTCGGACTTCTCGAAGGCTGCCTTCGTCCACAGCTTCTCATCCTGGATGACCATCAGCGCACAGGCGTCGTACACCGTCTTGAAGTTGGGGCGCACCTTGGCGCGGAAAACGAAATCGCCGGTCACATCGGTGTAGAAGAAGGGCGCATTGGCCACCGGGGCGCTCAGCACACCGTCCACGGGCACGGGGTTGTTAAACCAGTCAGTCTTGGCGGGAGCGTGGATGACGACCTCGCCGGTCTCATGAATAATCTGGCTTTCGTTGAGCCACTTCCAGTTCTTCAGATCCATCGCAGTACTCCTTTCCGGTGCATGCCCGGTTGATTACAGTTCCATTCTGACCTGGCCGCTCTCCCCAGCTCCGGGGGCAGTGCGGCCCATATGCGCCCATGCGGCAGGCGTGCAGATGCGGCCGCGGGGCGTTCGCATCAGGAAGCCCAGCTGCATCAGGTAGGGCTCGTACACATCCTCAATGGTAACCGCGTCCTCGCCGGTGGTAGCGGCCAGAGTATCCAGACCCACGGGGCCGCCGCCGAACTTGTCCATCATGGTGGTGAGCATCGTACGGTCAGTCTTGTCCAGGCCCAGGTGATCCACGCCCTGCATGGCAATGGCTTCGCGGGCCACGTCCTCAGTGATGACGCCGCCGCCCTTCACCTGTGCGTAGTCGCGCACGCGCTTGAGCATGCGGTTGGCGATACGGGGCGTACCGCGGCTGCGGCGGGCGATCTCGAGGATACCCTCCGGCTCGGCGTCAATGCCGAGGATCGACGCGCTGCGGCGGACGATCATCGCCAGCTCCTCCGGTGTGTACATCTCCAGCCGGAACAGCATGCCGAAGCGGTCGCGCAGGGGGGCGCTGAGCTGGCCCGCGCGGGTCGTCGCGCCCACCAGGGTGAACTTGGGCACCGCCATGTGGATAGAGTTCGCCATGGGGCCCTTGCCGGTAACGATGTCCACCGCGAAGTCCTCCATGGCGGAGTAGAGGACCTCCTCCGACGTGCGGGAGAGGCGGTGAATTTCGTCGATGAAGAGCACATCGCCCTGGTTGAGGTTGGTGATGATGGACAAGAGGTCACCCGGACGTTCGATGGCAGGGCCGGAGGTGATGCGGATGTTGGAGCCCATCTCCGCCGCGACGATGTTGGCCAGCGTGGTCTTTCCCAGGCCGGGCGGGCCGTAGAGCAGCATGTGATCCAGCGCGTCATGGCGGGAAAGCGCCGCCTGAATGTAGATGCTCAGGCTGTCCTTGACGGCGGTCTGACCGATGTATTCCCTGAGGGTATGGGGGCGGAGGCTCTGCTCCACCACGTCCTCCGGCTGATAGCCGGGGGCCATAAAACGTTCTTCCATCATAATGATTCCTCGTCAGCAGTAGTTGGTTGTCAGCGTAAGCTGACTGAGGGGTTTACATCCCCGCCATGCTGCGGAGTGCCAGACGCAGCAGCTCGTCCGCCGGAGCATTCTTGTTTTCGATCTTCTGCAGGGCGTCGCGGGCTTCGCCAGGGGTGTAGCCCAGTCCGGTCAGGGCCGCCATTGCCTGGGCGACATTATCCGCCGCAGCGGGAGCCACCGGCGCGCTGGAGACTGCAGGACTGCTGCCGCCGGAGAACTCGAACTGGCCCAGCTTGTCCTTGAGTTCCAGGGTAATGCGCTGGGCGATCTTCTTGCCCACACCCGGGGCGCGCGCCAGGGTCTTGTCATCCTCCATGATGATGGCCAGGCGCAGATCGCTGGCGGACAGCGTACTCAGCAGGGCCAGCGCCATTTTGGGGCCGACGCCGGTCACGCCCGTCAGCAGCAGGAAGAGCTGCTTCTCCTCCTTGGACGCGAAGCCGAACAGCTCCATCGCATCCTCGCGGACGCTGAGCCAGGTGTGGCAGCGCATCACGTCGCCCGTCTTGGGCGCGGCAGAAATGGTGGACATGGAGCAATTCAGCAGATACCCCACGCCGCCCGCGAGGAGCACGAGGGTGTTGTTGGTCTTCTCAACGACCTGGCCTTCAATAAATGCGTACAAGGACTTCGTCCTCCTAATCTCAAATCACAGTCAATCATGCAGCCCCGCTTATTTCATCCTGAACTGCTCTCTCATTCGTCCGGCCTGGCAGTGGGTGATCGCACAGGCGATGGCGTCCGCCGCGTCGTCGGGCTTGGGGAGCTCATCCATGCGCAGGAGCATCTTCACCATCTGCTGGATCTGCTTCTTGTCGGCCTTGCCGTAGCCGGTGATGGCCTGCTTGATCTGCATGGGCGTGTATTCGTAGAGATTCTCTGTGTACTCGGCGGCGGCGATGATAGCAGCTCCGCGGGCCGCGCCGACCATGAGGGCGGTGGTGACGTTCTGGGCGAAGAACAGCTCCTCGAAGGCCACCTCGTCCGGGCGGTACATGAGGGTCAGGTCGCGGATACCCAGCTGCAGCGTGCGCAGCCGGTGCTGCATGGGGGTGCCGGCCTTCGTTTCGATGCAGCCGTAGCCCAGCAGCTTCATCTGGCTGCCGTTTGCTTCCACCACGCCCCAGCCCATCAGGGCATAGCCGGGGTCAATGCCAAGGACGATCATGCCTTCCCTCCATGAGAACATTTATGCTCAATTTATCATACTCTTTGTCAGGTGGATTGTCAAGGCGAACACCGGCAGGGCAAAGAAAAAGTCCGCACCGGCGGACTGATCAGGCTTCCTTGTTCATTTCCTCTTCCGCCAGGCGGAACAGCTCACTCAGGGGGATTTCGAGGGCAGTTGCAATCTTATCATAGGTTTCCACCTTCGCTGTATGGCCGCGTTCCAAAGAGGCCAGATGGCTGCGACTAATTGCTGCAAATCCGCTGAAAACCTCTTGTGTGATCTTCCGCTTTTTCCTGAGCTTACGAATCACCATACCCATTGCTATCGCATCGAATGGCATGAAGAACACCTCCATGCCATAATGGTATGTAATTAGCCGGATTATTTGTCTGAGATGTTGGACATTTTAAAAATTGTATGATATAATAGACAAAAAGGAGGCATCCACCATGCGCTGTCCCGAATGCAAGCACGATACCCTCGAGCCGGTCTACGCTGAGGCGCCCAATCCTTACCTGGACGATCCTTCCATTTCCTACAGTCCGGTGCGCCGCGAGCTTCGCTACCTTCTCTGCACCGATTGCCGCGCCTACTACCTTGCTTTCGGCGGCGAATCCGCCGAACGGGCATACCGCCGAATCATACGCGATTACGCTACAGACTGACAGGCCCCCGCCCACACCGGACGGAGGCCTGTTTATTTACTTCTTCTTCCGAATCTTCGCCACGAAGAAGCCCTCGAAGAGCTCCGTCGGCTTCACGCACACCACGCCGGGAATGGCCGTAGGCAGCAGCGGCGCGTGCTGCAGGAATGGATGCTCGATGGGCACGACCTCCGCGTTCATCGCGGGCAGGACGGCCTTCAGGACATCCTCGTTTTCCTCCCGCAGGATGGAGCAGGTGGAGTACACCATCTCGTGTCCGGCGGAAAGCAGCGTCAGCGCCTTTTTCAGCATGGCTTTCTGGGTTTGAGCGGTCTTCGCGACCCAGTCGGGGGTCATGCGGCGTTCCGGCTCGCCCTCAGCGATAAGGATCGTGCCCGAACCCGTGCAGGGCGCGTCCAGCAGCACCTTGTCGAACTTGAACAGGTCATTGAGCTGCCGCGCGTCCTGGCACATGACGTTCACCCGCTTCACGCCCTGACGATCCAGGTTGAACTGCAGCCGCTCGGCGCGGATCCTGTTCTTCTCGCAGGCGGTGATGAGCGCGGTGTTTCCGGAGAGCGCGGCCATCTGGGTGGTCTTGCCGCCGGGGGCCGCCGCCATGTCCAGGATGGACTCGTTCTTCACGGGAGCCACCACCAGCGGCGGCATCATCGAAGACAGGGACTGCAGGTACATGTGGCCCGCCTCGTACTCCGGCAGAGCCTGGACGGCCTCCTCGCGGACGTCCCGCAGGATGAAGGCGTCTTGATACCACGGCACGGCTTCATAAGCGATCCCCGCCTTAGTGAGCACCTCACCCACAGCTTCCGCAGTGGACTTGATGGTGTTCACCCGCAGGGTCACCGGGCGGCGGACAAAACCCGCGATGATCTCCTCCGTGAGGTCGGGGCCGTACTGGGCGCGGAGCTTCTCCAACAGCAGGGCAGGAACATTCGGCAGCATTCGTATTGGCTCCTTAACTGCGCACGGGCCTGCGGCTCATGCGCTTCTTCTTTTGGGGCGGATGGAACAGAGGCTGGCGCATACGGAATCCCTCCTTATTCAGGAAGTATACCCGCGACGCCGTTTATAATGCGTGAATGGCGTCCATGTCCGCCTTGGGATCGGCGCTTGAGAACATTGCTGTGCCCATAACGGCCACGTCCAGACCATGCTGACGCAGGAGGGCAACGTTTTTCATGGAGATTCCGCCGTCAGCCTCCAGCAGGCCGGTGTAGCCCATTTCCCGCAGCGCAGTGAGCTTTCCCAGCATATCCGGGTTGAAGGCCTGTCCGCCAAAGCCAGGTTCGACGGTCATCACCAGCACCATGTCCGCGTGGGGAAGCAGGTGGCGGATGGCCTCCGCCGGGGTGCCGGGCTTCACGGAGAGACCCGCCTTCACGCCGCGTGAACGGATGTAGTCCAGCAGCGCCGCTACATCCGCAGCGATCTCCGCATGGATGGTCAGCACGGACGCGCCCGCGTCAATGAAAACATCGATGTACTTCTCCGGCTCGTCCATCATCAGGTGCACATCCAGGGGCAGCGCCGGGAAACGCTCATGGAGCGCCTCCGTCAGCGCGGGGCTGAAGGACAGATTGGGCACGAAATGGGCGTCCATGATGTCCACATGGATCCAATCGGTGCCAGCATCCACCATGCGCTGCACATCGCAGCCCATACTGAGTGGATCGGCAGCCAGAATAGAAGGTGCTACTTTCATAAAGGATTTTTCCTTTCAAGCGAGCTCACAAATCAGTTGTAGCGCTGTTTCCAGGTTTCGCGCACGTCGGCAAGGAGCAACCGATAGCGCTCGACGCGGCCGGGATCGATCTCCCCTGCCTTGACCGCAGCGGTGACAGAGCAACCCGGCTCCCGGTCATGCATGCAGGGGCTGAAGCGGCAGCAGCCCTCATGGGATATAAACTCCGGATAGCACTCGCGAAGCTTGTCCGGCTCCATCTTGGCGTCCAGCTCCAGGAGCGAGAAGCCTGCCGTGTCCAGCACGCGGATCCCGTCGTGGATGAGCATCTGCGCGTGGCGGGTGGTGTTCTTGCCGCGCTGGATCTTCTCGCTGATTTCACCTGTCTCCAGCTCCAGGCCCAGCAGGGCATTGAGCAGCGTGGACTTGCCCACGCCGGACTGTCCCGTCAGGCAGCAGCAGCTTTCGCCGGTCATCAGGGCGCGCAGGGCGTCCAGGCCGTTCTTTTCCTTGGCGCTGGCGGCCAGCACCGGGCAGTCCGCCCCGGCGTACTGGCGGCGGATGTCATCAACGAGGCTGTCATCCAGGTCGCATTTGTTCACCACGATGGCAGTCTTCATGCCCTGGAGACGCGCCCGCACCAGCAGACGATCCACCAGTAACAGATCCGGCTCCGGCGAGGGGCAGATCACCACCACCAGCAGGCTGACATTTGCCACCGGCGGGCGGAGGCACTCGCTTTTGCGGGGCAGAATCTCCTCCACCCAGCCGTGCTCCTCCCCCTCGCCGGGGGTGAAGAGCAGCTCATCGCCCACCAAGGGGGAAATGTGCATGCGGCGGAATTTCTTCTTGCAGCGCAGGATGTGCTCCGTGCCCGCCTCGTCCACAGCGACGTAGAAGCCGCCGAAGCCGCGAACCAGCACGCCCTGCTTCATCATTTCTTCACTCATTCAAATTTCACCATGTCGGAATACTTGAACACATCGTTGATATACACCCGGTAGCTGTAGGTGCCGGCATTGTCCGTCGTCAGCTCGATCTCCGGATGACGGCTGGCATTGGCGGGGTAGTCGTTTTCATAGACGGTGTACTCGCCGCTGCCGTCCTGCAGTGTCACGCGTACGCTGGTCAGCTCCTCTGTGGCAGGCAGATCCAGGGTGATCTTCGCCCGCTTCATCATGCCGGGTACCCGGTAGACCGTCAGGCTGATGGTCGTGCCCTGGATGACCTGGGAGTTCGCCGCGATGGACTGGCTGGTCACGCGCCCATGGAGGGACTCTGCCTCAGTCTCCTTGTAGGAGATATCAGTATTGAGTGTCAGACCTGCAGCAGCGATGAGCTCCTTGGCTTCCGGCAGGAGACGGCCCGTCACCAGCGGAACATACGCCACGCCGCCGGAGATGGTCACCTGCACGATGTCGCCGCTCTCACACAGCGCGCCGGGTTCAGGGTACTGCTCCATGATCTTGCCCGCTTCATACACCGAGGATACACGGTATTCCACCACAGACAGGGTAAGCCCATAGGGCTTGAGGGTGGTCTGGGCGTCCTGGCGGGTCATGCCGATCAGCTTGGGTACGCTCTGGCTGGCCGGGCCCTTGGACACCGTCAGCAGCACGCGATCCCCCTTGCGCAGCGTGGATTCCGCCCGGGGAGCCTGCATCACCACAATGCCCGCCTGGATAGTCGGATGGTTGATCTCATTGATCTCTGCCTTCAGGCCAATGCGGCCAATGGCCCTTTGCGCCTCAGCAACCTCGCGGCCTACATAATCCTCCACCGTGGCGGAGTTGACCACCTTCTCGTAGATGGCAGTGGTACCAAGGTAGAGACCGTACATCACCACCAGGGTGACCACGGCGGTCATGATCCACCAGCGGGCACGGGCAGGCTTGGTGCGGGTGGCGCCGGTCGTTTGACGCAGGTTCGTCTTGCGCACCGAGGAGGGCATGGTCTGCACCGGTGCAACGTTCTCTGCCAGACGGGGCTGCATATCGCTGATGCGGCCCTCCAGGGCCATGCGGAGCTCGCTGGCCATCTCGCGGGCAGAGCGGTAGCGGTAGGCAGGATCCTTCTCCATGGCCTTCATGCACACATGGCAGATGGCCTCAGGCACCTCGGGCGCGTAGCGGCGGATGGGTTCCGGCGCAGCGTGGAGATGCTGCATGGCGATGGCCACCGGACTGTCGCCGTCAAAGGGCACGCGGCCGGTGAGCATCTCGTACAGGGTTACCGCGACGGAATACAGGTCACTGGTGACGTCAGTGCCCTTGCCCTGGGCCTGCTCGGGACTGAAGTAGTGCACCGAACCCATGACGGCATCCCCCCTCGTCAGCGTTGAGGAGTTCGCCATGCGGGCAATGCCGAAATCCGCCACCTTAATGTGGCCGTCGGCATGGACGAGGATATTCTGCGGCTTGATGTCGCGGTGGATGATGCCATTTTGGTGAGCATGCTGGAGCGCAGACAGGATGCGGATGGTGATCTGCACCGCCACGGGCGCGCTCAGGCGCCCCTTTTCCTGGATGACCTCCTTGAGGGTCTGGCCCTTGACGTACTCCATGATGAGGTATCGGTTTTCACCGTCCATGCCCACATCCAGGAGGTTGACGATATTGTGGTGGGTCATCTTGGAGGCAGCCTCGGCCTCGCGCTGGAAGCGGGAGACGAACTCCGCGTCCCGGTTGAACTCGGGCTTGAGCACCTTCACCGCGACGGAGTGGCCGGTGTTGCGGTCAATGGCGCGGTAGACGATGGCCATGCCGCCAATCCCGATCTGCTCCACCAGGACGTAGCGGCCTGCGAGGATCTTCTCGTTCATCGCGCCACCTCCCCATCCCGGACGAGGACGATGCTGATATTATCCCGGCCGCCGGCCGCAAGGGCTGCATCCATGAGCAGCTTCACCGCCGCTTCCGCCGTGTTGACGGAGAGGATAGCCTCCATAGCGCTGTCCTTCACCATACCGTGAAGGCCGTCAGAACAAACCAGCCACAGATCGCCCGGCTGACGTTCCTCCACCGCCAGGTCAATATCAATGCCCTCCTCCGTGCCCACTGCACGCAGGATGACATTCTTCTGGGGGTGATTCTCCGCCTCTTCCGGGGTGAGGTATCCGGCGCGAACCAGCTCGCCCACCAGGGAGTGATCATCGGTCATCTGCTCCAGCTTGCCCTCGCGGAAGCGGTAGACGCGGCTGTCGCCCACATGGCCCAGATACACAAAGTGCTCGCTCATCCAGATCACGGAGAGCGTGGTGCCCATGCCGGAGAGACTTTCATCCGCCAGCTGCTGCTGGAAGAGGTCAGCGTTAACCTTGATGATGGCGTCCCGCAGGGCATCCAGGGAGGGCTCCTTGCCCACAAGGGCAGCTATCAGGCCGTCCCTCGCGCCCGCAGAGGCGGTTTCTCCGCCATTGTGGCCGCCCATGCCATCCGCCACGCCGTAGAGCAGCAGATCATCGGACACGACAAGCGCGTCCTGGTTGGACTTTCGCATCTTGCCAACATCCGTCAGCGAAAAGGCCTGCAACGCAGGCTTCTCCGGTGTAGCAGGAGCTTCTTCGGCTGGTTTTCCCTCGTTCTCCCGGCGACGGATGAAGTCCTTCAGGCGCTTCATCACGTCCTTGGTAAAACGGAATTTATGCTTCATACATTCCCTCACTGATGGTCTTGCGGCGCAGCTGGCCGCAGGCGCCCTCGATGTCGTCGCCCATTTCGCGGCGGCGGGTGACCGAGATGTGCAGGTTTTCAAGGGTGTTCATAAACTTGCGGACGGTACTCTCCGTCACGCCGGAGAGGCCGCGCTCCTCCACCACATTCAGCGGGATCAGGTTGACATGACACTGCAGCCCGCGCAGCTTGGAGGCTAGTTCGATGGCATGCTTCTCCTCGCAGTTGACGCCGCCCACCAGCGCGTATTCGAAGATGATACGCCGGCCGGTTTTCTCCACATAATTGCGGCAGGCAGCCAGCAGCTCGTCCATCGGATAAGCCTTGGCGATGGGCATGGTCTGGCGGCGAATGTCGTCATTGGGCGCGTGCAGCGACACGCTCAGGGTGACGGGCAGGTCCTCCTCGGCCAGCTCGTACATCTTCGGCACGATGCCGCAGGTGGACAGGCTGACATTGCGCAGACCGATTTGAACGCCCTCCGGCTCGCGGAGCAGCCGCAGGAACTTCATCACGTTGTCGTAATTGTCCAGGGGCTCACCGCTGCCCATGAGCACCAGGTTGTGCACCCGGGGCGACTGGCCCTCCTCGATGGGCAGACCCTTCTCCACGATGTAGCGGTTCGCGCAGAGCACCTCGCCCAGCATCTCGCCCGCCGTCAGCGACCGCACGCAGCCCTCCAGCGTGGAAGCGCAGAAGGTGCAGCCCATCCGGCAGCCCACCTGGGTCGAAATGCACAGCGTGTACCCGTGGTGATAGTGCATCAGCACACCCTCGACGCAGTTGCCGTCCCCCAGGCCAAAGAGGAACTTCACCGTGTCGTCGATCTTCGAGCGGCGCTCATGGATGATGCGCACCGGCTGGGCGACGGCCTCCTGCTTCAGCTGCTCGCGCAGGTTGAGGGGCAGGTTGGTCATGCCGTCGAAATCGACGCCCTGGTGGATCCACTTGAAGATCTGCTTGGCCCGGAAGCCAGGGAGCTTGCGAGCCTTGCACCAGTCGATCAGTTCGGACAGAAAGAGTCCGGTCAGTTCAGTCATAGCGAACTCCTTTTAGAAAAGTGACGAAGTCACCGCTTGCGCTTAAAGCGGCAGATGTAGAACCCCTCCACGCCGTCGCGGCTGGGCAGCAGCTGCAGGCCCACATCCTCGTGCTGACGGAACTCCGCCGGGATGGTCTCGGGCAGCTTCGCCAGCTCGAACTCAGGATGACGCGCCAGGAAGTCCTCCGCCTGGCGGACGTTCTCCTCCTTCAGCACGGAGCAGGTGGAATACACCAGCGTGCCGCCCTTCTTGACGTAGGGCGCCACCGCGTCCAGCAGCTGGCGCTGGGTCTGGGCGATCTCGGCCACGCTCTCGGGAGTGACGCGGTACTTCACGTCAGGCTTGTCCGCCATGACGCCCAGGCCGGAGCAGGGCGCGTCCAGCAGCACGGCGTCCATCGTGCCCTCCAGGTCAGGACGGCGGACGGAGGCGTCGCGGGTCATCGGGCGGACATTTTCCAAGCCGAGGCGCTTCACCTGCGCGGAAATCAGATCAGTGCGGTGCTCATGGAGCTCCCACGCCTGCACGCGGCCGGAGCCACCCATCATCTCGGCCATCAGACAGCTCTTGCCGCCGGGAGCAGCGCAGCAGTCGAGGATCTGCATGCCCTTCTTGGGCTCGACGGCCATGGCGGCCATCATGGAGGACTCGGACTGAATGCTGAACTTGCCCCCCACAAAGCCCGCGTCATGGGCAATTTCCGCCATGTTGCGGATACGCCAGGAGTGGGCCACCTTGCCGGTCTCGTGCTCCCAGACCTTCTCATTGAGGAAGGCCTCGAAGGCCGCGTCGTCCAGCTTCAGCAGATTCGGGCGCACGGTGATGTAGCTGTCGTGGCTGTGGAAGGCCATGAGGTTGACGGCCTCGTCGCCCCAGTCAGCCAGGAGCTTTTCCACCAGCCATTCCGGCACGCTGTGGCGCACGGACAGGGCCTTGACGGGGTTCTCCTGGGGATCGGGCCACTTCAGCTCGTCCTTCTGGCGCACAAGGTTGCGCAGGATGCCGTTGCACACGCCGGCCAGACCTTCCATCTCCGTCTCCTTGCACAGGGCGACGGCAGTGTTGCAGGCCGCGCTCTCGGGGATGCGGTCCTCCAGCAGGATCTGGCAGGCACCCAGGCGCAGGACGTTGCGCAGCTTGATATCGCAGTCAGGCTTGGCCATGAGCTGGTTCAGCGCATGGTCAAGGTACATCTGGTTTTCGATGGTGTCGTATGCCAGACGGGCAGCCAGGCGGCGGTCGATCAGCGGCAGGGTGCAGTTGCGGAGCTTCTCGTCCATCACCAGGTGGATGAACTTGCCCTTCTCCGTCACCTCGCGGATGACCTCCAGCGCCAGACGGCGGGCGGGCAGACCTTCCTGCTGATGAGGCTTGATGGTCTTGCCCTGGACGGGCTTGCGGTCGCCGTTCCCACGAGGAGCAGCGAAACCGGGGCGATTTCCGCCGCGACCCCCACCAAAGCCAGGCTTATCACCGAACTTACGGCCATCACCCCCACCATTTGAGGGTTTTCGCTCACCAAACGCAGGCTTATCCCCA
Source organism: Clostridiales bacterium (assembly GCA_015056325.1). GTDB lineage: Bacteria > Bacillota > Clostridia > Christensenellales > Aristaeellaceae > UBA11524. Next base: position 20,109 of record SVGL01000010.1, on the reverse strand, counting down.
CGTGCAGGACGCTTTTCGCCGTCAAAACGAGGCTTTTCCCCACCAAAGGCAGGTTTTTCGCCACGAAATGCAGGTTTATCACCACGGAAACCAGGCTTGCGGTCACCGGTTGCACCGCGATTACCACCAAATCCAGGTTTATTACTAAATTTGCGCTCGCCATTCCCACCAAAGGAGGGTTTGCTATCACGATTTTCACCACTATTCCCACGGGGCTTGTTGTTATTCATATCAGCCATTGCTGATTTCCTCCTTCAGCACAGTGCCGACCGCCATGGGGTGGCCGCGCAGATAATCCTTGCTGTTCATGGGTTTGCCGCCGGGAGCCTGCAGCTGAGTGACGCACACCGCGCCCTCCCCTGCCGCAATGACGAGGCCCTGCTTGGGGTCAGCCACGATAATCTCGCCGGGCTGCCCCTTTCCTTCCGCGACCTCGGCCCGCAGCAGCTTCAGCCTTCCGCCCTCGATGGCAGTGGAGCAGCCGGGCCAGGGGTTCAGGCCGTGGATGCGGTTCACGATGTCCGCCGCCTTGCCCGTCCAGTCGATGACGCCCATCTCCTTGGTCAGCATGGGATCATAAGTCATGTTGGCATGATCCTGGGGGGTGCGCTTGAGGCTGCCCGCCTCCATCGCCTTCAGCGTGTCGATGAGGAGGTTCGCGCCCAGCTCCGCCATGCGGATGGTCAGCTCACCCGCCGTTTCGCCCTTGATGTAGGGCGTTTCAGCCTTGAGCAGCATATCGCCGGTGTCGATACCCTTGTCGGTCATCATGGTGGTCACGCCGACCACCTCGTCGCCCTGCAGGATAGCCCAGTTGATGGGCGCACTGCCGCGGTGCTTCGGAAGCAGCGACGCATGGACGTTCACCGTGCCGATGCGCGGAATGTCCAGGATTTCCTGGCTGAGGATCTGCCCGAAGGCCGCTGTCACGCACAGGTCAGGCACAAGGGACTTCAGGTCCTCCACGCCGTCCTTGCGGATGCGCACGGGCTGGAACACGGGGATGCCCCTTTCTATCGCCAGCTGCTTCACCGGGGACGCGATAACCTTGTTTCCGCGTCCCTTGGGACGGTCCGGCTGGGTGAACACACCGACCACGTCATAGCCAGCATCGCACAATGCTTTGAGGGACGGCACAGCGAATTCCGGCGTGCCCATGAATACGATCCTCACTCGTCATCATCCTCCGGGATATGTCCTTCGATCTCTTCAGGGGTCAGTTCTCGATCCATCACGTCAATATAGACCGTTCCATCCAGATGGTCGATCTCGTGGCAGCAGGCGCGGGCGAAGAAGCCCTCCGCCGTCAGCTGCTGGAAAGCGCCGCGGCGATCCTGATAATTGACGGTTACCTTCATCGGGCGGGTGACCACACCCTGACGCCCCGGCAGGGACAAACAGCCCTCGCGGCCCACCTGCTCGCCCTCACGCTTGGTGATCACGGGGTTGATCATCTCCACCAGACCATCGCCCACGTCGATCACGCACACCCGGCGCAGCACGCCCACCTGGGGTGCCGCCAGACCCACGCCCTCCGCGCGGTACATAGTATCAGCCATATCCTTGAGCAAAATGGCCAGCCGCAGGTCGAACTTCTCCTGCTTGCGGCACTCCTTGCGGAGCACATCGTCACCCAGCGTCACAATTTTACGAATTGCCATAATGATATCTCCTATTCTGATACGAGGCCTCCGGCGGGCAGGGCTCTGCCCTGCACCCGCGAAGGGTCTTCGCCCCTCTCGACACCCGTTTCGCGATTGAGTTGATTGTTTTCTTTATGGTTGAGCGCGCGTGTTGGTACGCGCCGTGTCGGTGTTGACTTGCCGCGCCCTCATGGCGCGGGCTACAGGGTTGCGTGAATATGCAACGCTTTTTCTTGTGAGCGCGTTGCTGCGTGAGCTTTGGCTCGGCTCCCCTACGGTCGCCTCTCGTCGCGCATACTCGTCTTTTCCTTCGATGTAGTGAGAGACGGCGACCTCCTGCGGAGGCCGACGGGATAGTGGTGGGACAAAAGGCTCTCCCTCTGGGAGAGCTGTCAGCGTCAGCTGACTGAGAGGGCCTCACATCATCGTTGTGGGGTTATACTCGAAGTACACCTCCGCGCCCTCCGCCGGCTCTCTCGCCATCTCCGTCAGTGCTGCAACAAACTCCTCCGTCGCTGGATTCACCAGGAGCTTGAACATCACATGCCAGCGGGATTTTCCCCGCAGCACCTTCACACCCGGCTGGTCGAGCAGCATCATCAGGATGCGTTTTTTCCACGCGGGATGGCCTTCCAGCAGTGCCTGGCACCGGGTGTGCAGCGCCTCGGCCGCCTTGCGGGCATAAAGCTCGCTCGGGCTTTCCACCAGCAGCCGCGCCAGAATCGTGAAGGGCGGATACAGCCCCGTCCTGCGTCGGGAAAACTCCATCTCGAAAAACGCCCGATAATCCTGGCTCGCGCTGGCCTGAATAATCTCGTCCTCCGGCTTGTACGTCTGCACGATCACCTCGCCGGGGATCGTGCCGCGTCCCGCGCGTCCCGCTACCTGCGTCAGCAGCTGGAAGGTGCGCTCCCGGCTGCGGTAGTCGGGCAGGTTCAGCGTCATGTCCGCCGCAACCACGCCCACCAGGGTAACCTTGGGGAAGTCAAGCCCCTTGGCGATCATCTGCGTCCCCACAAGGATCCGCGCCCGTCCGGAGCGGAATTCATCGAGGATCTTTGCGTGGCCCTCCTTGCCGGAGGTGGTATCGACGTCCATGCGGGCCACCGTCACGCCGGGGAGCAGCTTGCGCAGCTCGTCCTCCACCTTCTGTGTGCCCGCTCCGAAGAAGCGGATGTACTTACTCGCGCAGTCGGGGCAGGTGGTTGGCGTGTCGGTCATATAGCCGCAGTAGTGGCAGTGCAGGCGACCGTCGCCGCCATAAAGGTCGTGCCTTGGCACGACGAGCGTCTGCGATTCGTAAGAATCGCGGCGCGAAGCCTGCGACGTACCTTGTGTACGGTGCAGGCCGCCTGATAAATGGTACGTCAGCGCCACGTCACAGTTGGGGCATTTCATCGTCAATCCGCAGCTGCGGCAGCTGACGAAAGAATTGTACCCCCGGCGGTTCATCAGCAGCATCGCCTGCTCGCCGCGGGCCATACAGTCGCGGAGCTTCTGCATCAGCACGCCGGAGAACACGCTGCGGTTGCCGCTTTCGATCTCCCGGCGCATATCCACCACGGTGACCTGCGGCATGGGGCGATCGTTCACGCGATGAGGCATTTCCAGCAGGGTGTAGTCACCCCGCCGGGCTTTTGCAAAGGATAGAATGCTCGGCGTGGCGGAAGCCAGCAGCAGCGTTGCGCCCTCGTTTTCTGCGCGGAAGGCTGCCACATCCCGCGCGTCGTAGCGGGGATGTCGGTCGCTCAGGTAAGTGGTCTCGTGCTCCTCGTCCACCACGATGATGCCGAGATCCTCGCAGGGCGCAAACACCGCGCTTCTTGCGCCGATGACCACCTTGGCCTGGCCGTGCCGGATGCGCCGCCACTCGTCGAAGCGTTCGCCCGCGGACAGCCGCGAATGCAGCACCGCTGCCGTATCGCCAAACCTTGCCCGGAACCAGCTGACCATCTGCGGGGTCAGGGCGATCTCCGGTACGAGAATGATGGCGGATTTCCCCATCGCCAGTACGTGCCGCACCAGCCGGATGAACACCTCGGTCTTGCCGCTGCCCGTCACGCCGTGGAGCAGGTATTTCCCCTGCCCCGCGCGCAGGTCGGGCAGCACCACGTCCAGCGCTTCCTGCTGATAGGCCGTCAGCGGCGGGTCGATCACCTTGCCGCAGTCATCGCCAGTCGGGCGGCGCAGGACTTCCTCCTTCATCAAACGGACAAGGCCGATTTCCTCCAGCGTATGCAGCGCCTCCATCGGGTCGCGCACCAGGATGCGCAGCTCCTCCACCGGGTGGATTTCGCCGTCCCGCAGGAGGTTGAGCAGCATCCGCCGCTTCTGGGAGCGGCCCTGCTTTTCAATCGCCGCATCCACCTCGCTCACCGGGATGGCCAGCTGGGCGACGGGCTGGGTTTTCACATTGACACGGCCTCCGCGCATCTCAGCGGGGAGCATCAATCGCAAGGTTTCTGCCAGGGGGCAATGCGCGTCCTCGGCCATACGCCGGGCCAGTGAAAGCAGCTGGGGCAGCACGGCGGCGTAGTCTTCCAGGGGCGCGCGGATATCGCGGAGCTTCTCCGGCGGAACATCGCATTCATCGCTGAATCCAACGACCACGCCCTCCTTGATCATCCGGGCGAAGGGCACCTCCACCCGCTGACCCACGGAGAGCTGCATGCCCTCCGGCACGCGGTAGGAGAAGGTGCGAGCCACGTTCTCGTGCACGATATCCACGATGACCTGTGCGAACACCTCTCCACCCCACTTTCCGTTTCAATAAATGGGTCGAAGACCCCAATGCGAATAAAGGGTCATAGACCCCCAATGATGATTATATCACTTTTAGGAGAGGGCGGCAAGGGGAAAAGCCTGCTCCCATACATTTTTCTTGACACAAAGCAATTCCATGATAATCTTCTGTGAAGATGTTCCGCTTTTTGAAAGGTTCATCGTCTAACATAGTGAAAGGAGGCATTGACATGGATGCACGGGAAACCCTCGATGGCCTGATGATTCAGCACGGCAGCCGGCTGCTGCGTCTGTGTGCGATGAACCTCCGGGATGCATCCCTCGCGCAGGATGCCGTCCAGGACACATTCTTGAAGGCCTTCCGGCAATTCCATCGCTTCCGGGGCGATGCGGACGCCCTGACCTGGCTGACGGCCATCGCCATCAACGTCTGCCGGGATTACCGCAGAACTGCCTGGTTCCGCCATGTGGACAGGCATGTGGAAGCGGACGCGCTTCCTCGTGCAGCGGATTTCTCCCTGCCGGACAATACCGTCATCCGCGCCGTCATGGCGCTGCCTCCCCGGTACCGGGAGGTCATCCTGCTGCGCTACTACCAGGACATGAAGCAAAAAGACATCGCCGCCGCGCTGGACATTTCCGAACGAACCGTGCGCCAGCGGCTGCAGAAGGCCAAAAGCATGCTCCGCGAGCAACTGAAGGAGTGGTACGAAGATGAAGGATAAGGATTTCCAGCAGCTGGTCGACCACGAGTTTGCTCAGCTGGAATGGACAGATACGCAGCGCATACACACGCTGCAGAAAATGAAAAAGGAGGAACAACCTGTCATGAAGCGAAAACTGCACATCGCCCTGATTTTTGCCCTCATCCTGCTGACCCTCTCCGGCACAGCATTGGCTGCCGGGATAAATATTGCCAGCATCCAGGATTTCTTCGCCTTCCGTGATGAGCTTGCCCTCAAGGATATGGCTGCTCCTTCGTCTTTTACGGTAAACCAGAAGGAAGTGCGCCGTCCCAACAATCAGCGTCACACCAGCGAGATCGTGGAGTTTACCGTGAAGGAGGTCTATTGGACAAACAAAGCTGTTTATGTTTTCGGCGTCATGACCCCCAAGGATCCAAACGCCGTTCTTATTCCCCGGGCTAGCGATGCTGAACAAAACGCCCAGAATGCCGAGCTGCTGAAGGAAGTCAAAAAACAGAAAGGGACGCCGGTATACACCATTGCTGCCCTTGATTCCCTGAGCATGCCCGGTGTGATTGCACCCGAATGCAGGTGGCTTTACAACTATACCCGCCGCCTGGAGGACGGCAGCATTGCCGTGATGACCTCCTTCCCTGTAGAAGACATTGGGTTTACTTACTATTTCAAAGCCAAGAGCACGCTGAAATCCACCTTTGTCATCCAGAATGCACGCAACAAGATCATCGAATACAACACCATCTACTTTGATATTCCCCGTCTGGAGATGCAGGATCACGGAGATTATCCCTATGGCGTTCTGCCGGAATACAAGCACCTCCTGGAGAGCGGCACTCCCACTGAACCCCGGTAAATTCCCCGTACCCAATTGCATAACAAAGGCGGTATGCCAGTCTTTACGACCGGCATACCGCCCATTATTATGCAGTTACTATTAGCCGATGTACTCCTTGCCGCCCATGTACATGCGCAGCGCCTGGGGGATGCGCACGCGGCCGTCTTCCATAAGGTTGTTCTCCAGGAATGCGATCAGCATGCGGGGCGGGGCCACGCAGGTGTTGTTGAGGGTGTGGGCGAAGTACTTGCGGCCGTCGTCGCCCTTGACGCGGATCTGCAGACGGCGGGCCTGAGCGTCGCCCAGGTTGGAGCAGGAGCCGACCTCGAAGTACTTCTGCTGACGGGGAGACCAGGCTTCCACGTCGATGGACTTGACCTTCAGGTCAGCCAGGTCGCCGGAGCAGCATTCCAGGGTGCGGACCGGAATGTCCAGGCTGCGGAAGAAGTCCACGGAGTTCTGCCACAGGATGTCGAACCACTTGGGGCTCTCCTCGGGTTTGCAGACCACGATCATCTCCTGCTTCTCGAACTGGTGGATGCGGTACACGCCGCGCTCCTCGATGCCGTGGGCGCCGACTTCCTTGCGGAAGCAGGGGCTGTAGGAAGTAAGCGTCTGGGGCAGCTGCTTCTCCTCCAGGATGGTGTCGATGAACTTGCCGATCATGGAGTGCTCGGAGGTGCCGATCAGATACAGATCCTCGCCCTCGATCTTGTACATCATGTTCTCCATCTCCGCGAAGGACATGACGCCGGTGACCACGTCGCCGTGGATCATGTAGGGGGGGATGCAGTAGGTGAAGCCGCGGTCGATCATGAAATCGCGGGCATAGTTCAGAATCGCGCTGTGCAGGCGGGCGATGTCACCCAGCAGGTAGTAGAAGCCGTTGCCGGAGGTCTTGCGGGCGGAATCGAGGTCGATGCCGCTGAGGCGCTCCATGATTTCCACATGGTAGGGCACCTCGAAATCGGGAGTGACGGGCTCGCCGTAGCGCTGGACCTCGACGTTCTCGGAGTCGTCGCGGCCGATCGGCACGGTGGGGTCGATGATATTGGGGATCACCAGCATGCGCTGACGGATCTCCTTCTGGAGGTCGTCTTCCTTCTGGGCCAGGCCTTCCAGCTCAGCCTTGCAGGCAGCGACCTTGTCCTTGGCGGCCTCGGCGGCGGCAGCGGCTTCAGCGTCGCCCTTCTTGGCCTTGCCCATCAGGCCGCCGATCTCCTTGGAGATCACCTTGATCTGGTTGCGGAGGCTGTCCGCCTGCTGGATGGCAGCACGGTAGGCCTTGTCCATCTCGATGACCTCGTCCACCAGGGGCAGCTTGTGCTCCTGGAACTTCTTCTTCATGTTTTCCCGCACGATATCGGGATTGGTGCGCAGCAGATTGATGTCAAGCATTGTATGTTCCTCCTTCGATGTTATGCTCGGGCGCAACGAGGTCGGGCTTCAGCCCGACTAGCGGGATGCAATGTTTGCATTGAGCCCGCGTAGCCAGCACCCGACCTTGCGTCGGGGGATGGCCGACAAACAAAAACAGCCCCCATCCCACCCGGGACGAGAAGCTCGCGTTGCCACCCAGTTTGTCCACCGAAAACCTCGGTGAACCACCTTGTCGTCGCTTTATCGGGCGACACCCGGCTGATTCATCACCAGCCCCCTCCGGAAATGGAAAGCGTATCGCTGTCTGCTGATTCTCACCAACCATCAGCTCTCTGAAAGTGCATGCGACAGGCCGTTTTCCGTCAAACGGGGATATGTACGAATGCTATTATACACCGCCGCGAAACATTTTGCAAGGGTCGCTTCGTATCTTTTCCGTTTTTTGCAGGAAAAACTGGCCATCATGCGTTATGTATGGTATAATGAATCATTCTCCAACAAGGAGGCCCCTATGAAAAAGCCCATTCTGTACATCGTCATCCCCTGCTACAACGAGGAGGAAGTCCTCCCCCTGACCAGCGGGATGTTCCTGGACAAGATCCACCAGCTGGTCGCAGCGGACAAAATCAGCGATAACAGCCGCGTGCTCTTTGTCAACGACGGCAGCAAGGACAAGACCTGGGAGATCATCTGCGATCTGGCAAAGAAGGACGAGCACTTCCTCGGCATCGCCCAGAGCCGCAACCGCGGCCACCAGGCTGCCGTGCTGGCCGGCCTGATGGAAGCCAAGGCCAAGTGCGACATCACCATCTCCATTGACTGTGACGGCCAGGATGACATTCATGCCATGGACAAAATGGTGGACGCATACCTCGACGGCTGTGAGGTGGTCTACGGCGTGCGCTCCAAGCGGAACACGGACACCTTTTTCAAGCGCTTCACCGCCGAGGGCTTCTACAAGCTGCTGGCAGCCATGGGCGTGGAGGTGGTCTTCAACCACGCCGACTATCGGCTGATCTCCTCCCGGGTGCTGAAGGAATTCGCAAATTATAAAGAGGTCAACCTCTATCTTCGCGGCATGGTGCCCCTGGTGGGCTTCAAGTCCACCAGCGTGTACTACGAGCGCCATGAGCGCCTCGCCGGCGAGAGCCACTATCCGCTCAAGAAGATGCTTGCCCTGGCCTTCGACGGCATCACGTCCCTGTCGGTCAAGCCCATCCGCATGGTGTTCTTCGCGGGGTTGTTCATCATGATGCTGTCTTTCATCGGCATCATCTGGGCAGTAGTCGCGGCGTTTATGGGCAAATCGGTAGCCGGCTGGGCGAGCCTTGCGTGCATCGTGTGCTTCATGGGCGGCGTGCAGGCGCTGTTCCTGGGCGTGATCGGCGAATACATCGGCAAGATCTACCTGGAGGTCAAGGGCCGCCCGCGGTATATCATTTCGGACAGGACGTGGGAGGATGAGGACGACTGATCCCCCCCACGCACAGACATACAAAAACCGTCCCGGATTCACATCCGGGACGGTTCCATTTTATTGCAGGCTCACATTCCAGCCGGCAATGTACTGCAGGATCAGCAGCACGTCCTTCAGGTCAACTGCGCCGTCGCCAGTGACGTCCGCATTGGTATTATTGATGCTCACGTCCTCGCCCGCGATGGCCCGCAGCAGGTTCAACGCGTCGTCCAGGGAGACGGCATTGTCACCGTCAGCATCGCCGGGAACCTTGGACGCATTGCCACCCTCACCGGTGATGGTGAAGTTCAGCGTGAACCCCAGATTGCCATCACCCACCAAACGGAACAGCACGTCCACCGTGGCCTGACCAGGCTCGATATTGTCGATGTAGGTCACCTCACGGATGTAGATCAGGTCATTCTTCTCCAGCCAGGCGCCAGGACCGACGCCGTTGCCCGTCAGGATCACCTCAGGGCAGATCTCCTCGCCCGTGTAGGCATAGCTGTCGCCGCCCTCCAGGGTGAACACATACTCCGTCGTTGCGCTGAGGCTCTCGGACAGCTGAATGCCATGCTCCAGCAGGTACATGATGAACTGCTCCTTGAACTCAATGGTCATGGAAGCCCGGGAGTACTCTACATAAATCGGAGCACGGCCCTGCATCTCCATCATCTCGTTATACAGCTTCAGCAGCTCAGCTTCGAAATCGCCGTCATCCGGCTCTTCTTTGGGAGTGTAGTCCGCATGGCAGACGTCACAGATGTATCCGTCGTTGAAGAAGTTGCAGTCCTCCCAGTCAGTCACCACCACGTAGCTGTACATGTCTTCCTTGTCCTCAACGTGGTTGACACAGACGGAACGGTGCTTCATTTCATTGCGATCCGCATCCCACCGGATGTCACAGGGATTGGAGGGGCTACCGTACTTGCAGAAGGGGCCCTCACCCAGGATGGTGAACTCAGCAGTGATGGTATGGGGCTCTCCCATGGTGAACTCAAAGGTCACGGACACGGTAGCCTTGCCGGGCTCCACGTTGTTGGCATATACAGGCTTGCCAATCTCCATCAGGCCGACGTCCTCCAGCCAGTGGCCGGGGCCGTTCTCGGTGGCGCGCACCTCCACCTCGGGGGTGATGGGCTCGCCGGTGGCAGCAAACTCATCGCCGTTGGTGAGAACCAGGGTGTAGGTGATGCTGCCATGCATGGTCTGAGGAACAGGGACATTGCTTTCGGCCAGGTAGCCGAAATACTCATCCCGCATGGAGAAGGTCAGCTCATTGCCAGCAACCGTTGCACGGATCGCTTCGCCGAACTCAGCAGCGGTACGGGCATAGTACTCCACCATGTACGCCATGATGTCGTCTTCGGTCATCTCGTTATCAGACTTGTCGTAGTCTTTTCCGCAGCCGGTGCAGACGCCGCCCTCGCCCGGGGTACAGGGCTCCCAGTCGGTCACCGGGATCATCTGCTCATAGTCTTCCTTCTCCCGATGGGTACGGCAGACGCGGCGGTGAATGCGCTCATCGGAGCGCACGCTCCAGATGATCTCACAGGGGCTGGTGGGGCCGCCGTAGATGCAGTACTCGCCAGACACCGCACCCACGATGGTATATTTTGCCACCAGGGTCATGCCCGCCTTACCGTCCACATGGATCGCCATCGTCGCCATTGCAGTGCCGGGGGCCTGGTTGTTCTCATACTGCACGCTGTCATTGTACAGCAATCCAGCACGCTGCAGCCAGGCGCCGGGACCGTTGGGCGACACATCCAGGGTGGCAGTCGGGAACACAGGACGGCCTTCATAGGGATATTCCGTGCCCTCCGGCAAGGTCAGCGTGTAAACCGTCGCCTCCTTGAGTTCATTGGTCACCGGGATGCGCTCCTCCAGCATGCACATGATGAACTGCTCACCCAGCTTGATGGAGACATGGTCTTCCGAGAAAATGATCTCCAGCGGCGGAACACCGTTGCGTTCCAGCAGCCTGTAATAGATTTCCACCATCATGGCCTCATAATCGCTCTCAGAGGGGCCGGAAGGCGTGTAGTCCGCACCGCAGGTATCGCAGATGTACTCGCTTGCCCGGAAGGTGCAATCCTCCCAGTCGGTCACCTGCACATAGCTGTAGGGATCGTCCTTCTCTTCCACATGATTCTTGCAGAAGGAGGCATGCTTCCTGTTCGCGGCGTCCCAGACGATGTCACAGGGGCTGGAGGCGCTGCCGTACTTACAGTAGGGGCCCTGGCCCTCGATGGTGAAATTCTGCTGCAGGGTATACACATCGCCGGTCATCAGGCTGATGACCATCTTCACCGTGGCGGTGCCGGGGCTGACGTTGTTTACGTAGATCACATCGCCAATGCTCATCATGCCGATCATCCACATCGTCTCGCCGGGGCCGTACTCGGAGAGGGACAGCTCCACCGCTGGCTTGACAGCCTTGCCGGTGGCGGGATAGGTCATGCCATCGGGCAGTGTGAGCGTGGCGGTGGACTTGGCCAGCATGGTTTCAGTCACCGGAAAGCCCATCTCGTCCGAAAACTGCAGGAATTCATCAGACAGCTGGATGGTCAGCTTGCTGCCGGAGGCGCTGGTCTGGAAGGGCACGACGCCGTTTTCCTCGCACCAGGACAGATAATACTCCAGCATCATGATGAACAGTTCATCCTCGGGCAGCGGTTCGGGCTCAACGGGCTCGCGGATGTAGTCATGGCCGCAGGTGGTGCACTCACCATCCGCATCCGGAGTACAGGCTGCCCATTCAGTCACAGGCATGTAGCTGAAGGGATCTTCCTTCTCCTCCACATGGTTGGTGCAAACGCGGCGATGCTGCTGGCCGAAGTGGTCAACCTGCCAGCCGATGTCGCAGGGGCTTTGTTCACTTCCGTGTTCGCAGTACTCCGCCAGCGCGACAGACGCCAGGCCTGCCATCATCAGCACCAGCAGCGCACACAGAATCTTCTTCACCATAATATACCTTCTTTCTTCGTACGAAAGACTTTATTCGATTGATTTTATCATAGTTTGGCTAACCTGGCAAGCATTGTTTTCCTTGACGTATCCCGCCAAATCGTGTACAATATCAAATAGTGAATTCCGTTCAAATCCTACCATCACAAAGGAGGCTATTTATATGCTGTATGCAAACAAAATTTGGCTCGGCACAGGTGAAGCGCCCGTCATGCTGCTGCCCCAGATGGCCAATCGCCACGGTCTGATCGCCGGCGCCACCGGTACGGGCAAGACCGTATCCCTCAAGGTGCTGGCCGAAGGCTTCTCCAACATGGGCGTGCCGGTGTTTATGGCCGATATCAAGGGCGATCTTTCCGGCATGGTCGAGGTCGGCCAGCATAATGACAGCATCGCCAAGCGTCTGGCGCAGTGCGGCGTGCCGTCCTTCCAGTACTGCGATTTCCCCGCTGTTTTCTGGGATCTGTACGGCAAGCAGGGCCATCCCGTCCGCGCAACGGTGAGCGAAATGGGCCCCACGCTGCTGGCCCGTATGCTCGGCCTCAACGAGACCCAGACCGGCGTGCTGTCCATCCTTTTCCGCATCGCGGATGACGAGGGCATGCTGCTGCTGGACCTGAAGGATTTGAAGGCCATGCTGGCCTATGTTGGCGAGAACGCCCGCAGCTACACCCTCGACTACGGCAATATCTCCTCTGCCAGCGTGGGCGCCATCCAGCGTGCTATCGGCGTTCTGGAGGACGAGGGCGGCAACAAGTTCTTCGGCGAACCCGCCCTGGACATCTCCGACTGGATGCAGGTCTCCGGCGACGGCAAGGGTGTGATCAACATCCTCGCGGCGGACGAGCTGTTCCAGCACCCCAAGATGTACTCTACATTCCTGCTGTGGATGCTGTCCGAGCTGTATGAGCTGCTGCCCGAGGCCGGCGACCTGGACAAGCCCCGCATGGTGTTCTTCTTCGACGAAGCCCACCTGCTCTTCAATGACTGTCCCCCTGCCCTGCTGGAGAAGCTGGAGCAGGTCGTGCGCCTGATCCGCTCCAAGGCGGTTGGCGTGTACTTCATCACCCAGAACCCCTGTGACATCCCCATGTCCATCCTGGGCCAGCTGGGCAACCGCATCCAGCACGCCCTGCGCGCCTACACCCCCCTGGATCAGAAGGCCGTGCGCACCGCCGCCCAGACCTTCCGCGCCAATCCCGCCTTTGACACCGAGGAGGCCATTACCCAGCTGAAGACCGGCGAGGCGCTGGTTTCCTTCCTGGATGAGGATGGCGCCCCCGGCATCGTGGAGCGTGCTACCATCCTGCCTCCCCAGTCCTCTATGAACGCCATTACCCCCGAGGTGCGCGCAGAGGAGATCCGCACCAGCTACTTCGCTGGCGTGTACGATGAGGCCATCGACCGCGAGAGCGCCTATGAGCAGCTGGTTGCCTCCTTCCAGAAGCCCCAGTATGCCGCACCCTCCGCCCCTGCCGCGCCTCAGGTGGAGATCTCCACCGCAGCGCCCACGGCTGTGAAGCCCCAGGGCTTCATGGTGTTTGACCCGGCCACCGGCGCTTATGTCCAGCGTGAGCTGCCCCAGCTGCAGATTCCCCAGGCCGCTCCCGTACAGACTGCGCCTGCGCCCATCCCCACCCTGGAGGTTGTGCAGCCCGCCGCGCCTGAGATTCAGCAGATGCCGGTCATGATGTTTGACCCCACCACCGGCCAGTACAAGCAGCAAATGATGGCCATGCAGCTGGATCCTGCCACGGGCAATTATGTGCCCGCAGCACCTGCCGCCCCTGCCGCCCCCGCCAAGCCCCTGACCGCCCGCGAGCTGGAAAAGCAGCGTGCTGACGCTGAGAAGGCAGCCAAGGAAGCTGCCAAAGCCGAGAAGGAACGCAAGGCCGAGGAACGCCGCCAGCGTAACGATGAGCTCCGTGAGGAGCGTGCCGCCCGCGCCCGCAAGAATGACTCCGTGCTGGGCCGCGTACAGAACACCGCCATCAGCACCGTCACCCGTGAGGTGACCCGCAGCCTGACCCGCGGCCTGATGGGCATCTTCAAAAAGAAGTAAGAAATGATGAATCGACTCCACCTGAACAACGCAACCGGCGGCCGTCTTGCTCTCTTGACGGCCGCCCTCATTTGGGGCAGCTCCTTCATCGTGATGAAGGACGCCGTGGATCACCTCCCTGTGTTCCAGCTGCTGGCCATCCGTTTCACTCTGGCAGGACTGCTGCTGGCCATCGTCTTCCGCAAGCGGCTGATGCAATCCGCCCGATCGCTCCTCTCCCATGGTGCGGTGTGCGGGGTGCTGCTCCTTGGCGGCTATGCCACCCAGACCTTCGGCCTGATGACCGTCACCCCCGGCACAAACGCCTTCCTTACCTCCGTGTATTGCGTGATGGTACCCTTCATGGCGTGGATGTTCTTCCGCAAGCGCCCCACGGCCTACAACTGGCTGGCAGCGGTGATGTGCATCGGCGGCATCGGGCTGATCTCCCTGTCCGGCGATTTGACTGTCGGCGCAGGCGAGGCGCTGACACTGCTCTCCGGCGTGTTCTACGCGCTGCACATCATGGCCCTGAGCCGCTTTGGCGAAAAGGACGACCCCATTGCGCTGACCATCGTACAGTTCATGATGTCGGCAGCGCTGGCGTGGATGTTCACGCTGACGACGGAGCGCGGCGCAGCCTTCCCGGCCCTGTCGGTATGGCCGCAGCTGCTGTACCTCACCGTCTTTGCTACTGCGGTGACGCTGGTGTGCCAGTCCGTCGGGCAGAGCCTCACCCCGCCCAGCCAGAGCGCCATCCTCCTGAGCCTGGAGAGCGTCTTCGGCGCGCTGTTTTCTGTGCTGCTGGGGCGTGAAACGCTGACGCTGCCCATCCTGTGCGGCTTTGCGCTGGTGTTCGTGAGCGTCATCGTATCGGAGACGCAGCTGGCCTTCCTGCGCAGGAAATGATTTGATAAATCCCCCAGCACAGCATATCCTCCTTGTATCGGAATGATGCAGGGAGGTTTTTTCATGCGCGACGTGACCCATTTGATCGGCCATACACCCCTGGTGCGGCTGAAGTGCGACATTCGGGCAAAGCTGGAGGGCATGAACCCTGGCGGCAGCGCTAAGGATCGGGTGGCCCTTGCCATGATCGAGGACGCAGAAAAACGAAGATTGCTCGAGCCCGGCGGCACCATCATCGAGCCCACCAGCGGCAATACCGGCGTAGGCCTGGCCATGGTCGCGGCGGCGCGGGGATACAGGTGCATCCTGGTCATGCCGGACACCATGAGTGTCGAGCGGCGTCGCCTGCTGTCGGCCTACGGGGCCCAGGTGGTGCTGGTGGAGGGCACGCAGGGCATGGCCGGCTGCGTCGCAAAGGCGGAGGAAATCCAGCATGCCACGCCGGGCAGCATCATCGCCGGCCAATTCGTGAACCCCGCCAACCCCGCCGCCCATTACGCTTCCACCGGCCCGGAAATCTGGGCAGACACAGCTGGCCAGGTGGAGGTCTTCGTGGCGGGCATCGGCACCGGCGGCACCATCACCGGCGTGGGTCGGTATTTGAAGGAACGCAACCCTGCCATCCGCATCGTAGGCGTGGAACCTGCCGCATCCCCCCTGCTGACGGAAGGGCACTCAGGGCCACATCCCCTGCAGGGCATCGGCTCCAACTTCGTGCCTGAGATCCTCGACCTGAACACGGTGGACGAGATCATCCCCGTCACCGGGGAGGACGCCTTCGCAACAACTCGCGCCCTGGCAAGGGAGGAGGGGATTCTCGCAGGCATCACCTCCGGCGCGGCAGTGTGGGCAGCTCACCAACTCACCCAACGCCCCGCATATACCGGGAAGGCCATTGTTGCCTTACTGCCGGACTCCGGAGAGCGCTATCTTTCCACCGGAATCTTCGACTGAAAGCACTTTCTTCCGCATTTATTGTGAAATTAACCTCAAGCACCCCTTTTCACCAAGGCCAGAATATGCTATAATGTATTTTGTACGGGTATGTACACGACATGTGATAAGGAGGTCATTCCTATGCCTATCGTTACCACTAAGGAAATGTTCCAGAAGGCCTACGCTGGCGGCTACGCCGTGGGCGCTTTCAACGTCAACAACATGGAAATCATCCAGGGCATCACTGAGGCTGCCGGCGAGCTGAAGGCTCCCGTCATCCTGCAGGTGTCCAAGGGCGCCCGCTCCTACGCCAACCACACCTACCTGGTGAAGCTGGTGGAGGCTGCCGCCAAGGAAAATGATATCCCGATCGCCCTGCACCTGGATCACGGCGATTCCTTCGAGCTGTGCAAGAGCTGCATCGACGGCGGCTTCACCTCCGTCATGATCGACGCTTCCTCCAAGCCTTTCGCCGAGAACATCGAGCTGACCCGCAAGGTTGTGGAATACGCTCATGACCACGGCGCTGTGGTCGAGGCTGAGCTGGGCACCCTGGCCGGCGTGGAAGACGACGTTGTCGTCGAGCACGGCGCTGAGATGTTCACCCGCCCCGAAGAGGTTGAGGAATTCGTCTCCAAGACCGGCTGTGACTCCCTGGCCATCGCCATCGGCACCAGCCACGGCGCTTACAAGTTCAAGCCCGGCACCAAGCCCCAGCTGCGCTTCGACGTGCTGGAGGAGTGCGCCAAGCGCCTGCCCGGCTTCCCCATCGTGCTCCACGGCGCTTCCTCCGTGCCCCAGAACTTCGTTGAGGAGATCAACAAGTACGGCGGCAACATGCCCGGCGCCATCGGCATCCCCGAGGAGCAGCTGGCCCAGGCTGCCAAGCTGGCCGTGTGCAAGATCAACATCGACTCTGACATCCGTCTGGCCATGACCGCTTCCGTCCGTAAGTACATGGCGGAGCATCCGGATCACTTCGATCCCCGTCAGTGGCTCAAGCCCGCCCGTCAGGCTGTGAAGGACATGGTCGCTCACAAGATCGTGAACGTCCTGGGCTGCAACGGCAAGGCGTAATCGCAAATCCACAGGAGTCGTCCCGTTTGGGGCGGCTCTTTTTCCATGCATGCGAAAATCCCCTGCCCGCTTGGCGGACAGGGGATGCGTTCATTACGGATACCAGGGTGTTTCGGAGGGCAGCGGACGCTGGCTCACGCCCACATAGGTGACCGTTTGCACCGGGTCGTAAATATCAGTATAAAGCGGTGTACGCTCGACCTCCTCGCCGTTGACGTACTTGACCTTGAAGCTTTCCACCCTGGTGCCGACCCGGCCCTGCTCGGTGTAGGTTTCGTCGGTGTAGACAACATGCTCGGCTTTCTTGTCCGGCACAATCGTGGGCTCCGGCATGGGGATGTCCGATTCGATCGCCACGATGTCATAGGTCACACCGGGCTCCGGGGCCGCGCCGTAGAGGTCACAGGTGACCACATAGTGGTTCTTGTCCAGACGGGTATTGAACATCACCTTGGTAATGATGTACAGCTTGCTGCCGGTGTTGTTCCTGAAGGAGAAGTCGATCTTGCGGCCGTCATAATTGACCGTTGCGTCAAAGCCCGGATCGGTATAGTTGACCTTCAGGCCATGCTGCTCGCGCTTGACAATTTCGAGGTTGGCACGGATGGCCGCCCAATACATCGTCGAGCTGACCTGGCAGACGCCGCCGCCATAGCCAGGCTCCTCCTTGCCGTAGGCGTAGACCGTGGCCAGTTGGAAGCCATTATTCTTCGTGCGGGGGCCGACGACGTTGTTGAAGGAGAAATTCCGGCCCGGCTCGATGATCGTGCCGTTAATCAGCTCCGCCGCGCGGGCGATGTTGTCATCGCGCTCGTCTGTGGAGGTGGTGGAAATCGAAGTGTAGGCCGAGGCGATCAGCGTGGTACGCTGCTTCACCTGCTCGCTGGTGACGGTGGGGTAAATGGGCGTGGGCGCCAGAGTAATCACGCCGGATTCCATGCGGGAAACCATGTCGTAAACCTGCGCCTTGATGGACATCACGTCCAGATACTGGCCCACCACTTCGGGCACGATGGTGAAGGGCGAGCTGAGGTTGACCGAGGGGTCGAAGATCTCGTAAGCGTCCTGGGCGGGGATGTACGCGCTGTCCGCCAGGGCGTTGAGAATGTTGTCGATTTCCGCAGTATTGCCGCTGGGCAGCGCCGTAGAGCCCTCATAGGGCGTGACCAGCAGCGCATCCATGGCTGCCTTGCGCTCGTTGATGGTGGCGCCGGTATGGCCCTGCAGCCATGCGTCGTTGAGCGCATCGTCCACATGGACGGTCATGCCCAGATGGTAGGAGTTGATTTCGCCCAGGTACACGCCGTCAGGGGTGAGGAGCTGGACGTTCCACTCGTCGCACTTGAGCTGTGCACTCTTCTGTACCGCAGCGTAGGCTTCCTCACGGGTCATGCCGCCCAGATGGATACCGTCCACATAGACGCCCTGATGATAGCGGTCATTGTAGGCATTGACCGCCGCATACAGCGCATCCGTTTCAGCCTTGCGGAGCATCAGCCCAACCACCAGCACGATCGCCACCACAACTGCAGCCGCTGCAGCGATCAATTTGACCAGGGTCGGGCGATCCAGGGGCCGCTTTTCCTTTTGTTTGCGGACGGGCTCCTGGGGACCGAGCATGTTTTCATACGCAGGTGCATAGCCGCCGCCGGCCCACTGGTTGACGGTGTAGCCGCCCTGCCAGCCATTGGGGTTCTGCTGCTGGCTTTGGGGTTGATTATGGGGCTGCACAAGCTGCTGGGGCGGGTATGCCTGGGACCAGCCCTTGCCCGCGGGCTGCTGATAGGGCTGCTGGCCGGCCGAAGGCACATATCCCTGCTGCCACGCGCCGCTCTGCTGCTGGGGCAGCTGACCGCCGGGGATTCCCTGGCTGGGTGCGCGCTGGGGATAGCTTTGCTGGTAGTTCTGGTAATTCTGCTGGGCAGGGTACTGGCCGCTCCAGCCCTGTGCAGGCGGCTGGGGCGGAGTCTGCCAGGAAGCCTGGCGCGGCGGAGCCTTCTGGGGCTTTGCATGGGATGCCGCAGGCTTTCCGGGCATGGGCTGAGGGGCGCTCATCGACGGCTCAGCCTCTTTGATCTTAGGCTGGCGCTTCGTTTTACGCTTGCCCTCGTTCTGTTGATAGTTACTCATCGGTGCACCCCTCCTTTCGTCTTGTCATTGTGCATTGGCGCTGATGGCAGCGAGCAAAGCTTCCACATCAGCCTCCGCATCCCGCCAGTATCTCGCCGTGCTGCCGGGCTGACCGTGCCGGTTATCATCACAGTGGTAATCGCTGCCGCCGGTAACCAGCAATCCCGCGCGGCGGACAAAGGCGTCCAGCCGGGCATAACTGCGTTTCTGCTGGGAAGGATGATACACCTCCACGCCCATGAGGCCCTGCTTCTGCCAGGCGTCAATCAGCGCATGGGTGGTAACGTCATCCTTGTTCAGTTCCGCCGGATGGGCCAGCACAGGCACGAAGCCATTGCGCAGCAGCAGCGGCAGCGCTTCGGCCATGGTCAGGCGTTCATTGGGGACATAAGCCGGGCCGTCGTTGCCAATATACTTGTCAAAGGCGGCCTCCGTGCTGCGGACATAGCCCTTCTCCACCATCATCCGGGCAATATGGGGCCTGCCCACGCTGCCCTGGCATCTTGCGCGGATTTCTTCATAGTCCAGCGCAAATCCCATAACGCACAGCTTTTCCACCATGCGTTCGGCACGGGTGAGCCGCTTTTCTGCCAGCTCACGGACGACACGGCGCAGCTCCGGCGCTTCGGTCCTGCCGTAGCCCAGCAGGTGCAGTCCGTTCATATCCGCCATGGACAGCTCCACGCCGGTGATCACCGGGATGGGCATGTCCATACCGCGGAGGCTGTCCGCGCCGTCGAGGGTATCATGGTCCGTGATCGCCATGATCGTCACACCCCGGGAGGCGGCGAAGCTCACCAGCTCCGACGGGGACAGCACCCCGTCGGACGCGGTGGTGTGCATATGCAGATCAGGCGTCATCTTACTGGACGTCCTCGCCGGTGAGAATGTTCCGCTTTTCATCGGATTTTTCCTCTTCGGCGGGAGCTTCCTCAGCCTTGGCCTGCTCCAGGATCTCATGCAGGCTGCGGGGCTTATTGGCGCTGGTGACCTCGGGCATCACGCCGGTGTCCATCAGGTTGACGAACTCCTGGCGGCTGATGGTTTCATGCTTGAGCAGCGCTTCGGTGAGCAAGTCCAGCTTGCTGCGGTTGTCGGTCAGGGCCTTCACCGCCATGTCGTAGCACTGCTGGCAGAGCTTCTTGACCTCGGCGTCGATCCGGGCAGCGGTCTCCTCGGAGTAACCGCGGCTCTGGCCGAATTCCATGCCCACAAAGACCTGCTGATCGTTATCCAGATACACCGGGCCGATTTCGTCGCTCATGCCGAACATGGTCACCATGCGG
>SVGL01000036.1 GCA_015056325.1 Clostridiales bacterium | reverse complement strand
AGAAAGAGGTTGAATACCATGGCGAATATTACTGCTGCTCTGGTTAAGGAACTGCGCGAGCGTACCGCCGCTGGCATGATGGACTGCAAGAAGGCCCTCATGGAGAACGACGGCGACATGGACAAGGCCATCGACTGGCTGCGTGAGAAGGGCCTGGCCCAGGCTGCCAAGAAGGCTGGCCGTATCGCTGCTGAAGGCGCTGTTGTCCAGTACATCACCGAGTGCGGCAAGGTCGGCGCTGTTGTGGAAGTCAACTGCGAGACCGACTTCGTTGCCAAGACTGACAACTTCATGAACTTCGCCAACTCCGTTGCGAAGCACGTGGCTCTGGCCAATCCCGCCGACATCGAGGCTCTGAACGCTCAGAAGTTCGTTGACGACGAGACCAAGACCATCGAAGACCTGCTGTCCGAGGCCACCGTGGCCATCGGCGAGAAGATCTCCATCCGCCGTTTCGCCCGCTACGAGACCAACGGCCTGGTGTCCTCCTACATCCACATGGGTGGCAAGGTGGGCGTCCTGGTTGAGGTTGCCACCGAAGCCGGCAACAACGAGGCTGTGAAGGACCTGGCCCACGACATCTGCCTGCAGATCGCCGCTGCCAAGCCCGAGGCTGTCCGCCGCGAGGAAGTGAACTCCGAGAACCTGGAGAAGGAGCGCGAGATCTATCGCGTGAAGGCTCTGGAGTCCGGCAAGCCCGAGAAGATCGTCGACAAGATCGTCGAGGGTCAGATCGAGAAGTACTACAAGGAAGTCTGCCTGCTGGAGCAGGTCTTCGTCAAGGACGGCGACAAGACCATCAAGGGTGTTATCGCCGAGACCGCCAAGGCCGTTGGCTCCCCCATCGACGTGGTTCGCTATGCTCGTTTCGAGCGCGGCGAGGGCATCGAGAAGCGCAAGGACAACCTGGCTGAAGAAATCGCCAAGATGGCCAAGTAATTTCAAACACATTCGGGGAACTGCATGATCTGTGCAGTTCCCCTTTCTTAAAGCTATAATCAGCTGCACGGGCGAACTCCCTCAGTCATCGGACTGCGTCCGCTGACAGCTCCCTCGAGAGGGAGCCTTTTGGCTGCGCGGTACAGTAACTAAGCCTCCCTCTCGAGGGAGGTGGCATCCGCTTTAGCGGATGACGGAGGGAGTTCGTCCCCCACAAAAACAAAGGAGGCACCACCATGGCTGCATACAAGCGCATTATCCTCAAGCTCTCCGGCGAGGCCCTCAAGTCCGGAAACGACCTGTTTGACTTTGACAAGGTTCGCGAAACCGCCGAAATGATCCGCCGCATCACCGAGATGGGCGTCGAGGTAGGCATCGTCATCGGCGCGGGCAATATCTGGCGCGGCCGTCAGGGCCCCAGCGCCAATATGGACGCCGTCATCGCCGATCAGATGGGCATGCTGGGTACCGTGATCAACTGCCTGTGCATGTCCGATGCGCTGCGCCATACCGGCGTGGATTGCGTGGTGCAGTCCGCGGTGGATATGAATCGCTTCTGCGAGCCCTTCAACGCCGTGGCGGCCCGCCGTCACCTGAGCGAGGGCCGCGTGGTGCTGTTTGCTGCCGGCTCCGGCAATCCCTTCTTCTCCACCGATACCGCCGTGGCCCTGCGCGCGGTGGAAATCCAGGCCGACGCCATCATGATGGCCAAGAACATCGACGGCGTCTACACCGCTGATCCCGCCAAGGATCCCAGCGCCACCCTCATCAAGGACATCACCTACCGCGAGGCCCTGAACCGCGGCCTGAAGGTGATGGACGCTGCCGCCTTCGCCATCTGCGCCGAGCAGGGTCTGCCCCTGGTGCGCGTGTTTGGTCTGAATGATCCGGAGAATCTGATCCGCGTGCTGGAAGGCAGCGATATCGGCACCTTCGTTCATCCTTGAGTTGACTGAGCGAGGAGTTTCCACCTCATCAGTCGCTGCGGCGACAGCTTCCCCTCAAGGGGAAGCCAAGGAAAGGCAACTTCAAGCCTTCCCCTTGAGGGGAAGGTGGCCGAGCGATAGCGAGGTCGGATGAGGTGGGCCTTCACGCTCGCTCAGCCAATCCGAAGGCATGCCACTCAATCGCATGAAAAGGGTCGAAGACCCCTTGCCTTTTCATAGAAAACAAGGTACAATAGAAGAAGCAATTTATCCCCCATACAAGGAGGTCAGATTTATGTCTTGCAAGGAAATCCTGGACCAGGCAAAGGTCAAGATGGACAAGTCCATCGTCGTGCTGCAGAACAACATGCAGGCCATCCGCGCCGGCCGCGCCAATCCTAAGCTGCTGGACCGCATCACCGTGGATTACTACGGCACCCCCACCCCCCTGAACCAGATCGGCAACGTGACCGTGCCCGAAGCCCGCATGATGGTCATCAAGCCCTGGGAGAAGACCATGCTCAAGGCCATCGAGCGCGCCATCCAGACCAGCGATCTGGGCCTGAACCCCAACAATGACGGCGAAGTCATCCGCCTGATCTTCCCCGAGCTGAACGCCGAGCGCCGTAAGGATCTGACCAAGCAGGTCAAGAAGGGCGCTGAGGACGCCAAGGTTGCCGTGCGCTCCATCCGCCGCGACGCCATCGAGCAGGTTAAGAAGCTCAAGAAGGACTCCCTCATCACCGAAGATGATCAGCGCAAGGCTGAGGAAGACGCCCAGAAGCTGACCGACAAGGCGATCAAGGAGATCGACGCCGTTGCCGCCGCCAAGGAAAAGGAGATCATGGAGGTCTGATTTCCATGGCGAAGTGGGAATCCCTGTTGGGTCTTCCCCTGGAGACTGCGCTTGCTGCCGCCCGCGCCTGGGGCATGGAGCCCAAGGTGCTTGTTACCTGTGCACCCCGCCGCAAAGGTGAGGAAGATACCGGCGCCCGTGAAGGTACGCTCAGGGTCATCCGTGTACGAGAGGGAGAACTGACGGTCAGCGCCTTCCAGGATGGCGATCCTCGTAAAGAATGATATCAACAGGCAGACGCGTGGGCTTCCGCGAGGGGCTGCGGGCCTGCCTTTTTGAGGTATTATGGGCATTTTCAAGAAAACCGTCCGCCGCGCCGTCATGGTTCGGGAGGACTTCCAGAAGCTCCCCCGCCATGTGGCCATCATCATGGATGGCAACGGCCGCTGGGCCAAGAAGCACAAGCTGAACGTCGCCATGGGCCACCGCCAGGGCGTCGAAACCCTGCGCGAGGTCATCCGCCACACGGACGATCTGAAGATCGAGGCGCTGACCATTTACGCCTTCTCCACCGAGAACTGGAATCGCTCCAAGGAAGAAGTCGGCGCGCTGATGCAGCTGATCCTGGACTTTTTCAAGTCCGAGATCGACGAGCTGGACGAGAAGAACGTGCGCATCCTCATCCTGGGTGACAAGGCGCTCTTCCCGGACAAGCAGCGCGAGGTGCTGATTGAGGCGGAAAACCGTACCGGCGGCAACACCGGCCTGACGCTCAACATCTGCCTGAACTACGGCGGACGCGCCGAGCTGGTACGCGCGGCAAAGGCCATCGCGCAGGACGTGAAGGACGGCAAGCTTAACGTCAACGACGTGAACGAGCAGACCATCTCCGACCGGCTTTATACCACCGGGCAGCCGGACGTCGATCTGATGATCCGCACCAGCGGCGAGATGCGGCTGTCCAACTTCCTTCTGTACCAGTGCGCCTACGCGGAGTTCCTGTTCCCCAAGGTGCTCTGGCCGGACTTCTCCGTCCAGGACTATGACGAGGCCCTCATGGCCTATGGCGGACGTGAGCGCCGCTTCGGCGGTCGGCTCAGGTAAGCGAATTCACACAGCGTTCAACATGCTGTGCTAACATTTCCCCGATCCATGGGGAAGGGAGTGAAGACAATGAAGCAGAGAATCATCACCGCGTCCATCCTGGCGGCTGTGGCAGTGGCCCTTTTGGCTCTGGGCGGCGTGGTGCTGGCCGCAGCCATCGTGGCCATCATCTGCTTTGCGGTGTACGAGGAGTACGGTGCGTTGACGAAGGCCGGGCATCATCCTCTGGCGTGGCCCACCTGGGCAGGCCTGGCGCTGAGCGTACCGCTGCTGGCCCTGGGCGGCGCCAAGCTGCTGATCCCCGTGGCCATCGGTGTGGCGCTCTTGACGGTGGCATGCATCGTCTTCCGTCGCGAGCCCAAGCTGGAGGACATCCTCTACAGTCTGCTGCCCTTTGTGTCGGTGGTGCTGCCGGGCATGGCCATGCTGGCCCTGACGGCGATTCACCCCAAGTCCGTACAGCTGACCTACCTGTGCCTGATGATCGCCATCCCCTGCGTGGGCGACATCTTCGCGCTGTATGTGGGTTCCACGCTGAAGGGCCCGAAGCTCTGCCCGCCGGTGAGCCCCAACAAGACCATCTCCGGCGCGATTGGCGGCCTGGTTGGCAGCCTGATTGCTTCCCTGCTGGTGGGGCTGATCGCCTACTGGCTGGCGGTAGCGTCCCGTGCGGTGCTGCCTGCCTGGTGGCATTATGTGCTGCTGGGTCTGCTCGGCGGCGTAGCCGGTCAGCTGGGCGACCTGTTCGCCTCCCTGATCAAGCGCCACTGCGGCATCAAGGATTTCTCCAATCTCTTCCCCGGCCACGGCGGCATGCTGGACCGCCTGGACAGCGTGCTGTTCATGGCGATCATCATCTTCTGTTATAGAATGCTGACCGTCCTGTAAGGACGGTCTCGTGAAAATGCTATGGGCATTTTCACGAAGGTTTGCACTCGCTTACTGGTCGGTTCACAAGTGAACCTCCCGACCGTTCGCTCGCGTAAGGTATGTTTTCGGCAAAGCCGAAAACGCCCCGCCCCGCCGGGAAACCCGGCGGATACGATCACAGTCTGCCGACGGCGAGTTACTCTATCCCTTTCGTTACCCCCTGCGGCGCGAACCAACCGCGCCGCGTTTTTTCTCAGAATGGGACATTGTCCCGTGCATATGCTATCCAAGGAGGATCACCATGCAGACGATCTCCATCCTCGGCTCCACCGGTTCCATCGGCACGCAGGCATTGCAGCTGGTCGCGCTGCACCCGGAGCGCTTCCGCGTCGTCGCGATGACCGGCCACCGCAACCGCGAGCTGTTCTTTGAGCAGGTACGCACCTTCCGCCCGGAGATGGCCGGCCTGACCGAGCCCATCCCGATGGAGGAAGTCCCTGCTGATCTGCGCTTTTGCCGCTGGGTCATGGGCAAGGAAGCCCTGCACGTCGCAGCGGCGGAGATCCCGGCGGACATGGTGCTGGTGAGCGTGGTGGGCATCGCGGGACTGCAGAGCGTCATGGACGCCCTTCACGCAAACCGCCAGGTGCTGCTGGCCAACAAGGAGGCCCTGGTCACCGGCGGCCATCTGGTGATGGACGCGGCCCGGCGCATCGGCAAGCCCCTCCTGCCCGTGGACAGCGAGCACAGCGCAATCTTCCAGTGCCTGCAGGGCGCGGCCGGAAATCAGCCTGTGAAGCTCCTGCTGACGGCCTCCGGCGGCCCCTTCCGCACCTGGGACAAGGAGCGCATTTACAACGCCACCCGCCAGGAGGCCCTCAATCACCCCAACTGGGCCATGGGCGCAAAGATCACCATCGACTCCGCCTCCATGTTCAACAAGGCCCTGGAAATTATCGAAGCCCGCTGGCTGTTCGACATGGCCCCGGAGAAGATCGAGGTTGTGGTGCACCCGCAGTCCATCATCCACAGCGCGGTGGAGTTTTCAGACGGCGCGGTCATCGCCCAGCTGGGCGTGCCGGATATGCGCGTGCCAATCCAGTACGCCATGTCCTACCCGGAGCGATTGCCCACCGGCTCCAAGCCGCTGGACCTCTTCGCGCTGGGGCAGCTGACCTTCGAGCGCGGCGATGAAGTGCGCTTCCCGGCCCTGCGCATCGTGAAGGAATGTCTGAACGCCGGCGGCGCGAGCTGCACCATCTTGAACGGCGCGAACGAGGCGGCGGTGGCTGCCTTCCTGGGCGGCGAAATTCCCTTTGGCGGCATCACCCGCCTGGTCGAGGGCGCGCTGGAGAAGCTCGGCCCGATGCCTGCCAGCAACCTGGACGATATTTTCCACGCGGATCAGGAGGCACGCCGCATCGTCGCGGAGCTGCTGCCGGCCATCCGCAAGTAACAAGAAGCGCAAAAGGCTTCCCCCCACACCCCCCACAAGGAGACACCCATTATGTACGTATTGATCGGCATCCTTCTGCTCGGCATCCTGATTGCGGTGCACGAGTTCGGCCACTTCATCGCGGCACGCATCTGCGGCATCGAGGTGATGGAGTTCGCCATCGGCATGGGCCCGAAGCTCATCGGCTGGACGGGCAAGTCCGGCACGAAATTCTCCCTGCGCTTGATCCCCCTGGGAGGCTTCTGCGCCTTCTATGGCGAGGACGATGTGGAGGGCAAATCCAAGGACGACCCCCGCGCCTACTCAAAGCAGAACGTCTGGAAGCGCCTCTTTACCGTGGCGATGGGCCCGATGATGAACTTCGTGCTGGCGTTCATCGTATCGCTGGGCTTCTACTGGACCAGCGGCATGATGGAGGTCGTGCCGGTGATCGACGCGGTGGACGCCGGCCCCGCCGCAGTGGCCGGCATGCTGCCCGGTGACCGCATCATCGCAGTGGACGGCGTGGACTTCACCGATGCGCCCGTCACCGATATCCAGGCGTCCCTGAACAAGAACGGCGCCCCCGTGGAAGTCACCGTCCAGCGCGAAGGCGCCGCCGACGCCATCACCTTCCTCCTCACCCCCGAATGGAACGAGGAGTACCAGCGCCACATGATCGGCATCACCTTTGCACAGGAGACGCGGGCGCTGCCCTTTGGCACGGCCGTTCGAGCCTCCTGGGAATACTGCGTGGATGCGGGCTCCGCGGTTTTCACCGCGCTCAAGGGCCTCTTCACCGACCCGGAGATCCGCGACCAGGTGTCCGGCCCGGTGGGCGCGGTGGCGGTGGTGTCCCAGGCGGTCAAGCAGGATGGCTTCATCGCCTTCATCAGCCTGCTGGTAATGATCAGCGTCAACCTGGGCATCATGAACCTGCTGCCCATCCCTGGCCTGGACGGCAGCCGCATCGTGTTCCACCTGATCGAGGCAGTGCGCGGCAAGCCCATCAAGCCCGAGCGCGAGGCCCTGGTACACCTGATCGGCATGGTGTTCCTCTTTGGCCTGATGATCTTCTTCACTTTCAAGGACGTGCTGCGCCTGATCGGGTAAACATCAAAAGCGCCGGCGCCCTCATCGGACATCAGCGCTCAGAGTATTGTGATGCTGATGGGGAGGCAGATAACGGGCAGCAGCAGCAAGCGCCGCTGACAAGCCGGTCAGCGTGAGCAAGGCTACCACGGACACCGTGATATACTGGGGCACGCCGGGGATCACAAAGGGCAACGTTCCCCGCAGGTACATGTAGTCCCCCGTGAGGCCGAAGCAGCGGGTCAACACCTCGCAGTTGAACAAATGAATCAGCAACCCGAGGATGACCCAGCTCATATCCCGCACCCAGGGGCGAAAGCTGCCGCTGACGTATTCCAACGCAGGGATCATCAGCAGGCCCGTGTGCTGCAGGATACTCTTGAGGATGGGGAACACCAGCACATCCCGGCCGAAGATCCCTACCGGGACCGCGAAGGTCAGCACCCCTCCCACAAAACCAAACAAGTAGAACATCCGCTTGCCTGCGTCCCATTTGCACAGAGCTATGACCGGCAGCAGGAGTCCTCCCAGATTGCAGGGGAACGCCGGCCACAAGGTGACGATATCGCTCCCGTTGATGAACAGGTAGATCAGCCTCCAGACCGCTTCAAAGGCCAGTTGGAACCAGCAGATGCCCTTTAGCATTCGCCGTTGAAGTCTGGGAGAACCCTTCAGGCCGAGCGCCACAACTGCTGCCAGCACCAGCATTACAGCCAGGGAGCTGTAGCCGTGGATAGCACGATACTGATAGCTCCCCGCCGTCCCCATGTCGCCAATCAGCCACGCTTTTAACACATTCCACATGTTTATTATGCCTCAGTTCTTCTATCACTGTTTTACGGGACCATTATAGCACCATGCTGCGGGATAAACAACTCACGTTTTCTTTACTTTTCCAACATTTACAATTCTTTGCCAAAGATACCGTCTGAACAAGGGAGGTATTCTGATGTACAGCACCCGTGAAGTCAAGCTCGGCCACCTCACCCTGGGCGGCAGCAACCCGGTTTGGGTTCAGTCCATGACCAACACCGACACCCGCGACGCGCAGGCTACCCTTGCCCAGATCCGCGCGCTGGCCGACGCCGGCTGCGACATCGTCCGCTGCTCCGTGTATGACGAGGCCTGCGCCAAGGCTGTCCGCACCATCGTGGACGGCACCCCCGTGCCCGTCGTCGCGGATATCCACTTCAACCACCGCCTCGCCATCGCAGCCGCTGAAAACGGCATCCACAAGCTGCGCATCAACCCCGGCAACATCGGCGGCGAAGCCAATGTCCGCGAGCTGGCCGCCGCCGCGAAGGCCCACCACATCCCGATCCGCATCGGCGTGAACACCGGCTCCATTGAGAAGGACATCCTCGCCAAATACGGCGGTCCCTGCGCCGAGGGCCTGGTGGAAAGCGCCCTCACCCATGCCCGCATGCTGGAGAAGGTTGGCTTTGAGGACATCGTGCTGAGCATGAAGGCCAGCGACGTCCGCCTGACCATCGATACCTACCAGCTGGCCGCCAAGAAGTGCGACTATCCGCTGCATGTGGGCGTCACCGAAGCCGGTCTGCCGGGCCAGGGCACCATCAAGAGCGCGATTGGCATCGGCGCGCTGCTGGCCCAGGGCATCGGCAATACGATTCGCGTGAGTCTGACGGGCTCCCCCATTCCCGAAGGCAAGGCCGCCTGGGATATCCTGCGCGCGCTGAATCTGCGCACCCAGGGCGTCCAGTTGGTGAGCTGCCCCACCTGCGGGCGGACCTGCATCGACGTGGCGGGCATCGCCAAGCGCGTAGAGGAGGAGCTTGCCGACATCAAGGTGCCGCTGAAGGTGGCCGTCATGGGCTGCGTGGTGAATGGCCCCGGCGAGGCCCGCGAGGCCGACGTCGGCATGGCCGGCGGCAAGAAGGGCGGCGTGCTGTTCATCAAGGGGCAGGAGCCCATCAAGGTGGCGGATAATCTGGCGGATGAGCTGATTAAAGTAGCGCGCAAGATCGCGGCGGAAAAGGCAACCCGCTAAGGAGCCGCTCGCCCATGCTATGCCTACTCCGGGGAAGCCGCCAAAGACTCCCTCCGGGAGGGAGCTGGCAGCGAGCTTGCTCTCTGACTGAGGGAGAACGCGCAAGCTGCGGAAGCAACCTGCTGTATCAGGGTCGATTGCTGGTTGTCGTTACAGGGCTGTATTCTTTGTTGATAGGCTGTAGTGCTGCCTCTTCTTTCTCGCTCCCGAGAAAGAAGCAAAGAGGGCCAGAGGGGGTGTCAGAATTCTGCCCATGGACTGCCACCCCCTCTGGACTCCCCCCTTCCCCACATAGTAGTCCTTGCCCGGAGTCGTCCTCCCCTCATGGGCCTCGCGGGGGCGGGCCGCGGCTCCCGGATACTTCCGCTGCTCGGTGCGGCTTCGCGCGGTTCCGCGACTCAGCCGCCAGCGCTGCAGGCGGCTTCCGTGGGGCTGGATGGGACAGTGACTTGGGCTCCCTTGCGAGGGAGTCGTTTCCCATTGACCCCGACTTCAATATCAGGTATAATATATGGTACGAATCCACAGGACGGCTTCGGCCGTCCTTTCTATAACCACAGGAAAGGAGGCTCCCCCATGAGCTACGAAGATCTGCTTGCCCAAATCTACGCCGAGCTCCCCCACCTTAAGGGCCAGCTGAACGCGCCCAAGGTCGTGTACGTCAAGGCGCAGGGCAAGGTGTATATCACCTTTGAGTCGGGTGTGCTGGTGGAAGAGGCCTCCTTCCTGAAGATGGAGCGGCTGCTGCGGCGCATCTTCCCTCAGAAGCCGCTGGCGCTGCGCGTGGTGTCGCCCGGCCTCAAGGAGGACTTCCAGGACAACATCAGCGCCTATAAGCCCGTGCTGACGGACTTCCTCAAGCGCAATTACCCGGCCTCCGTCTCCTGGATGGACCAGATTGACTGGCGCTGCCTGGACGACCGCATCACCCTGACCTTCCCCGACCCCTTCAGCATGACCTACATGGCCAAGCAGAACGTGGCGGCCCGCCTCTCCCAGGCAGTGAAGGATATCTTCTCCCTGGAGATCCCGGTGGAGCTGACCGTCGCGGGCGACCAGGAGAAGCGCCTGCAGGAGCTTCGCGCAGAGAAGCAGAGGGAGCAGGACGTAGCCATTACCGCCCAGGAGCTGGCGGAAAAATACGGTTCCACCGTGTCCGCGCCTAAGCCCGAAAAAGAGAAGAAGCCCCGTCAGCCCCGCGAAAAGAAATCCGACGCGGAGCGTGCCGAGGAGGCCGCCAAGGCAGCCGCCATCGCCGCTGCGGAGGAGGCCAAGAAGGCCGATATCGTTACCCCCACCATGACCGACACCGCCATCGGCAAGCCCATCATGGGCCGCGCCGTGGCCGACAAGCCCATCGAAATGAAGGAGCTGACCAGCGACGCGGGCCTGGTAGTCGTGCAGGGCGACATCTTCAAGCTGGAAACGAAGGAATTGAAGGGCGGCGAAATGCTGCTGGTGACCTTCGCGATCACGGACTATACCTCATCCATCCTGTGCAAGAATTTCTTCCGCTTCCGCCGGGGGCAGTTCGGCAAGAAGCGCAACGAGGACGAGCCCTTGCCGCCCATCACCGCAGAAGAACGCGCCGCCGTCATGGACAAGGTCAACCAGATCAAAATCGGCATGAACGTCAAGGTGCGCGGCGAGTGCATGTACGACAACTTCGCCCGCGAATTGTCCATTTCCGTGCGCGATATGGTGCCCATGGAGCGCGTCGAGCGCGAGGACAAGGCCGAGGAAAAGCGCATCGAGCTGCACATGCACACCAACATGTCCACCATGGACGCCATGACCCCCGCCGGCGACCTGATCAAGCGCGCCATCAAGTGGGGGCATCCCGCCGTCGCCATCACCGACCACGGCGTGGTGCAGGCCTTCCCCGCCGCCTTCAACGCCGCGAAAAAGCAGCCCATCAAGCTCATCCCCGGCTGCGAGGGCTACATGATCGACGAAAAGCAGGTCGTCACGAACCCCGACGACCGATCTATGAATGCCCCCATCGTGGTGCTGGACTTCGAGTCCACCGGCCTGAACACCGCCACCGACCGCGTGATCGAAATCGGCGCGGTGAAGGTCGTGGGCGGCACGGTGGTGGACTCGCTGTCCATCCTGGTCAACCCCAAGCAGCCGCTGAAGGAGAAGATCGTCAAGCTGACCGGCATCACCGATATGATGCTGGCGGACAAGGAAACCGCCGAGACCGCCATCCCCAAGCTCATGGACTTTATTGGAGACGCGCCCATCGCCGCACATAACGCAGCCTTCGACGCGTCGCTGCTCAAGGCGGAGCTCAAGCGCCTGGGACGCACCTTCAACGCCCCCATCATCGACACGCTGACGTTGGCGCGCAAGATGTTCCCGGACATGAAGAGCTTCAAGCTCTCCGCGGTGTGCAAACAGCTGCAGGTGTCGCTGAAAAACGCTCACCGCGCCGTGCACGACGCGACCGCCACCGCCCACTGCCTCAACCGCATGTTCAAGCAGCTGCAGGAGGACAAGGGCCTCGCCACCATCGCTGATCTCAACACCCTCAAGGGCGGCGCCATCGGCGACAGCTATCACGTCATCATCCTGGTCAAAACCCAGGACGGCCTGGTCAACCTGAACCGGCTGGTCACCATCGGCCATCTGGATTACTTCCGCCGCAGGCCCCACATGCCCAAGCAGGAGATCCAGCGGCTGCGCGAGGGTCTGATCATCGGCAGCGCCTGTGAGGCGGGCGAGCTGTTCCAGGCGGTGCTGGCCAACGAGCCCTGGGAGAAGCTGAAGGAAATCGCCTCCTGGTACGACTACCTGGAAATCCAGCCGATTGGCAACAACTATTTCATGGTGCGCGAGGGCAGAATTCCCGATGAGGAGGGTCTGCGCGACCTCAACCGAATCATCGTGAAATTGGGCGACGAGCTGGGCATCCCCGTTGTCGCCACCGGCGACGTGCACTTCCTCGACCCCCACCACGCCAAGAACCGCGCCATCATCCAGGCCGGCATGGGCTTCGAGGACGCGGACAGCCAGGCGCCCCTGTACTTCAAGACCACCGACGAAATGCTGGAGGAATTCGCCTACCTCGGCCCGGAAAAGTGCTACGATGTGGTCATCGGCAATCCCCGCAAGATCGCCGACATGGTGGAGAAGCTGCAGCTCTTCCCCATCCATCCCAAGGGCGAGGACACCTTCCAGCCCCTGTGGGAGGACGCGGCAGACAATATCCAGAACATGACCTGGGGCCGCGCGAAGGAAATGTACGGCGAGGACTTGCCGGAAATCGTCGTGGCACGCATCGAAAAGGAGCTCAAGTCCATCATCGGCTACGGCTTCGCGACGCTGTACAACATCGCCCAGAAGCTGGTGAAGAAGTCCAACGACGACGGCTATCTGGTGGGCTCCCGCGGTTCGGTGGGATCGTCCTTCGTGGCGCATATGTGCGGCATCACCGAGGTCAACGCGCTGCCGCCCCACTACCGCTGTACCCACTGCCGCAAGGGGTTCTTCGACGTGGACAAGGCCACCTACAAGATGGGCGTTGATCTGCCCGACAAGGATTGCCCCATCTGCGGACGCAACCTGGCCAAGGACGGCTTCGACATCCCCTTCGAGGTCTTCCTGGGCTTCGAGGGCGACAAGGTGCCCGATATCGACCTGAATTTCTCCGGCGAATACCAGAACCGCGCCCACCATTACGTGGAAGAGCTCTTCGGCAAGGATCACGTTTTCCGCGCGGGAACCATCTCCGGCCTGGCGGAGAAGACGGCCTACGGCTACGTCGCAAAGTACTTCGAGGAGCGCGGCATTCAGGCCGGCAACACCGAGAAGGAACGCCTGGCCGCCGGCTGCGAGGGCGTGAAGAAAACCACCGGTCAGCACCCCGGCGGCATGGTCGTCGTGCCCAAGGAGTACGACATCTGCCAGTTCACCGCCGTGCAGCACCCCGCTGACGACCTCGAGTCCGACTTCAACACCACCCATTTCGACTTCAACTCCATGCACGACATTCTGGTCAAGCTGGACTGTCTGGGCCACGTTGATCCCACCGTGCTGCACATGCTGGCGGAGATCACCGACACCCCCACCGAGGCCGTCCCCCTGGACGACATCCCGGTGCGAACCCTCTTCTCCTGCCCCGACGCCCTGGGCGTGACCCCGGAGGACATCGACTGCACCACCGGCACGCTGGGCATCCCGGAATTCGGCACGAACTTCGTCCGCGGCATGCTGGACGACACCAAGCCCTCCACCATGGAGGAACTGGTGCGAATCTCCGGCCTTTCCCACGGCACCGACGTTTGGCTGGGCAATGCGCAGGATCTGGTGCGCTCCGGCACGGCGAAGCTCTCCGAGTGCGTCTGCTGCCGCGACGACATCATGAACTACCTTATCGACAAGGGCGTTGCGCCCAAGATGGCTTTCACCACGATGGAGTCCGTCCGTAAGGGCAAGGGTCTCAAGCCCGAAATGGAGCAGGCCATGCTGGACGCGAAGGTGCCCGAGTGGTTCATGGACTCCTGCAAGAAGATCAAGTACATGTTCCCCAAGGGCCACGCGGTGGCCTACGTCATGTCGTCCCTGCGCGTGGCGTGGTACAAGGTGCACCGCCCGCTGGCCTACTACGCAGCCTACTTCACCCTGCGCGGTAAGGGCTTTGACGCCACCACCATGATCGCCGATCCCGCCACCATCCGCCAGAAGATCAAGGACATCAAGGCCGATCCCAACGCCTCCGCCGCCGATCACGACGCGGTAACCTCCCTGGAACTGGTGCTGGAAATGAACATGCGCGGCTTCAAGTTCCTGCCCGCCGACCTGTACAAATCCCACGTCACCCGCTTCCAGATGGAGGGCGACAAGTGCCTGCGCGTGCCCTTTACCAGCCTTGGCGGCCTGGGCGAAAGCGTGGCGGAGAGCATCGTCCGCGAGCGCGAGAAGGGCCCCTTCCTCTCCATCGAGGACCTCAAGGACCGCGCCCACGTACCTGCCTCCATCATCGAGATGTTCCGCACTCACGGCACCCTGGAGGGCATGAGCGAGAGCAATCAGGTGAGTATGTTCTTCTGAGCCGGGCTGCCCCGGCGGGCAGCTCGCGATTGGGTTGCGCACCTCCGGTTTGACTATGCGCGCGTGGAGCTTGGCGCGGGGCCTGATGTTGTGCAGCCGGCCGCTCATCGGCCGGGCTAACAGGGTGTCGTGCCCACACATTAAAAGCCGCCCTCCCGAGGGAGTTGGCTTCCCCTCAAGGGGAAGGCCAGTCCCCTGGCAGGAACTTCCCCCTTCTCTGTCGAATATACCAATGATACCCAATAAACGGGTCGAAGACCCCCAAAGGAGATTCCCCATGGCTACACTCAACCGCGCCCGCGTCTGCACCCTCGGCACCCAGGAGGACATGATCCGCCTGTGTCGCCTGATGCTGGATCACTGCCAGTGGTTCGACGAGGAGGAGGCCAACAAGCCCGACCTCACCCTGGAGCAGCTTCTCGCGCTGATCGGCAAGTTCTCCCGTCAGGAGAGCGGCGAAGACAGCGGCTTCTACTACCCCATGATCACCGCGCGCCCCTATGGCGATGCGGTTCCTTCCACCTGCCGTCTGGAGATCCGCCGCCACCCCACCGGGCTGTACCTGGCACTGTTCTCCTACGACAGCGAGACCCCCTTCCAGCATGAGGACTGGCTGACCCTCCATCGGGAGATCAAGATGCTGCCCATGATGGCCCTGTATGCCAATGACGACTTCGGCCTGGAAAAGGGCATGAAGCTCTTTGTGGGCGGCCGCGTGGGCGACGATTGGGACCGCATGGGCGAGGCCTTCCTGTACCTGATCGCGAACTATGAAGAGGGCTATCCCCCGGAGGAGGCCGTATCCCGCCTGCGCAAGCTCCGCAAGACCCTCGAGCGCGAGGACTTCGACATGACCATCGGCGGCATTCTGCGCGGCTGCATGGAGAACCTGGAAAGCCTGGAGGAGGACGTCTCCGACGCAGAGGCCCTCGCAGCGGATATGCAGCAATTCCGCCAGGAGAAAGACTACGAGAGCCTCTTCCACCTTTATCTGCGCCTGATCGAGGCCGAGCTGTGGGACATCCAGCATGTGGATCGTCACCTGGCCTGCCTGGAGGCCACCTACGACGCATGGGTGGACGCCGAGGGCGAGGATGAGGACGAGGATTGAGAACCAAAGGCTCCCTCCCCGAGGGAGCTGTCAGCCGCTTGTCGGCTGACTGAGGGAGTTTTCCCGACATTTCAGCCGCCCCAGCGCTGTTTTGGGCGGCTTTTGTTGTGTAATAAGAGATGTTGTGGTATGATGGGATCGTGGAAAGGAGGCCTGTGCATGAAACCTATCACCTGGTGGCTTATCCTGCTGGGGCTCATGCTGCTCTGCATCGTCATCGTTGTTGTCTATCGTTGCCGCGAGCTGAAGGAAGACTGGCATGAAAAGCAGCCGCCTCGTTTCCGGGATTATTTCTGGAACGTCGTTGAATCCATCTTGGAATTCTTTTCTTGATCCCCAGCCCGGATAATCCGGGTTTTTATTTATGCGAAATTTTGTTCGCTATCCAGCAGGAATATCTGTTCGCACGTCGAATAGAACATATATTCCCATTCTGGAGGTATCCACATGAACGTGTACAGATCCTGCCCCACCTTTATCACTCCCCGCTTCAACCTGCGGCTCGTCCGCATGGAGGACGCCCCCTACCTCCTGCGCGTGTACAGCGACAAGCTGGCTCAGCCCTGCTTCAACAGCGACAACTGCCACAGCGACTTCCGCTACAACAGCCTGGCGGAAATGGAAGCATGCATCCGCATGTGGCTGTGGAGCTACGAGAACGGCTGCTTCGTGCGCTGGACCATCCTGCGGCTGGACGTCCCCGTGGGCACGGTGGAGATGTTCCGCCGCGACGGTGGCAAGGACGGCCTGGGCGAGGGCGTGCTGCGCATCGATTTGCTGAGCAAATATGAGCAGTCCGACGTGATCGACGAAATCCTGCGCACCATATTGCCGGAGATGCACGAGCTCTTTGGCTGCGCGCGCATCCTCACCAAAGCGCTGCCGCTGATGGCCAAGCGCCGCCTGGCCCTGATCCTGCACGGGTTCTTCCCCAGCAAAGAGCCGCTGATTGGCGAAAACGGCGTGGAATACGGCTGCTACTGGGGGCGCCGGTATGTGAAGCTCTGAGGGCGCATACACTCCTCGTAAAGGAGTGATGCCCATGAACCAGACGAGCGAAAAGCCCTACGGGCTGACCATTGACCGCCGGGAGAAGGCCGCCATCACCGGCGTGACCGACGTGGAGCGCTTTGACGAAAACGAGATTGTCCTCACCACCCACGGGGGACGGCTGATTCTCACCGGCACGGGGCTGCATGTGGCCAGCCTGCAGCTGGAGGAGGGCCGCCTCCTGGTGGACGGCGCCATCGACGGCGCGGTGTACGCCGGCAGCGCCGCAAAGCGACGGGGCGGATTCCTCCGCCGGGCCCTGGGATGACGCTGGAGCTGCTCTTCGCCAAATCCGGGCAGTGCCGTACATTCCTCGCGATGGTGCTGCTGGGCGCCGGCCTGGCGCTCTTCGTGCAGCTTTCAGGCGGTCTGCACCGGGTGAAGCCCTGGCTGGGCGTGGCGGCGGATGTGCTGTTGGCCGCCGGACTGGCGCTGGCCGTGGGACAGCTGATCCTCCTGGGCGGCGAGGGGCTGCGGGGCTACGGGCTGTTGGGGCTGTTGATCGGCGGCGCGCTGTATACGGCAGGCATAGCTCCGGTGATACGTCGGCTGATGGGCTTACGTAAAAATTTCTCCCGCCCCCCAGCAGGAACTTCCCCTCCCCCCGCAGAATAAATATGATTACCAATACGACGGAGGGGGGAGTCATCATGGCCCGAGTGGATCGCGACCGCCACTATTTCAGCTGGCGCTTCATGACGGTGGTGGCCGTGCTGATGGTGCTCCTCTTTTGCGCTGCGCTCTACTGGGTCCGCACGGACATCCAGCGCCTGCAGGCTCAGGAGAACACCCTGACCCTGAGCGTCAACGTGATGGAGATGACCTACGCCGACCTGCAGCTGCAGCTGCAGCGCGTGGGTTCGGAGGGCTATGTGGAGAACGAAGCCCGCGAGAAGTACGACTTCATCCGCCAGGGCGAGATCATCTTTGCCTTTGACAACCCGGAGCTGCTGCGCGGCTACACCGAGGAAGAATACCAGATCATCATGGACGAAATGCGTGATTAACGCGGGTCTTTGCGTGCGGCAAAGGCCCTTTTTGATACCAACGACGGGAGGATGCACATGAAGGTTGCAGTCATTGGGATCGGCTCGAACTCTGTGAGGATGCTCGTGTGCGAGGTGGAAGGGGGCGAAATGCGCCGCCTTCGCCGGGATCGGGAGGGCACGCGGCTCTTCGCCGGCCTGGACGCGGGCCGCAACCTCTCCGCGGACGCGATGGAAAAATCCTGCGCCGCCGTCAAGCGCATGGCGGATTCCGCCCGTGCCGAGGGCTGCGACGCGCTGCACCTCTTCGCCACCAGCGCCACTCGCGACGCTGCCAACCAGGCGGACTTCTCCGCCCTGATCCTCCGGGAAACCGGCCTTACCCTGGAAATCTGCTCCGGGGAGACGGAGGCGGCGCTGTCCTTCTTCGGCGCCACCGACGGCGGAGATTCGGGCGTGATCGACATCGGCGGCGGCTCCACGGAGGTCATCGTCGGCACGGGCATGGACGTGCGCTGCGGCTTCTCCTGCCAGATGGGCGCCGTCCGCCTGGCGGGGCAGCTGCCCATCCGCGACCATGGAGATCTGCCCGCAGTCCAGCTGGTGGCCGCCGACATCGTGGAGGAATCCCTGCGCCGCCACCCGGCCCTGACCTTTCCCCCTGCCTGGCGCGGCACCGGCGGCACCTTCACCACCCTGGCCGCCATCATGAAGGGCATCCGCTGGACGGACCGCACCTACATGCACGGCACGGTGCTGACGAAGGATTTCATCCAGCGCATCGCCCGCGACCTGGCGGACATGCCCATCGAGGAGCGCAAGCTGCTTCCCGGCCTCCAGCCCAACCGCGCAGACATCATCGTCCACGGCATCTGCATCCTCATTGCCGTGATGGACAGGCTGGGGATTGGGGAGATCACCGTCAGCGAATACGGCAACCTGGATGGGTATGTGAAGTGGAAGTACCTGAACAAGAAATAAGTAAATCCGGGCGGAAAGCTTAGGGACTTTGCCTTTACCCTCGTTTCCTCCAGCCCCTGCGGCTGCAGTACAACTCGCACAGGGGCCGATGCGGCGACTTTGCAGAGGATTGCTTCCGCGTTCAGCGGAAATTCAGGCAGTCCTCTGCAACCAGAGCCGCCCCGCTTTGCAGCCGCTCACGCAACTCCACCGAAGCAGGAGGGGGGCCGGGGGAAAGCGCGTTTTCGCTTCCCCCCGGCGGCTTTCCGCCGCTTTCGACGCGCGAAAGCGGCCCCCTGTCCCAGTAAAAACGCGGCCTCCACCACGGAAGCCGCGCTTCTTTATTCAGTTCATCGAATCAATCAGCCTGCCATATACATCATAGAGGAACGCCGCGTCCTCCTTGGACTTGTGCCAGACCTTCTTGTCCGGCCAGGTCAGGTCACCCTTCTCCTCCGAGGACTGGGAGGCAATCACCAGCTCGCCGCCGGGGGCAATTTCCGTGCCCTCCGGCAGAACGAAGATCTGACTGCCCTTGTCGCTGACGATGTACCAGCCGCCCACGTCCGCCGGGGCCCTGCCAGTGTTGCGCAGGGTAATGCGGTCGTCCGCATTGTCGATATCCGCGATGGCGACGGACTTATCCGCCGCAGGGAAGTCCGCGTAGCCCATGAGATTGGCAGCCACCTCACCCTGATCGATGGTCACCAGCACGCCGGACTGCGCCTGCTGGGTCTGGTAGAGCTTCACGCCCGCAGCGGCGATGATGCTCAGCACCCGGCCGGAGGGCGTGTCTGGCTCGGCCGCGGTGGATGTGCTGATCACCGCCACCTCCGGCTGTACCGCGCGGATCAGCTCCGGCGAGGTCGCATCATTCTCGCCGTGGTTGGCGACCTTCAGCACGTCGCATTTGGGAATGACGCCCGCCGCCAGCAGCTCCTCCTCCTCCGGGAATTCCATATCGCCGGTGAGGAACATCCGTCCGCCGCTAGCCTCTGCCACCAGCACCAGGGAGTTGCAGTTCTCCACGTCGGAAAGGCTCCGGGGGCCGATCACCGTCATCCGGCCGTTGCCCAGGGGCAGCTCATCCCCCGCGCGCAGGAAGGTCACCCTATCGCCGCGCAGAGCTGCCGCCTCCACCGCAGGGTGCTTGGATTCCTTCTTGATGTCGGTGTAATGAGCCGGGGCATACCAGGCGTCCACCTGAATGGAGGAGGTCGCCAGGGGCAGCAATCCGCCGGCGTGATCCTTGTCGGTATGAGTGAGGATGACGCCGGTCAGGCGGGTCACCTGCAGCATCTTCAGCGCGCAGGAAAGATCGCCCCAGTTCTCCTGGAGACCCGCGTCAATCAGGTAGGTCTCCGCGCCGCAGTTGAGCAACAGCGCGTCCCCCTTGCCCACGTTCACGGCAAAAAGGGTCAGGGGCTTGTCCGCCTTCTCATAGGGGGATTCCGCCAGGGCCGTGCCGGTCAGCAGCACCAGCGCACAAATCAGAAGCATCCACATGCGTTTCATCATCCTCACCTCGGTTTCTATTGATATAACGTAACATAAGTAAACTTTCTTCCCGCTTGATCGAAATTCCTTCCCGTGATAGAATAGTTATGAGGTGTTTGTATGGAATATATGCGCATTGCGTTTGAGGAAGCTCAAAAAGCTGCCGCTGCGGGGGAAATACCCGTCGGCGCGGTGATTGTGAAGAACGGGGAGGTCATCGCAGCCGCCCACAACCGCCGCGAGCAGGACCACGACCCTACCGCCCACGCAGAAATGCTGGCCATGCGCGCCGCAGCCCGCACTTTGGGGGACTGGCGGCTGCGGGGCTGCACGCTCTACGTCACCCTGGAGCCCTGCCCCATGTGCGCCGGCGCGATGGTGATGAGCCAGCTGTCCGACTGCGTCTTTGGCGCGGCAGACGAAAAGCAGGGCTGCTGCGGCAGCGTGTACGACCTGCCTGCTGACCCGGCGCTCGCCGGGCAGACCAAGTGGCAGTCCGGCGTAATGGCGGAGGAATGCGGGGAAATAATGCGCAGTTTCTTTGCCGGGAGGCGGGGATGAGCGCGCTGTTTTGCCTGGGCAAGGGCCGCGAGACCGAGCTCTACGCCTGCATCGAGGCACACCTGCTGGCCTTCGGTGACGTGACCGTCAAGCATGACCGCACGCAGACCGCCTTCGTTCGCAAGGTGCAGTTCGCCTGGGTTTCCCTGCCGCGGCGCAAGGCGGATGCTGGCGCGGTGATGCTGTCCATCGGAGCTGTATCACGCATTGATTCGCCGCGCATCCTGCACGCCGCCGAGGTCGCATCGGGCCGGTGGATGCACCACATGCTCATCCGCCATGAAAGTGAATTGGACGATGAAGTCAAGGCGTGGATCGAAGCGGCCTGGGCGCTGGTCGGTCCGGGAAGGAAAGCTCCTGTACTTGACCCGTAACAAACCAATCCCCCGGAGAAGCATCTCTCCGGGGGAATCGCTGTTTTGGGCTCACTTCACCACGTCGGTGTCGATGATGATCTTCTGGCAGGGACGGCAGAAGTTCGCCTTCACCCGAATGCCCTTCCACACGTTGACTTCGGCAGCGGTGAGATTTCCACTACCGCCGATACGGTCGAAGAATTTCAGCGGCTTGTCGCCGGGGCTGAAGATCAAGCCGCTGCGAGGGTCGCAGCTGAGGTTGCCGTCGAGCATTTCCTGGTTGCAGTAGGGGCAGAGCATGGTCGTTCCTCCTTTACAATCGTGTCAGTTCCTGCAGGGCGAGCCGGTATAGCTGCACAGCCGTCAGCCCCGGCGCCTGCTGCTCATAGAACATCCGCCACTGCCTCTGCCCGTCAAAGAAGCGGGTATCCCCCATGATGCGCTTGAGGTAATACTCCGCCAGAGCCTCCGTCAGCGGCCAGGTGGCAAAGCTGCGGAACGCATCCTCTCCCTGCAGCGCGTTTTTCAGCAGGTAGATGATGAACTCATGGCCGATGAAGTACACCGCATCCATGGTGCTGCGGTCGATGCCGAAGAGATCCTTTTCCGCCGTCAGGTCAATGGCTTCCGGGCCATAGGCCACAGAGGACACCATGGTCGCCGTGAAGGCCTCCGCCGGCAACTCGCAGCCGATGAGGGCCTCCGCCCGGTCTGTGAAGCCGTTGGCCTCAAACCACGCCTGCACCGGCACGATAGCAGCGGCGATCTTTTCCCGTTCCGTGGGGAAAATGTCGCGGACATAAACGGCATGGTGCTTCAGGAGGATCCGTGACAGCCGCTCGATCAGCGCCGTGTAGGGAATGAGGCTTTCGTCGACCCACTCAGGGATCACCCCCGCCCGGATGCTTTCGCAGGTGGCCAGCACCTCGCCGTAGTAGTCCAGGAGCGAACCCGCATAGCCCGCCGGATTGAAGATCAGCAGGCTGTACAGCTCGCCCCAGTGCGCGCCGCCCTGGATGGTCAGCAATTCGCTGTTGTCCGCAAAGGCAGCCAGCTCCTCCGCCGGATATAGGGGGCGATACTTCGCGCCATATTCGTTGTCGTAGCCGCAGCTGGCCACCGACAGCATGTGGTAGAGGTAATTGATGTTGGTGTCGATTTCAAAGCGGATCTTGTTCATATCAATCACACCGACCTACAATACTCCAGCAGCTTCTCCGTGACGATCTCCATGTCCTCGGTGGTGCCGACGGTTACGCGGAGCCATGCCTTCAACCGGTCGGCCTTGAAGTGCCGCACCAGGATGCCCTCCTCGCGGAGCTTCTTCTGCACAGGGGCCGCGTCCACCGGGTCAGCCTTGACGAAGAGGAAGTTCGTCGCGCTCTTGAGGCACTGGATGCCCGAGCCGACCAGGAACGCCCGGCACCGGTCGCGGGCCTCGCAGACCAGCCGCACCGTCTTCGCGGTGTAGTCCGTGTCAAGGATGGCCGCCTCGCCCGCCGCCTGGGCCAGACGATCCAGGGGGTAGCTATTAAAGCTGTCGCGGATGCGCTTGAGGGCCGCAATCAGCCGCGGCGAGCCGATGGCGTAGCCCACGCGCATACCCGCCAGCGCGTGGGACTTCGAGAACGTGCGGGTGATGAGCACGTTGTCGAACTCCGCCAGCAGGGGCAGGGCGTTCTCCGGGGAGAAGGCCGCGTAGGCCTCGTCCACCAGGAGGACGGCGCCGTTCTCGCGAGTATGCTGGGCAAGTTTCCGCACCTCGGGGGATTTGAGCAGCATGCCCGTGGGGGCGTTGGGATTCGCCAGCGCGATGGGGCAGCCCTGCTGGAGGCCGTCCACGTCCACCTCGAACTTGGCGGTCAGGGGGACGGTCTCGTACTCCACGCCGAAGAGGTCGGCATACACCGGGTAGAAGGAGTAGGTCACGTCCGGCGCGACCAGCTTCTTGCCCGCGAAGAACGCCGCGAAGGCAAAGGCCAGCACCTCGTCCGAACCGTTGCCGCAGAAGACGCATTCCGGGGCCACGCCGTTGACCTTGGCGATGGCGGCGCACAGGGCGGTGGCGTCCATGTCGGGGTAGAGGCGCAGCGCGTCCGTCTGGACGGCGGCGATGGCCTCCGCCACCCTGGGCGACGGCGGATAGGGGTTTTCATTGGTGTTGAGCTTGATGAGCTTCACGTTTTTCGGCTGCTCGCCCGCCACATAGGGGGTCAGGCGCAGGGCAAGGTCGCTTTCGTAGGACATGTTGTTTTCTCCTGACTGGCACGCTATCGCGT
The DNA here is from genome assembly GCA_015056325.1 of Clostridiales bacterium. Lineage (GTDB taxonomy): Bacteria > Bacillota > Clostridia > Christensenellales > Aristaeellaceae > UBA11524. The sequence goes on along the minus strand of SVGL01000036.1, from coordinate 2,169 downwards.
TAATTGGGTAATTGTCAAACGGTATTTTTAATTGTTTCAATGATTTCCTTCTCTGCATTTTTGCCATAAGCATAAAGAGTAAAAGTAACTTTTGTACCGTCTTTTAATCTTATTGTGTGAAAATACGTATCCTTGGAAATCAACCCATCACCTTTATGCAAGTTGCTTTCAACAGAAACAATGTTAACTATTCTAATAACGGTTCTTTTGAAAATTTGCTTACCGTTATGATCTGCGCCTCTTGGTAAAATAATTTGATCAGGGTCTATTTTGAGCCATCTGCTTTTTTCGGCCAACAGGCAACAAAGAAAAAGAACAAACAGAAACCCACCAGACATAGTTAATCCAATTTGTAATTCAATATTTGGGCAATCAGCAACAATGAGAGTAATGCCAAGCAGTAACATAAGTGCGCTGATGAGTGTTAAATACAACAACCACTTTGTTGCGCATGATGTGTACTTTTTCATAAACATTCCTCCATACGTCAAATTCCAGTTTATCCTCTTACACCCTTCTCACCGGCACACCCTCACCCGCCAAATACTCCTTCAAATCGGCAATCTTCATAATCCCAAAGTGGAACAGCGTCGCCGCAAGGGCCGCGTCCGCATGGCCGACGGTCAGCGCATCCCGGAAGTGCTCCATTTTGCCTGCGCCGCCGCTGGCAATCACCGGCACGCCCACCGCATCCGCAATCGTGCGGGTCGCGTCCAGCGCGAAGCCTTCGCCCACGCCGTCGGTATCCATGGAGGTCAGCAGGATCTCGCCCGCGCCGCGCTTCACGCCCTCGACTGCCCATTCCACCGCGTCCAGGCCCGTGTTGATGCGTCCGCCGTTGATGTACACGTCCCAGCCGCCGCCCTGGCGGGCCTTCACGTCCATCGCCAACACGATGCACTGGCTGCCGAAACGCAGCGCGCTCTCGGTGATGAAATCGGGGTTCTTCACCGCCGGGCTGTTGATGCTCACCTTGTCCGCGCCCAGGCGGAGGATCTGCTTGATCTGCTCGATCTCGCGGATGCCGCCGCCCACCGTGAAGGGGATGAACACCTGCTCGGCCACGCGGGAGACCACGTCCAGCATGGCGCCGCGCTTCTCGTGGGAGGCGTTGATGTCCAGCAGGACGAGCTCGTCCGCGCCGGCCTCGTTGTAGCGGACGGCGGCTTCCACCGGGTCGCCCGCGTCGCGGATGTCCACGAAGTTAATGCCCTTGACCACCCGGCCGTCGCGGATGTCCAGGCAGGGAATGATGCGCTTGGTCAGCATGCGGAGACCCCCTTCCATTCGGCAAATCGCTTCAGCATGCGAAGCCCCGCCTCGCCGCTCTTTTCCGGGTGGAACTGGGTGGCCATCACATTCCCCCGGCAGATGGCTGCGGTGAAGGTCTGGCCGTAGGTGCAGGTGGCCGCCGTCCATTCGTCGGACACGTCCGCCATGCAGTAGCTGTGCACGAAGTACACGCAGGGGTCTTCGCCGGCGTCGAACAGGGGACAGTCGCGGGTTTGCAGGGTGTTCCAGCCCATGTGGGGGATTTTCAATCCGCAGTCAACGAACCGTGTGACCGTCCCGGGGAACAGTCCCAGCCCCTCAAACCTGCCGTTTTCCTCGCTATATTCAAACATCATCTGCATACCCAGGCAGATGCCGAGGACGGGTTTGCCGTCCTGCGCGGCGGAAAGCAGCGCTTGATCGAGTTGGGTTTCGCGGATGCGCTTCATCGCGTCCTCGAAGGCACCCACGCCGGGCAGAATGACATGGCTCGCCGAGGCAATCACGTCCGGCGAATCGGTGATGACCGCCTCATACCCCAGGTACTCGAATGCCTTCTGGACGCTGCGCAAATTGCCCATGCCATAGTCAATGATGGCGATCATGCGGGTGCCCTCCGTTCTGTCTCATTAGTGTGCTAAAGTGTTTGACCTGCTTATTATGCACCATTACGCGCAGGATGTCAAGGGGGACTTCGTCCCTTTTCTTTTTTTCTTGTCTATCATACCACACTGCCGCATCAGCCGTAAAGCAGAGTACACATCCAAAACAACGAAAAAAGCACCTCGCGAACGAGATGCTTTAAAGGGTAACCGGCAGCGACCTATCCTCCCGGGCCGTGTCCAGCCAAGTACTTTCGGCACTGGAGAGCTTAACTACTGTGTTCGGTATGGGAAC
>SVGL01000035.1 GCA_015056325.1 Clostridiales bacterium | reverse complement strand
CGCAGCGTTATCGTCGTCGGTCCCGAGCTCAAGCTGCACCAGTGCGGTCTGCCCAAGGAGATGGCGCTGGAGCTGTTCAAGCCCTTCGTCATGCAGCAGCTGCAGGAGCGCAAGCTGGCCCACAACGTCAAGTCCGCCAAGCGCGCGGTCGAGAAGATGAAGCCCGAGGTTTGGGACATCCTCGAAGATGTGATCAAGGATCACCCGGTCCTGCTGAACCGTGCTCCCACGCTGCACCGTCTGGGCATTCAGGCCTTCGAGCCCATCCTGGTGGACGGCAAGGCCGTGAAGCTGCATCCTCTGGCCTGTACCGCCTTCAACGCTGACTTCGACGGCGACCAGATGGCTGTGCACGTCCCGCTGTCCATGGAAGCTCAGGCCGAGGCCCGCTTCCTGATGCTGGGCCACAACAACATCCTGAAGCCCCAGGACGGCAAGCCCGTCATGTCCCCCTCTCAGGACATGGTTATCGGCTGCTACTACCTGACCATCGAGAATCCCAACGGCAAGGGCGCGGGCCGCGTGTTCCGCGATCCCGAAGAGGCCCACATGGCCTACACCCTGGGTCAGATCACCCTGCAGAGTCCCATCAAGGTCCGCATTGAGCGCGAGTTCAACGGCGAAAAGGGTACCAAGGTGATCGACTGTACCCTGGGCCGCCTGATCTTCAACGACGCACTGCCCCAGAACCTCGGCTTCAAGAAGCGCGAGTGCCTCGAAGATATGTTCGAGCTGGAGGTCAACCAGCTGTGCGGCAAGAAGCAGCTGGGCAACATCGTCGACATGTGCTTCCGCTCCCAGGGCGAGCACAAGTGTGCGCTGGTGCTGGACGCCATCAAGGCGCTGGGCTACAAGTACTCCACCGTCGGCGCGCTGACCGTTTCCGTTGCGGACATCAAGATCCCCCCGGAGAAGGAGCAGATGCTGGCAGAGACCGACGAGAAGGTCGCTCAGGTCAACGAGCTGTACCAGGAGGGTCTGCTGAGCGAGGACGAGCGCTACATGCGCGTCATCGAGCTGTGGAACAGCTGCACCCACTCCCTGCGTGACCGCATTCTGCCCAATCTGGATCCCTTCAACCCCATCCGTATGTTCACCGATTCCGGCGCCCGTGGTTCTTCTGCGCAGGTTTCCCAGCTGGCTGGTATGCGCGGCCTGATGGCCTCCCCCACCGGCAAGACTGTGGAGCTGCCCATTCGCGCAAACTTCCGCGAGGGTCTGAACGTGCTCGAGTTCTTCCTGTCCTCCCACGGCTCCCGTAAGGCTCTGTCCGATACGGCCATGAAGACCGCTGACTCTGGCTACCTGACCCGCCGTCTGGTGGATATCTCCCAGGAAGTCATCGTCCGCGAAGAGGACTGCTTCGCCGCCCGCGGCACCCAGGTGCGCGGCGTGCAGGTGACCGCTCTGATGAGCGGCAAGCAGACCATCGAGGATCTGGAGGATCGTCTGCGCGGCCGTACCGCAGCTGAGGACATCATCGATCCCGCGACCGGCGAGGTCATCGTGCACCTCAACGAGCCCATCGACTACTACAAGGCCAAGGCCATCTGCGGCGCTGGCATCAAGAAGGCGATGGTGCGTTCCGTCCTGACCTGCCGCACCGAAAACGGCGTCTGCGCCCGCTGCTACGGCCAGAACATGGCTCACGGCGGCAAGGTGGATGTGGGCGAGGCCGTCGGCATCATCGCCGCACAGGCCATCGGCGAGCCCGGCACCCAGCTGACCATGCGTACCTTCCATACCGGCGGTATCGCTTCCGGCGAGGATATCACTCAGGGTCTGCCCCGCGTCGAAGAACTCTTCGAGGCCCGCAAGCCCAAGCGCGAAGCTGTCCTGTCCGACATCGGCGGCAAGGTTTCCTTCCAGCAGATCAAGGGTAAGAACGAACTGGTTGTCACCGCTGAGGATCCCACCTTCGAGAAGCACGACTATGTGGCGACCCTGATCCTGCCCTGCGTGGAGGACGGCGCCCATGTCGAAGCTGGCGATGTGCTGTACAAGACCTTCGTCGCACCCGGCGCCTCCAAGACGGTTACCGTCAAGGCTGAGTTTGCCGGTGCGGTCTCCATCGTCCGCACTGAGGGTAAGTGCGAGCTGACCCTCACCCCCGACGACGAGACCCTCACCGCCCAGATCTTCCACAGCCAGATTGGCACCCTGTGCGTGTCCGACGGCGCTGTTGTGAACCAGGGCGACGTACTGGTGAAGGACATCCAGGTGCCCTCTACCCAGAAGAACATCTCCATCAAGTCCGACCTGCACGGCAAGGTCAGCCTCATCAAGACCGAGACCGATCTGATCATCACCGTCGACTCCGTCGATCCTGTGTATGAGCAGAAGACCTACTCCATCACCTACGGCAGCCGCCTGAAGGTGCAGGAGGGCGACGTCATCAGCGCTGGCGACGTGCTGATCGAGGGCTCCATCAATCCCCACGACCTGCTGCGCATCCTGGGCCCGAAGGCCGTTCAGGACTACCTGCTCAAGGAAGTTCTGTCCGTCTACCGCCTCCAGGGCGTTGCCGTGGCCGACAAGCACATCGAGATCATCGTCCGTCAGATGCTCCGCAAGGTTCGCGTCGAGGACAACGGCGATACCGATCTGCTGCCCGGCTCCCTGGTCGACCTCAGCCGCCTGGAGGAGGCCAACCAGAAGGCTCTGATGGAGGGCAAGCGCCCCGCGTTCGTCAAGCGCGTGCTGCTGGGTATCACCAAGGCGTCTCTGGCCACCGATTCCTTCCTGTCCGCCGCGTCCTTCCAGGAGACCAACCGTGTCCTGACCGAGGCCGCCATCAAGGGCAAGATCGATCCGCTGATCGGCCTGAAGGAGAACGTCATCCTGGGCAAGCTGATCCCCGCCGGTACCGGCATGCGCCGCTACAAGGGCATCGAGATCCGCGAGAATTACGGTTTCTAATCTGCCACCAAGGCAATCAGGGAGCTTCCAGCTTTGGAGGCTCCCTCTTCTGTTTGTGAGGTGAACCACATGCTCCGCCTGATCCAGCCCTGCAAGGCTTATCTTGCCTCCTACACCGAGGCGTATGATGAGTACCGCACCTTCCCCCGGCGCAGCGGAAATCCCTTCCGCAACGCCCATGTGCAGGATGTGCTTGCCTACTTCGACAACATGCGCAGCGCCCGGAATCTCCCTGCGGGATATGTTGCATCCACCACCTGCTGGCTGGTGGATGACGAAACGCAGCGCTTCCTGGGACAGATCGACATCCGTCACGAATTGACGGACCGCCTGCTTCTCTACGGCGGGCACATTGGCTATGCCGTCCGCCTGGGCGAGTGGAACAAGGGCTACGGCACGCTGATGCTCTCCCTGGCCCTCCCCTACGCAAAGGAGCTCGGCATTACCCGCTGCCTCATCACCTGCGATGACGACAACCCCGGCTCCGCCCGCGTGATGGAGAAGAATGGCTTCGTCTTGGGGGATAAGATCTCCAACACGATTGATAGCCAGGCCATCCTTACCCGGCGATACTGGAAAAACCTATAACTATCAGGTATGTCCCCGAAGGTTTCCAAAGGGCGATCGGAAAGCCCTTTGGTCGCGTCCGCAGACGCGAAACTCCTATCCGAAATACACAAAGGAGCATGACTGTCATGCACAACCTCATCCTCATCGGCATGCCCGGCTGCGGCAAATCCACCGTAGGCGTAGTGCTTGCCAAGGCCCTCGCCATGGACTTCGTTGACTCCGACCTGGTCATCCAGAAGGAGATGGGCATGAAGCTCTCCCAGCTGATTGACCTGCACGGTGATGACGGCTTCCGCGCCATCGAAAACCGAATCAACGCGGAGCTGGACATGGACAGCAGCGTCATCGCCACCGGCGGCAGCGTCATCTACGGTGAGGACGCCATGCGTCACCTGAAGGAAATCGGTACCGTCATTTACCTGAAGCTCAGCTGCGATACCATCGCCGACCGTCTGGGCGACCTGCATGCCCGGGGCGTGACAATCAAGCCCGGCTGGACGCTGCAGGACCTGTACAACGAGCGCGTTCCCCTGTATGAAAAATGGGCGGACATCACCGTGGACTGCGAGCACATGATGCTTCGCGAAGTGGTGGAGTACATCCGCGCCCGTATTGAAGCCTAATCATCAACCGCCCTCACCCGGCGGTTTTTTCTTGCACTTTCCGGCATTTCATGGCGAACAAGCATTCTTTTGCTTGCCATCATCCACAAAATGTGGTATAATAAGGTGTTGTGGTATACACATTTTCCGTCTGCAACCAAGCAGGCTTATCCTCCTTGAAAGGAGCATATATCCATGGCGAAGCAATATGACGCCGGTCAACTGACGGTGCTGGAGGGCCTGGAGGCCGTCCGCATGCGCCCCGGCATGTACATCGGCACCACCTCCAGCCGCGGCCTGCACCACCTGCTGTGGGAGATCGTGGACAATGCCATCGACGAGGCCTCCAACGGTCACGCCACCGAGATCAAGGTGACACTGCACCAGGACGGCTCTGCCTCCGTGTTCGACAATGGCCGCGGCATGCCTGTGGACGAGCATCCCACCATGCACATTTCCGGCGTGGAGGTCATTTTCACCAAGCTGCACGCCGGCGGCAAGTTCAACAATGACAACTATGCCTATTCCGGCGGTCTGCACGGCGTGGGCGCGGCGGTCGTGAACGCCCTGTCGAAGTGGGTGACGGTGGACGTTTTCCGCGATTTCACCCACCACTTCATCCGGTTCACCTCCACCACCGAGGGCAGTCGCTGCCTGGCGGGCATCCCCGAGGCGCCCCTTGCCAAGGTGGGCAACACCCGCAAGAAGGGCTCCCTCATCCGCTTCATGCCCGATGACGCCATCTTCGAGGACGTGAAGTTCAACGGCGACACCGTCTCCCGCCGCCTGCAGGAGCTGGCTTACCTCAACCGCGGCCTCAAGATCATCTTCGTGGATGAGCGGGTCAAGGGCGAGAACAAGGAGAAGGTCTTCCAGTACGACGGCGGCATTATCGACTACGTCAAGTACCTCAACGATGGCAAGAACGCCATGCACGAGGAGCCCATCTACCTGGAGGGCACGAAGGATTCCGTCATCTGCCGCGTGGCCATTCAGTACACCGACGGCTACACCGAGTCGATGTTCTCCTACGTCAACAATATCCCCACCGGCGAGGGCGGCAGCCACGAGACCGGCTTCAAGACCGCCTTCACCAAGATGTTCAACGACTACGCCCGCCGCATCGGCGCGCTGAAGGAGAAGGACAACAACCTCTCCGGCGAGGACTTCCGCGAGGGTCTCTCCTGCGTGCTGACCACGATGGTGAAGAACCCCCAGTTTGAGGGTCAGACCAAGGGCAGGCTCGGCAACAGCGAAGTCCGCCCCGCGGTGGAAGGCATCATCACCCAGCAGCTGACCGACTGGCTGGAGAACCTCAAGAATCAGGACATCGCTCAGGCCATCGTGGCCAAGGCCATCAAGGCCGCCCAGGTGCGCGAGGCTGCCCGTAAGACCCGTGACAACGCTCGCAAGGCCAATCAGCTGGACGCGGCGCCCCTGGTGGGCAAGCTTTCCGCCTGCCGCGGCAAGAAAGCCGAGGACAACGAGCTCTTCATCGTCGAGGGTGACTCCGCAGGCGGCAGTGCCAAGCAGGGTCGCGACAGCCGCTATCAGGCGATCCTCCCCCTGCGCGGCAAGCCCCTCAACGCGGAGAAGAAGCGCCTCGATCAGGTGCTCTCCAACGAGGAATTCCGCAGCCTCATCACGGCGCTGGGCACCTCTATCGACGAGAGCTTCAACCTCAATAACCTCAAGTACCACAAGGTCATCATCCTCTCCGATGCCGACCAGGACGGCGCTCACATCCGCGCAATCCTGCTGACCTTCTTCTTCCGCTACATGAAGGACCTGGTCACGGGTGGTCACGTTTATATCGGCATGCCCCCGCTGTACAAGGTGCAGAAGGGCTCCAAGGTCTGGTACGCCTACGACGACAAGGAACTTCAAAAGTGCATCAAGGCCGCCGGCAAGGGCTACACCCTGCAGCGCTACAAGGGCCTTGGCGAAATGAATCCCGAACAGCTCTGGGCCACCACCATGGACCCCGAGCAGCGCAAGCTCATGCAGGTCACCATTGAGGACGCAGCCCTGGCGGACCGCCGCATCACCATCCTCATGGGCGACAAGGTCGAGCCCCGCCGCGATTACATCACCGAGCACGCGGACTTCAACAAGCCCGACAACTTCGACGCACCCATCAACCAGGAAGGGAGGGACTAATCCGTGGCACGCAAGAAGACAAGCGACAACCGCCCCATCCCCAAGGATGATCCTTCCCGCATCCTGCAAACCTCCGTCGAGGACGTGATGCACCAGTCGATGATCCCCTATGCGGAGCACGTCATCCTGGAGCGCGCCCTTCCCCGCGTGGAGGACGGCCTGAAGCCCGTTCAGCGCCGCATCCTCTACACCATGATGGAGCTTGGTACCACCCCCGACAAGCCCCATCGCAAGTGCGCCCGTATCGTTGGCGACTGCCTGGGTAAGTACCATCCCCACGGCGACTCCTCCGTGTACGACGCCATGGTCCGCATGGCCCAGGATTTCTCCATGCGCGCCACCATGGTGGACGGCCACGGCAACTTCGGCTCCATCGACGGCGACAGCGCCGCCGCCATGCGATACACCGAAGCCCGCATGACGCCCCTGGCCATGCTGATGCTCCGGGACATCGAGAAGGACACCGTGCCCTTCCGGCTGAACTTCGACGATACGCTGAAAGAGCCCGACATGCTGCCCGCCCGCTTCCCGAACCTGCTGGTGAACGGCGCGACCGGCATCGCGGTTGGTCTGGCGACGAACATCCCGCCCCACAACCTGAAGGAGTCAGTGAGCGCGGTCATCGCGCAGATCGAGAACCCGAAAATCACCCTGGATGAGCTGATGCAGATCATCCCCGGCCCTGACTTCCCCACCGGCGGCGTGCTGGTGAACAACGAGGAGATCCGCAAGGGCTACGAAACCGGCCGCAGCAAACTCTCCGTCCGCGCCCGCGTGGAGATCGAGGACGGCGCCGCTGGCCGCAAGATGATCGTCATCAATGAGATCCCCTACACGGTCAACAAGGCCTCCATGCTGGAAAAGATCCTCAAGCTGTCGGAGGAAAAGAAGGCCCAGTTGGGCTGCATCTACGACATCCGCGACGAGTCTGACCGCAACGGCATGCGCGCCGTCATCGAGCTGAAGAAGGACGCCGACGTCCAGAAGGTACTGAATTACCTGTACAAGTACAGCGATCTGCAGGTCACCTTCGGCGTGAACATGGTCGCCATCGCCGAGGGCAAGCCGGTGCAGATGGGCCTGAAGACCATGATCGGCCACTTCATCCGCCACCAGAAGGACGTGGTCACCCGCCGTACCCAGTACGAGCTGAAGCATGCCCGCGCCCGCGCCCACATTCTGCAGGGCCTGATGATCGCGGTGGATAACCTGGACGAGGTCATCGCTCTGATCCGCGCCTCCAAGAACCCCAAGGAGGCCAAGGAAAAGCTGATGGTCCGCTTCGACCTGACGGACGTGCAGGCTCAGGCCATCCTGGACATGCGCCTGCAGCGCCTGACAAACCTCGAAATCGTCGCCCTGCGCAAGGAGTATGAGGAGATCCTCAAGCTCATCGACAAGCTGGAGGGCATCCTCGGCAGCGAAAAGAAACTGCTGAACGTCATCAAGAAGGAGCTGCAGGAGATCGCGGACGAATACGCCGACGAGCGCCGCACCACCATCGAGGCCGCCGAAGAAGTCTCTGCCGAAAGCTTCAAGGAGGTCGTCGCGCCGGAGGAGGTCATCGTGGCATACACCCGCGCAGGCTTCCTCAAGCGCATCCGCCCGGATGTGTACCGCAAGAATCCCCTGCCCACCCGCGAGGAAAACGAACCGGATTCCGCCGAATTCCTCTTCATGTCCCGCACGGACGAAACGCTGCTGATCTTCACCGACCACGGCAACTGCTACCCGCTGAGCGTGAACGGCCTGAACGAGTGCAAGCCCAAGGACCGCGGCCAGCTGCTGACCGGCGTGCTGGCAGGCCTGGAGGACGGCGAAAAGGCGCTGTGGATCGCCTGCCTGCGCATGGCGGACATCGGCCACATGCCGGACTTCCTCTTCGTCACCAAGCAGGGCATGGTCAAGCGCACCGCCGCCTCCGACTACGACGTGCGCAGTAAGAAGTTCGTCGCCGTCAACATCAAGAAGGACGACGCGCTGCTGGCCGTCATCCCCGCCGCCAGCCGGGACGATCTGCTCATGTTCTCCCGCACGGGCATGTGCATCCGCTTTGCGCTGGACACCATCCCCACCCAGGGTCGCGTGAGCGCCGGCGTGAAATGCATGCAGGTGGACGATGGCGACGAAGTCATCTGGGTGGACCAGATCGGTGAAACCGAGCAAATGGTGCTCTTCTCCGAGCGCGGCTATGCCAAGCGCCTCCTGGCGGTGGACTTTGAAAAGCAAAACCGCAACGGCAAAGGCGTCAAGTCCTTCTACTTTAACAAGAACGGCTCCAACGGCAAGTACCTGGCAGGTATTGTCAAGGTAGAAAAGGCCGCCTGCGACCTGGTCATCACCCAGGCTCAGTCCCCCGCCACCCGTATGGCGAAGGATTCCATCCTCCTCCAGGGCAAGCAGGACCGCGGCAATCCCTGCGTCATGGCCATCCTGGACGACGTAGTTACCGGCGTGACTGCGGTAGATGTGGAAGAAGCCGAATAAGCCCGTTCCCCTTGTCAGCAGCTCAAAAACATGCTATTATATTCACCGGCGAAAGAGGTGAAATCATGAACCGCAACGAGTTTTTCCAGGCCCTGCCCATCACGAAGCTGGTCTTGCGTCTGACCAATGCTTCGCTTGAAATCTGTACAGATGATATCGAGGACATACACGTGATGGTCTCCGGCGGCAAGACAGACGTGGAGGCTCTGCGGATTTCCGCTGCTGCGGACGCGCTGACTGTTGAGCAGCCCGTCACCGCACTGGCCAAGTCCGCTGCAGCATCCACCAGCTGGCTTCAGCTGACGCTGCGCCTGCCCCGCAGCTGGAAGGGCGCCATCGACGTCCGCACCATCAGCGGCTGGATGAACATCCGCGGCATGACCGGCACCGACCTGGCCCTGGACACCGTCAGCGGTCAGATCATGGCCACTGATCTGGACTTCATCACCCTGTCCGCCCGCGCAGTCACCGGCGATGTGAAGTTCAACCAGGTCAACTGCGCCAAATGCAGCCTCTTTTCTACCGCCGGCAGCCTCACAGCCATGCGCACTGCCCTTCGCAGCGGCAGCGCCAGCACGGTTACCGGCTCCATTGCCCTGGATCTGATCGCCCCATTCGAGGAGCTTACACTGAACTCCGTCACCGGCGACATCTGCGTGGACGCGCCCATCACCGAGTGCGACGCGACGCTGCGCAGCATCTCGGGCCGCATCCGCACAAGCGGTGTTTCCATCATGGAGGGCGGATGCAAGCTCCGCGCCACCACCGTGTCCAGCGATCTGGATCTGACCTGTAACATTGAATAACTTTTTACACAATATAAGGAGGAATTTCCCATGGCACGACAGAATTTTGGCGGTTTCGGCGGCGGCAACATGCAGCAGCTCATGCGCCAGGCTCAGAAGATGCAGCAGATGATGACCGAAGCCCAGGAAAAGCTGGATGCAATGGAGTACGAGGCAACTTCCGGCGGCGGCATGGTGTCCGTTAAGGTCAGCGGCAAGCGCGAGCTGCTCTCCATCACCATTGATCCCCAGGTGGTTGATCCCGACGACGTGGAGATGCTGCAGGATCTGGTCATGGCCGCGGTGAACGAGGCGCTGCGCAAGGGCGAAGAAAACCGCGAAACCACCATGAATCGCATGGCCCCCGGCATGGGCGGCATGGGCGGCATGTTCTGATGGCCAGCCAGATTGAACCCATCCAGCGGATGGTATCGGAGCTGGCGCGGCTGCCCGGCATCGGTCAGAAGACTGCCCAGCGCCTGGCGTACCACATCGTCGGCCTCCCCCTGGAAGAAGTCCACGCCCTGGCTGCTGCGCTGTGGCAAGGCCGCAAGGCCATCCGCTACTGCGAGCGTTGCGGCAACTTCTCCGCTGCGGAGCTGTGCTCCGTCTGTGCCGAGGAGCGCCGTCACAACGGCCAGATCTGCGTCGTACGCGACCCCCGCGACGTCGCCGCCATGGAGCGCATGCACGACTATCACGGCCTGTACCATGTGCTGCACGGCACCCTGTCCCCTATGGACGGCGTGGGCCCCAATGATATCCGCATCAAGGAGCTGATCGCCCGTATTGGCTCGGAGGAAGTCGAGGAGGTCATCCTCGCCACCAACCCGGACATCGAGGGCGAGGCCACAGCCACCTACATCGCCCGCATCTTGAAGCCCATGGGCGTCAAGTGCACCCGCATCGCCCATGGCGTGCCCGTCGGCAGCGACCTGGAGTACGCCGACGAGGTTACCCTCTCCAAGGCGATGGAGGGCCGTAGAGAGCTTTGATGCCGGGTGCCCCGGCGGGCGGCTCGCGATTGAGACGATTTACCCCTTCAAGGACCTATCGCGTGCTTTTGGGTTCTTAACCCGGGGCTGCTCGTCCGGCCTCTCATCGGCCGGGCTACACAGCAGGACGTTGTTGGCGAAACAAGCAACCTTCAGCACACCTTGTGTGGGTGTGCTTCTTTGCTATTCAGGAGTTTTGATATGGAATACTTGTTGATTGCCATTACGGCGTTGCTGGTCGTGGCCATCGCGCTGTTGATCGTTCTTTTGGTGCGTCAGAGCAGGCTGAATCGCGACCAGGAGCATCAGAATCATCAGATGGCGGACTATCTGAAAAACTTCGGATACGATGTTTTTGACGAGCTGGACGCTCAGCGGGACGGTAACACTGCCGCCATGCAGCAGACCGGCGACCGCATCACCGCGGCCATGTCCCACATGGGGCAGAGCCATACTGCCCTGCTGGAGAGCATGCAGCGCCAGCTCCTCCTGTCCACACGAAACCAGGAGGAACGCATTGGGCAGATGTCCACAGGTATGAACGAGATCCTTACCCAGCTGGATGGCCGCATGGAGCAGGTGCGACGCGCCACTGCGGAGGGCCTTGACTCCCTCCGGCAGGAGAACACCCGCCAGCTGACCGAAATGCGCCGCAGCGTGGATGAGCGCCTCACCCAGAGCCTGGACAAGCGGCTGAATGAGTCCTTTGCGCTGGTCAGCCAGCGTCTGGAGCAGGTCTACAAGGGCCTGGGCGAGATGCAGACCCTTGCCACCGGCGTGGGGGACCTCAAGCGGGTGCTGACCAACGTCAAGACCCGAGGCATCTGGGGCGAAATGCAGCTGGGGAGCCTCCTCAGCGCGGTGCTGACGCAGGAGCAGTACGCCGAGAATGTCGCCGTCGTGCCCGGCAGCCAGGAGCGGGTGGAGTTTGCCGTCCGCCTGCCCGGCAAGGATGCTGACGTGGTCTGGCTGCCCATCGACAGCAAATTCCCTGTGGAGGACTACGCGCGCCTCCAGGACGCCAGCCAGTCCGGCGACGCATCCGCCGTAGAGGTCGCCCGCAAGGCCCTCATGCAGCAGATCAGGCTGGAGGCCAGACGCATCGCTGGCAAGTACATCGCGCCGCCCCACACCACGGATTTCGCCGTCATGTTCCTGCCCGTGGAGGGCCTCTACGCCGAGGTTGTGCAGCAGGCAGACCTGGTGGACTTGATCCAGCGGGAGCAACGGGTGGTCATTGCCGGCCCAAGCACCTTCTCCGCGCTGCTGAACGCATTGCAGATGGGCTTCCGGACCCTGGCCATCGAGAAGCGCTCGGGCGAGGTGTGGAAGCTGCTGGGCACCGTCAAGGCGGACTTCGGCACCTTCTCCGAAGTGCTGGAGAAGACCCAGCTGCGCCTGCGTCAGGCCAGCGAATCCATCGACAGCGCCTTCGTCAAGACCCGCACAATCCAGCGGCATCTTGGACAAGTGGAATCCGCCGGTATGGACGGCGCGCTGCCGCCCCACGAAGAATAAGGAGTATCCCTATGAAGCTTTGGACCCTGATGGAAAACACCACCACCGACGAGACCCTCGCCTGCGAACACGGCCTGAGCCTGTACCTCGAGGCAAACGGCCAGCGAATCCTCTTTGATGCGGGCCAGACCGGCGCTTTCGCCGACAACGCAGAGAAAATGGGCATTGACCTGGCAAAGGTGGATATCTGCATCCTCAGCCACGGCCACTACGACCACGGCGGCGGCCTCAAGCGCTTCCTGGAGCTGAACGACCACGCGAAGATCTACGTCAGTCGCCACGCCTTTGGCGACTACTACAACGGTGAAGAGAAGTATATCGGCTTGGACTGGGAGCTGCTGAATTCTGAGCAGATCACCTTCGTCCGCGACAACCTGACCCTCTCGGACACCCTCAGCCTCCACACCTGCCCCAACTTCCCGCAGGTGTATTTCACCCCTGGCTACGGCATGCAGGTCAAGCGCCGTGATCAGCTGGAGGCCGACGACTTCCGGCATGAGATGTACCTGCTCATCCGCGAGGGCGAGCGGCGCATCATCGTCAGCGGCTGCAGCCATCGGGGCGTGATGAACCTCAAGACCTGGTTCGCGCCGGACGTGCTGATCGGCGGCTTCCACCTGATGAAGCTCGACCCGGAGAAGGAGGCCACCCGCCTCAAGTTCACCGCGATGGAGCTGCTGAAGCAGGAGACCGTGTACTACACCGGCCACTGCACCGGCGAAACGCAGTACGACGCGCTCAAGGCTCATATGGGGGAGCGCCTGCAGCGGCTGTCCTCCGGCGCGGTGTTTGAAATCTGACATACGATCGGGGTCGGTCAACTTGCTGATTGACCGGCCCCGGCTTATGTGGTATAATATGTTCACTCGCTGATGTGGTGGAATGGCAGACACCGGGGACTTAAAATCCCCTGCTTCGGCGTGCGGGTTCGAGTCCCGCCATCAGCACAGAAAAGGCTCCGGCATCATGCCGGAGCCTTTTGTCATGCCTGCTGAGCAGCTTCCTGCGCCGCAGCGATATTTGCATAATGGGTGATGGCCCGGCGCAGAGCATTTTCGTCCTGACCGCATTCCACAGCCTTGCGGACGCACTGCTCGCAGCGTTCCTCGTCGCCCTTGACCCCCGCGACAATGGCCAGCACCGTCCAGGCCTGATACTGGCTGGGGTTCAGCTTGATGGCGTTGGCGGCAGCTTCCGCCGCACCGTCATATTCGCCCAACTGGAGCATCAGGTTCGCGATGTTGTTGTGGGGCAGCGGGTTCTTGGGATCCAGTTCGATGGCCTTCATGTAGCTTCTCACCGCTTTGTCGACTTCCTCAGCGTGGGCGTATAGAATCCCCAGGTTGGAATACAGCTGGCTGCTTTCCGCACCCTTCGCGGCGGTATCCTCGTAGCTGGCGATGGCAGCCGCATTCAAGCCCAGACCCTCCTGGCACAGCGCGGTAAACAGCCCCACTGCGCAGATCTCGTCCCGGGTGCGTGCTTCCAGCTTAAGGGCCTCCAGCGCCTTGATAGCGGCGGGGTACTTGTCCTCGTTATACAGGCGAACGGCGTTCAGCAGTGCCTCGCGCTTCTTCGCGTCATCCGCAAAAGCATTGCCCAGCTCCTTGGCGTAGGCGGCAGCAAACTGGTTCAGCGGCCGGCGCTTTGGGGCGGATTTCAGTAGCGCACTCACGCCGGAGAGGGCGATGATCACCGTACGCACCAGGTTTTTCGTGGGCTCCTCGCCGTTAACCAGCACGCCATAGGCATACAGGCCCACAGCAGCCACAATCAACAGCACCGCAATCACGCGGATAATCGTCAGTTTCACAGTATCATCCTCCGAACAATATTACCCCTGCATGATACCATACTTCTGACAGCAGTGCAAGCTGCATTGCCCTTTCTGCATCAGCGCGCCTGATTTCTTGCCAAATCCGGCGGGACATGGTAAGATGTTGCCGAGGTGATTCCATGACCCACGCCGACAACGATCGATTGCTCACCATCATCAGCGAATACCTGACCTTCACGCCTGCAGCCATCCAGGCGGAGGATGTGCGCGCCCTCGCCGCAGAGTGCTCATGCTCTCCGAACGAGGCTTACATAGCCCTGCTGGCGTCCCGCTGCAATCTGGACATCGCCAAGCCGGATGACGCACGACTGTACCGCGAATACTTCCCGCGGATGATTTGCCAGCATGACCCCGCCGTCTACGAGGCGGATGCCTACTTCCAGGCCGTGAAGCCTGGCATCAGTGCGAAGGCTGGTGTTGACCTGGTTTATGAGCGCATCGAGCCCATGGAGCTCTTTATCGCGGATGACTTCCATCAAGATGACGCGGGGCGCATCCTGCCCCAGCTGGGCTGGTTTGACCGGGCGTTTGCCTTTCCCGCCATCCGCGAGGACGGCCTGGTGTGGATGACCGTCACCCCCAACGAGATCAACACGATTCGTCCCGCCGTGCGCGAGAGCCGCAGCAAGGTGCTCACCTACGGCTTGGGGCTGGGATACTATGCCTTTCATTGCCTGCTGAAGAAGGATGTCACCAGCGTCACCGTGGTGGAGAAGAACCCCGCGGTGATCGAGGTGTTCACGAAGCACCTGCTGCCCTTCTTTCCCCGGAAGGAGGATCTGCACATTATCCAGGCGGATGCCTTTGAGTATGCGGAAAACGTTATGCCCGGCGAAGGCTTCCATACCGTCTTTACCGATCTGTGGCACGACGTGGCTGACGGCATCCCCCTCTACCAGCGGATGAAAGCCCTCGAGGTGCCCGGACCTCGTTACCTTTACTGGATCGAAAAAACACTGAAATTCTATATGGAATGAAACCTCTCCACCCTGCGCCGCCGCACGGGGTAAGAGACAGTCATCTCCAGCATGCCTCCGGTTTTGCGTTCGGTGAAGGTTGCGCACACACCGGCGGTTTTCATTTGCTCGGCAATGTTGCGGATGGCGTTGCGGTAGGGCCTCACGTCCCGGATCACGGCGATAACCCGCTGTCGTGGCTCCTCCGGCATGACCGGAGCCCGGCGCCCCGCAGAGGCCACCAGCAGCGCTGCATCCCGGATGCACAGCCGCTCCCGGATGATCCGCAGGGCTGTCCGCCGGCGGGATATCGGGTCAGGCAGGGCTACAAGCGTCAGCGCGATCCTCTCCGGCACCCCTTCTCGCTTGAGAAGCGCCCGCAGCGCCGGATCCAGCGCCGTCAGTTGCAGCCGTGCATGGATCTGCGGCACTGTCAGCCCCGTCAGCCGCGCCATCTCCGCCAGCGAGCGCCCCTCCCCCTGCATGCACAAAAGCGCCTCCGCCGAGTCAAAATAATGGGGCGGCGGGGCGGGCGGACAGGGCAGCGCTTGGTACATCATGCACAATTCTCCTTTGAATGGCAGCTACCCCTATGATAAGACAATCCCCCGCGCATCGCAAGCAGAATCGTTCGACACGTTCTGCCCCGTGCACGGGGGATTTTTCCGCCTATTCCGCGGAGGATGCTCACTTCTTGTCGCTTCCGCCCAGGGGGGACTTACCGGGCGTGCCAGCTTTTCGGGGATACTGTCGAGCGGTTTTTGCCACCTTCTGCACCGGCAGCAGCAGATGCTGCCAGTCCCGGCCAGGGAAGGTCACGGGGATGGGCTCGCTCACCTTGCCGCCCAGCAGGAACGCGGCTTTTCGGCCCTGGGGCAGCTCATCGATCAGAGCCGGGCCCTTCCAGCACAGCATCTTGCCGCCCACCTTGACATAGGGCAACAGGTACTCCGACAGCACCGCCAGGGACGCCACCGCACGGGCCACGGCAATATCATACTTCTCCCGGTGACTGGGGAACTGGGCGCCGTCCTCCGCACGGGCATGGACGAGGGTGACATTGCGCACACCCAGGTCATCAATGACCGCCTGCAGGAAGTTGAGGCGCTTCTGCTGAGCGTCCATCAGCGTCACATTGAGATGCGGGCAGGCCAGCGCCAGAGGCAGGCCGGGAAAGCCTGCGCCAGTGCCCACGTCGATGAGGCTGCCGCTTTGGGGAATCAGTCCTGGCACCGCCAGCGCACTCAGGCTGTCCACATAGTGCTTGTCGATCATCTCCGCCTCGTCGGTCACGGCGGTCAGGTCCATGCGGGTATTCCAGTCCAGCAGCAGCTCATGGTAACGCAGCAGCTTGCCGGGCAGGTCCGCCTCATGAGGGATGCCGCATTCCGTCAGGCGGGCAGAAAGCATTTCAGCAGTCATAAAGTCACTCCAAAGGCAGGTGCAGGTACTTCTGCATCCAGTATTTGATCCAGGCCAGGCCCTCGCGGCCATGATTCTTCACCCAGAAGCGCAGGCCCAGTTTGGTGGGCGCACCTACGCCGCTGGCGTCCAGACCCGCGTCCTCCGCGATGGCCATGGCGCGGGGCAGATGATAATCGCTGGTGACCACCAGCACATGGTCGGCATCACGGCCCTCCAGCAGTTTCACCGCGTTGGAGATATTCTGCCGGGTGTTGAAGCTCTTGTCATCCATGAGGATGTACTCCTCCGGCACTCCCTGGCGGATGAGCTCCGCCTTCATGACGCTGGCCTCGGTGGCAGGCTCGTTATGTCCCTGCGCGCCGCAGACGACGATGAGGCTCTCCCGTTCCTTCCATGCCTTGGCGGCGGCGTCCACGCGCCACTGCAGCTGCAGCGACAGCGTTCCGTCCGGCTTCACCTGGGCGCCCAGGACGATGATCGCGTCATACTCGCCCACGGGAGGAATGTTCTTCTCCCGGTAACAGACCATCGCTACCACCCCCAGATAGAACAGCACGCCCAGCAAGATGCAAATCATACCGAGCTTAAGGATTTTCTTCAGCAATTTCATGGGTACTCCGATCCTTTCATCAGGCCCACTCGTCGTCCCAGGCGCCGGCTTCCCGCAGGCTCCATACGCCATCCGTCTGAAGTACGGAGCACTGGTAATCATCGTGGTGGGTCATGCTGTAGGTTTGTTCATCTGCCACAATGATATGCTCCAGCAGGGCAATGCCCAACCGGGCTAAGATCCCTTCCAGGTTTCTGGTCACCTCCACATCCCCCCGGGAAGGCATCGCTTCCCCGCCGGGATGGTTGTGACACAGGACAACGGCATAGGCATTTTGATTGAGGGCTGTCTCCACCACCAGCCGCGGATATGCCGGCACCTCGCTGAGGCTGCCCTCCGCCACCATGCGATAACCCAGCACCCGCATCTGTGCAGAGAGGCAGATGACATAGAAGCGCTCCTTGCGCAGACCTTTGAGCAGCGCACTGCAGAAGTCCAGCATATCCTTGTAGCGGGAGAGCGTCCGCTTCTCTTCGCACAGGCACAGTTCATACCGGGCAAACATGGGCACCATCATGGAGATCAGCGTTGCCGTCTCCTCGCCCACACCCTCCACCGTGCACAGCTGATCCACCGGAGCCTCCAGCACGCCGCGAAGGCTCCCGAAGGTATCCAGCAGCCGATGTGCCAAGGGATTCACATCCCCTCGCGCACGGGCGTAGAACAGCAGCAGCTCAAGCACCTCATGGGGCGCAAAGTTCTCCAGGCCCTCTCGCCGGAAGCGTTCCCGCAGCCGGCGGCGGTGCCCTTCATGCATGGTCATGGGGACATTGTCCCTCCTTCTTTATAACGATTCAGCTGCGGGATTTCTTCCCAAACGCTGCCGCTTCATCATTTTTCTTCCAGGCTGCTCAGCATCAGCTCGAAGGTCGAATTGGTCTGGCTGCCCAGGCGCTGCACCTCACCCAGGACACGGGCGCGGCCCTTCTCAGTGAGGAACCAGTCCTCCCGGGTATATCCGGACGTGGGCGCCGGGCAGACAATGAAGCGGGTCTCCGGCATGGCTGCCTGGTAATACAGCAGCGCCCGCCTCGCATGGAAGGCATGGCAGCACAGGATGGCCGTCTGGCAGGGCATGCCTGCGCTTTTCAGCACGTCGCGGGAGAACTGGGCGTTCTCCCAGGTATAGGTGGCCATGTCCTCCCGGAGGATGGCCTCACCCGGCACGCCATGCTTCATCAGCACCGCCCGGAGGAAGGCCCACTCGGTCTCGTATTCGTCGGGATAATCGGCAGCATAGCGTTCCGGCACGCCCTTAAAGCGGCCATACACCGTGGAAAACCGGCCCGATGGCAGCACATAGGGTGCGTATCCGGCCTTGTACAGCTCCGCCGCACGGATGGCGTTTTCGATCTTCCGGGAGCCGGGCACGAAGATCACGTCCGCCTGTTCCGGGGCGTCCTCCACGAAGATGAACTCCGTCACTGCGCGGATGAACCGCTCCGCGCCTGCGGTCAGTTTATCCTGCATAGGCCCTCCAGATCCCGGTCAGCCGGGCCCTTTCCTTTTCTTCAATGGGTGTGAAGGCCTTCACATACACCGCACGCAGATCCTCCGCGGTCAGCTTCTGCGGGTGATTGCCCAGTCGCTGCACGTTGACAGAGGCCGTCAGGGCATCCAGCGTGTCATCGTCAGGCATGGCGTCAGGCAGCATATCCGTGGCTGCCAGCAGGCCCAGCAGCAGCTCTGAGCCATCCGTCGTGCCGATGAGGGCATTCAGCGCATTGATAACAGGAGCCTCCCCCATCCGCCGCCACAGGTGGGGCAGCGTCAGCATGCAGGCTTGGCCGTGAGCCGGCCCAATGCGCTTGGTAATCTGGTAGCTCATGGCATGAGCTGCAGTGGTGCGGCTGATGCGAATCGCACAGCCGGATTCATAAGCCGCCTCCAGCACTGCATCAGCGGCCGCGGCGCGCCCTGCAAGATAATCTTCCAGATTGCGCAGCACGCCCAGGATAGCCCTTTCCGCATGAATGCGGCTATCCTCCGTGCGTTTCACCGCCCAGTAGAACTCAATGCCCTGGCACAGCGCATCCAGCGCGCAGGCCTTCTTGTGGTACAGGGGCAGCGTATTCAGCAAGGAACCATCCAGCACGATGGCTTCCGGCAGCAGGGTCGGATGATCCAGCGAGAGCTTCTCGTTATTCTCGTATACCACCGCAATGGGCGTGGCCTCCGCGCCGGTACCCGCCGTACCGGGGATGGCGATGTGGGGCAGCTTACCCACCGGCAGACGGCCGATGCGCACGTCATCCATATTCTCTGCGAGGAGCAGGGCTTTGACAGCCTTGGCAGTGTCCATCGCGGAACCGCCGCCCACGGAAATCAGCCCGTCGCAGCCCATTTTGCGGTACATGTCCGCACCAGCAGTGGCATCCGACAGGTCAGGGTTGGGATGGAAGCCGCTGAAACACGGCATTGTCATGCCGGTGCGCGCATTGAAGTCCGCTGCAGCACGCTGGCTGCACACCAGCAGAGGCCGCTGCACAGCCAATTCCGCCAGCAAAGCGTCGATATTCCTGCCATTCAGGCTCCCCCGGCCACGGATGATCAGCTGCTGCATGTTGCGGCCTCCTTCGGTAATCTTCCCCATTATTGTACCTTATCCGCAACTCATTGTCAAAGAAAAAAAGCAGGAGCCACAGTCCCACTCGTCGTTTCATGAATTGTCCTGACGCGAATCACGCCCGGCATCGCCCTGCGCTTGACGATGGCAGTCATTTCCTTGCTCAGATTGCAAGGGGGATCACACCGGAAGAACAACTCAAAAGCCCTGCCTGCTTGCGCAGACAAGGCCTCTCTTATCTGATTTCCTGCTCCAGTTCGTCAAATACCCGGGCTGTGAAAAACTCCGCCAGTGTGATGTCCAGCCCATCGCAGAGCTTCTTGATCAGGCTGATCCGCAGCTCGCGGCGATTGGGATTGATCATGCTGTACACGCTGGAGGGCGTGACGCCGGATAATGTTGCCAGCTCATTCAGTGCCATGTTCCGCTCTTTGCACAGTTCTTTAAAACGTATCACAACTGCATCCTTCACATACATCGGAAAACACCTCCGATGTAAGAATAGAATAACAAACGCAACCGCGTATGCGCACTTGCGTTGATTCAGAAATCAGAGTATAATATGTCCAGACACGCCAGCAATTATCCACACAAAAAGCCCCGCCTGCTTGCGCAGACGGGACCCTGTCAGCGTATGCTGCTGCCCTCTTCAGGCGGATTGCTTAGTAACGGGCGCGCTGGGCGGCGAAGCAATCGCGGCAGTAGACGGGACGGTCACCACGGGGCATGAAGGGCACCTGGGTGGGGTTGCCGCACTCGGCACAGGTCACGTCGTACATCTGACGGGGAGCGGAAGCGGTGTTGCCGCCGTTCTGAGCGCGACGGGCAGCACGGCAGGCAGTGCAGCGGGAGGGCTTGTTCTGGAAGCCCTTCTCGGCGAAGAAGGCCTGCTCGGAAGCGGAGAACACGAATTCGTTGCCACAGTCACGGCAAACAAGGGTTTCATCCTGGTACATGGGGTTACCTCCTCTTTCTATGGCGTCAGGTTTTTCCTGACATTCTTGTCACCCAAGCCTATGCATTTCGTTTCACAACTTCCATAGGGTCAAGTGACGCCGAGGAGATGAACCGTTGGATACCTTGGTTGGGCTGCAAGGATGATTATAGCACGTCCGGGCAGAAAAGTACAGGGGGTTTTGCAAATTTTTTCAATCGGCCCGCCACACTGCGCTGCCGGTGCATGTCGGTTCCTGTCGTATCGCACTATGATGTGCTTTTTTGCTTCTTTTTGTGCATTTGGGAGCTTTGCCCCTTTACTTTTGGCAGAAGACCATGTATGATAATGACAACAGGAATGTAAAATGCTTCATTCACGAAAGGAGTTTCCGTCATGAAGAAGATTGATTATGTTGACTTTGGTGTGCGCCTGCGCAAGCTGCGCCGTCAGCAGGGCTTCACTCAGGATGAGCTGGCTCAGGCGGTAGGCATTTCCACCTCCTTCCTGGGCCATTTGGAGCGCGGCAGCCGCATCCCCAGCATGGAAACGCTGTGCATGCTGTGCAATACATTGAAGGTTTTCCCCCGCTACTTCCTGGACTCCGGCCTGGACGATGGCCTGATGTTCACCACCCCCGAGCTGCTGGACGAGGAGCGCCGCTACCGCCTGAGCCAGCTGCTGCGCCAGGCTGACCGCCTGCTGACCGAGTGGGAGCTGCGGCCCATCCCCCCCAGCGAGGATTGAACGCACGAGGAGCAAAGCACGTTTTTGACAGTAAAGGAGGAGTATCATGGACATTCAGAAGATCATCAATGACGCAGTCGCCAAGCTCAAGGCTGACGACAAGCTGCTGGCAAACTTCCGCCAGAACCCCACCAAGGTGCTGGAGAAGCTGGTGGGCATCGACCTGCCCGACGACAAGGTGGACCCCATCGTGAAGGGCATCCTGGCCAAGCTGAACCTGGATGACCTGGCTGACAAGGCCCAGGGCATCGTGGGGGCGCTGGGCGGCCTGTTCGGGAAGAAGTAAACGCAAAGAGCTGTCTGCGGATATGCAGACAGCTCCTATTTGTCATTGCACGCCGGCGGAGGTATTCCCCACGCCTACGGCGCCGCAAGGCTTACCGCCTGTCCGGCACGCTGTTCCAGTCGCGGGCCTTCATGCGGTCGTACTCCTCGGGAGTGATGGTGAGGAGGGTGCCGTGCTTGAAGCCATAGGGGAAGGAGAAGCTGGCGTCGGACCGAACGAATGCGCCGCTCTTCATGCTGGGCGCGATGAAGGGCACATACCCCTGGCCGGCGCCCTTCACGCCGTAGTAGTCGATGAACAGGCACCAGCGACCGTCATCCAGGCAGACGGCGGTGGGCGCCTCGTACATGCCGGCTTCAACGGTCTCCATCGCCTTGTCAAAGGCGTCCACCCTCGTCCAGGGGCCGGTGACGTGATCGCTGACCAGCTCGATCATCCGGTGGGGATTGCCCTCGGATTTCACGAACAGGTAGTACTTGCCGTCCTCCTCGTACATGGCGGAATCAATGCAGCCGCTGTCCTCCTTTCGGTAGAGCAGCGCGGGCTTGGTCCAGTTTTCGAAATCCTTGGTGCGGGAGTAGTAGATGGCCATGGGGCCGTAGTTGTTGTCCGCGTGGCAGTAGGACCAGTGCAGCACGTAATCCTCGTGCTCGGGGTCATAGATGATGTCCGGGGCCCAGATGCAGCCGCAACCCTCGTCGCCGAAGGTAATCATTTCCTGCTCCGACCAGTGTACCAGGTCATCGGACCACCAGTGGGCCAGGTCCTTGGAGCCGTGGAGGTTGATGTTGCGCCAGGAGTGGTTGTACTTGCCGCGCATGCCCAGGGACAGGGACAGATCGGTGGCGAAGATATGGAAGCGGCCGGTAGCGCGGTCCCGGCAGATGGTCATGTCGCGGACGCCGTGGTCGCCGTAGTAGGCCCAGAGCACGGGCTGGCCGTTATTCAGAGCCTCCCAGTGGAAGCCGTCCCGGCTGATAGCGAAGTACACCTGCTCGCCGTCGGGGGTGGTCTTCTCACGGAAGTGAACGAAGAGGTAGTTCTGCATGGTGGTGGCCTCCTTGTGTTGTGCATGTGTCTCCGACGGGCAGGGGCTGCGCGCCCCTGCACCCGCGCGAGGGATTTCATCCCTTGACCCTTTTCGCGTTTGGGGGGCGGGGACTTTTGCGGCTGTATGCGCGGTTAGGTAGGGATCGTGGGGTTGACTTGTCGGCCGCTCATCGGCCGGGCTCGGGGAGGTGCGGGGGGGTGTTTTGTGCGTGAGCTTTGACTCAAATCTGTGAACGCAAAGGAGGTCTTTAGGTGCAGCTGTGCGGCGTTCACAGAGTTCTCGCATCGCCCAGGCCAGTCTATTCTTCCCTGGTAGTGAAAGGCGCCCCGAATAAACGGGTCGAAGACCCCTGCGAAGGGGTACGGGAGTTGGTCTGGCCGGAGGGGCGACGTGGTAAGAATGGGGCGTTGGAAAAGGGCTCCCGCGTTATACGGAAGCCCTGTAATGATTCCATGTTTCTATTCAATTTTCCTTCTCTATGTTGAAATTACGTCTGTTTTCTACGCAGGCTGACAGCTGTCAACATTCAGGTCGGGCGATTCGATTCGCTCCGATTGGCCGGGCTTGGGGGCGTTTGCCCCTCGGTGTTAGGCCTCCGGCTCCAGCAGACCCAGTCCGCCGTCCTTGCGCTGGTAGAGGATGTTGGTTCTCTCGGTTTCCACGTTGACGAATGCGAAGAAGCTATGACCCAGGAGCTCCATCTGGACCGCTGCGTCCTCCACAGACATGGGGCGCACGGGGAAGGTTTTGCGCCGGACAATTTGCGGCGCGCCTGCCTCAGGCAAGGCTTCGTCCTCGATGTACTCGGGTTCCGGGGCTGCAAAGGCGTCTTCCTTCAGACGCTTGCCCAGCTTGGTACGGTGACGGTGGATCTGGCGCTCGATCTTTGCCAGGGCCTGGTCGATGGCCAGGAACAGATTCTCGGGTTCGGAGGCTTCGGCGCGCAGGAATACGTTATTGCCCATCGGTACGGTGATTTCTACGACGCGCAGGTCCCGCTTCTGCTCCTTGCTCAGCCGGATCTGCATCTCGGTTTCAGGCAGGAGGTAGCGGCCCATCTTCTCGGTCTTTCTCTCGATGCGGCGGGTAACGTTGGGGGATACCGTCATATTCTTCGCATAAATCGTCAACTTCATAAGGGTGCTCCTTTCGCAGATAAATCCGAATTGCGGAAGCACTCATAGTTGAGCATAGACGGAGCTGCTATCAGAGCTTCCGCTCCTGATGATGCGCCACTGGCATCACGCCCTTTCTTCTCCAGGTCGCGGGGGAACGGGCCTTTAGCGCCCGGGAGGGAGGGCCACTCGTTCGGCTTGCGGCTCCCTTTTCTCCCCTGCTTGTGTATATACATTTCGCCGCTGGTCTTTGAATTCCTCCTGCAAATTTATATTTTTCGGAAATATTTTTGCCATTTTGGACAAAGGCGAACATTTCTCCGACGAAATGGGTTTCGAACGGGGGATTGTGCGGAGTTGTTCCGGACAGCCCCGGAGGCCGGGACGGGATGATTCGGACGCCATTTTCCACTGCTGCGTATTTTCCCGCGAAACCGTTTGCGTTCATCGGAAAAGTGTGTTATAATGAATCCAGAATACTCCATAAGGAGGCCCGCAACAATGAAATACGGCTACTTCGACGACAAAGCCCGCGAATACGTCATCTCCACGCCCCGCACGCCCTACCCCTGGATCAACTACCTGGGGTGCGAAAAGTTTTTCGGCATCATCAGCAATACGGCAGGTGGCTACTGCTTCTACCGGGATGCCCGCCTCCGCCGCGTCACCCGCTACCGCTACAACAACATGCCCGTGGACAACGGTGGCCGCTACTTCTACGTCAAGGACGGCGATACCGTCTGGAACCCCGGCTGGAAGCCCACCAAGACCGAGCTGGACGAATACGCCTGCCGCCACGGCATGGGCTACACCGTCATCACCGGCAAGAAGAACGGCCTGACCGCCAGCCAATTGTCCTTCGTCCCCCTGGGCAAGAACGCGGAGGTGCATCAGATCACCCTGACCAATGAGTCCGCCCAGGCCAAGGACGTGATCCTGACCAGCTTCGTGGAGTTCTGCCTGTGGGACGCCAGCGACGACATGCTGAACTTCCAGCGCAACTTCTCCACCGGCGAGGTGGAAGTCGAGGACGGCGTGATCTACCACAAGACCGAGTACCGCGAGCGCCGCAATCACTATGCCTTCTACGCGGTGAACGCCCCCATCGACGGCTTCGACACCGACATGGAGACCTTCCTGGGCCTGTACAACGGCTTTGACGCGCCGCAGTCCGTCATGAATGGCGAAATGGGGAATTCCATGGCCTCCGGCTGGCAGCCCATCGGCTCCCACCAGGTGAAGGTGCACCTCGAGCCCGGCGAGTCCCGCAAGTACAACTTCGTCCTGGGCTATGTGGAAGTGCCGGTGGAGGAGAAGTTCGTTGCGAAGGGCGTCATCAACAAGGCCCCGGCGAAGGAGCTGATCGCCTCCCTCACCACCGACGAGCAGATCGACGCCGCCAAGGCCGAGCTCCGCGCCCACTGGGACTACCTGCTCTCCACCTACACCCTCACCCACGGCGACGAGAAGCTCTCCCGCATGGTGAACATCTGGAACCCCTATCAGTGCATGGTCACGTTCAACATGAGCCGCAGCACGTCCATGTTTGAGTCCGGCGTGGGCCGCGGCATGGGCTTCCGCGATTCGAGCCAGGACCTGCTGGGCTTCGTGCATCAGATCCCCGAGCGCGCCCGCGAGCGCATCCTGGACATTGCCGCCACCCAGTTCCGCGACGGCGGATGCTACCACCAGTACCAGCCCCTGACCAAGAAGGGCAACAACGACATCGGCGGCGGCTTCAATGACGATCCGCTGTGGCTGATTGCAGGTACGTCGGCCTACATCAAGGAAACCGGCGACTTCGCCATCCTGGACGCCGCCACCCCCTACGACTGCAACCCCGACGACTGCGGCACGCTCCTG
>SVGL01000034.1 GCA_015056325.1 Clostridiales bacterium | reverse complement strand
GCTCGACTTGCATGTGTTAAGCACGCCGCCAGCGTTCGTCCTGAGCCAGGATCAAACTCTTTCATTTAATCCTGTTTATTTCTTACCGGTTTCCCGGCCAAGAATCAACTCATTCGGAATTACTGTCTCTTTACTTGCGTTTCTTGTTCTGTATCGTTTTCAAGGTTCAGTGCTCAACTCAGGAGTGCTCCGTGAGCGAGCTTGTTTATGATATCACCACGCGCAAGAAAAGTCAACACCTTTTTTGAGGTTTTTTGAACTTTTTTCTTCACTTTTTTGTTTTTCGAACATTGCACATGGGCTTAGCCCCAATTGTTCCGCAAATTAATCGAACATCCCCAGCGTTACACGCCAGGGATGTTCGCCTTTCCAGCATCGAGAATTTCTTCCACCACGCCGCCACCAATGCATTTCTCCCCCAGATAGAGCACCGCACTCTGTCCGGGCGTGACCGCACGCTGCGGCTCCAGGGAGCGCAAAAGCAGCCTTCCGTCCGCCTGCAGGGTGGCCTCCACCGGGCCGTCCGCCTGGCGGTAACGGTACTTGCAGGTGCACAGCAAGGTTTCGCCCACCTGAATCGGCGCGTCGCCCACCCAGGTTACGCCGCCGGCCACGCTCAGTGTCGAGTACAGCATGGGGTGATCCTCCCCCTGGGCGACCAGCAGCTGATTCTTTTTCAGGTCCTTGCCGATGACAAACCAGCTCCGTCCGTCGCCGCAGCCGCCGATGCCCAGACCGCGCCGCTGGCCCAGGGTGTAATACATCAGGCCGTCGTGCCGGCCCACCACCTTGCCGTCGGGATCGACCATGTCGCCGGGCTGAGCGGGCAGGAACTCCTGCAGGAAGGTCTTGAAGCGGCGTTCGCCGATGAAGCACACCCCGGTGGAATCCTTCTTCTTGCTGTTGATCAGGCCATGCTCCTCAGCGATCTGGCGCACCTCCGCCTTGGTCATGTGGCCGACAGGGAACATCGCCTTTTTGAGCTGCTCATCGTGCAGCATATAAAGGAAGTAACTCTGATCCTTGTTCCCGTCCGCGCCACGCAGGAGCTCGCCCTTTTCGTTGGTCTGGACAAAATGCCCCGTCGCCATTTTGGAGGCGCCCAGCTGCATGGCGAAGTCCAGGAAGGCCTTGAACTTGATTTCCCGGTTACACAGCACATCCGGATTGGGCGTGCGGCCCGCGCGGTACTCGTCGAGGAAGTAGGAGAAGACCCGATCCCAGTACTCCTTGGCGAAATTCACCGCGTAGTAGGGAATGCCGATGGTCTGGCACACCTCACGGACGTCGTTCCAGTCCTCCTCAGCCGTACAGACGCCATCACTGCCCTCTTCCTCCCAGTTTTTCATGAACACGCCGATCACGTCGTAGCCCTGCTGCTTGAGCAGCAGCGCCGCCACGGAGGAATCCACCCCGCCGGACATGCCCACCACAATGCGTTCTGCCATTTATTCCGCCTCCATCAGGCGCGCGAGCACCTTCTCCGCCACTTCCTTGCCGATCTCCTCCGGGGTGCGGGTCGCATCCACGACGATGAAGCGCTCCGGGGTGCGGCGGATGAGCTCCCGGTAGCCGGCCTCCACGCGGGCGTGGAAGGAGTCTCCCGCCAGCTCGAGGCGATCCAGCTCGGTGGCGGCGGCGCGGCGCTTGAGAGAGGTTTCGTGGTCCACGTCCAGGTAGATAGTTGCCATGGGCATGGTACCGTCCACCGCAGGAGCGTTGATGTCCAGAATCTTCTGCACGCCCAACTGGCGGCCGCCGCCCTGGTAGGCCACGGAGGAATCCACAAAGCGGTCGGAGAACATCACCTTGCCCGCCTTGATGGCAGGTCGGATGACCTCGCGCACATGCTGGGCGCGGGAGGCGGCGTAGAGCAGCGCCTCGGTGATGTCATCCATCTCGGCGTTGTTCTTGTCCAGGATGATATCCCGCAGCTTCTCGGAGATGGGGCAGCCGCCGGGCTCGCGGCTGAGGACGAGCTCAAAGCCGAAGCGATCCAGCGCATCGGTCAGCAGGCGGATCTGCGTGCCCTTGCCGCTGCCGTCCAGGCCCTCCATGGACAGGAAGGCTCCCTCGGGCGGGGTCACGCCGGGACAGAGGAAGTCGATCATCTCCTCCACGGTGGCGCAGTAATGGGTGCAGCCGGCAGTGCGAAGCTCTTCCTCGGAGCCGTAGCCGTATCCCACGCCGATGGACTTCACCCCGGCGCCAATCGCGCCCTCCACGTCAAACTTGCGGTCGCCGACCATCCAGGCCTCGTCGTTCTGGTAGTCCCAATCTGCGGGCAGGGCGGACTGGATCAGCGCCACCTTGTCCGCCTGATGACCGGCGGTGGGGCCGCAGAGCTTGTCCACGAACTTGTCCAGGCCGAAGTGGGCCACCACGCGCTCGGAGGTCTTTTGGGGCTTGCCGGTGGCGATGCCGATGTACCAGCCCTCCCGCTTGAGAGTGCGCATCAGGCGGCGGACGCCCGGGAACACCCGGTTCTCAAACAGGCCCACCACGTTGTAGCGCTCGCGGTAGGTTTCCACAGCCTTGTCAGCGGTAGCGTCGTCCATACCCAGGTACTCCCGGAAGGAGTAACCCAGGGGCGGGCCGATGAACTTGCGCAGCGTGGGCGCGTCCGGCTCGGGGAAGCCAAGCTTCTCCGCGGCGTATTTGACGCTGGCCCAGATGCCCTCCTCGGACTGGGTCAGCGTGCCGTCCAGGTCAAAAATTACAGCTTTACGCATAACAGCGTATCTCCTTCCACGCCGAAGCGCTCCTGATTTTTCGCATACATGAGCCGGGCGAGGATCTCCCCGGAGACCACTTCGCCCGGGCAGATCAGCGGAATCCCCGGCGGATACAGCCCCGCCGACGCCGTCACGATGCGGCCCAGGCAATCCTGCAGGGGCACCCGTTCGCAATCCGCCATGGCTGCCTCACGGACCTCCAGCGCCCTTTGGGGGATGCTTTCCAGCATGGGCAGCACCGTGATCTCCGCTGCAGCAGGCGGGATTTCTTCCAATATAGTGGCCAGCTTGCGCACATCGGCCGGGTCGTCCATGGCGGACATGATGAACACCACGCGCCGCTGGTCGTACATTTCCGCGTCCACACCATGCTGACGGAATGCCGCAGCGAGGGCCTTGCCGCCCTGGGGCGCGTCGATGACCAGGCGGGTCGGGTCGAAGGCCAGGCCGGTATCGCGCCAGCCCTCATGCGCGTCCCGGTAGCCCAGAGCGGGCAGTTTTCCGCGCACCTCGGTCACCGCCTCCGCCACGGCGGACAGGTTATCTGCGCCGCCCTCTTCCATATACGCGCGGGCGTCGTCGATGGACATGAGCATGACGAAATTGGGCGAGCTCGACTGCTCCCGGCGGGTCAGGGTCAGGGCGCGGGTGTGGTCTTCCCCATGAGCCAGATGGAGCACCGCCGCACCGGTCAGGCCGGGCAGGGTCTTGTGCACAGATTGAACCCAGGCATCCGCACCGCATGCCCCGGCGGACTTCATCCCCTCCGTCCAGGGGAAGTGCGCCCCGTGGGCCTCATCCACCACCAGACGCATGCCGCGGGCGTGGGCCGCCTGCGCGATGCGCTCCAACGGCAGCACGCAGCCGTAGAAATCCGGCCGGGTCAGGAAGACGGTTTTGGCCTCGGGATGAGCGTCCATCGCAGCGATGATATCGGCTTCCTTCATATAACACAGGCCGTCCTCCGTCATGGAGACGGGCAGCCACCGCACCTTCAAACCGCCCATGATGCAGCCGTTCACTGCGGACATGTGGGCATTGCGGGGCAGCAGCACCGTGTCGCCCTCCCGGGCATAGAGCTGCAGCATGACGTGGTTGCCGGTGGTGGAGCCGTTGGTGAGGAAGAGCGTCCGGGCCGCGCCGACTGCCTTGGCATAAAGGCGCTGGGCCTCCGCCACGCCGCGTTCCGGGGCGTAGAGGTCATCCGTCAGGGGAAGCTCCGTGGTGTCCAGGGCGTACATATCCACCGGGCCGAAGGGAGCCTTCCCCTTGTGGCCGGGCATGTGGCAGCTCTGCCGCCCCGAGGCCGCCAGGAGCATATCGTACATCGGTCGCATGATTCAACCTCTTTTCACAATGGCATACATGGCAAAGGGCACATCGTCCCAGACGGCATCGCCCATCTCGGTGATGACGAGCCCCGCGCCCTCAATTTCCCGGCGGAAGTCATCCCGCGTGACGATGCGGCAGCTGGTGGATGCGATCTCCACTGTCTTTCCGCTGCCCTCATGGACGCGCGCCTGCACATCGAAGGCTTTGGTGATATCGGTCGCGCGCTGCATCTCGCCGTCGCCCATCGTGACCACCAGGCCGAAGCCGTTTTCCGTCAGGTGCTCCCGGATGAAGGTGAGCAGCCGGTTCCGGTCTTCATCCGGCACCAGCATATGCAGCACCGCCACGGCGTAGATGAAGTCAAAGCGCGCCTCCAGCGGATCAGCCAGGGCGTCCAGCACGTCGAAATGCTCCGCCCATTCAGGATATTTCGCCCGACAGAAGTCCACCGCCGCCGGGGAGACGTCCGTCGCCAGAAGGTTGCAGCCCTTCCCCAGCAGGAAGGCCGCATCATGGCCCTCCCCGCAGCCGATCTCCAGCATAGGGGTTTCCGGAGAAATGCCGCACTTTTGCAGCGCCTCTGCCACGATGGGCGTGGGCATGCCGGAGAACCATTCCAGGCCCTGCCCGTGCACCTGCCGGTAGCGCAGGTCATAGGCCTCGTAGTAGCGCTGTTTCCCCATGCGCACACCTCCCCATGATAATATAGTTATTGTACCATACTTCCGCAGGATTGGCAAATGAAAACAGCCCGGCGCACCTCCGGGCTGCAGATTTATTTGAGCGTCACATTCCAGCCTGCAACATACTGAAGCACAAGCAGGGCATCGTGCAGATCCACGCGGCCATCGGCATTCACGTCCGCATTGGAGGTGTTGACCGCTGCGTTGCCGTCGGCACAGTAATCCAGAATAGCGATGGCATCCGCAATGCCGACGGAAGCATTGCCGTCAGCGTCGCCGGGAACAACAGACGCAGCAGCTCTGCGGGTGTAGTTCATTTTCAGCCCATACTTTATGTCCGACACCAGCTTCCCATTTGACAAAACTAACGCCATGGGATTATCAACATCGTCATATACGGTGATGCCGCGGCTGGTTTCCACCCAGTAGCCCTGAGCCGGACCAGACACGCTTCCGCTATCCAACAGAGCACTGCCATCCCTATTGAGCGTCATTGTCATATCCACGCCCATATCTTCCGGCGCGTAATGCGTGCCGTCAAATTCAACACTGGTCAGCTCCCACACGCCCACATAGTCCGCCGCCTCCGCAAAGGCCATGCCGCACAGGAGCATCAGCAGCACCAGGGGAAGGGAGAGAAGCTTCTTCATCGTTGTGTTCCTCCGTTTTGTGCAAGAGTGTTTTCTCCATTATACAGCAGCCGGACAGAAGAAACAAGCTGGCGTGCCGAATTTTACAATTGTCCTGCAGTCCACGCCAGGCAAGGCCTATTACCCTAACCCCTCCGGGGGGAGCCTGTAGGTTATTGTTGCAGAAATATCCTGGAAAGTCAATAGCTTAGGGAGCATTCGTTTGCTTCATTCGCATTTCTTCCTCGTTGAACGAGAACGTGCTGCCACATTCGTGCACCTTTGCCGATTGTTCTTCCTCCGCACGCACCCTTGCCCCTTGCGCCCAATCGTGTTATAATGAAGGTTACCAAAACATCGCAAAGGAGCTGTCAATATGAGCATGCTCGACATCATCACGAAGAAGAAGCTCGGCCAGGAATTGACCAAGGCTGAGATCATTGAATTCACCCGGGGCGCCGCGGACGGCTCCATCCCGGATTACCAGCTGGCGGCGCTGCTCATGGCCATCCGCCTTAACGGCATGACCGCCCAGGAAACCACCGACCTGACCCTCGCCATGCGGGATTCCGGCGATGTGTGCGATTTATCCGCCATCCCCGGCGTCAAGGTGGACAAGCACTCCACCGGCGGCGTGGGCGATACCACGACCCTGGTGCTTGCGCCCCTAGTGGCAGCCTGCGGCGTACCCGTGGCCAAGATGAGCGGCCGCGGCCTGGGCCACACCGGCGGCACCCTGGACAAGATGGAATCCATCGAGGGTCTGACCGTCAGTTTGACCGAGCAGCAGTTTGTCGATCAGGTGAACGACATCGGCCTGGCCGTCATCGGGCAGACCGCCTCCCTCGCCCCGGCGGACAAGACCCTCTATGCCCTGCGGGACGTGACCGCCACGGTGGATAGTCTGCCGCTGATCGCCTCCTCCATCATGTCCAAGAAGCTCGCTTCCGGCGCGGACGCCATCGTCCTGGACGTGAAGACCGGCTCCGGCGCGCTGATGGAGACGGTGGACGACGCGATCGGCCTCGCCAAGGCCATGGCGGATATCGGCAAGCTCTCCGGCAAGCCGGTGCGCGCCATCGTCACCGGCATGGGCCAGCCCCTGGGCACCCACGTCGGCAACGCGCTGGAGGTCAAGGAGGCCATTGAGGTGCTCTCCGGCAAGGTCAAGGGCGATCTGCTGGAAGTCGCGCTGCTGCTGGGCAGCCACATGCTGGTGCTGGGCAAGCGCGCCGAGAATATCGAGCATGCCCGTGAGATGCTGCTCTCCGCGCTGCGGACCGGCAGCGGCCTCAGCCGCCTGAAGGCCATGATCGCAGCCCAGGGCGGCAATGCGGACTGCGTCAGCGACGTGAAGCTGCTCCCCCAGCCCGCCCTCATCAAGGAGGTCAAGGTGGGCCGCGAGGGCTACATCACCGCCATGGACACCGAGGCCCTGGGCTACGCCGCCCAGGCCATGGGTGCAGGCCGCGTGCAGAAGACCGACGTGATCGATTATTCGGTGGGCTACATCCTGCCCGTGCGCATCGGCGACAAGGTCACCCCGGACGCCACGCTGTGCACCCTCTATGCCCGCAGCGAGGCCGACGCCATCAAGGCCGAAGCTGCCATCCGCGCCGCCATCACCATCGGCGACGAGCCGGTGGAGCGTCCGCCGCTGTGGTATGCGGTAGTTACCGCTGACGGCGTGGAGCGCGCCTGACAAACCGAATTCATCATTCATAATTCCTCTGAAAGGCACCTGATATTTTGTGAACAAGCTCTTTCTCAAGGGCGTGAAGCACGGTCTGCCCATCGGCCTGGGCTACCTGAGCGTGTCCTTCGCCTTTGGCATGCAGTGCGCGGAGGGCGGACTTTCTGTCCTGCAGGCGCTGCTGATCTCCATGACCAACCTGACCAGCGCGGGTCAGCTGGCGGGATTGCAGGTGATGCTGGCCGGCTCCTCCCTGGTGGAAATGGCGCTGACCCAGTTCATCATCAACCTGCGCTATGCGCTGATGGGCCTCTCCCTCTCGCAGAAGCTGGGCCCGACGATGACCACCCCCCGCCGGATGTTCTTCGCCTTTTCCAACACTGATGAGATCTTCGCCGTGGCGTCCTCCCAGCCGGAGCAGCTGCACCACCGCTACCTCTACGGCCTGATGCTGATGCCCTACATCGGCTGGTCGCTGGGCACCTTCCTGGGGGCGGCAGCAGGCGCGATCCTGCCGGAATTCGTGTGCAATGCCCTGGGCATCGCCATCTACGGCATGTTCCTGGCCATCATCCTGCCCCCGGCGAAAAGGGAAAAGCCGGTGCGCATTGTGGTGCTGATCGCCATCGCCGCGAGCCTGATGTTCAACTATGCGTCGGTGCTGAACCAGGTGTCCGGCGGATTCGTGGTCATCATCTGCGCTGTCGTCGCGGCGACGCTGGGCGCGTTGCTCTTCCCCATCAAGGATGAAAGCGGGGTGGAAGCATGACCTGGCCGACCTACCTGCTGTATCTCGCGGTGATGGCAGGCGTGACCTACCTGATCCGCATGCTGCCGCTGACGGTCTTCCGCCGGGAGATCAAGTCGGTGTTCGTCAAGTCGTTTCTGCATTATGTGCCCTACGCGGTGCTGGCGGCGATGACGATCCCCGGCATCCTCACCTCCACCGGGGACATTCGCACGGCCCTTGCCGGACTCGTGGTCGCCGTAGTGATGGCCTGGCGCGGATGCTCGCTGCTGACGGTGGCCATCGGCGCCTGCGTTGCGGCAGCGGCTGCACAGGGAGTGCTGATGCTGCTGTGAACACCTCATCAGTCGCCTGTCGGCGACAGCTTCCCCTCAAGGGGAAGCCTCAGCCCGCGCCCTGATAAGCCTTCCCCTTGAGGGGAAGGTGGCCGAGCGTAAGCTCGGTCGGATGAGGTGGAAACCTCGCTACAAATCGCCTTTGGAAAGGTCGTAATCCTATGAAAATGTCCCCTGCTGAGCGCAAGCACATGATGCTCCACGACCCCGTGGAGCGCATCATCCCCAAGCTTGCCATCCCCACCATTATCTCGATGCTCATCACCACCATCTACAACATGGCGGACACCTTCTTCGTCAGCCAGCTGGATACGGCAGCGTCCGGCGCTGTCGGCGTGGTATTCTCGGTCATGGCGATTATTCAGGCCATCGCCTTCACCCTCGGCATGGGTACCGGCACCAACCTCAGCCAGGCCCTTGGCCGCGGCGATACAGACGAAGCCCAGCGCTATGGCTCCGTGGGCTTCTTCACCGCGCTGGCAGTGGGCACGGTCATCATGATTGCCGGCAACCTCTCCCTGGACTGGATGGTGCCCCTCCTGGGTGCAACGGACGATATCTTCCCCTACGCCAAGGAGTACGCCACCTACATCTTCTACGCCGCGCCCTTCATGATGGGCAGCCTGGTGCTGAACAACATGCTGCGCTTCCAGGGCCTGGCGACCTATGGCATGGTGGGCATCACCCTTGGCGGCATCCTGAACATGGTGCTGGATCCCATCTTCATCTTTGAAGCCGGGCAGGATATCGGCCTTGGCTTTGCGCTGCCCTTCGGCTTTGGGATGAAAACCGCCGGCGCTGCGGTAGCAACGGCCCTCTCCCAGGCAGTCAGCTTCTTCATCCTGCTGGCCCAGAGCAACCTGCGCAAGGATACCATTTCCGTCACCCCGCGCCATTTCCGCCCCACGAAGCATATGTATGGCCGCATTCTGAACAACGGCTTGCCATCCCTGGGGCGTCAAGGCATCGCCAGCATTTCGACCATCCTGCTGAACAACTCGGTCAAGCTGTTCGTAGCTGTGGAACTGCAGACCGCCGCCATCGCTGCGATGTCCATCGTCAGCCGCATTGTGATGTTCGTCAACTCCACGGTCATCGGCTTTGGCCAGGGCTTCCAGCCGGTGTGCTCGTTCAATTACGGCGCGGGACAGTACAGCCGCGTCCGCCGGGCGTTCTGGTTCTGTGTGAAGGTGGCAACGGTGATCCTGCTGGTGCTGGGCGCTGCAGCGTTCATCACCGCCGAACCCATCATCACCGCCTTCCGCAAGGACGACCCGGACGTCATCCGCATCGGCACGACAGCGCTGCGCTTTCATCTGGCGACGATCCCCCTCTGGGGCTTCATCGTCATGTCGAACATGTTCACCCAATCCATCGGATACGGCGTGCGGTCGCTGATCATCTCCATCTCCCGCCAGGGCATGTGCCTGATCCCGATGCTGCTGCTTCTGCCGCCTCTCTTCGGCCTGACAGGCATCCAGGCTGCACAGCCGGTGGCCGATGTGCTGGCGCTGGGCGTAACCCTCCTGATCACCATCAACATCCTCAGGCAGTTCAGCCAAATGGCGGACAAGCCGCTGGAAAGCTGAGCGCAAAGCATCCCCCGGAGTGCACGTCGCATTCCGGGGGATTTGCTATATCAGTCTTCCAGCACAAAGGGCGCCAGCGGCAGATAGGGCGCGTAGGCGCTGAACACATGCACCTTCGCATAATTCACAAAGGCGTAACGCGCCTTGACGGGATGGGCCACGCCCTGCGCCGTCAGGTGGATTCTGTGCCAGTCCAGCTCGGCCTTGGCCGGGACGTACACGCCGTCCTCCCCGGCGATCTCGAACAGGTCAGGTTCGCCCAGGCGAGCCTCCACCGGGCCGGTGAGCTCCACAGTCAGGACATTGCCGCAGGTGGACTTACGCATCGCCCAGGGCTGGTGGGGATGACGATGGGCGAATTTCTCCATGAACAGCCGCGCCAGCCGCTCGCCGGGGGTCAGCTTGTCCACCGGGTGGATGTTGCCGTACTCGCCCTCGTCCAGCATGACGGCGAGGTGGCTGTCGCGCAAGGCATGCCAGGCCTTCTCCTGCTGATTGCGGAGGATCGCCCAGCGGTGGTCATCCTGTGCGCCTGCGTCGATGAACATGGGCAGCTGCACATTGTAGAAAGGCAGCTCAGCGTCGCCGAAGAGCTCGCGCCAGCGGGTGACGAGCGTGATCAGCAGCTCACCATAGTTTTCAGCCCGATCCACGTCGCTCTCGCCCTGATAGAACAGGATGCCACTGAGCGCCATGGGAACGATCTTTGCCACCATGCTGCGCGCCAGCTGGCCGGGCCGGTAGGGTGAGCCGGGACCGGGCGGCGGATTCCACGGGCACACGCCGGCCTGCTTCTCCACCTCAGCCCATTCGATGCCGGGATTGGCCTCCTTGATTTGGGCGACCTTGGCGTTCCACGCATCCATGTCGTGCTGGAAGGCGGTCTGCTTCGCCTGCCATTCATCGAGGGGAATCGCGCCGTACTTGCTTTCGTAGTCCTCGGCAGCCTTCATCGCAGGGACGCTGCGATTCAGCGCAACTTCGTCCATCCAGGAAAGGATCGACGTACCGCCCCAGTTGCACCCAACGATGCCCACCGGGAAGCCGATCTTCGCGCGGAGCTCCCGGGCAAAGAAGTAGGCCACCGCGCTCATGTCACCGCCGACGTGGGGGGCAATTTGCTGCCAATGGGCCGCGTCGTGGGCGGCAAGGCCAGCCTCGTCCAGCACGGACACGCGAGGCACGTTGAAATAGCGCAGGTCAGGGTCATTATGGGTCTGGATGAACGTCTGGCCAAGTTCGGCGTTCCACAGGCTCCACTCCATGTTGCTCTGGCCACCCGCCATGAACAGGTAGCCCGTGACCAGGTCGTGAGCCGTCCAGGTCATGGTGTCAGAGGACAGGGTCAGGGTCAGCGGGCGAACGCCCAGCCTTTGGGGCGGCAGGTGGATGAGGAAGTGCCCCTCCCGCGCGGTGGACACGCCCTCGCCGGTGACGGTGCCGTCCGCAGCAGTCAGCGTTGCACGGATGACCTCGCCCTCGTCCGCCGTGCCGAAGATGCGCAGCTCCTTGCCCAGGGGCAGGATGGCGTGGTCGCCAAAGAGCGGCGATACCTTGAACATAGGACACACCTCACTTCTTCAGGAATGCCAGGTTCTTCGCAATCAGCTCACAGCGCTGCTTCACGCAGTCCACCGAGCGCAGGGGATCCTCGGGCGTGTTCAGCAGATAGTCACACAGGCGGTTGATGTCCGTCTCGGCGACGTGCAGGCGGGTGTCGGAGGAGGCGTAGTAAATGTACACCTTGCCGTCCGCGTCGGCAATCGCGCCGTTGGTGAACACCACGTTGCTGACGTCGCCGATGCGCTCATTGCCCAGCGGGCCCAGCAGCATGCCGGAAGGCTCAGCGATGACCTTCGCCGGATCTTCCAGGCTGGTCATGAAGGCGTAGAGCACATAGCGCAATCCGGCGGCGGTGTTGCGCACGCCGTGGGCAATGTGGATCCAGCCCTTGTCGCACTTGATCGGCACCGCGCCAGCGCCGTTCTTGCTTTCGGTGATGGTGTGGTACTTGCGGGCAGAGATGATCTTCTCCTCGTCGATGACGGCATTGGTGATGTCCTCGCACAGGCCAAAGCCGATGCCGCCGCCGCTGCCGGTCTCGATGAAATCATCCATCGGGCGGGTATAGAAGGCGTACTTGCCCTCCACGAATTCAGGGTGAAGCACCACATTGCGCTGCTGGGGGCTGCGCAGGGTCTTCAGGTTGGGCAGACGCTCCCAAGTTTCGAGGTCCTTCGTGCGGACGATGCCGGCGGCAGCCACCGCTGCAGACAGATCGCTGCTGGTGGTATCCTTGCTCTCGGAACAGAACACGCCATAGATCCAGCCGTCCTCATGCTGGGTCAGGCGCATGTCGTAGACGTTGGTTTCTTCGGCCATCCCCACGGCATTCGCCGCGTCGATGGCTTCGCTCGGCGATTGCACGCAATCGCTGTCGCTCGTCGGGCTTTGCCCGACCTTCACGGCGCAGGTGTCGGGCAGGACGACAGGGTAATCCCGGAAGCGGAAGCCCTCGGTAGGCTTGTCGGATTCCGCCACAGCGAAGAAGGACTTGCGATCCTGGCCCTCCACGCGGACGACCAGGCAGTACTTGCCGCCTACCTTGATCGCGCCGGAATTGAAGGTGGCGTTCACCGGCAGGCGCTGCATCATGTAGGGGTTGGTGTCGGGGTTGGCGTCGTACATCCAGAAGGGCGGGATGTGCTGGCGGGTCAGCACGGGGTTTTCATAGCGGGTGAACAGGCCGTTGTAGAAGCGCTCATTGACCGGATTGGGGCGGGAAATGACGCGCTCGTAGGCCTCCATCAGGGAGGCGAAGGAACGAGGCTGCATAGGCAGTTCTCCTTTATATCAAAGTAGGCAGGGAAGTTTTAACGCTTCCCTGCCTGGTTTCGCCGAAGCGTAGGGCATATTTACTTTTGTTTTTTGTCCTTGATGAAAATAGCGGCTCCCATCAGCAACCAGCTGATAAAGTGTAGCCAATGATCTGCAGTATCAGACAATGCAATTCCCATTGCAGGGGCGACAATGCGAATAAGCAGAAATACACCCGAGGCCAGCAAGAATGCAATTTTCATAGCTATTCCCTCAACAAGAATCAGTAGTCCACATCAGCCACGTCATCGCCCCACTGCAGGTCGGAGTGCTCCTTGATGTAGGTGACGATCTCGTCCACGTTGGTGAAGGCCAGGCCCACGTTGGTGTCCGCCGCGCCGTAGTAGATGGCGATGCGGCCAGTGTCGGGATCCTGCAGGGTGGCGCAGGGGAACACCACGTTGGGCACGAAGCCGGTGGTCTCGTAGGGCTCTTCGGGGGTCAGCAGGTGGTTCTCGCAGCGGTAGAGCACCTTGCTGGGCTCGTTGATGTCCAGGATCGCGCCGCCCATGGAGTACACGAAACCGTTGCAGGTGGTGGCCACGCCGTGGTAGAACAGCAGCCAGCCCTCGCTGGTCTCAATGGGCGCCGCGCCGGAGCCGATCTTGACAGACTCCCACCACTTGGAGCCGCGGCCCATCACGTGGCGGTGATGTCCCCAGTACTCCATGTCAGGAGACTCGGACACGAAGATGTCGCCGAAGGGGGTATGGCCGGAGTCGGAGGGGCGGGACATCATCTTATACATGCCGCCAATCTTCCGGGGGAAGAGCACGGCGTTGCGGTTGAAGGGGATGAAGGGGTTCTCGATGCGGGTGAAGGTCTTGAAGTCCTTGGTCTTGGCCATGCCGATGGACGCGCCGAAGAAGTCGGTGCACCAGATGATGTAGTAAGTGTCGTCCACCTTCACCAGACGGGGATCGTAGGCGTAGTGGGGCAGCTTGGGCT
This sequence comes from Clostridiales bacterium, assembly GCA_015056325.1. Classification (GTDB taxonomy): domain Bacteria; phylum Bacillota; class Clostridia; order Christensenellales; family Aristaeellaceae; genus UBA11524. The sequence continues at coordinate 12,150 of SVGL01000034.1, read as the reverse complement.
TGCCGTTTTCATCGGTGAAGGGCACCTTTTCACGGTCCACATCCCAGTGGATGCCGTCCTTGGAGCGGCCGATATACACATGGGGCACGCCGTTGACCTGCTCACCGCGCAGCACGGCGATGAAGCCATCCTCCCAGGGAGCGACGGCGGAGTTGAAGATGCGGGCGATTTCGGGGGTGGGGTTGCGGCCCATGACGGGGTTGCCGGTGTAGCGCCAGACGGGCGCGGCAGTCTTGTGGTCAGCGGGCTTGTCCTGCCAGGGGATGTTGGGAAGGGATTCGCAGCCAAGAATCTTCACGGACATGATCTTTACCTCTCTTTATGTATTTTTGATAGGAGAAACAGAATCACGGTAGACGCCCTCGCCGCCCACGACGATGCGGCAGGGCGGGGTTTCATCGCCCCGACAGCGGGCCGTTACCCGCTCCACAGCGATGCGGCACATGGCTGCCGTATCCACCCGGTAGGTGGTCAGGGGCAGCGAACCGGGCACATTGTTGAAATCATCGAAGCTGACGACGGACATATCCTCCGGCACGCGGAGACCATCGCTTCGCAGCTGCTCAATGAAGAGCCGGGCCACGATGTCGCAGTTGCAGACGAAAGCGGTGGGCAGCTTCTCCGGGAGGACGGGCGCACAGATCACGTTATCGTCCCTGCGGTCAAGGAGGATGCACTCCGGGCGGACGCTCAGCCCCTGCCGCAGCATTTCGGATGCAAAGCCCAGGTACCGCTCCATGATGGAGGAGGTAGCGCGTACATTCCCCAGGAAGCCGATGTCCCGATGGCCCCAGGCAATCAGGTGCCGCGTCATTTCTGCCGCGCCGGCGATGTTGTCACCCACCACCGCATCCATGGGGATGGACGGGTAATGGAAATCCAGCGCCAGCAGCGGAAGGTGTTGACCCGCCAACAGGGCGGTGTATGGCTCTGAAGGCTGTCCCAGAAGGATCAGCGCCGCCACCTTATCGCTGCGCAGGAGGCCGGGCAGGACTAAATCATGCTGCATATCTGCAGTGATAAGCTCCAGGATGCCGAAATGACCCGCCTCCGTCAGCGCCTGCAGCAACTGCTTGTAGAACATGGCGTAGAAGTTGTCGCCGGAGAAGAAGCTTTCCGGCACCAGGATGCCGATATCGAGGCCCTTGGCCGGCTGCTTGGGGTTGATGTAGCCGGTTTCCTCCGCCAGGCGGATGATCTTCTGCCGGACTTCCTCGCTCACGCCGGCCTTACCGGAGAGGGCCTTCGATACCGTCACCGCGCTCACGCCCAGCATCCTGCCCAGGTCTCGCATGGTGATGCCCAAGAGGCTTCGCCTCCTTTCTTGTATGGTGCAGGGAGAACCCCTCAGTCGCCTTTCGGCGACAGCTCCCCTACAAAGATGAGCCTAAGTAACCGAGCCTCCCCTTCGTAGGGGAGGTGGCCTCGCGCCAGCAAGGTCGGTGGGGTTTATTCCGCCTCCAGCGTCCAGGAGACACTCGCCGCGTCGCCCCAGCCGGGATGCACGCTCAAGCCCAGATGCATCATTTCGGATCCGGAATAGCGCTCGCCGGTCTCCCGGATGGTGTATATCTTGTTTTCGTCCAGGCCGCGGAGCTTCACCAGCACGGGCGGGGTGGCAGGCTGGTTCATCGCGCGTACAAACATGAAGACAGCCTCGCGCTTGTCCTTGCTGACGGTGATCCAGGCAGTATCCTGGCCTTCATAGGGGTTGACAAGGCGGTGGAAGTCGCCGTAGAGGAGCGTGGTACGCAGCTCCTTGATGCGTTTCACCTGGGCGCGAACCTTCTCCAGGTCCTCCGCAGAGAGGGTGTTCAGGTCCAGCTCGTAGCCGAAGCAGCCGGACATCGCCACGTTGCCGCGGGTCTGGATGGGGGTGATGCGGCCCGTCTGATGGTTCGGCACCGCGGACACATGGCTGCCCATGGCAAAGGGCGGGAACACAAGAGAAGTGGAATACTGGATCCTGCAGCGGCACAGGGCATCGGTGTTGTCGGACGTCCAGGTTTGGGGCATGTAGTGCAGCATGCCCATATCGAAGCGGCCGCCGCCGGAGGAGCAGCTCTCAAACAGCACATCCGGGAACTCGTTCACCAGCTTTTCCAGCACGCGGTACAGGCCCAGCATGTAGCGGTGGGGCAGCTCCTTTTGCTGATCGGCGGGCAAAAGCGCCGAGCCGATGTTGGAGAAGTGGCGGTTCATGTCCCACTTGACATAGTCAATGCCGTCCTCGCGCAGGTGACTGGCAACGCACTCGTACACATAATCCTGCACGTCCTCGCGGGACATATCGAGGGTCAGCTGCTGGCGCTGCTGGATGGGCATGCGGCCGTCAATGTGGATGGCCCAGTCCGGGTGCTTCTCGTACAGGTCGGACTTGGGGGAAACCATCTCCGGCTCGAACCACAATCCGAACTTGAGGCCCATCGCATGCACCTGATCTGTCAGGTGTTTGAGGCCGTTGGGGAGCTTCTTGGTGTCCACATACCAGTCGCCCAGGGAGGTGGTGTCGTCGTCACGATGGCCGAACCAGCCGTCGTCCAGCACGAAGAGCTCCACGCCCACGTCTGCGGCGGTGCGGGCGATTTTGAGCAGCTTTTCCTCGTTGAAGCCGAAGTAGGTGGCCTCCCAGTTGTTCAGCAGGATGGGCCGGGGGGCCTTGGCATACTTGCCGCGGACAAGGTGATCCGCGCAGATCCGGTGGAACTGAGCGCTCATGCCGTCCAGGCCGGCATCGGAGTACACGGTGACAGCTTCGGGGGTGTGGAAAGTCTCGCCGGGAGCCAGCTTCCAGGAGAAATCCACGCCGTTCAGGCCCAGGAAGACCCGGCTGCAGCGGTTGGCGTCCACATGCACGCTGGCCGTGAAGTTGCCGGAGTACACCAGCGCCGCACCGATGGCCTCGCCGCGATCCTCAGTGGTTTCAGGACGGGCCAGGAAGAGCATGTTGGAGGTGAACAGGCTGGTCGCGCCGCGCAGGGAAGACACGCCCTGCTCGCCCATCACCAGCGGACGACGGGACATTTCCCGCTCGCGGGCCCACTTGCCGGAGAGGGTGATCAGGTCATAGCGGCTGTCGGGCAGCTCCAGGCAGAGGCTGTAGGCCCGCTCGATGTACAGATCGGCGTCGGAGGCATTGTGCAGCTCAGTGTGGCGCATCACGCCCGCCACGTCGTCAAAAAGGGTGTAGCTCAGCGTGGCCGTGAGGCCGATCAGCTCGTCCTTCAGGTGGAGCAGCAGCGTTTTGGCATTGTCGCCGAAGGTCGCGGGCAGCCCGGGAATGCCCAGCTTGCCGTCCACCACCTCCCAGCCGGTGACGCGCAGATCAACCGAGCGAGTGCCGTCCTTCTGCCGGACGCTCAACGCGCCCTCGCGAAGATCGCCCAGGCCATGTGCAGGGTACTCGTGGGGCGTGTGATCCAGCGCGCAGTTATGGGGCCACCACCTGCCGTCGGCGGGCAGCTCATAATGGCGCAGAACGGCGGCGGGGTTGATGCTTTCGATCCGCTTGCCGAAGTACAGGTGGGCGGGGATACCGCCCTCCAGGATGTAGATGATGTAGGAAATGTGGTCGTTGCGGAGGTGAAGAAGGTTGTCCTTCACAAAAATCTCAGTCATAGCTTTTTTCTCCGATGCCATATTTCGCAAAGCAGGTGTTTTGCGTCTGCGGACGCAACCAATGGGCTTTGCGATCGCCCTTTGGAAACCTTCGTGGAAATCTCTTCGCTTATGTTACGCGTTCTCAATCATCCGCAGGCACATGCGGCCGTTGTGGTACGGGCACTTCCATTCCTCGACAATGGGCTTGTCGGTGGGCACGCCGTTTTCGTCCGTGGACCAGTACCACTCGCTGCCGGGGCGGGGGTCGGAGATGACGTCCTTGACGTACGCCCACTGCCGGGCCGCGCGATCCATCCACGCAGGATCACCGGTGAGCTTATGCGCCTCTTTGAAGCCCAGGATGGTCTCCGCCTGCACCCACCACACGCGGGTATGCTCGACCTCGCCCTCGACGATCTCGTTCTCCATGCCATGGTCAGTGAAGGCGCGCTCGCAGGTGGCCTGGGCGAGGGTGATGCACATGTCGCGGTAGGGCGCGCGCTCCTCCTCGGGGATGAGGGCCTCCACCGCGTCCCACATCAGCCAGCTGGCCTCGATGTCGTGGCCGTAGCTCTGCATGTCCAGCAGGCTCCGGTAATTGCGGTCATAGAAGACCTCCAGGCGGCGCTCCGGCTGGTTGTACATCACGTGGAGGAAGAGCTCCAGGCACTTCACGCCGGCCTGGCGGATCTCCTCATCCGGCACTGCGCGGTAGAACTCCGCATATGCCTCCAGCACGTGGAGCAGGGTGTTCATCGTACGCTCGGCCACCTCGCCGCGCTCCATGAGCTTGGGGTTGTCGGAGAGTTTTTTGTTGTCCACAGGGGTGAAATCCGGCTCGAAGGCCTCGCCGTAGCCACCCTCGTCGGAGCACTGGTTCTCGATCACCCGGAACAGGCGGAAGGCGCGCTCCCGGGCCACGCTGTACAGGCGGTCTTCCTTGCCCGCCGCGCGCATATACGCCGCGAGCCCGTAAATCGCGAAGGCCTGGCAGTAGGTGTGCTTGGTCTTGTCCAGCGGGAAGCCGGAGGCGTTCACCGACCAGAACACGCCGCCCCGGTCATGATCCTCAAAGCGCTCCATGAAGCGCAGCGCATGGCGGGCATATTCCAGGTACCGCTCCTCCCCCAGCACACGGGCGGCCGTGGCGAAGGTCCACAGCACGCGGCTGTTGAGGATGCAGCCCTTGTGGGCGTCGATGTGCACGTTTAGGTCCTTGTCCACATAGCCGTACCAGCCGCCCAGGTTCCAGTCGGTCAGCTTCTCCCAGAAGGGCAGAATCTTCTCTGTCAGGTGCTGTTTCATTTCAGTTATCATATGGGTAAAGCCCCTTTCCTATTAAGTTGGCGTTAATTATACATTGATTATACCTCGACAAAAATGCAGATGTCAAGGGCGTTTGAGAGGTTTACAAGAGGCTTACAGCACTATCTTCCTGCCGTTAACTCCGGCAAAGCCCGCATCTCCCGGCAACTCCCCGGAAATCTCCACGGGCGCCGCCCAGCGACAGTAATCTCCCGAAGCCCCGCCTTGAAAACCATGGGTCGATTTTTCCTCAGCGGACGGAAATCCACCACATCGGACACGTCCGCAAAAAAATCCGCAAACCCTGCAATTTCCTGCTTTACAGACGGCATGCATTTGCGTATAATAATTCTGTTAATGTAACTCCCAGTGTGTAAGATCCCGACTTCGACAAGATACAGGAGGTCTTCCCCATGAGCATTTTTCTCGATAGCATGAAGCGCCCCGATGACATGGCGCGCATCACCACCCCCGAGCTGGCCAAGAAGTTCCTGGACGAGGTGATCCCCGCCGTGCAGGCCCAGGTCGGTTCCAGCAAGGTGCTGCTGGCTCTGTCCGGCGGCGTTGATTCCTCCGTCGTGGCCGCCCTGCTGGTCAAGGCCATCGGCAAGCAGCTGGTCTGCGTGCACGTCAACCACGGCCTGATGCGCAAGGGCGAGAGCGAGCAGGTCATCGAGGTGTTCCGCAACCAGATGGACGCCAACCTCATCTACATCGACGCCACCGACCGTTTCCTGACCAAGCTGGAGGGCGTCAGCGAACCCGAAAAGAAGCGCAAGATCATCGGCGGCGAGTTTATCGAGGTCTTCGCCGAGGAATCCTCCAAGCTGGAGGGCGTGGACTTCCTGGCTCAGGGCACCATTTATCCCGATATCCTGGAGTCCGACGGCGGCGTGAAGGCCCACCACAATGTCGGCGGCCTTCCCAACGGCATGACCTTCACCCTCTGCGAGCCCGTGAAGCTGCTCTTCAAGGACGAAGTGCGCGTGGTCGGCGAGGCCCTGGGCCTGCCCCACGACATGGTGTACCGTCAGCCCTTCCCCGGCCCCGGCCTGGGTGTGCGCTGCCTGGGCGCCATCACCCGTGACCGTCTGCACGCCCTGCGCGAGGCGGATGCCATCCTCCGCGAGGAGTTCGACATCGCTGGCCTGGCCGGCAAGGTCTGGCAGTACTTCATCGCCGTGCCGGACTTCACCTCCGTCGGCGTCCGCGACCACAAGCGCTACGAGGGCTGGCCGGCCATCATCCGCGCCGTCAACACCACCGATGCCATGACCGCCACCATCGAGGAGATCCCCTACGCGCTGCTGCACAAGATCACCGACCGCATCACCCATGAGGTCGAGGGCATCAACCGCGTCTGCCTGGATCTGACCCCCAAGCCTATCGGCACCATTGAGTGGGAGTAAACAATTCAAGCCCGGAACCCCTTGCAAATCAAGGGATTCCGGGCTTTTTGCATGCCTGTTGAGTACAATTTGAGTACATTTTTGCTATCATGATGCTATCAGAGGAAGGAATCAGGGACTGTTCAAGCTATCATTTCTTGCACGTGTTGATCAGTTGCCCTGATTTTCACACCTAAAGAACAGGGGGACGCTTTCACGTCCCCCTGCAATTTTGTACTCTTACTTCACAGCAACGCTGCCAGTCGCAGGATCGAAGGTGATGGTGTATTCGCCGGGCTCAACCACAACGTTGTTACCGTTGTCGCCCCACCAGAATTCGTTAGCAACCATGCCGCCAACGCCATAGGCAACCTTGAAGGCAACCTTGCCATCGGCCCAGTCAGCGGTTTCCTTGTCGGTGAAGGTCACCTTCAGGGAATAGATGCCGTCTTCGCCCGCAACCATCTTGTACGCTTCGTTGGTCTGGGTAGCATCAGCAGCCCAGCCGCCGTTGCCGCAGGTGCCGACGACGTAGTAAGCAGGCTCACCGACCACGATGGGAGCAGCCAGCTTGTTGTCGGTGGTCAGCTTCACAAAGATCATGTAATGGCCAGCATCAACGGGAATGTTGCGGCCATCCTCGCCGGAGAACCAGGCTTCAGAGCCGTAGTTCTTCACGCCGAACTCACCAGCTTCAGCCACGTCAAATTCACCGTAACAGCGGCATAAGGTCTGCACTCTATGTCACCTCGCAACCGCCTTTATCCTCGTTTGAGTAAAGTCGGTTATCCTCAATGACATAGCAACAAACAGACCTTGAAGGACAAAATCCTTCAGGGTCTGTTTCTTTGTTTTCAGAGCGCAACACTTTGAAATCACAGGGGTTCGAGCACTTGAAAGTCCAATTTTATGGGGAAACCCAGGGTGGAAAATCACCTTGAAACAAGGTTGTTTTCGTTTTCGCAAAGGATAGAAGTCTTTGCGAAAAACAGGATAAACAGCTTTGTTGCCCGACAAGATTCAAGCCCGAAACCCCTTGCAAATCAAGGGATTCCGGGCTTTTTCTATGTCTGTTGAGTACAAATTACGGTATCAGGCAGTATCAGAGGAAGGTTTCAACTGCTGTTTATGCTATCTGTTTTTGCTTATGGTGATCAGCATGACCCTGATCAGTAGCTAAACTTTGCTCATGCTTGTTGCCTACGCGTAATATTAATCGTTCCGAATATACCCATCTGGGGGCGAGTAGAAACAAGTCATTTCCATAAGCATTATAGCACAGGGCGGCAATTGTGTGATGTTTCGCAAAAAACTTCTGCGGGGGACTGAAAACCAACCGTCCCCCGCAGAAGCATTATTTCTCCAAAGTCCATACACACATGTCACCGAATTGTCTGTTTCCCCAGGCAAAATATGGAACAGCTATTAACTGGCACGGTTTTTGTCTCCTGGGTTCAGAATGATACAATCGGTCAGAAGTGATGAGCGTCAACCCGTCAGCATGAAGAGTTGTTATGCCGGCAAGAATCCCAGCAGAGAGATGAACTGCTTCGATCCTCGCCGCCTGCGGCAGGCTCACCTCCGCCAGAGTTGACTCATGATCAACCGATTCCAGACAGTAGACCAGAGGACCTCGGGCCAGCGCCACCTTTCCGGCAGTATCCCGGACATGAGGATGGGCATGAATCCGTCTTACAGGCATGTCAAATTGTACGGTTACCTGATCGCCAGAGTGCCATGTGCGTTGCAGGCGGCAGTATCCCTCCTGCATAATTCCGATAACGCCCGCTCCGTTAACGTTAATCCGCATCTCCTTTATATGTTGTGGCACATGAATCGCCAAGGCGAAGGTGCCACCGTCATGGATAGTGTAGGTAGCATTGCCCGCCCAAGGATACCCGCTCTCCATGCTGATACGCCCATGCCGGGTCTCGACCTCGCTGCCGATGAACAGATGGCTGTACACCGTATCTTCGTCCTCGCTCCACAGGTATTTGCCCAGGGAGGCGATCAGCCGCGCCAGATTGGGCGGGCAGCAGGCGCAGGCGTGCCACGCGGGACGCCGGGGAAGCACATGCTTGTAGCCCGGAACGATGCCGGACACGCGGGTATCCACCGTCAGCGGATTGACGTAGAAGAAGCGCTTACCGTCCAGCGACATCCCGGCCAGTGCGGCATTGTACAGCTCCAGCTCCATCAGGTCGGCATAGCGGCCATCGGGCTTGATGGCCAGCATGTTATGCGCGAAGAAGGTCATGGCGACGGACGCGCAGGTCTCGCCGTAGCAGCGGTCAGAGGGCAGGTCGTAGTCCATGGTGAAGGATTCCCGGTGTGCCGTGGAGCCCACCGCACCGGTGACATACATCTGCTTCTGAGTGATGTTGTCAAACAGCCGGTCACAGGCGGCGATCAATTCCGCATCGCCGGTATCGGCGGCAGCGTCCGCCATGGCGGTCAGCATATAGAGCTGACGCACGGCATGCCCCCGGGCGACGGTCTGCTCGCGGACGGGTACATCCGACTGGTTGTAGGCTGTGTCCTCCGGGAGAATGTCGTAGTCGCCATAGTGGGTATCGGGATGTTTGGGTGTGTGCTGAATAAACCAGTCAGGATTCTTTCCGCGCAGATCAAGGAAGCGCAGCGCCATGTCGCGGTACTTTGTGTTGCCCGTCGCATGATACAGCCGCATCAGGCCAATTTCGATCTCCTGGTGGCCGGGGATACCTTCCTCCTGCATGAACCTGTCGCAGATATGATCTGCCAGCCGGATGCAGATGCGCAGCAGCTCATCCTTGCCCGCAGCTTCGTGCAGGGCAACGCCTGCTTCGATCATGTGTCCGGCACAGTAAAGCTCGTGGCATTCCAGCAGGTTCGCCCAGCGGTTTTGGGGCTCCTTGACGGTGAAGTAGGTGTTGAGGTAGCCGTCCGGCTGCTGGCAGCGCCCGATGAGAGTCACCATGTCATCCACGCGGGCTTCCAGTTCTTTGTCAGGCTTCAGGGCAAGGGAATAGGCGGCAGCCTCCAGCCACTTGGCCACGTCGCTGTCCTGGAAGACCATGCCGTAGAATTCGCCTGTTTCCTCACCTGCAGCCATGCTGAAATTGCTGATGGCATGGGATTTTTCTGCCCCCGGCACTTCGTCGCGGAGGATCTTTTCCATGTAGGGGATGGTCACGTCGGTCATCAGACGCTGGCGCGGCGACCAGAAAGCGTCCGTGATCCTGACCTTGTTCAAAGGTATTTCGCGGATGCTCATACTTTCCTCCTGATGCTATTCTTGTCCTTAAGGAATGAGCAGATCGTTGCAGATTTTGTGGTCAAGACGCAGTTGAGTGTAGGGAGGCATAGCCAAAGCTACGTTGACCGGAACGAAACAAAGTGTTGACGCAAAAGATGCGGCGAGATGATCGTTCTGTAGGGCATGAATAGCATCAATTCTTCATGCCGGTCATAACGATGCCTTCCACAAAGTAGCGCTGGCCGATCAGGTAGAACACGATGCCCGGAATGAAAGACAGGCAGGTGGCGCACATGATAGACGACCAGTCGTCGTTGAAGGAGCCCTTGAAGATGTTCAGGCCCAGGGCCAGAGTGTAGTTCTCCCGGCGGGTGATGTAGGTGACCTGCTGGAGCAGATCATTCCACAGCTCGATGAATTTGAGCAGACCCACCACGATCATCGCGGACTTGATGGCCGGGACGATGATGTACACCAGGATGCGGAAATATCCGCAGCCGTCGATGGTAGCGGCCTCGTCCAGCTCCCGCGGAACGGTCTTGACAAACTGGCGGATGAGGAAGATGTTGAACGCACCGCCGCCGCAGAAATGAGGCAGGATCAGCGGCCAGTAGGTGTTCACCAGGCCAACCTTCGCCCAGACGACGAACAGAGGGATCAGCGTGACCATGGAGGGCAGGAGCATGGAACCCACGCAGAGCATGAACAGGAACTTCTTGCCCCGGAAACGCAGGCGCGCAAAGGCATAGCCGCCCATGGTGGCCGTGAGCACCGCACCGATGACGGAGGGCACCAGAATGGTCATCGTATTGCCGAGGAAGCCCCAGTAGTCGAAAACCTTCAGGGTTTCTGCATAGTTGGAGAAGCGCCACATGGGCGGGGTGAAGGCCGGCGGGTAAGCATACAGTTCGCCGTTGGACATCAGGGATGAGCGGAAAATCCAGTAGATGGGAAACATGACGATCAGCCCCAGCAGGACCAGCACGGCGATGGAAAGGATATTGACTGCCTGCTCACGCTTCTTCTTGGAGGCCAGGCGGCCGGTGGTGTTTTTGATCGTTGCAGCCGTCATTCTCTATCATCCCCCTCGTAGAAGATCCAGCCCTTGCTGGTGGCAAACAGGATGGCGGTGAAGATGGCGATCAGCACAAACAGCACCACCGCCACGGCGCTGCCATAGCCGTATTTATGGGATTTGAATGCCTGTTGATAAAGCATGTAGCACATATAGTAACTGCCGGTGCCGGGGCCGCCCTTGGTCAGGGACAGCGCCGGGGTGATCACCTGCAGGTTGCTGACGAGACTCATGAGCAGGTTGTAGAAGATGATGGGCGTCATGCAGGGGATGGTGATTTTCCAGAACCGCTGCCATGCGTTGGCGCCGTCGATCTCCGCCGCCTCATGGTAGGTGCGGGGCACATTCTGCAAGCCTGCAAGGAAAATGACGATCAGGTTGCCGCTCAGCCACACGGCGATGAACGCCAGCGACGGCGTGACCAGCGCAGAGGAATCCAGGAACTTGATGGGTGCGCCGCCCAGCAGCTTCACCACATAGTTGAAGAAGCCGTGGTTGAAATCGTACAGCCACTTCCATCCCAGGTACACCGCCATGGCAGGCAGCACATAGGGCAGGTAGAAGATGGCGCGGAAGAAGCCGCGGGCCGGGATCTTCCGGTTCAGCAAAAGGGCGATGATCATTGAGTAGATGATCGACAGAATGACTGACATGCCGGCATACTGCACGGTGGTCAGCAGGGAGCCGTAAAACTTCGAGTCATTGGTGAAGAGCTTGATGTAGTTGTCCAGGCCCACGAATTTCATCGCGCCCAGGCCGTTCCAGCTGAACAGGCTCAGGGCGAAGGATGCAATCATGGGCAGGTAGGTGATGCACACAAGGCCAATCACCGAGGGCAGCAGGCAGAGCCATGCCGTCCGCGTTTCAGCCCGGTTGTATTTCACCATTTTCTTGATCGGCCTGGCTGTCATGCCATGTTCCTCCGTTTCGGTACTTTTATCAATGAGGTCGGGCATCTGCCCGACTAGCGAGAGCGATTGCTTGCAATCGCCGAGTGTAGCCAGCGCCGGGAATGAAATGGGTCGAAGACCCCGGTGATGGCCGAATAGTGAGGTCGGGCATCTGCCCGACTAGCGATAGCCAATGCTTGCATTGGCAGAGCGTAGCCAGCGCCGGGAATGAAATGGGTCGAAGACCCCGGTGATGGCCGAATAGTGAGGTCGGGCATCTGCCCGACTAACGCAGCTCATTGCTTGCAATGAGCAAGTGTAGCCAGCGCCGGGAATGAAATGGGTCGAAGACCCCGGTGATGGCCGAATAGCGAGGTCGGGCTTCAGCCCGACTAGCGAGAGCGATTGCTTGCAATCGCCGAGTGTAGCCAGCGCCGGGAATGAAATGGGTCGAAGACCCCGGTGATGGCCGAATAGTGAGGTCGGGCATCTGCCCGACTAACGCAGCTCATTGCTTGCAATGAGCAAGTGTAGCCAGCGCCGGGAATGAAATGGGTCGAAGACCCCGGTGATGGCCGAATAGTGAGGTCGGGCATCTGCCCGACTAACGCAGCTCATTGCTTGCAATGAGCAAGTGTAGCCAGCGCCGGGAAT